>CAZVGR010000040.1:0-44387 GCA_964626845.1 uncultured Anaerolinea sp.
CAGAGGCTCGTGTCAAGTGCCGGGCACCTCAACAACTTTGTTTACGATGTACTGAAGGGCAAAGCACTTTCAGAAAGGGGAACCAAGAGGAAGTACTGAAAGCGGTTTCTGAAAGCCCTTTCATAGTAACATGGTTTTCCCCGCCTGTCAAGAGGTTAACGGTATGTCAATGGAGATTTTTTCGCGTGCTACTGGTGGTTTCCCAACGCTGCCCGGATGTCTTTCACGTGGCGCTTCTCGTGGATCGCGATGACGCGGAAGACCCCCTCGACGGTGGTGTCGAAGCCCCCCGGATGGTAGCCGCTGCGCGCCCAGTCGTCCGCGGCGATGGCGTCCAGCAGGGCCAGGGTCTCGGCCCGGTTGGCGGCCAGCTCGGCCAGCAGCCCAGCCAGGTCCGCGCCGCTGCGGGCGGCCACATCGGCCGCGTTGAAGGCGTCCAGGTCAAAGCCGGTTGTGTCGGGCGTTTCGCCTGCCAGCAGGGCGCGAATCACCTGCTGATGGCCCAGTTCCGCGCCGGCCAGGTGGGCCAGCATGTCAATCACGGCCCAACCCGGGTTGGCGGTGGGCGCTGCCAGCTCGGCCGGGTCCAGATTCTCCACGGCGGCCAGCAGGTCACGACGCGAGTCCAGCAGGCGCTGGCGCAGCTTTTCTCGTTGTTGGTCCATTGGTCGAGTTCCCTGACGGGCACGGTCGGAGACCGGCCCGAGCGATGGGTGCGGCTGGGCGGGCACGGTCGGAGACCGGCCCGAGCGATGCGGCTATCTGCCACCTGCAACTTGCTACTTGCAACCTGCCACCTGTTACCTGCGCCCCTGCGCGATCATGCTCATGCCGTGCTTGGGGTTGAGGGTGATCAACGCGGCGGTGTCGATGCGCTGGCCGGGCGCCAGGGTCAGGTGATAGTGCTGCGCAACTGCGGCCAGGATCAACTGGCCCTCGGTCAGGGCGAGTTGGTCGCCGATGCACTTGCGCGGGCCGGCGCTGAAGGGCAGGTAGGCGAACTTGTGGCGCTGCTCCACCGCCTCGTCGCTGAAGCGCTCCGGCCGGAAGGCATCAGGCTCGTCCCACAGCCGCGCATGGCGGTGCAGCGCGTAGAAACTGATGTGGATCACGCTGCCAGCCGGGATGGGATAGCCGGCCAGCTCGTCGGCCTCGATGGCGCGGCGGGCCAGGCTCCAGACCGGTGGATAGAGGCGCATGGCCTCTTGCAGCACCATGCGAGTGTAGGGCAGGCGCGGCAGGTCGGCTATGCCCGGCGGCCGGCCGGCCAGCACGCTGTCCACCTCGGCGTGCAGCCGCTGGGCAGCCTCCGGGTGCTGCGACAACAGGTAGAAGGTCCAGGTCAGCGCGTTGGCCGTGGTCTCGTGGCCGGCGAGCAGGATGGTCATCATCTCGTCGCGCAGTTGCCGGTCGGTCATCCCCTCGCCTGTCTCCTCATCGCGCGCGCCGAGCAGCATGGTCAACAGGTCGCCATGATCGCCCGGCTCAGCGCGCCGCCGGGCGATGATCTCGTAGACGATACGGTCCATGGTCTGGATGGCAGCGCGATACTGGCGGTTCTGGCGCGTCGGCAGCCAGGGCAACATCACCGACACCATGTTCTCGTAGCCAAAGCGGCCGTTGGCCTGCTTGAAGGCCAGGCCGAACTGGCTGGCCTCGTCGCCCAGGTCGATGCTGAGCAGCGCTTTGCCGACGATGGTCAAGGTCAGGCGCATCATCTCCTGGTCGACGGCGATGGGCGCGCCCTGCTGGGCTGCGTCTTGCCAGCGCGCCAGCGCGGCCAGCGTTTCGTCGACCATCATCTGTCCCAGGCTGGCGATGCGCTGGCGGTGGAAGGCCGGCTGCATCAGCCGGCGCTGGCGCAGCCAGGTGTCCCCGTCGCTGGTCAGCAGCCCGCGGCCGACCAGCGGATAGAGCAACTGGTAGTCCATGGTCTGCTTGTCGTAGTTGCGGGCGTTGGTCTGCAGCACGTGCTGGATGGCGTCGGGGTCGTTGACGAAGATCGACTCCTCGCCCAGCAGAGTCATGCGCACGATGTCCCCGTAGTTCTGCGTGACCTCCAGGCTGAAGCCCAGGGGATTGCGTTGGAACTCGCGCAGGCTGCCGATGAAGGGCCGGCCGGGCACGGCGGGAATGATCTTGGCGGCGGTCGCTATGTTTTGTTTTGTGGCCATGGCTATCTCTATTGCAGGCTGGAATGTTATGGGTGTGTTTGAATCTGATTGAAGGGTCATTGCGAGGAGGCCGCCGACGAAGCAATCCCAACGTGGCGTGACGAGATTGCTTCGTCGCAGACGCCTCGCAATGACGGGTCATCAACCATATTCAAACACACCCGAATGTTGTTCTACTGGCTTAGTGATAACACGACAATCCCCGGCTTGTCAAGAGAGTTGCGTTACGGTTACGGTTTGCACAACTGGCCAGTCGGCCAGGGAGTGGGCTGTCTGCGCGGCCATGCCCAGTCCCATCCCTTGGCCGATCCGTTATGCGGGGAATTAGACTAAACTGATGAACAGCCGTTACTACTCAGCTATAGGTGCCGGGCACTGGAATCTGCGCCTGCAACCAAGTCTGTGGAGCCGATTTCAGCCGCCCATGAGCTGCAAGTGCCCGGCACCTGAGTAGTAACTGAACAGCGACGGTTTATTCGCTGACCTGATCATTGCACGAGGCTTCATGACCATGACCCACTACGACTTTATCATCGCTGGCGGCGGGCTGGCGGGCCTCACTCTGGCCTGCTGCCTGGCCGAGACGGCTGCGCTCCAAGAGCGCTCGATCCTGATCATCGAGCAGGATGCCAAGACGCGCAACGACCGCACCTTCAGCTTCTGGAGCGCTGCGCCCGGTCCGTTCGACGCGGCCATCTGCTGGTCGTGGGATCGTCTGCGCGTGGCCGGGCCAGACGGCGTGCAGGACCTGGACCTGGGCGAGTACCGCTACCACACCATTCGCGGCCTGGACTTCTACTGTCACGCCCGCCAGCGTCTGGCGCAACACACGAACGTCCATTTCCTGCGCGACCACGTCCAGCGCATCGACGACGGCCAGGACGCGGCCACAGTGGTCACGGACGGCCAGATCCTGACGGCCTCGTGGGTCTTCGACAGCCGGCCGCCGCGCATAGCAGCTTGCGCTGCAGACGAACGGCGCACCCGACTGAAGCTCCATTTCCGCGGCTGGGAGATCGAGACACCTGACGCTGCATTCGATCCCACCGTGGCCACCTTCATGGACTTCCGCACGCCGCAGCTTGGCGATGTGCGTTTTTTCTACGTGCTGCCTTTCGCCCCGAATCGTGCGCTGGTGGAGTACACCCTGTTCACGCAGGCACGCTTGACCCATCAGGAGACGGAGCAGGCCATCACGGCGTATCTGCGGGAGACGGTGGGCATCGATCAATTTCGCGTTGTGGCTGAGGAGGGCGGCTGCCTGCCGATCACCGATGCGCCCTTCCCGCGCCCGTTAGGCCAGCGCATTTTGAGCATCGGCGTGGCCGGCGGCCGCATCAAACCCAGCACCGGCTATGCCTACAGCCGCGTGCAGGCCGACTCGGCGGCCATCGTGCAATCGCTGCTGGCTCACGGCCATCCCTTTGCTCTGCCGACTGGCCCTGTCCGCTACGGCTGGCTGGACTCGGTTATGCTGCGGGTGATGCGGGATCACAGCGAAGCCATTGCGCCGGCCTTTGCCGCCATGTTCAGCCGCAACCCGATGGCGCGCATCCTGCGCTTTCTGGACGAGCAAGCGACGACCAGCGACATTCTGCGCATCATGGCCAGCCTGCCGGCGCCGCTGTTTGTGGGCGCGGCCTTGTCGCTGGCGGCGGGGCCGGTGATGGCGGGAAAACAAGGGAAGGAAGGGAAACGCGGGAAAGGGGAGTTTGCGCCCGGTGCGCCGCGGATGGTACAATAGGCTAACAAACGTGGAGGCCAGTATCGTTTTGCGAACATGCTTTGGAGGCGTGGATGGATGCGATAACCAGCGCATTGGAGCGATCTGCCGACGGCGCCTTTCTGATCGACCACAACCAGCGCATCACCTACTGGAACCCGGCGGCGCAGGCCCTGTTGGGCTACGCGCCAGCCGAGGTGCTGGGCCGGTCGTGCTATGACATCGTGCGCGGGCGCGATGATCACGACCACGTCTGGTGCCGCGGCAACTGCGCTGTAACTGCCAAGGCGCGCCTCGGCCAGCCTGTCGAGACCTTCAACACACTAGCCACAAGCAAATCCGGGGACCTGCGCTGGATCAACATCAGCATCCTCGCCCTGCCAACGACCGAGGACGACGCCACCGTCATCTTACATCTGTTTCGCGATGCCAGCGAGTTGAAGCAGCGCGAGCAGTTCGCGCGCCAGGTGCTGAGCCTGGTGGAGAATATGCAGCAAGTTCAATTGCTTGCTGGACCTGCCCCGGCCGATGAGGCGTCCCGGGAAAGTTTGAGTACCCGCGAGCTGGACGTGCTGCGCCTGTTAGCCCAAGGCCAAAGCACCGACCAGATCGCCGTGGCGCTGTCCATCACCAAGTCTACCACCCGCAACCATATCCAGAGCATCTTGCAGAAACTACACGTCCACACACGGGCGCAGGCGGTGGCCCGCGCGTTCGAGAACAATCTGTTGAGTTGACCACCGGGCCAGTGAGCCTTCGGGCCACTGTGGCCGCATGGGCAGGGCATGGGGAAAAGATAGTGCATTTGCACTAGTCCAAATAAGTCATCTGCATCTTCCATTGGGGGGCATCCTGCGGTAAACTGACCATGTACCGCCCGAATCGTTCAAAACGTTCAAAACGTTCACAGCGCACTCGCCACCTGTCAGCGTCGCCAGGCGAGCGTGTGCTTTCTGTTTTTTTGCGCCTCTGACGTTCGTGTTTACCCCCGCAGGAGATGGAGATTATGTTCAAGACGCATCCCGATAGCCGCCTCCTCAGCCGCGCCGACGTGGCTGCAATGTTCGGCGTTTCGCCCAGCACGGTCACGCGCTGGGCCGACGCTGGCCTGCTGCCCACGGCCAAGACCCTGGGCGGGCATCGCCGCTACGACGCTGCGGCTGTCGCAGAACTGGCCAAACAGTTTCAGAAGGAGAAACCAACGATGGAAGAACTCGTCCTCGGTGTTCCGGCCATGTGGGCCGACCACCACGTGCTCGCCGTGCGCAATGCCCTGTTCGCGCTGGCTGGCGTCGACGACGTCGAGGCCAGCTCGGCCTTCAAGACGCTGCGCGTTTTCTTCGACCCCGGCCGAACCTCGGCGCAGGTCATCGTCAAGGCCCTGGTGGCGGCCGGCTATCCGCCCACCGGCTTCGAGGACAACGGCAAGGTCGAAATCGTCCCCGTGTCCACCGGCAAGACCGACCCGGCCTGGACCGCCCTGGCCATGCGCACCATCCAGACGCACCCGGCGGATATGGCGATGTCGGGGGAGTTTCGCAAGTATTAACGTGATGCGTAACACGTAATGCGTAACCCGGAAGTGTGCGCAGATGGAAGTTGCTGGTTCCGAGTTCTGAGTTGCGAGTTACGTTTTACGAGTTACGAGCACGCTTCACTTCACAGGAGCACCTATCATGGCAAAAAAGGGACGTGACATCACCGAACGCTCGATGGACCCGGCGGCGCAGGCGATCCTGATCCGGGCTGACGCACTGGGCATCGGGACGGCTTTCAGCCGGGTCGAGAACATGGCGCCGTGTACGGTTGGCAGCGGCAAGAGCGGCATGTGCTGCAAGAACTGCTTCATGGGCCCCTGCCGCATCACCAAGGACGGCCAGGTGGGCATTTGCGGCGCGACGCTGGAGACCATCGCCGCCCGCAACCTGGCCCGCGCCATCGCCGCCGGCGCAGCCGCCCACTCCGACCACGGCCGCGACCTGGCCTTCACCCTGGAGGCCGTAGCGCTGGGCCAGGCGCCCGGCTACGCCATCCGCGATGTGGGCAAACTGTGGGACGTTGCCGCGCGCGTGGGCATCCCCACCGAGGGCCGGCCGGCCAACGACGTGGCGCTGGATGTGGCCCGCAAGTCGCTGGCTGAGTTTGGCCAGCAACGCGGCGAGCTGGTCTATCTCAAGCACGCGCCCAGGAAGCGCTATGAGCTGTGGAAAAAGCAGGATCTGGCCCCGCGCGGCATCGACCGCGAGGTGATCGACACCCTGCACCGCACGCACATGGGCGACGACCAGGACGCCGCGCACATTCTCAGGGGAGCGATCCGCACTGCGCTTTCGGACGGCTGGGGCGGCAGCATGTGGGCCACCGACATCAGCGACATCCTCTTCGGCACCCCCAGCCCCAAGGTCACGCAGGTCAATCTGGGCGTGCTGGATCAGAAGACTGTCAACATCCTGGTGCATGGCCACGAGCCGACGCTGAGCGAGATGATCGTGGCGGCCGTGCAGGATCCCGAGCTGATCGACTACGCCAAGAGTAAGGGCGCGGACGGCATCACACTGGCCGGCATCTGCTGCACCTCCAACGAGGTCATGATGCGCCAGGGCATCCCCAGCGCGGGCAACTTCCTGCACCAGGAGCTGGCCATCATCACCGGCGCGGTCGAGGCCATGGTGGTGGACGTGCAGTGCATCATGCAGGCCCTGCCCAACGTGGCCAGCAATTTCCACACCAAGGTCATCACTACCTCGCCCAAGGTCAAGATGCCCGGCGCGTTGCACATGGAGTTCGACGAGCACAAGGCGTTGCAGGTGGCCAAGGACATCGTGCGCCTGGCCATCGACAACTACCCTAACCGCGGCGAGGTGATGATTCCCGATGTGAAATCGGACGTGGTGCCCGGCTTCAGCCACGAATACCTGAACTACATGCTGGGCGGCAGCTATCGCGGCTCCTTCCGGCCGCTGAACGACGCCATCATGTCTGGCCGCATCCGCGGCGCGGCCGCGGTGGTCGGCTGCAACAACCCCAAGGTGACGCAGGACAAGGACCACATCGACATCACGGCCGAGCTGCTGAAGAACGACGTGCTGGTGGTGCAGACCGGCTGCGGCGCGATTGCGGCCGGCAAGTACGGCATGCTGCTGGGCGAGGCGGCCATGGACATGGCCGGGCCGGGCCTGCGCGAGGTGTGCGAGGCCGTGGGCATCCCGCCGGTCTTGCACATGGGCTCGT
Source organism: uncultured Anaerolinea sp. (assembly GCA_964626845.1). Lineage (GTDB taxonomy): Bacteria > Chloroflexota > Anaerolineae > JAAEKA01 > JAAEKA01 > JAAEKA01. The sequence continues at coordinate 7,129 of CAZVGR010000040.1, forward strand.
GCGTGGACAACAGCCGCATCCTGACGGTGCTGACCCAGATGGCCACTGAGGGCGGGCTGGGCGAGGACGTCAGCGACCTGCCGGCCGTGGGCATCGCGCCGGAGTGGATGAGCGAGAAGGCGCTGGCCATCGGCACCTACGCCGCGGCCTCGGGCGCCTACGTGCTTTTCGGCGTCGAGTCGCCCTACGAGTTCAGCGAGGAGGTGTCCGACCTGATCTCAGCCGGCTGGGAGGAGATGATGGGCGGCAAGATGGAGTTCCTGGCCGACCCCAAGGAGATCGTCCGCCGCAGCCTGGCGCACATCGACAAGAAGCGCGCCGATCTGAAGCTGCCGGCCTACGACCCGAACAAGTACGGCAAGAGCGGCGATTACCCGCTGCAGGATTACCTGAGCTTGCCCATCGAAGAGCAGCAGGCCATGCTGTACGGCGTGCCGGCCTGATGCGCAACGAGTAACACGTAATGCGTAACCCGGAATCGCGCACACGAATTCCGCTGGCACACATTACGGATTACGCATTACGAGTATAAGGAGTATGGACCGATGTCAAGATATATCGCAAGTCGAGCTATCCGCGGTGCGCATTTGTTGGTCAACGAGGCCGATGATCTGCTGAAGCGGACCATCGCCGACGTTGGGCCGGATGCGCCGGTCGCGTTTCCTAATACGGCCTACTACCTGCCCACCATCAACGGCATGATGGGCGTGCAAGTGGAGACGGTGGGCCAGTTGGAGCCGGTGCTCCAGCATGCCCGCAGCTTGCTGCACCCCATGCCCAGCGACTGCCGCTGGATGCCCTACCTGGGCGAGACGCTGGACAGCGGCATGGCGACGCTGTTCGCAGCCGAGGCTATCGAGGCGCTGCGCTTCGTCAAGGGCGAGGAGCCGCAACGGATCCCAGGCTTCCACATGACCGGCGGCAGCTTCACCAGCCCCGATGCGGGAGCGGGCGGCAACGGCGCCAACGGCTTCCTCAACGGCCCCATCGACGATGTGCAGCTCCGCTCCTGGGGCATCGCGCTGGTGGACGGCCGCATGCCCGGCTTTGCTGCCATCGTCGGCGCGGCCAAGAGCAACGAGGTGGCGGTCAAGATCGTGCGCGAGCTGCAGCGGCGCAACATCCTGATCTTCCTCAGCGGCAACGTCAACGGCCGCAGCATCATCCACCAGCTCCAGGAAGAGGGCGTCGAGATGGGCTACGACACCTACATCGTGCCCTTCGGCCTGGACACGCTGAGCGCGATCTACGCGCTGGGCTTCGCCACCCGCTCGGCGCTGACCTTCGGCGGGCTCAAGGCCGGCCAAGCGCGCGAGATCCTGCTCTACAACCGGGCCCGCGTCTTCGCCTTCGTGCTGGCGCTGGGCGAGATCGACGACCTGAAGTACGCGGCCGCGGCCGGCGCGATCAACTACGGTTTCCCCGTCATCGCCGACACCGTCATCCCGCAGATCCTGCCCACCGGCGTCACCCAGCACGAGCACGTGGTGTCGCTGCCCTTCAACACCATCCACGGCAAAGACGACCTGGAGCGGGCCGAGAAGCTGGTGCAGCAGTGCATCGAGACGCGCGGCGTCAAGATCAAGATCACCGAGGTCCCGGTGCCGGTGCCCTACGGCTCGGCCTTCGAGGGCGAGGTGGTGCGCAAGAAGGACATGCGCGTCGAGTTCGGCGGCAAGTACAGCCGGGCCTTCGAGTACCTGCGCATGGTCCCGGCCGAGCAGGTCGAGGACGGCCGCGTCGAGGTGCTCGGCCCCAGCTTCGCCGACGTGGAAGAGGGCGGCTACCTGGACCTGGGGATTCTGATCGAGGTGGCCGGCCGCAAGATGCAGAAAGACTTCGAGCCGGTGCTGGAGCGTCAGGTACACTACTTCATCAACGGCGCCAGCGGCGTGCAGCACATCGGCCAGCGCGACATTGCCTGGATCCGCATCGCCAAGGCCGCGGCCGACAAGGGCTTCACTCTGGAGCACTTCGGCAAGATCCTGCACGCCCGCTTCCATGGCGAGTTCGGCGCGATCGTCGACAAGGTACAGGTCAAGGTGATCACCGACCCGGCGCTGCACGCCGAGTGGCTGCAGCACGCCCGCGACGCCTACAACGAGCGCAACGAGCGCATGGGCTCCCTGGTGGACGAGAGCGTACCGGAGTTCTACACCTGCACCCTGTGCCAGAGCTTCGCGCCGACCCACGTCTGCATCGTCAGCCCGGAGCGGCTGGGCCTGTGCGGCGCGTACAACTGGCTGGACTGCAAGGCCAGCTTCGAGATCAACCCCACCGGCCCCAACCAGCCTATCCGCCTGGGCGACACCATCGACCCGGTCAAGGGCTACTGGACCGGCACCAACGACGTGGCGGTCAAGAACAGCCAGGGGACAGTCCATGAAGTTGCCATGTACAGCATCATGGAAAATCCGATGACCGCCTGCTTGACCGCCGACGCCGAGGTGTTGGTGGATGGCCGCGTGGCGCGCATCGGCGACTTCGTAGAGGCGCAGCAGGCTCAGGCAGCCAGTGGCCAGCTATCGACCCTGGGCGACACCGGCAAGCTGGCGTCAAGCAAGCTATTGGGCGTTCACAAGAACCCAGCGCCAACTCAGTTCGTGCGCATCGAGACCAAGTCCGGCCTTGCACTGACCCTCACCCCGAACCATGAAGTTGCGGTGGATCGATGGGACTCGGACGGCAATGGTCAAGGGCCGTGGGTGCGGGCCGATGAGCTGCAAGTGGGCGATGCGGTCTACGCGCTGAAGCGTCTCACCCTGGAAGGCAATACGCCAGATGCTATCGATCTGTTGCCCGACGACTGTCGCGTGGCTGATCAGAAGTTGCTGGCGGAGGTCGAGTCCGGACTGACGATGCGCTACCGCACGCTGCGGGCAGCCTACCGGGCGCTCGGCTTGCCCAAACCTGATGATCGCGTCAGTTCCATGCCCATCGGCGTCCTGCGGCAGATTGCCGGCGCCCTTGGCCTGGACTGGGATGCGTTCAAGCAACGGATCACGCTGGTGACCTCGCCAGCCGGACATCCAACCTGGCCGCTGCCCACGATCACGTCTGATCTGCTCTACCTGTTGGGCCTGATCGCCTCTGATGGATCGCTGGAGCGTGTGGGCCGCACCCAATGCCGGGTGAACTTCACCAACAGCGACGCAGGCTTGCTGGCGGTGTACACCGATACCTACCGTCAGATCTTCCCGCAGGCCACGCTGGGCCGGCGCCAGAAGAGCGGCGGCGGCGCCATTGACGGACGCCAGATCGCGGCCACTCAGCCTAGCACTGACCTGTACAGCAACAACCTCCTGCTGGGGCTGCTGGCCGATGCCCTGGGGGTACGGATGGCTGGCGCTGAAACCTGGAATCTAGCGCGACTGGTTGGCCTGCCCGAAATGCACATTGCTGCCTTCCTGGCTGGCGTGTTCGACGGCGACGGCTCGGTGCGCTTGCGCCAGTACGACGACAAGTGGCCGGTGGGCGAGGCGTACCTCAGCCATTCCGACCTGCAGGCCGCCCGCCACCTGCAACTGCTGCTCAAGCGGCTGGGCATCGTCGGCCAGCTGCGGGCCGAGCGTTCAGTCTGCAAGGTTGAGCTGCACGGCAGCAACCTGCGCCAGTTCGCTGAAGTCGTACCCAGCCAGCATCCGGCCAAGCGAGCCGTCCTGGATCAAATCGCGGCACTGCCGAAGAGCGGTCCCGACAAGGCTCAGAGCGAAGTACTGCCCTACGCAGCGGGCCGGGCGATCGCGCAGTTGCCAGAGAGCCGGGTCGTGCTCAGCCCGTCGACTCGCTTCTACTATGAGACAGGCCGCTCACGGCCAGTGGCCGATCAGGCCCGCCTGGTGATGGACGAGGCGCCGGAGGCAGCCGCCATCCTGACCCCGTTTGTCGAGGGCGACGCCTTCCTGGACACGGTCACCAAGATCGAGACCATCCACAACGACGGTCAGCACGCTCACGTGTACAACCTGAGCCTGCTGGACATCAACAGCTATCTGGCCAGCGGTATCCACGTCAAGAACTGTGGCTGCTTCGAGTGCATCGTGATGCTGATCCCGGAGGCCAACGGCGTGATGGTGGTCAGCCGCGAGGACACCAGCATGACGCCGGCCGGCATGACCTTCAGCACGTTGGCCGGCATGGCCGGCGGCGGCCTGCAGACGCCGGGTGTGATGGGCGTGGGCAAGTTCTACCTCACCAGCCCCAAGTTCATCTCGGCCGACGGCGGCTTCAAGCGCGTGGTGTGGATGAGCAGCGTGCTCAAGAAATCCATGGCCGAGGAGTGGAAAGCCGTGGCCGAGCGCGAGGGCGATCCCGACCTGCTGGACAAGATCGCCGACGAGACCATCTGCACCGACGTCGACGGCCTGATGGCCTGGATGGAGGAGCACGAGCATCCGGCGCTGTTTATGGATCCGATTTTCTAGGCGGTGTGTGGTATCACAGCGAATGAAGAACAGCGAATGAGCCAACAGAATCATCCGCTGTTCTGAATTCGTTGTGGTATCTCCCCACCCCCTCCACCCACCTGGCCGCCGCGCTGGATCACGGCGATCAGGAGGTCATCCAGTTGGCCCTGCCCCATGCCGTCGAGGCGGAGGAAGTCGGCTAGGACGACGATGATCTGTATTTCAGCCCGCAAGGATGATTGCGGTTGCGGGCGCTGATGGCTCAGGCATAGCAAAATCCTGCAACCAACCAGGCATTGTGAAAAGCGCTCAGACAACGGCCACCGGTTGACGGTTCGTGTGATCTGACTATAATTCTAGTCAATGTCAACTCGTCTTCGCTACGACATCGAGTTCACACCGGAGGCGCTGGATCACCTCGACGTGATCGAGCGCAAGTACTACGGCCTGATCGAGCGGACGATCAATCAGCAGCTTACCCATACGCCCGACAAGGAAACGCGCAATCGCAAGCCGCTGGAACAGCCGGCTCCCGTAGGCGCAACCTGGGAGCTGCGATTTGGACCGAGCAACCGCTTTCGAGTCTACTACAGCATCGATCCTGAAGAGCGGTTGGTAACCGTGAAGGGCATTGGCGTGAAAGTTGGCAGCCGTTTATGGATCGGCGGCGTGGAGATCTTCCTATGAGAATCGCATCTTTGGCCGACGTCAAGGCCAAGTTGAGTGCATACGTAGACCAGTGCCAGACAGAAGGGCCAATTGTCATCACGCGCAATGGCAAGCCGGTGGCGGTCCTGCTTGCTCCGCAGGATAACGACGACCTGGAACGACTGCTCCTGGCGCGCAACCCGCGCTTCCAGGCGCTCATGGCTCAGGCAGAGGAAAGCATCAAGGCTGGCAAGACGCTGTCAAGCGACGAATTCTGGAGACAAGCCTATGCGCGGGCAGATGCGCGCGCGGCGAGCCAGGCGACTGTTCCTTCTGCGTCAAGCGCGCCGGCTATCGCCGAGCCGCGGGTCGAATACCGGATGGATGAATAATGGCACGCTATCCATTCGACACCAACAAACTCGTGGAAATCTGTCGCCAGAACGACGTCTCCAGAATCGGGGTCTTCGGCTCGATGGCGCGCGGCGAAGCCACTGAACAGAGCGACATCGACCTGATTGTCGAGTTCTCAAAGCGCAAGAGCCTGCTGGCGCTCGTTGCGTTGGAGCGACAAATGTCCGAGACGCTGGGCAGGCGAGTCGATCTGTTGACGGAAGCTGCAATCAGTCCTTACCTGCGTGACACAATCATGAACGATCTCCAGGTACTCTATGAGGCCTGAGGCACGTGAGCAGAACCGTGAGTGATCTTCGCGCCTACACAGCCAGGCGCAGAAACGTCGATCCTGCGTTTGATGAGGGCTTCGATGCCGGCTACGAGGACTTCAAGATCGGCGTGTTGTTGCGCCAGGCGCGCGAGGCGGCCGGCATGACCCAGGACGAGGTTGCGCGTCGCCTCGGAACGAAGAAGTCGGCCATCTCCCGCATGGAGAACCACGCCGACGATGTGCGCCTGTCGACGCTGAGGAACTACGCTGAGGCCGTAGGCGCATCCTTGGAGATCACGTTGGCGCATGCGCAACAACCTATGCTGAGAGAAGAAGGTGTTTCGTACCAAACCAGTGACGTTGCAGAATCTGACCATGCCTGACAACCGTATCGGTCCATCTTTTCCGACTGCTGAAAGCAGCGAAGAATACCCACAAGCCACTCAGGCCGACCTGGATCGAGCCACGTCCCGCGTTGGGCTACAACTGGCGCCTGGCGAGGATGAGATCGAGCGAATAAGGTTGGCGAACTCCGCGAAACTCAGGCTGATTCTGGATGAAGCAGAGGCGCGCATCCGAGCAACCGGCGGTCTCAACCACGAGGATTTCTGGCATCGGATAGATGCTGAGTACCAACCTACGAGTGACTGACACAAATGACCGTCCCAGTCGATGTACAAGAATACATAGCTGAAGATGGCCGCAATCACTTCGAGGACTGGCTGTTGGGTCTGCGAGATAGTGAAGCGCGTGCTCGGCTCCGCGCTCGAGTCAACCGCGTGCGCCTCGGTAACTTTGGCGATTGCAGAGGAGTGGGCAGTGGCGTGCATGAACTGCGAATCGACTTCGGCCCTGGCTACCGCATCTACTTCGGGCGTCGCGGTAATACGGTTGTCATCCTTCTGTGTGGTGGCGACAAACGTACCCAGGTGCGTGACATCGAGATGGCACGGACTTTGTGGCAAGAGTATCTACGGAGGAAGCCGTGAGTGAGATCACAGTGAGATATGAAGACAGCTTGAGAGCTGCATTGATTGACCCAGATGAAGCCGCAGCCTATCTAAGTGCCGCCATCGAGGATGGCGATCCAGAGGTGTTCTTGTTGGCGTTACGCGACGTAGCCGAGGCGCGGGGCGTGTCCCAGGCTGCCAGTCAAGCCCGGCCAAATCGAGAAAGCTTGCTGGGAACGCTGTCTTTAGCAACCAATCCACAACTGGTCGACCTCAATGCTCTTTTGCGGAGTGTCGGCTTGCGCCTGGCAGTAGAAGTTGACCAGCGACAGCCAGCAGTCATGACTATCGCCGAAGCGCACGTGGAATACCAAGTGAACGAAGATTGAGCAGCACCCATGCCCACCACCCTCGTCCGAGACCTGATGCGCGTTGGCGTGCCTACTTGCAGCGAGGACACGCCGCTCCGTGATGCTGCCCGCCTGCTGGTGGAGCGCAATGTCAGCGCGCTGGTGGTGCTGGACGAGGACGGCAACGCGGTGGGCTGGCTGGGCGAGCAGCACCTGGCGCGGGCCATCGACCGGGACCACGCCCGGCTGACCGCAGGCGACGTGATGCACGAGCACGTGCCGGAGATCCTGCCCGACATCCCGGCCGCGGCCGCGGCCCACCTGATGCTCGACCGCGGCCTGCAACAGCTTTTCGTCACCCATCACGCCGGCGGCATCAAGTACCCGGCGGCGGTGATTACCCTGCAAGACGTGTGCCGCATCATCGCCGGCATGGAGCGCGCCCCCGGCGTCGGCGTCGGCGCCGAGCGGCCCACGGCGGTGGATCTGTTCAAGCATCGGTATGGATTGACGTGATGCGTAACGAGTAATACGTAACCCAAGCTTATGTTCGGCTATTCCGGTTACGCATTACGCATTACGTGTTACGGCTCATTCTCCCAAAGGAGCGAGACCCCACATGCCTGTTACTCTCCCCAAAAACAAGTATGCTGGCAAAGTGCGCGAGGTGACCGTCGGCGCCACCAGGGCCGACGGCGGCACGCGCAGTAAAACCGTGACGGTTGGCGGCGAGTCGACGCTGCCCTTCCTCTTCCACGAGGGCGCCATGCCCCACCCGCCCGTGGTGGCCGTGGAGATTGCCGACCAGTGGCCGGTAGACTGGTCGCCGCTGTTGAAAGATGCCTGGGGCGAAGCGGTCAACGACCCGGCAGCGTGGGCCAGGGCGGCCGAGGCCAGCGGCGCGGATTTGATCCTCTTGCGCCTGACCGGCCCAGTGCAACGGGGACCCGGCGGCGCCAAGCCCACGGCAGCCGAGGCGCGCAAGACGGTGCGAGCCGTGCTGAACGCCACCGGCCTACCGCTGATGGTCTTCGGCCCCGGCATCGCCGACCTGGACAACGAGCTGCTGGTGGCGGTGGCAGAGGAGGCGGCCGGCGAGCGGCTGGTGCTGGGCGTCTGCGAGGACAAGAACTACCGCACCATTTCCGCGGCGGCCATGGCCCACGGCCACCTGGTCAACAGCCGCACCCCCATGGACGTCAACCTGGCCAAGCAGTTGATCATCTTGACGCGCGACGTGGGCCTGCCCATGGAGCGCATCCTGATGGACCCCAGCACCGGCGCGCTGGGTTACGGCATCGAGTACGGCTACAGCGTCATGGAGCGGCTGCGCCTGGCCGCGCTGGCCGGCGACTCCATGACCCAGCAGCCGATGCTGGTGACCCCTGGCGAGGAAGGCTGGAAGTTGAAGGAGGCCAAGGTCGGCGAGGGCGTCCCGGAAAGCTGGGGCGACTGGGCTGAGCGGGCCGTGACCTGGGAAACGCTCACCGCCACCACCCTGCTGCAATCCGGCGCCGACATCGTCGCGCTGCGCCATCCCGCCAGCGTGACGGAGATCAAGGCCGTGATCGATCGGCTGATGGCGCCTGGAAGGAACGCGAACTGAGAAGAACTCAGACGTATCGAAGCTGGTTAATCATGTCGTCGGCTGTCACTTCGTTGAGGAGAGCCAACAGCTTGACGACGACGACAGTATCGCTGGGACGTCGTTTGGCGACGATGATCCCGTGGTGCTCCCGGTCTTCGGAAAGATAGGTCTCATGAAGGCGTTCGAAGTCCAAGCGATTGTGGGTGACAATGGCCCGGCTATCCGCCGCAGCAAAGGCCAGTTGCGAGGCATCGTCGAGCCGAAGACGACCAGCGTCCCGAGCGCTTGAGACATCGAAACCGCGTTGGCGCAGGTTGTCGACGATGGAGGCTGAAACATCCTCGTCGAAATACAGCCGAACGTACAGCACCAGGAGATCCTGGTCCGCCTGATCAGTCATCTACTGGCACTCGATTCCGTGCAATTGCCTGCTCGATCTCGTCTCGATGGTCGTCGTAGTAGCTCAAGGCGTCGAAGACCTGGGCCAGGCGCAGATGTGGCAACTTGCGCACAATCGTTTCCGGCGAGTCGCCGAACTTCCAGTGTTCGACCACAGCACGCACCGGCGTGCGAGTGCCGGCAATGATTGGCTCACCGGACAGGATGCCGTCAACTCGAGTGATGTATCGATGGCTGGTTGGAGCTTCACTGGCACTGGATGGTCCTAGCTGTGCAGACACCAGATCACGCAACTGATGAAGCTGACCTTCCAGAAAGGTTAGCTTGCTAACCACCGTCTGCATATCCGCTACTGTCTGAGTCATCGCATACTCCTATGACAAAACTGTCTTCGATCAGGATGCTTGATTCTAGCACAATCGCCGATCCAAAGCAAGGAGATGCGGCACCGGAACTCCGAGGAATCCGGTAGAGACGCCCACGAGTTCCTCCAGTTCCCTCAGTTCCTCCAAGTTCGCAGGAGCGTTTCCATGAACGGTCAATCAACCACGCAGCCCGACTTCACCATCGAAGAGCTCATCGCGGCCATCAGCCACCAGATCGAGGTGTCGCACGGCGGCTGGGTGGAGTTCGTCAGCTACGACGGCAAGACGCTACAAGTCCGCCTGCAAGGCGCCTGCGTCGGCTGCCCCATGTCCCAACAGACGCTGGCCCTGGGCATCGGCCAGACGTGCAAGCAGTATTTCCCTGAGCTGGAGTATATTCAGGCGGTGCAATGACAATTGTCAATGGCCAGTGTTCAATTGCCAATAGTCAATGGGCGGAAGCCCGCAGGCTCGTTGGCGATTGATTGGCACTCACCCCACCGTTGACAATTGTCAATTGACCATTGCCAATTGACAATTTCAGGAGTTCCCCATGGCCCTTTCCGGTCTCGAAATCTACAAACTGCTCCCCGGCGGCCAGAAGCCGCCGCATCCCAAGGCCAACTGCAAGGAGTGCGGCTACCCCACTTGCCTGGCCTTTGCCATGAAGCTGGCGGCCAAGCAGGCGGAGCTGTCGGCCTGCCAGTACGTCAGCGCCGAAGCGGCCGCCAGGCTGTCCGACGCAGCCGCGCCGCCCATCCGCCTCGTCACCCTCAGCGCCAACGGCCACAAGCTGGAGGTGGGCAACGAGACGGTGCTCTTCCGCCACGAGAAGACCTTCTACCACAAGCCGGGCCTGTTCGTGCAGGTCAACGACGGCGACGGGCTGGACGCGGTCATGCAGACCGTGACCGCAGTCGACGCCTACCATGTGGACTACGTCGGCATGCCGCTGAGCATCGACGGCTTCGCCGTGGCTTGCACGTCGGGCGACGCCGAAGCCTACGGCGCAATGGTCAAGGCTGTGTGCGACGCCAGCCAAAAGCTGCTGATCCTGGTGGCCGACGACCCGGCTGTGCTCAAGGCTGGCCTGGCTGCCGCGGCGGGACGCACGCCGCTGGTCTACGCGGCCGACGCCGAGAACTGGCGGCGGGTAGCGCTGGCGGCGAAGACGGCCAAGGCCCCGCTGGCTGTGCGCGTGGCCGACGGCGACCTCGAGGCCCTGGCCAACCTCACCCAGGAGATCGCCAAGTTCGGCGTCGAGGACCTGGTGCTGGACGCCGGCGTGCGCGGCTTCAACGAGTCGCTGGCTATGCTGACGGCCGTGCGCCGGCTGGCGCTGAAGGAGAACTTCCGACCGCTGGGCTATCCGGTGATCACCTTCCCCGGGGCGGGCGCGGCCGGCCCGCTGGACGAGGTGGTGCTAGCGGGGCAGCAGATCGCCAAGTACGCCGGCATCGTGGTGCTGAGCGCCTTCACGCCGGCCAGCGCCTATGCACTGCTGGTGCTGCGCGAGAACGTCTACACCGACCCGCAGAAGCCGATCCAGGTCGAGCCGGGCGTCTATCCGATCAACAACCCCGGCCCCGGCGACCCGCTGATGGTCACTACCAACTTCAGCATCACCTACTTCAGCGTGGCCAACGAGGTTGAGAGCAGCGGCCTGCCCGGCTGGCTGTTGGTGGCCGATGCCGAGGGCATGAGCGTGCTGACCGCCTGGGCGGCCGGCAAGTTCGACGCCGAGCGCATCGCCAAGGCCGTCAAGGAGTCCGGCGCGGCCGGCAAGATCAACCACCAGAGCGTCATCATCCCCGGCCACACGGCCGTGCTGATGGGCGAGCTGGAGGAGGAGCTGCCTGGTTGGACCATCAAGGTCGGCCCGCGCGAAGCCGTGGACTTGCCCGCGTTTCTGAAAACGGCATAGTACGGAGGTGAGTGATGGCTGCTCCTTCGGCCGAAAGAGCTCACGCGATGGTCGATCAACTGGCCAACTTCCGGCGCGTGGCTAACCTGCCCGACGGCACGCGGGTTTTGCTGCGCCCCATGCAACCGGCTGACCGGCAGGGCGTGGTGGAACTATTCGCCCAAGCGCCGCGCGAGAACCTGCGCTACCTGCGCCAGAAGGTCAGCGATCCGACGGTGATCGAAGGCTGGTTTGCCAACTACGATCTGCGCCGGGTCTTCCCGCTGCTGGCCATCGTCAACGATCACGTGGTTGGCGACGCGACCCTGCACGTGGGCGACGGGCCGTACCGTCATCTGGCCTGGCTGCGCATCTACGTGGCGCCGGAGTTCCGCCAGCGCGGCGTGGCGCGGCTGATGGTGGAAAGCCTGACCGACATCGCGCGCAAGATGGGCTTGCAGCAGATCCTGGGCGAGATCACCACCAACCAGGTCAAGGTCATCAAGCTGTTCGAGTCGCTGGGCTTCGTCAGCATGTTCAAGTACCCCGACCACTTCATGACCGAGGACGGCGAGGTCTTCGACGTGAATGTGCTGATGCTGCCGCTGGTGCGCAAGGTCGAGTACTACTGAGCTTGCCGGCCACGAATTGCGCGAATTTCACGAAGGCAGAAGGTCAGAATTCGCCTCATTCGTGGAATTCGTGGCTGGTCTTGACTGGGCTGCGTCCGTATCCAAACCGTGTAGCTCCTGCGTGCTTTGCCCAAGCGCATGGACTACGAGGCGTGTATCAATGCCGAAAGTACAGTTTGCCCCAGCCGGCCGCGAGATCGAGGCCGTTGAGGGCTGGACGATTCTGGAGGCCGCGCAGGCCTGCGGGGTCGAGATCAACATCCCCTGCGGCGGGCAGGGCCGCTGCGGCCGCTGCGCGGTGATTGTCGCAGACGGCGACGGCCGCGTGCGGCGGCGCTCGACTATGCGCCTATCCGCGGCTGACATCGCGGCCGGCTATGCGCTGGCCTGCCAGTCGGTGGTGCTGGGCGACCTGGCCGTCACGGTGCCGCCGCAGGAGGAGATTGCGCGCCACCTGGTCACCGAGAAGGCAGCCGTCGCCATCCAGCCGCCGGCGGGCTACAACGTGGCCAACCAGCCGCTGCTGGCTCTCTTCCTCCCCCTGGACCCGCCGGACCTGGGCGACCAGACCGACGACTGGTCGCGGGTGCAGGCCGCGCTGAGCCGCGATTACGGCATCCAGGGCCTGACCGCCGATCTGTCGCTGCTGCGTGAGCTGGGCGCAATCCTGCGCGCGGCCGATTGGGAGGTGACCGCCATCGTCGAGACCGACGCCTGGGACCGGCCTGATGGCCCGCCGCGAGTGGTGGACTTGTTGCCGGGCCGCCAGACCGACGCGCTCTATGCCGCGGCCATCGACATCGGCACCACCACCGTCAGCCTCTACCTGGTGGACCTGCTGACCGGCCAGGTCGTGGCCCGCTCGGCCGATTACAACGCCCAGATCAGCCGCGGCGAGGACGTGATCTCACGAATCATCTATGCCTCGCAGAAGCCCAAGGTTGCCAACTTGCCGCAAGTTGGCAACCTTTCTGAGATGCAGCACCTGGTGACCGGCACCATCAACAAACTGATTCAACACGTCTGCCGCCGCGCGGGCATCGAGCCGCAGCAGATCTACAAAGCAGTGGTGGCCGGCAACCCGACGATGCTGCACCTCTTCCTGGGCATCCCGGCCGAGCAAATCCGCCTGGCGCCGTACATACCGGCCGTCAACCATACGCCCAGCATGCCCGGCGGCGCGGCCAGCCTGGGCCTGGAGATCAACCCGCGGGCCACGGTGGACTGCCTGCCGGGCGTGGCCAGCTACGTGGGCGCGGACATTACGGCCGGCGTGCTGAGCAGCGGCCTGCACGAGGCCGAGGCGCTGCGCCTGTTCATCGACGTGGGCACCAACGGCGAGATGGTGCTGGGCAACGCCGACTGGCTGATCACCTGCGCCTGCTCGGCCGGGCCGGCCTTCGAGGGCGCGGGCGTGCAGCACGGCATGCGCGCTACGGCCGGCGCCATCGAGGAGGTGTGGATCAACGCCGAGACCCACGAGCCGGCCTACCGCACCATCGGCAATCTGCCGCCCAAGGGCATCTGCGGCTCTGGGCTGATCTCGCTGCTGGCCGAGATGTTCGTGGCGGGTGTGGTGGACAAGAGCGGGAATCTCGCTCCATCTGATGCTCAGGCCGGTCTCCGACCGAGCCGCCCCCGCGTCCGCCAGGGCGAGCACGGCGACGAGTATGTCGTGGCGTGGGCCGAGGAGACGGCGACCGGGCAGGACATCGCCATCAGCAAGGTGGATATCGATAACCTGCTCAGGACCAAGGCTGCGATCTACGCCGGCTTCAGCAGCCTGGCCGAGGCCGTGGGCGTGGAGCTGGCCATGGTGGACGAGCTGCTGATCGGCGGCTCCTTCGGCCAGCACATCAACGTGGAAAAGGCCGTGGAAATCGGCCTGTTGCCCGATCTTGCGACGACAGACGGCGACGAGGACGGCGCGGACCGTTGGGCGCGCTTCCGCTACCTGGGCAACACCTCGCTGCGCGGCGCCTACTACGCGCTGCTCAGCCGCGACCTGCGCGCCGAAATCCGCGACATCGCCGGCAAGATGACCTACCTGGAGCTGTCGGCCGACAATCGCTTCTACGAGCAGTTTACGTCGGCGCTGTTTTTGCCGCACACGGATATTGGTTTGTTCCCATCGGTTGCGGCGGTGATGGAGCGTCACGAATAATGAGTTGTAATGTGTATCTGGTTAGGGTTGTTCAAGTGATGCAGCCACAAGATGTGAGCTTGCTGAAGATTCAGGGCCGACGCGCCATCTATCCGGGCGGGGATTAGTTGAGGTACGGAGGTGAACGATGAAACGTCTGACAAACATCATGCACGGCTTCTTGGGAACCTTGACGTTAGTAGGGCTAGTTGTTGCTTTAATCCTCACTCTTGAAGGATCGCACAAGGAGACAAAGCCGGCGTCTCACGCTTTTCAATCGCCTATCGAAACGCCAACAGAATCGTTCAATCCGCCGCGCGCGACTTCGACACCACAAGCCACGCTACGCCCAACATCGACAAGGCCACCGGAGCCACCTACCAGAACACCTACACCAGAGCCTACACCTGCTCCGCCAACACCCACTCCCGACCCTTTGCCCACGCTAATCCCTGGCGCAGAGACTCTCCTCTATGTCACAACGGGAGAAAGGGGACCCGAAATCTATCGCGTCCAACTAGATCAGACAGCCCATATGATTGCGTCACCCTGCCGCGCAAATACTCCCATGCTATGGGGTGGCAGGGTCTACGTTTCGGGCCTCCACCCTTCGCCTGATGGGAGATTGGTGGCTGTTTCCTGGGTGTATGGAGAGGGCGGTACTTTCATATCGATTCTAGACGTAAGTGATGGTACTCTGACATCGCCATTCGGCGAAGATGTAACAATTGATCAACGGGTCGAATTCCTGGATTGGTCCCCTGCAGGAGATCAACTCCTGGTTCTTGGCGGGATTGACAACTCTGATTTGGGAGGTAAGGCTTGGCTTCTGGATTCTGCTTCTGGTAGATACGAGCCGGTTGAATTGAGCCAAGCGAGCGATGCGAGACAAATCACGAGCGCATCGTTTTCGCCCGACGGACAAGCAATAGTGTATGCCAAGTCCGATTGTTTTCAGTGTGGCAGTGATGTTTGGCGTATCTTCATAGGACAGCAAGGGGAGAAACAACTCCTACTGCAAGACGCTATACACCGAATAGAAGATGTTTCGTGGTCTCCAGATGGAAGGTATATTGCATTTACGCAGTGGTATGAGACAACGGATGGTCGTGAGTTTGCCACTGGGGATCTGTGGGTGATGGATCCTCGAGGGGATGCCAGACGCCGCCTTAGCCCAGTAACTACGGGGTACTACGGGCCTTTCACCCCCGTCTGGTCACCAGATGGCTTAAGCATCGCCTATGTTTTGGATGAAGAGCCGTCATCGGAAAGGGAAGCAAGTGAACCTTCTTTCAATGTGTATGTGGTGAATGTGGCGACCGAGGAGATTCGCCAATTGACCCACTTCCAGAATACCCAGGTGCTTGGGCCGATCTTCTCTCCTGATGGGTCCATGCTGGTAGTCGTTGCTGCTCTAGCTGGCGTGTCTGATCAATTCGAACCTTGGCTTGTAACGGCCGACGGTCGTGGCCTTCGCCGTTTGGATGAACGTGCTAACCCAACCATGAACACTGGGGCAGCCATTCCAGCAATCGCATGGCTGCCGGAGTTCTCTCCGGGAGACGAACGATGAGACGCGTTTTCCGGCTGATGTCTCTGTCCAGCGCTATCCTGGCGATTGTTCTTGTTTGCAGCGGGTTGTTTGGCTCCAAGGTAGAGGCACAAGAGAGTATTCGTCTGCGTCAGCCGTTTGCCGGTACATACCGGTTGACAGCTTATGTAGATCATAGATCACCGAACTACACCTATGATGGAAAGGTTGTGGTGTATAACGGCGAAGAACGCCTCAATTGCCCAGCCTGTGGTGAAGCCTGGACCAATCAGGGTCCTTATTGCTATGACGGACATAACGCCACGGACTACGCCCTTCCGAGTAATACTCCAGTTCTGGCTGCAGCGACGGGACGGATCACTTTTCGTGGATGGCGTTCTGCGTCCTACGGCAATTCCATTCGGATTGATCACGGCAAGGGTTACGAAACGTGGTATTCCCACTTGGCTGGTTTCTCTGTAAACCTCAATGAGGAAGTTACCACAGGCCAGCAGATCGGAGTCAGCGGCAATACAGGACAGAATCAGCCCTATCACCTTCACTTCGAGGTACTTCATCTCGACACTGTCACTGATCCCTTTGGCTGGCGAGGCAACTGGTCTGATCCACTTCCTGGTGGGCCGGCTGTCTGCCTCTGGAGCGATGGCCACTGCTCAGCGATTGTTCTAGAGGATGAAAGTGACTGGTTCAATAAGTGGGGATCGGGCTGGAATTGGAGTTGCCAAGGTAATGGGTGGACGCAACGGTGGGTGACTAATCAGAGCGTCTACCAGTCCGCCTATGCTAACTGGCGACCTGATCTGCCTTACACTGGCCCTTATGCTGTCCTGGCTTTCGTGCCTGCCGTCAACGCAACTACAACGAGTGCCAAGTACACAATTCACCACAAGGAAGGGATTGACACCGTTTACGTGAACCAGTTCAACTATTCAGATGCATGGGTGAACTTAGGCGCCTACCACTTTTGGAACGGGGTTCTAGGGTATGTAGACTTAGCCAATGCTACTGGTGAAACGACAGGCAGCAAGCAGGTGTGCTTTGATAGCATCAAGTTCCAGTATTCGCGTATCTATTTGCCCTCTGTACTGAGAGACTATCCTTGAACAACGGTTGGCAGAAAGCATGTCCTTTCCTACCTGATAGTGAGCCGTTCAGCGACTCCCTCTAGCCGACTCCTCCCAAGACGGTTGAGTTAGTGCCGTTATGGTGAGACAGTCACAGAACATCAACAGGAGATTTCACTTGACCACAACCATCGCATTCGCTGGCAAAGGCGGCACGGGCAAGACGACCGTGGCGGCCTTGCTGGTGGATATTCTCGTCAAACGGGGCGAGGAGCCGATCCTGGCCATCGATGCGGACCCTAGCAGCAACCTGAACCTGGCGCTGGGCGTGCCGCTGACCCGCACGGTGGGCGACCTGCGCGAGGACTTGCTGGCCGACGTGCAGCGCACGCAGATGGCGCTGGGCGTGTCGCAGCGCGAGATGCTGGACGTGCAGGTGCGCCAGGCCGTGGAGGAGGCCGACGACTTCGACCTGATCGCCATGGGCCGGCCGGAGGGTCCGGGCTGCTACTGCCCGGTCAACCACTCGCTGCGCCAGATTGTCGACGTGATGAGCGAGAGCTATGCTTACGTCGTCATGGACAACGAAGCCGGCATGGAGCACCTCAGCCGGCGCACGACGCGGGACGTGGACTGGCTGCTATTGGTCAGCGACCCGACCGTGCGCGGCGTGACCGCCCTGGGCCACATGATCCGCATGGCCGACGACCTGGGCATCGACGTCAAGCGCAAGGGCATCGTGCTCAACCGCGTGCCGGCGCCTCAGAATGGCGGCAGCGGCATCCCACCAGCCGTCCAGGCTATGCTGGATAGCTACGACGCGCCGCTGGTGGGCGTCATCCCGGCCGATCCGCTGGTCAACCAGTACGACGCCGAGGGCCTGCCGCTGGCTCATCTGCCGGCTGACAGCGCGGCGCGGCGAGCTGTGGCGGTGTTGGCGGATCGAATTCTGTTTGGGTAGTTGTGGTGACTCGCGTCCTGTGGTACTATCAACGTGGAAACTGAACCAACGGAATTCCAGAACAGGAGCAACACAGCGATGAGTCTAGCCGAAATCCTGCCGAAACTCCATGAGTTAGATCGAACGGACAAGTGGCGCACTGTACAGTTTCTGATTGCGGAGCTCTCACAGGAGGAAGGGATTCCCTTCACTCACGGGGCAACCTACCCAATCTGGTCGCCGTATGACTCGTACGAGGCAGCTGCCACTTTGATGCAGGTGCTCCGTGAAGAAGGACCGTCCTATGAAGGTGCTATTCGATGATGAGCCACCCGCTCGTTTCCCAACTCCGCTTCGCCCGCAGTGAGTTCGTGCGCTGCCTCGACGGCGTATCCGAAGAGGATGGCATCCAGCGCCTGCTACCGATGAACTGCATCTCGTGGATCGTCGGGCACCTGGCCAACCAGGAGAACGGCTACTGGGTCTACCTGGCCCAAGGCAAGGCGCTGGCGCCCGACCTGCGCCAACTGGTCGGCTTCGGCCAGCCGGCCAGTACGCCGCCGCTGGCCGATATGTGGGCGATGTGGCGCGAGGTCACGGCCGCGGCCGATGTCTACCTGGACACACTGACGACGGAGGTACTGCAAACCCGTTTTCTCTGGCGCGGCGAGCCGATGGAGGAGACCGTTGGCTCCCTGTTGCAGCGCAACATCTATCACTACTGGTTCCACACCGGCGAAGCCCACGCCATCCGCCAGATGCTGGGCCATGCCGACCTTCCGCAGTTCGTGGGCAGCTTTGGCGAGGCTGTCTATCGGCCAGAATAGCTTGGATTAGGTCGATTGGCGATGAATCCCAAAGTTTATCTCGAAACGTCCGTTATCAGCTATCTCGTCTCACGTCCCAGCCGAGATCTGATCATTGCGGCAAATCTGCAAACCACCCAAGAGTGGTGGCGGACTCGACGCCAGTATTTCGATTTGTTCATATCGCAGTTGGTAACGCAGGAAGTCAGCGCTGGAGATCCGATCTTGGCTCAACAACGCCAACAAGTGTTGCAGGGAATCCCGCTGCTTGAGCTGCGCGAGGATGCGCTCAATCTGGCCACGGCGTTGGTGGCGAAAGGACCCCTGCCATCGAAGGCCGCAGAAGATGCGCTTCATCTGGCTGTGGCCACGGTCAACGGCATGGACTATCTGCTCCTTGGAACTTCAAGCACCTTGCCAACGCAACGATGCGCTTTCAGATAGAGCGTGCCTGTAGGTTGAACGGCTACGAGCCGCCGATCATTTGTGCGCCGCTGGAATTGATGGAGGACTAGACCATGAAGGATGATCCAATCGTAGCGGAGGTGCGAAAGGCGCGACAGGAACATGCAGCTCGCTTCAACTATGAATTACCAGCGATCTTTGCTGCGTTAAAACGGCAGGAGAATTTGAATCCATCGCCTAAAGTCTCGTTTCCGCCAAAGCGCGTTCCAATTCCTATAGAAGACTACGGCACTGTCAAGACCTTGTTGCATGTGTTCAGGGAAGATGCCGATGAGCCCTATGGGCGAAGCAGAAGTCAAGATGATGGCGAGTTAACAGGCAAAGGTTGAACGTCAAAGTTGCAAAATGCACTTGACAACCCAAACTAATAGTTGTACAGTAGCTCTGTACATATTCGTTATGGGAGATAGCGTGACAATTCAAACCACTTACACACAAGCCCGCGCCAATCTGGCCATGCTTTTCGACAAAGTGACCGCCGACCGCGAGATCGTGATCGTGCAGCGCCGCGGCGAGGAAGATGTTGCGCTGATTGCAGCCGCCGAGCTGAGCAGCCTGATGGAGACTGCCCACTTGCTACGGTCGCCCAAGAACGCCGAGCGCTTGCAGACAGCTTTGGCTCGTGCCCAGCAGCGCGTCACGCCACCACAAACTGTGTCGGAATTGCGTCGCGAGGTTGGCCTTGACGAAACGCTCGAAACAGCCAACCGTTAGTCGAGCGACGCGCGAGTCGGTCTTCGAGCCTGAGTTCCGCGAGGACTTGCGCTATTGGGTAGACACCGACCGCAGAATTGCACTGCGAGCGCTGGATCTGGTCGAGGCTGTCCTGCGTGACCCGTTCAGCGGCATCGGCAAGCCGGAACCGCTCAGACACTTTGCCGCTGGCGCCTGGTCCAGGCGGCTGACCGAAGAACACCGCATCGTGTACCTGGTGATGGACGATCGCATCGTCTTCTTACAGGCCAGGTATCACTACTAGCGTAAACAGGAAGGAACCCCCCATGCCCATCCAAATCATCGGCGAGAACATCCACATCATCTCGCCCAAAGTCAAAGAAGCCATTGCCAGCCGCGACGCGGCCTACTTCCAGGAGTCGGCCCTACAGCAGGTGCAGCACGGCGCGGTGATCCTGGACCTGAACGTCGGCCCGCAGAAGAAGCTGGGCCACGAAATCCTTCCCTGGCTGGTGGAAACAGTCCAGTCGGTGGTGGACGTGCCGCTGAGCCTGGACACCACCAACCTCAACGCCATCGAGGCCGCGCTGGAGGTGGCCCGCGTGCCTTGCATCATCAACTCCACCTCGGCCGAGGAGGAGCGGCTGGCCAATGTCCCACCGGTGGCCAAGAAGTTCGGCGCCAAACTGATCGCCCTGACCATGGGCAGCGGCGGCATCCCCGTCGGCGCGGACGAGCGGGTCAACATCGCCCTGGAGCATCTGATCCCGCGCGCGATGGAGCTGGACATGCCCCTCACCGACCTGCTGATCGACCCGCTGGTGCTGACGGTCAGCGGCTGCCAGCAGTACTGCCCCGAATTGATCGAGGCCGTGCGTATGCTGAAGTTCGCCGGCGACCCGCCGCCCATGGTCAACGTCGGCCTGAGCAACGTCAGCAACCAGGTGCCGCACCATATGCGCCCGCTGATCAACAACACCTATCTGGTGATGCTGATGGCCGCCGGCGTAGACTACGTCATCGCCAACCCGCTGGACGAGCAGCTCTGGGAGTTCGTCCACATCGTCGAGAACCGCGACGGCAGCACCGGCAAAGGCCGCCTGCTCCTGACCCTGCACGACAAGACCGAGGCCATGGACAAACTGGAGGCCGATGACGTGGACTGGTCCGACCCCGAACAGGTCGCGATCTTCAAGACGGCGCAGGTGCTGTACAACGATGTGATCTATACGGACTCGTATCTGGATGTGTAGGGCGAATGGGATGTGTCGTCTTGCCGTAATGCGTAAAGAGTAACACGTAACCCGGAATCCGGAGAGTCTTCGCACCAATCCGGTTACGAGTTACGCATTACGTTTTACGAGCCTCCCATCCCCCACCCGCTTCCCACCACCACGAGCCCACCTTAACCGGAGGCAACCATGTCCCTCTTCTCCCCCCGCCGCTATCAGGCGCCGTTCAAGCCGTACAAACGCGAGGAGTCGGCGCCGATTCGGCTGTTTACCTCGATGGAGCTGGCTATCAAGGGCGTCATGTTCGGCTGCCGCATGTGCGGCAACTGCATCCTGCAGGAGACGGCCTTCGTTTGCCCCATGACCTGCCCCAAGGGTCTGCGCAACGGCCTGTGCGGCGGCGCGACGCCGGAGCGCTGCGAGGTCGATCCGTCGCGGCCCTGCACCTGGTACGTGATCTACCAGCGCGCCGAGAGGCTGGGCCGCGAGGACAAGCTGCTGGAGATCAATGCGCCGCTGGATGGCGCGCGCGTTGGCCGCGAGACCTGGCTGGATGTGGTCGACAAATGGCGGACGCAGGAAGACCGGCTTAACCCGCTGGACTTCTTCCGTGATAAGGAGAAATTCAGCGAGAAATGGGACGATATCTTCTACGCCGCGCGCCAGCCGGACTGGTGGAAGGGAGACAGCGAGTATCATCCGCCGGCCTACAGCGAGCCGCTCTCGCTGTTGGAGGCCAACCTGCGCACGGGAACCTTCACCGTTACAGCCGAGATCGCGCCGCCGCTGGACGCCTCCTTCGCCATCGAGGATAAAAAGGTATGCTGCTTGCAGGATTACGTCGTTGCGGCCAACTTTACCGACGCCGCCTCGGCCACGCCGCGCATGAGCAGCCTGGCGGCCAGCGTGCGCTCCTTGCAGGACGGCCTGGAGCCGGTGATGCAGTTGCAGGCGCGCGACCGCACCCGTGTGGCCGTGGCGGCCGACGCCATCGGCGCAGCCGGGCTGGGCATCCACAACATCCTCTGCCTCAGCGGCGACCACCACAGCGCCGGCCCCGGCCCCATGGCCAAGCCTGACCAGTTCGACCTGGACGCGGTGCAGATGCTGTGGATGCTGCGCCGCATGCGCGATGAGGGCATCTACCTGGACGGTCGCAAGATGAAGACCCGGCCGCAGTGGTTCCTGGGCACGGCCGCCTCTCCCTTTGGCGCGCCGCCCAAGTACGAGGCCATCCGCATGCAGAAGAAGGTCAACGCCGGCGCGCAGTTTGTGCAGACCCAGCCGGTCTTCGACCACAGCCGCTTCCTGGAGTGGCTGGAGGCGTTGGACCAGCGCAACCTGCTGGACAAAGTCTACATCCTGGCCGGCATCATCCCGCTCAAAAGCGCCAAGGCCGCGCACTTCATGGCCGAAGAGGTGGCCGGCGTCTACATCCCGCCGCAGATCGTCCAGCGTATGGATGACGCCGGCGCCGACAAAGTGGCCCAGCAGGAGACCGGCGTAGCCATCGCCCTGGAGATCATCGAGAAGCTCAAAGCCACCCCCGGCATCAACGGCATGCACGTCATGGCCGTACATTGGGAAGAGATCGTGCCGCGGCTGATTGACGAGTCTGGGTTGCCGCGGCCGGTGGTGAAGAGTTTGGCAGGGTAGATTGGTAAATCGGTACACTGGTACGCCGCAGCGGCGGGTCGGAGTCTGCACCTGTCTGGCCTGTTGACCCATCTACCAATCTACCAGTCGTTTGTCTGTTTGTTTTGCGCGTGCTACAATCTGGACAGTGATCATGTGAATCTGATTTGGAGAGACGCCAATGCTAGCCGTAAAGGGTGTGTTTGAACAAGGTCGGGCGCGACCGATCCACAAAATCCGGGGCCGGAAAGGGCAACCAGTCATCATCACTTTTCTCGAAGAGCCGGTGGCAACGGAGGTGGTTTCTCGAGACGAGACCGAGGATGCCTGGCTGGCGCTCAGCCAACTGGTCGATTCATGCGCCGTAGAAACCGGCATTACCGATCTTGCGCATCGCCATGACTCCTATCTTCATCACTCATCTGCGGAGAGCTAAACATGAGTGAGGTCTTCGTGGATACGGTGGCGTGGCTGGCGTTGATCAACGCCAGTGACGACCTGCATGAACCGGCGCGCCGGACCATGGAGCAACTGCGCGGTCAGCGTGCTCAGCTCACAACCACCGAGTTCATCCTCCTGGAAGTGGCTGACGCACTTTGCGCATCATCAATTCGAGAGCGAACGATTCAGTTCCTTAATGGCCTGCGGCGCCTGCCAGTACTGACCATCCTCCCCGTGAGCGAGGATATGTTCGTTGCAGGTTGGGAACTATGTCGCCAGCGAAGAGACAAGTCCTGGGGTCTGACCGACTGCATCAGCTTTGCCGTCATGACCGACAGGCACCTGATGCTTGCCTTCACATCAGACCATCATTTCTCGCAAGCCGGCTTTACCAGGCTGCTGTCTCACGACTAGAAGATGGCTACCGGCCGACGGTTCATCGATTAGTTCCAACGCGGTCATGGTGTACCTATCTACCATTCCCCAATCTGCCATCAATGAACAAAATCGCCATCACCGGCAAGGGCGGCGTGGGCAAGACGACGCTCTCCTCCTTGCTGGCATACCTGTATCGCGAGGCCGGCTATACCGTGCTGGCCGTGGATGCGGATCCGGCCTCCGGGCTGGCCAACGCGCTGGGCTTTCCGGCCGAGCTGACCGCGGCCATCACCCCGGTCAGCGAGATGGACGAGCTGATCTTCGAGCGCACCGGCGCGCAGCCGGGCTCGATCGGCGGCTATTTCAAGCTGAACCCTAAGGTCGACGACATCCCGGAGCGCTTCAGCGCAACCTACCGCGACATCCGCCTGCTGCGCATGGGCACCATCAAAATCGGCGGCACCGGCTGCCTCTGCCCGGAGAACGCCCTGCTCAAGGCGCTGACCACCCACCTCTTTATGCGCCGCGGCGAGGTGCTGATCCTGGACATGGAGGCCGGCGTGGAGCACCTGGGCCGGGCCACCGCGCAGGCCGTGGACGCCATGATCATCGTGGTGGAGCCGGGCCGGCGCAGCGTGGGCGTGATGGAGGATATCCGCCGCCTGGCTGCCGACATCGGCCTGAAACGGCTCTACCTGGTGGGCAACCGCGTGCGTAATAAGGCCGACGAAGCCTTCATCCGCCAGATCGCCGGCGAGCTGCCGATCCTGGGCTTCCTGCCCTATGATCCACAGGTCATCGAGGCTGACCTGACCGGGCAGGCCGTCTACGACATCGCGCCGGAGACGGTGGCGGCTGGGAAGGAAATTTGGGAGAAGCTGCAGAGCGCCGCTTGAGCCTGCGCGCCGCCCAGCCCAGCGATGCGCCACGTCTGACTGCCAGTGCTAAAGCGGCCAAATGCAGAAGGTTTCTACCGGCGCATGAGCGAGGCGCCGTCGCAACCCGGGGAAAGGTTTTTGCCAGTGCTGGCCTTTAGGGCTGCGACGGCCCCCTGATCATCAGTCTACGCCAACCCCGCCTCCACCACCTGTAGCACGCCAGGCACGCGGCCGATGCGTTCCAAGCGAGGGGCGTCGACATAATCGCTGCCGGTGTAGACCACGAAGCCTAGCAGGCCGATGTAGACCGCAGCCGTGGCCAACTCGACCATCGGCAGGCGGGCGGCTGGGATGCGCTTGAGCACGGCAATGCCGGCCAGAAGCTGGCTGCCCAGCCTGGTGCGGGCCTGGAAGCTGCCCGGCAGCGCTTCAACGCCGGCCTGGGTCGCGCCAAAGGCTTCGGCCGGGGCCTGGCTGGCGGCGGCGAGGTCGGCCACCCGGCTGCGCACCGTATCGGCTTGCAGCGCGGCACCCAGCAGTCGCGCGATGCCGTCGCCCTGTTGCATCTGCTCGATCCAGGCCGCGGCCTGCTGGCGCAGCTCGCTGGCGGCGTCCTGGCCCAACGCGGCCAGCAGGCTGTCATAAGCTTGCAGCAGGAACCTGACCGCTTTCGAGACCAGCAACGAGGCCTGTTGGCCCAGCTTCTCGATCAACTCAGCCAGCTCGCCGCTGATCAGTTGGGCGGCCTGCTTGAGCAGGGCGGTGTCCAGACCCAGCAAGCCGGCCACGGCATCCTGGCTGAAGGAGCTCACACCGCTGAGCACCTGGTCGATGGCGTCATTGGCGGCGGCGATCAGCTCATCCTGGCTGGCTTGCGGCGCGCGGCCGCGGGTCAGGGCTGGCTCGGCTGCCACGTCGCCGCCTACGCCGGCCAGCGGCGCTTCCAGCACCGCCAGCAGGTCATCGAAGCCGGCCGGCTCGGCCTGCGGCCTGGCTGAGCGGGTCCCGGCAGCTTCCTCGACGGCCTCGGCAGCCATCAGCCCCTCGGCCACGCGCAGGGAGGCGACCGCCTGGGCCAGCAGGCTCTGTTCTGCGCCGAGGCGCACGGCGAGGTCGTCGTCGTCCAGGAACGATGTGGTCTGGTCGAGCAAGTTGGCTGACAGGCCGGCGAGGCGCTCGGCCCGCTCGGCCAGCGTTTCAGTGGAGGCCGCGTGCGGCTCGGCGGAACGAGTTTCCGCCGGTTCAGGGGCGAAGAGGTTGCGCAGTTCGTCGGCATAGGCGGCCACGGCCGCATGGTAGTTGTTGGTGGTCATGAGTGAGTTCTCCTGAGGTGCGGGCGTAGTGTACTGGCTTTAGATGGTTAAACGGCGAAGCTGGCCAGTTTGCGCCGTCACAGCAGCTTAGCACAGGCGGCGCGCGGTGTCAATCCGGCTGTGGCGGGCGCAACGACTAAGCGTTGGCGATTTGACAAGCGCCTGCCTCCCCGGTATAATTGCTCCTGTGTGCGGGGCTGTAGCTCAGTTGGGAGAGCGCTACAATCGCACTGTAGAGGCCAAGGGTTCGAATCCCTTCAGCTCCACCTGACTGCACAGGCAGCGCATTTACAAACCAAATCCGGGGCTGTAGCTCAGTTGGGAGAGCACCACAATGGCATTGTGGGGGTCAAGGGTTCAAGTCCCTTCAGCTCCACCTGGATCGAGAGATGGCAACTTTTGCGAAAGTTGCCATCTCTGCGTTTCCGGGCTTGACAACCCTGCCCATCTGGCCTATACTCCTGCTTCTAATTCAACAAGCAACGACTGCGAACAGGAGCAGTAGGCCAGCGCTGCAGAGAGCGGGCGGATGGTGCAAGCCCGTAAGCGTCCCAGCGCACGCGGCAGGAAACCTGCCAGGGCCGAACTCGCCTGGGAGTCGCGCCCGTGAACGCCCTTGGGTCTAGCGCGCGCCGGCTGACCTCGTTATCGGTCCCTGAGTGGAGCGAGATTGTCCTCAAATCACGCTTCACGTTTCACTTATCATTCTGAAACGTGAAGCGTGAAATGTGACTGTCTCCTCAAACAGGGTGGCACCGCGGAGCATACGCCTTCGTCCCTGACCGGACGAGGGCGTTTTTTATTCTGTGTTGTTGCGCTTACGTGCCGGGCACTGCCTAAGTGCCCGGCACGTGGGAGCAACCAGGAGAAGCAATCATGCCAGACAAATACATCCCGCAAGAGATCGAGCCCAAATGGCAGGCGCAGTGGGCGGCCGACGGGCTGTACGCGACCGTCCAAGACCCGGACAAAGAGAAGTTCTACTTCCTGACCATGCTGCCGTATCCGTCGGGCGACCTGCACATCGGCCACTGGTATGCGATGACGCCCAGCGACGCGGCCGCGCGCTATCGCCGCATGTTGGGCTACAACGTCTTCTTCCCCATCGGCTTCGACGCCTTTGGCCTGCCGGCCGAGAACGCAGCCATCAAGAAGGGCGTGCATCCTTACAAGTGGACGCTGGCCAACATCGACAGGATGCGCGGCCAACTGCGCTCCATGGGCGCCATGTGGGCCTGGGACCACGAGGCGGTGAGCTGCGACCCCGAGTACTACAAGTGGACGCAGTGGTTCTTCCTGAAGCTGTACGACATGGGCCTGGCCTATAAGGAGTTCGCGCCGGTGGACTGGTGCCCCAACTGCAACACCACCCTGGCGCGCGAGCAGGTGCATGGCGACGACCGCCACTGCGAGCGTTGCGAAACGCCGGTGATCAAGCGAGAGCTGAACCAGTGGAAGTTTCGTACCACCCGCTACGCCCAGGAGCTGCTGGACGGGCTGGAGACCGTGGACTGGCCGGAGCGGGTCAAGACCATGCAGACCAACTGGATCGGCCGCTCGGAGGGCGCCGAGGTCACCTTCACCGTCGCGCCGGACTGCCTGCCCGATGCGCAGCCGGGCGAGGGCGATCTGGTGGTCTTCACCACCAGGCCGGATACCCTGTGGGGCGCAACCTTCATGGTGCTGGCGCCGGAGCATCCGCTGGTCAGCCGCATCACGACGCCTGAGCAGCGGGCCGAGGTGGACGCCTATGTGCAGCAGGCCAGCCGGCTGGACGAGATCGCGCGCGGGGCGGCCGACAAGGAGAAGACCGGCGTCTTCACCGGCGGCTACGCGATCAATCCGGTCAACGGCGCACGCATCCCCATCTGGATCGCCGACTACGTGCTGATGACCTACGGCACGGGCGCGATCATGGCCGTGCCAGCCCACGACGAGCGCGATTTCGACTTCGCGCTGAAGTTCGGCCTGGCCATCACGCCGGTGATCGACCGGCCCGACGGCCGCGCCAAGAGCGTGGTCTGGGACGGCTCGGTGGACGACGGCTTCGAGAGGGCGCTGCAAGCCGCCCGCATCGCCTACAAGTATCTGACCATCGAGGGCCGCGGCCGCTTTCTGGGTGTGCCGCTGGAGAGCGACGCGGAGATCGATGCCTACACCGCCATCCTGCACGGGCACCTGCGCCCCGGCCATTGGGCCGACATCGTGGGGCGGCGCTGGCAGGTGGTCTTCGACGACGCGGTCATGGCGCTGGACTCAGCCGCGGCCGACCAGGCCATCATGGCCCGCTGCCACGCCGGCTATAATTATATGCGCCAGTTCCGCACGACGATGGAAATGTGGAATGATGTAGCCTGGTACCGCGACGTGCTGTTCCACCACGAGTACGGGACGATGATCCACTCCGGCGACTTCTCCGGCACGCCGGGCGAGCGGGCCAAGGCCGAGGTGACCGCCTGGCTGGCCGGGCAGGGCAAGGGCCAGGCGGCCGTCAACTACCGCCTGCGCGACTGGCTGATCAGCCGCCAGCGCTACTGGGGCGCGCCGATCCCCATGATCGATTGCCCCACCTGCGGCACGGTGCCGGTGCCCTACGGCGACCTGCCGGTGGTGCTGCCGGAGGACGCGCAGTTCCTGCCCACCGGCGAAAGCCCGCTGAAATTCCACGCCGGCTTCCGCAACGTCAAATGCCCCAAATGCGGCGGCGAGGCCGAGCGCGAGACCGACACCATGGATACCTTCATGTGCTCGTCGTGGTACCACTACGCTTACGTGTCGCCTTATTACAAGGCCGGCCAGCCCCTGAGCCCCAACGACACGCCGTGGGACGAGGAAGCGGGCGCGTACTGGCTGCCTGTGGACCAGTACACCGGCGGCATCGAGCACGCCACCATGCACCTGATCTACACCCGCTTCTTCACCAAGGCCATGCGGGACATGGAGCTGGTAGGTTTCGACGAGCCGATGCTGCGCCTGTTCAACCAGGGCATGATCCTGGGTGAGGACAACGAGAAGATGTCCAAGAGCCGCGGCAACGTGGTGGCGCCCGACGATCTGGTGGCCCGCCACGGCGCCGACACCATCCGCGCCTACCTGATGTTCATCGGTCCGTGGGAGCTGGGCGGGCCGTGGAATAGCAAGGGCATCGAGGGCGTGGCGCGCTTCATGAACGACGTGTGGAGCCTGGCGGTGGATGATGTCACGCAGAGCGCCGGTTTGTCGCCGTCCGACAAAGACATCCGCGACCTGCGCCGGGCCGTCCACCAGACCATTCGCGACGTGACCAGCGACATCGAGGCATTCAAGTTCAACACCATCGTTGCCAAGCTGATGGCGCTGCGCAACACGCTGAAGGCCGCGCGCAGCACCGATATCTTCGGCACAGCGGCCTGGGACGAGGCCATCGACAGCCTGCTGCTGCTGCTGGCCCCCATCGCGCCGCACATCAGCGAGGAACTGTGGCAGCGCCGCCACCCCGGCGCCAGCGTCCACGTGCAGCGCTGGCCGGTCTGGGACGCCGACGCTGCCCAAGAGGACGTCGTCACACTGATCGTCCAGGTCAATGGCAAGGTGCGCGGCAAGATCGAGGTCCCGGCCGGCGTCGACGAGGCCGCCGCGCGCGAGCTGGCCCTGGCCGACCCCAACGTGCAGCGCCACATCGCCGGCAAGCCCGTGCGCAAGGTGATCTTTGCCGCGGGGAAGCTGGTGAATGTTGTTGTGGCGTGATACCACAGAGACAAGGTGACAGGGTGACAGGGTGACAGAGTGACAGAGTGTAGACGTTCGGTGAAGATTCGTCAATGGATTTGGCAAGCTAGACGGCCGGATGGTCGTCCGGAAGCATTGAAGAGGGGAGTGTGATGGCTACCAAGATCTTGTCGCATCGAGATTTGGAGGTTTATCAGAAGGCCTTTCAGGCTTCGATGCGGATATTCGAACTGTCGAGAGCGTTTCCGCCGGAAGAGAAGTACTCGTTGACCGATCAAATTCGGCGGTCATCCCGCTCCGTGTGCGCCAATCTTGCTGAGGCTTGGCGCAAAAGACGGTATCAGGCTGCTTTCATCAGCAAACTGACGGATTTAGAAGGCGAAGCTGCCGAGACCCAGGTGTGGATCGAGTTCGCTGTTCACTGCGGATACATGACTCGTGACGACGTTAACTCGCTCTATCGCACTGTGAAGAAGTCCTGGCAACGCTCGTAGGCATGATCAATCACCCTGAAAAGTGGGTAATCGAGCCGAGAGCTCGAAAGACGAGGTGATCACCCTATCACCCTATCACCTTGTCACCCTGTCACCCTGTCACCCTGTCATCCCATGCCCCACCCCCTCCCCCTCGGCCGGCCCGACTTCGATGTCGATCCTGGCCAGCAACAAGAAGCTGTCGAGCGCTACGACGAAGGGCGCGGGCTGATCGGCGGCGACCCCAACCGCCGGCCAGCCCACATCCGCTGGCGGCCGATTCCGGAGGAGCAGCCATACTTCCGCTTGATCGATATCAGTGAGGAGAAGCAGGCGCGGCTGGCCGCGTTTCTCGGAGGGGAACTCGGAGGAACTGAGGGCAACTCAGAGCAACGTGATGAGACTGTCGAAGCTGTCCGGAGCGTCAGAGCGCCAGGCCCGCTGGAAATCGAGATCGGCTTTGGGGCGGGCGAGTTTCTGGTGGGGAGATCGAGGGCCAACCCGGAGCGCCGCTTTTTGGGCTTCGAGGTCAAGCGCGACTTGTGCCGTGTTGTGATCAAGCAGGTGCAGCGGGCCGGGCTGGAGAACGTCTGGATCAGCGACGACGACGCGCGCTGGGCGCTGCCGCAACTGGGGCTGGCCGGCCGGGTGGACGTGATCCACGTGCTCTACCCCGATCCGTGGTGGAAGCGGCGCCACCAGGTCAAGCGGCTGTTCAGCCTGCCCTTCCTTGATCTGGTCCACGAGTTGCTGGCCTCCGATGGATTGCTGCACGTGCGCACCGACGTGGAAGGCTATGCTCAACTGATCGAGCAGGTGGTGGCCGCGCACGGCGGTTTCTCAGCCAACCAGTCCGCCCTGGCCGCGCCCTTCGACGCTGACCCACCTACGCGGCGCGAGGCCTACTGCCGCGAGATCAGCCGTCCGTTCTGGCTGTTGGGGTTCCGCAGGCTGTAGGGGACGGACGAATTAGGAAATTCGTCCTACGAGCGGTAGTAGTCGATCACTTGCCGCAATGTCTCGTCCAGGGGAATGGTGGGCTGCCAGCCAATGGCATAGTGGATCTTGCTGATATCGGGCACGCGGCGCAGCATGTCCTCGAAGCCGGCTGCATAGGCCTCGGCGTAGGGCATCAGCGTGATCTGGTCGCGCCAGCCCGCCTCATGGCCGCGCGCCAGCGTCAGTGTCCGGCGCGCAAGATCGAGGATCGAGACCTCTTCGGTGGAGCCTACATTGAAAACCCGGCCAACAGCTTGCGGCGCGTCAGCCAGGTCGGCAATAGCCCGCACCGAGTCAGCCACGTTGCAGAAACAGCGCGTCTGCGTGCCGTCGCCGTAGACGGTCAACGGCTGGCCGGCCAGCGCCTGCTGCACGAAGCGCGGGATGACCATGCCATACTGGCCGGTCTGGCGCGGGCCAACGGTGTTGAACAGCCGAAAGATCGCCACCGGCAGGCCATGCTCGCGCTGATAGGCCAGGGCCAGGAACTCGTCCACCATCTTGGAGGCGGCATAGGCCCAGCGGTTGCGCACCGTGGGGCCCAGCACCACATCGTCGCCCTCGCTGTAGGGTACCCGCTCGCTCTTGCCATAGACCTCCGACGTGGACGCCACCAGCACCTTGGCCCGGTAGCGCAGCGCGGCCTTGAGCACGGCCTCGGTGCCCATGATGTTGGTCTCGATGGTATGCACCGGCTTCTGGATGATCAACTGCACGCCGACCGCGGCCGCCAGGTGGAAGATGACGTCGCACTCGCTGGCCAGCCGGTCCAGCACCATCTGGTTGGTGATGGTCTCGATGGCAAAGCGGAAGCGCTCGTGCCCGATCAGGTGGCGGATGTTGTCCAGGCTGCCCGTCGAGAGGTCGTCGATAATGGTGACGTGATGGCCGCGGCTCAGCAGCAGCTCAGCCAGATGCGATCCAATAAAGCCGGCGCCGCCGGTGATGAGGGTTTGGGGCATGGTGGTGATTGGGTGACAGGGTGACAGGGTGACAGGGTGACAGGGTGATTGGGTGACTGTAGATTCCCTGTGTCACCTGGTCACCTTGTCACCTTGTCACCCAGTCATCCGCTGCGCTCCGTTGCGCGAATCAGGCCCTTATCGATCAGCCAGTTGACGATGACGTGGGCGTTTTGTTCGGGTGTGTTGGCCACGGTGTCGAGGGTGATCTCGGCGTGGTCGGGGGCCTCGTAGGGGTCGTCGATGCCGGTGAAGTCCTTGATCTCGCCGCGCCGCGCCTTGGCGTACATGCCCTTGACGTCGCGCTGCTCGCAGACGGCGATGGGCGTGTCCACGAAGACCTCGACGAAATGGTCGCTGCCCACCATGGCGCGCACATCGTTGCGGGTGGCGCGATAGGGGCTGACGGCCGCGCAGACCACCGTGCCGCCGTGGCGCACCAGCTCGCTGGCCACGTAGCCGATGCGGCGGATGTTGACGTCGCGATCTTCCTTGCTGAAGCCGAGGCCCTTGGACAGGTGGGTGCGCACCACGTCGCCGTCCAGCACGGTCACCTGGCGACCGTGCTCCAACAGCAACTGGGTCAGCACCTCAGCCGTGGTGGACTTGCCCGCGCCGCTCAGGCCGGTGAACCAGATGCAGACGCCCTGCTTGTGGCGGGGCGGGTAGGTCTCGGCCAGGATGTCGGCCACCTCGGGGCGGGTGAACCACTCGGGCAGTTTCTTGCCGTTGTTCAGGTACTCGTCGCGCACCTGGGTGCCGGAGATGGCGGCCGTGCGCGTCGTCTGGGGGATGCGCGAGACCTCCTCGTAGCGGTCCTCGTCAGGCAGGTAGACCAGTTGGCGGAAGGGGACCATGCCCACGCCCAGCTCGGCCGAGTGCTGCGCCGCCATCTCCTGCGCGTCGTAGGGGCCGTAGAAGGGGTTGCCCTTGGAGTCGTTGCCAGGGCCGGCGTGGTCGCGGCCGACGATCAGGTAGTTGGCGCCGTAGTTGCGGCGAATCAGCGCGTGCCACAGCGCCTCGCGCGGGCCGGCCATGCGCATGGCCAGCGGCAATAGGGCCAGCAGGATGCGGCCGGGGTCGTAGTAGCGGCTGGCCAGCGTCTTGTAGGTGCGCACGCGGGTGAAGTGATCCACGTCGCCCGGCTTGGTCAGGCCGACGACCGGATGGAGTAATAACGTGCCGTCCACCTCCTGCGCGGCCCGCTTGGTCAGCTCCTCGTGGACGCGGTGCAGCGGGTTGCGGGTCTGGAAAGCCACCACGTTGGCATGGCCGAACTGGGCCAGCCGCGCGCGGGTCTGGGCTGGGGTCAAGCGCAGGTCGGCGAAGTCGTAGTGCTTGGGCAGGTTCAGCACCTGCAAGCGGCCGGACAGGTTCAGCTTGCCCCAGCGGTGCATCTCGGCCACCAGGGGGTGGCGCAGATCAGACGTGCCAAAGACCTTCTGCGCTGCCTCATCCAGGTCCCAGGGGTAGATCTCCTCGACGGTCAGCACCGCCAGCAGCTCGTTCTTGTCGTTGCGCAGGGCGATGTCGCGGTCCAGCTTGATCTCCGGGCCGGGGTTGACGGGCAAGGTGACGGGAATGGGGAAGAGGCAGCCGCCGGCCAGCCGCATCTCGTCCAGCACCCGCTGGTAGTCAGCCTGGCCCATGAAGCGGTCCAGCGGGGAGAACGCGCCCACGGCCAGCAGCTCCAGGTCACAGACCACGCGGTCGGAGACTTGCAACGAGGGAAGCTGGCTGGCATAGGCTTTCAGGTCCTCGCGCGCCTGCTGGGGCGTCAGCAGGTCGACCAGCGCGCCGCCGTAGGGCGTGATCAGGGTAGCAGATTGGGTAGCAGTCACGATAGCAAACAAGCTCCTTCAGTGTTTACATGAAAAAGCCGACGAACGGCTGGCGCCGGTCAATCGGCTACGGTACGTGGGAAGGACTGACAGTCCTGGTCGCCCCGTAGAGTCAGTCACAGCGTCGAAAGTGAGTCTGCGGGTAGACCGGGACTGTCAGTCCTTTGGTGATTGGCGCCCCCGGCAGGACTCGAACCTGCGACCAAGGGTTTAGGAAACCCGTGCTCTGTCCTCTGAGCTACGGAGGCGTGGACATCCCCATTTTATCCATGATTGCGGCTGCCGTCTAGTTTGCGGGGCGCGCCGCTACAGAACCAGCGTCACTTATCGGTTGTTTCCTCAGGCACGCCGGCCCAGAACTCGGCGTGGAGTTCACGCCACTCTTCCTCGGTGGTCGTGCCAGTCGGGCCGCCCATCGCCCGCACCATCTTCTGTATCCAGGTCTTGTACGCCTCCAGGCTGCGGTCGGCGGGCCGGGCCAGGGCCAGGCGTCGCTGTTCGCTTTCGGTTAGTTCGGTCATGGGGTGTTCCTCCAGGGTGTTTTATGCACGGCCCGCTACGCCAGCCGCCTGGGGCGGTAGGGGACGTGCCGCAGTTCCGCTGCCTGCCTGCTAACGTAGCTTTGGTTGTGGTGTTTGGCCCGAAACTGTTCGATCAAGCGATAGCTGGCGTGATTATAACGCCGTTCACGACCGGCGCCAAGACGCCCAGCACATCAGGTCGATCCGCCGCGCTGCTCTCACTCTGCTGCTTCCACGTCCACTACCCGGCCGCGGCTGTCGATCTCCAGGTTCCAGCGGCTGCCCTGGGTGAATTGCTGAAACTGTTGCAAGCTGGGCACGCTGAAGCGCACCGGCCCGTTTTCGGTCTGGAAGGTGACGACATACTCCTCCTGCCGGCCGCTCTCGCGCTGTTGGTCGCTCAGGCGCTGGCCGGGCCAGGCCGGGCTCAGCCCCTGGCCCTCCAAAACAATCGGCGCAATAGCTTGCCAGCCGGGCACGGTGTAGGTGCAGTAGTTCTCGAAGACTTGATACTGGCAGTCTTGCACCACCTCGCCCACGCCGGTGCCGGTGTCCTGCACATAGGGCGTGCCGCACACTTCAACGCTGCCGGCTACTGGCTCATCCAGCGTGCGGTAAAGCCGCTCCTGGCAGTTGCCGACCGTGGCGCTGCTGGGGATCTCCCGCTCCCATCCCTGACGCTGCACCGGCAGCAGCGCCTGCACCAGAATCGCGCGTTTCCAATAGGTGTCGCTCACCTGGCCGGTGACCAACTGGGTGGACCCGCCGCGGTCGCCGCCGCCTGACAGCAGGGCAATGGCGATGCAGGCCACCACCAGCACAATGCCCACTACCGCGATCAGGCCAAGCGGCAGCCGGCTGGCTGGCTGGGCAGGTTTTGGCGGGGCTGGTGGCGGCGCTGACGGCCTGGGCAGGACCGCGCCGCAGCTTTCGCATCGGGTGGCTGAAGCCGCATTCGCCGCGCCGCAGGCGATGCATTTGACCGGCTCGGCTGTACCGGTGGGCAGCGCGCCTAACACCTGGCCCACCTGGCGCGCCTGGCCGCCCTCCAGAGCGCCGCCGCACACCTTACAGCGCTGCGCGCCGGCCACATTGCGCGCGCCGCAGTAGGGGCAGTGAATGTCCGGCCCAGCCTTGGCTTGCTCGATCTTGGCCTCGTCCTCGATCATGGCCGTGCTGGGCGCGCCCACATCGAACTGCACGTCCTGTGGCTGGGCCGCGCCGCAACTGCTGCACTTCTTGTTGACGCCCAGGTTGCGGTTGCCGCAGCGCGGGCAAGTCCACTCCAGATCGACGTAACCGACAGTCTTCTTGACCATGAGATGCTCCGGCAATATGCCAACAGGCTGGAGAATCAATAACCCTTAACGAGTAACTCGTAACTCGTAACCGGAATGGCGGTGGCCGGCTTCGGGTTACGGGTTACGGGTTACGAGTTATGCTGCACGCATCATACCCCAACCAGCTTTGCCGGTCAAGACGCCAGTCGATAGAGCAAAATGCCCTGGATCGAGCGCTCCAGCAGGTAGTTCTCGGCCAGATGTGCTTGCAGCCTGGCCAGGAAGGCAGGGTCGCGTTGGTAGTTCTCTGACAGCACCACATAGCGCGGCCGCAGGGCCATGATGCGGTCCAGCTCGGCCAGTGGATCGATGCCGATCATGGGGTTTAGATCAGTATCGTTTAGCAGCGACGGCAGCAGGTAGCGGGTCGGCAAGCGCGCGTCGGTCAGGTAATACAGAATAGGGTCGCCCTCGGCCACATAGAGATAGTCGTCGGGGGCCATGCGCTCCCGCAGGTAGCCGGCGGTGTAGACCAGCAGCTCGGTGCGTGGGGTGCGGCGCAGCAGGGCCAGCGCTTCCTCCAGGCTGGCTCTGAGCGGCCGCGCGGCCGGCTGGGCCAGGCCGATGGCGACGATCAGGCCGACGAGCAGCGCTTGGCGCGCGCGCGGCAGCGCGCTGTCCAGCCGCACGGCGTAGACGATAACAGCCGCGGCCAGCAGGCTGAACGGCGGCAGCGCTTGCAGGAAGTAGTGCGGGTAGAAGCGCCGCGACAGCATCGTGGCGGCCAGGGTGAAGGCCAGCCAGACGCCCAGCGCCAGCAGGTGCAGCGCCGCAAGTCGATGACGTCGACGAATGCTCAGGGCCAGGGGCAAGGCGGCCAGCGCAGCGACCCACAGCAGCGGCGCTGCACGCACCTGGTACAGCAGAGCGCTAGCCACCGATGCAGGCTCCAGCGCGGGGGCCGACGCCGACAGGTAGATGGTGATTGCCGTGAAGTTGGCGTAGAAGTATTCGGCGAAGTGGCCGTTGAGGATGAAGGCGCCAGCGCTAGCTGCCAAAGGCAGCAGGCCGCCCAGGGTCACCAATCCTGCCGCCAATAAAGTCTCCCTGATCTCCGGCGGTTGGCCGTGGCGGCGGTTGACCAGCGCTGTCAATCCAAGCAGGGTCAGCACGGCCAGCAGATCAAGGCCAGCTACAGCCTTGATCTGGATCGCTGTCCCCAGCAGCAGGCCGATTGCCAAAAAGGTCAGGCGGCGGCTGTGTTTGATGGTCAGCGGCACGCCGGTGCGCCAGCCTAGCAACAGAAAGGCGGCCGTGGTGAAGGGGGTGAACATAATTTCGGCGTTGCTGGCCAGGCCGCCGTTCTGCATAGAGAACACAATATAGAACAACGCTGCCAAAGCGCCAACAGTCCTGCTGCGCAGCAGTTGGCAGCCATACAGCCACAGCATGAAGGCGCTGGCAGTCACCATGATCATTGCCAGCAGCCGTATGGCCAGCACGGTTTGGCCGAAAACGATCTGCGCCAGAGCGAAGAGTACAAATACGCCCGGCGGTTTGTTTTCCCAGATGACCGTGTAGGGAGGATGGCCGCGCAGCATCTCGCGCGCCATCAGCAGGTAGAAGCTTTCGTCCCAGTCGATAACCGATTGGGGCAGGGCCGGCAGGCGCAGGAACAGCACCAGCGCGCCCAACGCCAGCAGCGCTCCTGCAGCTATAAGCAACGACTTGCGCCTGTTCAAAGCCACCATTCTCGTAGGTCCGGCTACCAGCCGGACACGCTGTTCAAAGCTACCATTCTCGTAGGTCCGGCTACCAGCCGGACACGCGTGTCAAACATATGATCGTCCGGCTGGTAGCCGGACCTACGGCGTTGGTCATTTGTCGGCGATCACCCAGGCGGTGAAGACGTCGTCGTACTCGATAGCCGTGTCCAGGCCATTGGCGGCCATCAGATAGCTGATCTGCTGGGGCGAGTAGAAGTG
The DNA here is from genome assembly GCA_964626845.1 of uncultured Anaerolinea sp. GTDB lineage: Bacteria > Chloroflexota > Anaerolineae > JAAEKA01 > JAAEKA01 > JAAEKA01. Next base: position 44,328 of record CAZVGR010000040.1, read on the forward strand.
GCTGCCCATCAGCGCCAGCTTCTCGGCCAGGGCCATCAGCTTGACCGGGAAACGGTTGAT
>CAZVGR010000041.1:0-41352 GCA_964626845.1 uncultured Anaerolinea sp.
TCAGGGAGACTTTTGGTCTCCCCGGAATTTTGCGCAAAATTTGGGTAACACGTAACCCGGAACCGGAGAGACGCTCTTCCTTTCCGGGTTACGTGTTACGAGTTACGCATTACTGCACGATCCGCTCAATCTCAGCCGCCACGCCCTGCGCCTCGGCCGGGGTCAGCGCGCCCAGTTCCATGGCGCAACGCCACTGGGCGCCGCCGGGTAGGGTCTTGACGTTGCCCTTGGCCTTCTCGGCGGTGTAGCCCTCGGGCTCGGCGGTGGCGGGCAGGATCAGGCCCAGCGCGTCCTGGTCAGGGGTGCGGCTGATCCAGCGCACGCCGTGGTCGAGCTGGCTGGGCCGGTGGCTGATGAAGTCGGCCGAGCCGTCGGGGTGCAACTGCATGGAGTGGGCCCAGCCGGCCGCATCGGCCTGGTAGTCGACGAAGAAGACGACCTCCGGATCGAAGGCCAGCCCGGGCGCCAGCACGTTGTGCTTTTCGGGGTGGGCCTCCAGCTCGTGCAAGAACTCGCGGTAGCCGGGGGCCGGGCGAATGTGCGAGGGGATGCTGCTGCGCACGCGCACGTGCTGCGGCGTGCAGGGCGCGCTGTAGAGCAGCCGGCCGTGATCCACCGGGCGGAAGTTGGCGTGGGCCAAATACATCAGATCCATGGGCGTCTGCTTGAGGTTGCGCACCGCCAGCGAGACTGCCAGCCGGCTGGAGCCAGCATAGAGCTTGACCAGAGGCCGGGCCACGTAGTTGGTCGCGAAGGCCACCGTGTGGCGGTATTCGCCGCCCAAGGCCAGGTAAGGGCCGCGTTCGTCCTCGCCTGCCAGCAGCCAGGCTTTCTGATAGGGGGCGTTGGGCAGCTCGCCGTGCAGCGGATGCGTGTCGCCAGCCGCGGGCACGCCCATGGCCGTCACCCCGCAGTGCAGCAAGAAGCCGCCGTAGGTGCGCAGGTAGTCGACGTTGGGATAGGGCTGGTCGAACATGGATCGCATGGTCAGCGTGCGGCCGTGGAACTGCGCGTCCCAAATCTGCTGGCCCTGGAACGGCAGCACGACGATGCTGCCGAGGCTGTTGCTCAGCCGCAGCGCCTGCACGCCGCTGGGATACGTGAACGCAGCAGCCGTCAGCTCGCCGTGAGCCGCCAGCGGTCGCTCCGCCTCGCCAAAGAAGGATGGATGAAGATGAACAACTGTCTGTGTGGTCATAGCTGTGAATCACTCAATCACTGATTACGCAAGCCACGGATTACGCTGATTGCACGGATGCTGCGGCTCTGACCCTCTGACTCTCTGTTTAGAAAATAGTCATCCACCGCTCGGGCTGGTCTTTGCGCAGCACCCCGGACGGGGCCGACCGAGCCCGCTGTTTTCATCCACGGTTGTGCGCCCAGCGCATGGATGTCTTATCCGTGTAATCCGAGCAATCCGGAAAATCCGTGATCTATTCCGGCAGCGCGGCCAGTTGCTCGTAGATCGGTTCCAGGGCGGCGTAGCTCTGCTGGAACAGGGCATATAGCGCGGCGTAGCGGGCCAGGGTGGCCGGGTTGGGCCGGTCGATGTGGGCGATGGGGGCCAGCCGCTGCGCTACGCCGTAGTCGGGATAGATGCCAACGCCGACGCCGCCTGCGATGGCCGCGCCCAGCGCAGTAGCGCTAGCAGGCAGGGCAACCTGCTCGACGGGCAGGCCATAGACGTCGGCCAGGATCTGCCGCCACAAAGCGCTCTTGCCGCCGCCGCCGATGAGACGCATGCTGCGCAGACCTTCGAGGTTGTCGAAGACCTCGAAGGTCTTGTTCGCGTCCACCAGGATCTCCAGAATGGCGCGCAGGTTGAAGGCGACGCCCTCCAGCACGGCCCGCGCCAGCGCACCGCGGTCATCGGGCATGGCCAGTCCCACGAACGCGCCGCGCGCCTGTGGGTTCCAGTGCGGGCTGCGTTCGCCCAGCAGGTAAGGCAGGAAGAGCAAGCCGTTGGCGCCCGGTGGGACCTGGGCCGCCTCCGCGTCCAGCTCAGCGTAAAGAGGATCGGCTTCCCGATCGCAGCGCAGCAGGCGCTCGAACCAGTCGAACGCGCCGCCGGCCGTCTGCATAGCGCCCAGGGCGACGTTGAGCGCCGGGTCCAGGTGCGCCAGGTTAAAGGTGCGCCGGGCTGGGTCCAGCACCGGCTGCGCCGTGGCCAGCGCCACCCACGAGGAGGAGCCGATGTAGTTGTAGGCGTCGCTTGGTCGCACCGCGCCCGCTCCCACCGTAGCGCACGCGCCGTCGCCGCCGCCGATCACCACCGGCGTGCCGGCGCGCAGCCCGCTGGCCGCGGCCGCCTGGGCCGTCACCTGGCCGATGACCTGGGCCGAGGGGAAGATGGGCGGCAGCAGGGCCGCATCCAGCTCCATCTGCGCCAGCAGCGGCTCGGCCCAGCGCCGGCCAGCCAGATCCAGCAGCAAGGTCAGCGAGGCGTCGGAAAAATCGGTGGCGATGGCGCCGCTGAAGAGGAACGCTGCGTAGTCCTTGGCCTGCAACACCCACCGGGCGCGGCGATAGACCTCCGGCTGGTGCTGCTTGACCCACAGCAGCTTGGCCGCGGTGTAGGCCGGGCTGATGCGGTTGCCGGTGAGCCGGTAGACCTCGGCCTCTCCGCAGCGCGTCCTGATCTGCTCAGCTTCGGCTGTGGCCCGCTGGTCAGCCCAGATGATGGCCGGCCGCAGCGGCGCGCCAGCGGCGTCAACTAACAGCGCGCCGTTCATGTGACCGCTGAAGCTGACCACGGCCACGTCGGCGGCGCTGTAGCCGGCCTCTTGCGCGGCCTGCATCAGCCAGCGCGTCGAGTCGAACAGAGCCGTGCGCCAGTCGTGCGCGTCTTGCTCCGCCCAGTTGGGCTGCGGATAGGCCGTGTCGTAGCCGGCAAAGGTTGATGCGACAATCGATCCGTCCAACGCAAAGAGCGTGGCCTTGTTGCCGGTGGTTCCCAGGTCGTGGGCGAGGAGGAGCATGAGAGTAGCAGGTGGCAGGTTGCAAGTTGCAGGTGGCAGGTGAGACGTGCAACCTGCAACTTGCAACCTGCAACTTCTGACTCATCGCGCGCGGCGGCGCAGGATGTCGAGGTAGACGGCCAGGATGACGATGACGCCGGTGATGACCATCTGCCATTCCTGGGGCACGCCGACGATGCGCAGGCCGTTGACCAGCGTGCTCATCAGGAAGGCGCCGATCAGGGTGCCCAGGATCGTGCCCTCGCCGCCGCTGAGCGAGGTGCCGCCGATCACCACGGCCGCGATGGCGTCCAGTTCATAGCCTGCGCCCAGGCCGGGCTGGGCCGAGTTGAGCCGCGAGGCGATGACCACGCCGGCCAGCCCGCTGAACACGCCGCACAAGGCGTAGATAGCCGTCTTCCAGTTGGCTACGTTGACGCCGGAGAGGCGGGTGGCCTCCTCGTTGCTGCCGATGGCGATGGCATAGCGGCCCAGCACCGTCTTGTTGAGGATGAACCAGGCCACCAGGGCGGCGCCAAAGAGGATCAGCACGGCGTTGGGGATGGGAAAGCTGGGCAGCACCCGGCCGATGACTGAACCCATGGTGATCTGGTTGAACAGCGGCGCGCTGGTGAAGTAGACCGGGCGCACTGAGCCGAAAATAGCAGCGGGAATCACCAGCGCCAGCCCGCGGGCGATCATCATCATACCCAGCGTCGCCACGAACGGCGGCACCTTCATGCGCGCGATGACCACGCCACTGACCAGGCCACAGATCATGCCGGTCAACATGCCCACCAGGATGCCCAGCGGGATCGGCAGTCCCCACACTGTAACCGCAACCGCCGTCGTCATGGCCGACAACGTCATTACCGTGCCGACGGACAGGTCGATGCCGGCGGTGATGATGACGAAGGTCACGCCCAGGGCCAGGATACCGTTGACGGCGGTAGCCAGCAGGATGCCGATGATGTTGGCGCGGGTGGCAAAGAAGGGAGAAATAAGGGCGAAGAAGACAAAGATCACGATCAAAGCGCCGAACGCCAGCAGCTTTTGCATCGCTTCGGAACGGAAGATCGATCGCTTCGGGGCTGTTGTTGCGGATACTTCGGAAGCTGTCATACTCACACCTCGCTGGCGCTGGCGCTCTTGTCTGCTGCGCCGTTGGCAGCCACCACGACGCGGCGCTGGGTGGCATAGGTCATGATGCGTTCCTGCGTCGCCTCGGCCGCAGTCAATTCGCCGGTGATGCGTCCCTCGCACATGACCACAATGCGGTGGCTCATGCGCAGGATCTCCGGCAACTCTGACGAGATCATGATGATCGACTTGCCCTGTCCGGCCAGTTGGTTGAGCAGGTGATAGATCTCGCTTTTAGCGCCCACGTCGATGCCGCGCGTCGGCTCATCGAAGATCAGGATGTCGGTATCGGCCGTCAGCCACTTGCCCACGACGACTTTCTGCTGCGTGCCGCCGGAGAGGTTCTTGACCTTCTGCTGCAAGCTGGGCGTCTTGATGGCGAGGGTGTTGACGTAGTGCTGGCCGACCTCACGCGTCCGGCCGCTGTTGACCACGCCCAGCTTGCCCAGGAATTTCTCGAAGGCCGCCAACACAATGTTGGTCTCTACGTCCATGCCCAGAGCCAGGCCGTAGCGCTTGCGATCCTCGGACAGATAGCCGATGCCGTGATGCACCGCGTCGCGGGGGTGCTTAATGACGACCTTCTTACCATGCACGTAGATCTCGCCTGAGTCCAGCGGATCGGCCCCGAACACGGCGCGCGCCACCTCGGTGCGGCCTGCGCCCATCAGCCCAGCGAAGCCCAGGATCTCGCCCTTCTTGAGCGTGAAGCTGACGTCGCGGATCACGTGGCCGCGGTTGAGGTTTCTGGCCTCCAACACGATCTCCTCGTCGGCTGTGTCCGGCACTTCGGGCGCGCTTTCGTAGATTGTGCGGCCGACCATCATGCTGATGATGCGTTCGATGGGGATGGTCGTTGCGTCCTCGGTGCCGACGTAACGGCCATCGCGCATGACGGTGATGCGGTCGGCGATCTGCTTGAGCTCCTCCAAACGGTGGGAGATGTAGACGATGCCTACCCCTTTTGCGCGCAGTTGGCGGATTGTGCGGAACAGCTCTTCGATCTCAGCCTCGGTCAGCGCTGCCGTGGGCTCGTCCATGATCAAGACCTGCGAGTCGAAGGAGAGCGCCTTGGCGATCTCGACCATCTGCTGCTTGGCCACTGTCAGGTCGGCAACCTTGGTGCGCGGGTCGAGCTTGAGGTGCATGGAGTCGAACAGGGCCTGGGTCTGGACGTTGATCTGCTTCTCGTTGAGCATGAAGCGAACGCCCTGGCGCGGCTCGCGGCCGATGAAGACATTCTGCGCCAGCGTCAGGTGCGGCATCAGATTCAGCTCCTGGTGGATCATGCTGATCCCCAGGGTCTGCGCCGCGCGCGGGTTCGGGATGTCGACTTCCTTGCCCTGATAGAGAACGCGTCCTGCGTCCTTACTGTAGACGCCAGCCAGCACTTTCATCAGCGTCGATTTGCCGGCGCCGTTTTCGCCCACCAGGGCGTGGACTTCACCAGCGCGCAACTCGAACTGGGCTTGATCCAGCGCCCGCACACCAGGGAAGGTCTTGTCGATCCCCTCCATCACAACCAGGAATTCGTTCATCGGGGCCTCTGTGCAGTCTACAGGGGGCGCCAGCCAGACAACTGGCTGGCGCAGGAGGAGGCAGTCGGAGGGTTCGTAGCGACGACTTCAGTCGTTAGCGAGGCCGGGAAGCGACTGAAGTCGCCACTACGAGCTAGGTAACGATCAATCGTACAGCAGCGGGATGAACTGCGGCTCATCCATGTTGCTGGCATCGTACCAGAAGAAGCCGGTATCGATCACTTGTGGCACGGACTGGCCCTGGAAGGCCATATAGGCAGCCTTGACGCACTCGTAGCCGATGCCCACCGGGTTCTGGGTGATAGCGCCGGCCATCAGCCCGCTGCGCACAGCATCCTTCTGCAACGTACCGGCGTCGTAGCCGATCACGACCAGTTGACCCGCTATGCCCAGCTCGTTCACCGCGTTGATGACGCCGATGGCAGACCCTTCGTTGGCGCCGAAGTAGCCCTTCAGGTCGGGGTTGGCCTGGATCACCGCCTTGGCGATCTCGGTGGAGCGCAAATGGTCGCCGCCGCCGTAGTCGACGTTGACGATCTCGATGTCGGGATAAGCTGCCTGGATGCGGTTGACAAAGCCGTCGCGGCGGTCAATGCCGGTGCGGCTGGTTTGATCATGCACCAGCACGGCCACCTTGCCCGACCCGCCGATCAGTTCGGCCATCTTGTCGGCCGCCAGCGCGGCTGCGGCGATGTTGTCGGTGGATGCCGTGGCGACCGGGATGTCGCTGTCAACGCCAGAGTCAAAGCCCACCACCGGGATGCCCTTGGCCTGGGCCTCCTCCAGCAGCGGGATCGCAGCCTGGGTGTCCAGCGCGGCGAAGCAGATGGCCTGCGGGTTCCTGGCCAGCGCGGCCTGCAGCATCTCGATCTGGCGGTCGACCTCGGCCTCGGTAGCCGGACCCTCGAAGCTGATATCGACGTTGTACTCGGCGGCGGCTTGTTCGGCGCCCATCTTCACTGCCTGCCAGAACTGGTGCTGGAAGCCCTTGGAGATGACCGGAATGAACGGCTTAGCAGCCGCGGCGGGTGCAGCCGGCTGCTCGGCAGCCGGAGCGGCCGGAGCGGCCGGCACGGGAGTAGCAGGAGCCGCACAGCCGACCAGCATTGCCAGCACGACCAAGAGGCTCACTACCATCAGCAGATGTCTGTTCTTCATCGAAACCTCCGTTTCTGACATAGAAACAAAATGGTGCTCCCAAGGGAGCAATGGCACACGATATAGGTGAAACTGGGAGAAGACGGCCGGATCAGGAGTGGTGAGGACGTGGATAGTCCGATCCGCGTGTGAAATCGACAAATGATATCGATTTCACACGACCTATAGCATACAACCAATCGTCTCGCTTGTCAAGACCCGTTTCGCGGGTGGCGCATGTCACGTTGGGGCAAGCCCTTCGCGGCCTCGACGCGGGACCGGTATAGGCCGTGAACCTGAGATTTCGAGCGACTATTCAATCGTCGGCGCCGGGCGCTTGTATCCAGATGTAGCAGCATCTGATCCGGTCTGCAAATCAACCACAAGCGTCCAGCACCTGAAGAGTCACTGGACGGCCAGAAGCTGCTGGCGGCGCAACCGACGCAATGTCTTCATGACGTCGTTTTCACCGCGGCCAAAGGTGTCGTAAAGGCGACGATACTCGGCATATAGCAGATCATAGGCCGGCTGGTGCGCTGCAATTGGGCGATAGACATGCGCTGCTGGCGGCGCCATGTGCGCTGCAGCCTCGGCCAGAGTGGCGTAGCCCCCGCCAGCCGGGCCGGCAGCCACAGTTCCCAGCATAGCTGCGCCCAGGGCTGAAGGCTGCGGCGATCCAGCTACTGCAAACTCCCGACCGGTGATGTCGGCATAGATTTGCATCAGGAAGGGGTTCTTAGCCAGGCCGCCGCCAGCCACAATGCTGTTTACTGCCACACCCTGGGCCGTGAATGCTTCGATGATTAAGCGGGTGCCAAACGCGGTTGCCTCGACCAAAGCGCGATAGATCTCCTCAGGCTTGGTGGCCAGTGTGGCGCCAAGCAGCAAGCCGCTGAGCTCGGCGTCCACCAGCACCGAGCGGTTGCCGTTCCACCAATCCAGCGCTAACAGCCCGCTTTGGCCCGGCAGATGCACAGCCGCCCGCTCGGCCAGCACGTCGTGCAAGGACAAGCCACGCTGCGCAGCTTCGTCGTGATAGGCCGGCGGCACGCCCTGCTCGACAAACCAGGCGAAGATGTCACCTGCGCCCGCTTGCCCGGCTTCGTAACCGAACAGCCCTGGCACGATACCGTCTTCCACTACGCCTGCAATGCCCTCGACCAGCACTTCCTGTTCCCCCATCAGCATGTGGCAGGTTGAGGTGCCCATGATCATGAACATGACGCCGGGCTGGGTAACACCGCCGCCAGGTGCAGCAGCGTGGGCATCGATGATGCCAGCCGCCACGGGCGTGCCCGCCGACAAGCCCAGACGCTGGGCCCAGGCTGCGCTCAGTCCACCCACGCGGGTACCGGGGGCGACCACAGGGCCTGCCACCTTGTCAGTATACAGTTGCGCCAGGCCGGGATGCAGCGCCCCCAGGAAATCAGGCGGCAGGTAGCCATCAGCCTTGTGCCAGGTACCCTTGTAGCCCGCGGCGCAGGCGTTGCGAGCCAGTGCGCCGGTCAACTGCCACACCACCCAGTCGGCGCCCTCGACGATGCAAGCGGCGGCCGCATACAATTCCGGGTCCTCCTCCAACATCTGCAGCGCCTTGGGGATCAGCCACTCGGATGAAATCTTGCCGCCATAGCGCTGCGGCCATGCAGCGCCGCGCTGAACTGCCAGCGCGTTCACTCGGTCAGCCTGCGGCTGGGCTGCGTGGTGCTTCCACAGCTTAGCCCACGCGTGCGGCCGGCCGTGGTAGGCATCCTGGGTGTGGAAGGGAGTCCCATCGTCTGTGGTGGGCAGGATGGTACATGCGGTGAAGTCCAGGCCGAGGCCGATCACATCGCTGCTCGCCACGCCGCTCTGGTGCATGACCGCTGCTACGGTGTGCTCCAGGGTAGACAGCCAGTCAGACGGATTCTGCAGCGCCCAATCAGGAGGCAACGGCCTGGCGCTGCCGGGCAGGCGTTCGTCGATGACGCCATCGGGAAACGCCTCCACAGCGCTGGCGACCAACTCGCCTGTTGCCACATCGACCAGCAGCGCGCGCGCCGACTCGGTGCCAAAGTCCAGTCCCAAGGTATACCTGGCCATAGAAAGCTCCTTTGCTTGCTAGATTACAACTGCTCGGCCAAGGACTTCCCCGTCCCTGGCCACTGATTTGGGGTCAAACCAACAGGCCCAGCACGCGGCTGAGCTTCATCGCTGTAAACCGGTTGCGCACGTAGTGGCCGTATTCTTCAGCCAGCGCCATCTCCTCGTCGCCCAGGCCCAACGCACGGTAGTCGGCCGTGCCGCCCGCGCGCTGCAGCAGATCAGTCAGCGCTTCTGGCGATGGAACTTCAGCCGCCACGGCCTGCACCTCCGGCCAGCGGTCCAGGATGCGCTGCTTCAGCCGATCGTAGTCCGCGTCGCTCCAGTCCAGGAACGCGGCCTGCTCGGCGATCACCGCGTCGGTCAGGTCGCCGTAGGCGAAGCGGATGCGCTCGATCTCGGCGGCGCGGTCGGGTCGGGGGGACGCCGCCAGCCGCCGCGCGGCCTCGTCGCGGCTCATTGCGCGCATCTGCTGGTAGTAGCGGGCCACGATCACGGTGGCCATACCGGTCTTGGCGCCGTGCAGCACTGGCTTGCGCCCCTCCCGCACCAGCTTCATCTCCAGGTAGTGCGAGATGTAGTGCTCTGACTGGCCGGCCGGCTGCGAGCCGCCGAAGACCAGCATGCACAGCCCGGCCTCGATCAACGCGTCGATCAGGCTGCGGATGCCTGCCGCCTCAGCCGCGCCCACGGCGTCGACCTGGGCCATGCAGCGGTCACGCGCAGCCTCCATACGGCGCGCCACCGCGTCGTCGTAGGGGCCGTCCCACAGCAACGTCGCCAGCTTCCAGTCGGCCACCGAGGTGTACTTGGCCACCACGTCGCCGAAGCCGGCCGCGATCATCGGCCGCGGGGCCGCGCAGAGCGTGTCCAGGTCGGCGAAAACGGCCACCGGCGCCTGGCTGTAGACGCTCTGCTTCAGCCCGCGTAGGATCAACGACGATCCGGTGGATGTGTAGGCGTCCACCGAGGGCGCAGTGGGCAGGGAGATGAAGTCGTTGCCAGTGCGGTGGCTGGCAAAGCGCGTCACGTCGGTGATGGTGCCTGAGCCGACAGCCAGGTAGGGACGCTGCTCACGCCCGGCAGCCAGGAGGATCTCGACCACTGTCTGCTCGTCGGGGGTCACTTCTTCGCCTGCCAACAGGATGGGCTGGACGTCGACGCCGGCTGCGGCCAGCGCCTGCGCGGCCCGTTCCCCAAGCACGCGCCAGGTGTTGCCGTCGGCCACCAGGTTGACGCGCGGGATGGTATGGCTGTGCAGATAGTCGATCAAGGCGGGAACGGCATCGGATGCAATAACGACAGGGAGTTCGTTCATGGAGGACCTTTCACGGTTTGGCGGAGTTCGCACGCCCATGTGCAAACGGACTGCCAGGGTTGCCAACTCGATAGACGTGCTGGTATCATAGACCACAGCGTGCATTTGTCAAGCGCAGTCGCATCGCTCAGACTTCCGAAGTCTTCCTACCCCAAGGTGATATCCTCATGACTCAAACCACCAACTTCATCGCTATCGACCTGGGCGCCTCCAACGGCCGCGTGCTGCTGGGCCGTTGGGACGGCAGCCGCTTCGATCTGCACGAGCTGCACCGCTTCACCAACGGCCCGGTCAACGTGCTGGGCAGCCTGCACTGGAACGTCCTCCAGCTCTGGTCGGAGATCAAGACCGGCCTGGCGCGCTACGCCCAGCAGTGGGATCAGCCGCTGGCCGGCATCGGGTTGGACACCTGGGGCGTCGACTACGCGCTGCTGGACAGCGCCGGCCGCCTGTTGGGCAATCCCTATCACTACCGCGACGCACGCACCGACGGCATGGTGGCGCGCGCGTTCGAGTTGGCCGGCCGCGAGGCTATCTTCGACGCCACTGGCATCCAGTTCATGCAGCTCAACACCCTTTACCAACTGCTCAGCATGGTGGAAAGCCGCGATCCGCAACTGGCTGCGGCCGAGAGGCTGCTGATGCTGCCCGACCTGTTCCACTACTGGCTGACCGGCCGGCAGGTGGCCGAGTACACCATCGCCAGCACCAGCCAGATGCTGGACGCGCGCAGCCGCGCCTGGGCGGCCGGACTGCTGGCCAGCCTGGGCATCCCCAGCGCCATCTTGCCGCCGGTCGTCATGAGCGGCGCGGTGCTGGGCGAGCTGCGGCCGGAGATCGTGACCGAGGTTGGCCTGCGCCAGGCCCCGCCGGTGATCGCGGTCGGCAGCCACGACACTGCCAGCGCCGTGGCGGCCGTGCCCGGCCTGGACGACCGCAGCGCCTATATCAGCAGCGGCACCTGGAGCCTGGTGGGCGTCGAGACGCCCCATCCGGTGATCGACCAGCGCGCCCTGGCCTTGAACTTCACCAACGAGGGGGGCGTCTCCGGTGATATCCGCCTGCTGAAGAACGTCACCGGGCTGTGGCTCTTGCAGGAAAGCCGCCGCCAGTGGCAGCGTGAGGGTCAAGACTACGGCTGGGGCGATCTGCTGGCCCTGGCCGCCGAGGCCCCGCCCTTCCGCAGCCTGATCGACCCCGACGCGCGCGAGTTCGCCAGCCCCGGCGACATGCCGGCGGCCATCCGCTCCACCTGCCGGCGCGCCGGCCAGCCCGAGCCCGATAGCGTGGGCGCGGTGGTGCGCTGCTGCCTGGAGAGCCTGGCCCTCAAGGCGCGCTGGGTGATCGAGGCGCTGGAGACGCTGCTGGGCCACCCGCTGGAGACGATCCGCATCGTGGGCGGCGGCAGCCAGAACGCCCTGCTGGCCCAGTGGACGGCCGATGCCTGCCAGCGGCCCGTGGTCGCCGGCCCGGTGGAGGCTACCGCCCTCGGTAATCTGATGGTCCAGGCCATCGCTGCCGGGCTCCTGCCCGACGTGGCGGCTGGCCGCCAGGCCGTGGCCGCGTCGGTGGATCTGCGCCATTTCGAGCCGGGGCCGGCCGGGCCGTGGCAGGAGGCATGGGGGCGGTTCCAGGGACTGCTGGCAGCGGAGACGTGAGGGTCTGGGACCACGAATGCGCGAAGGGGATCGAAGACGCGAAACGCGAAGAACGCGAAGGGTCCGCCATTCTACGAGGTTATGCTGGCGGAGCCTCTTCGTGTTTTCGCGCTTCGTGCCTTCGTGGCCCTTCGTGCATTCGTGATCCAAATCTCTTCTTGACATTTCTTTCGTATTGTCGTATACTGAAACCAAACGAAAGTATACGAAAGCTATCTGTTCAGGTGCCGGGCACATGCCTCAAGTGCCCGGCACCTGAGGCTAAAGTTATGCCCAAAGAGCAGTCCGTCCAGGAGCGACGGCACGACATCCTCGACAGCGTCCTGCGCGATGGCCGGGTCTCGGTGGCCGACCTGAGCCAGGCCTTTGGCGTGTCCGAGGTGACCATCCGGGCTGACTTGCAGATGCTGGCCGAGCAGGGCCTGCTGGTGCGCACCCACGGCGGCGCCATCGCCAGCGGCCGCATCTCACCTGAGTTGTCGCTCGCCCTGCGCCGCCAGCAGCAGACCCTGGCCAAGGACCACATCGGCGAAGCGGGCGCGGCCCTGATCGACGACGGGGACGCCGTCTACCTGGACACCAGCAGCACTGCCCTGGCCATCGCCCGCCACCTCACCTCCCACCGTCACGTGACCGTCATCACCAACAGCATCGCCATCATCAACGAGCTGGCCGACTACCCACATTTGAGCGTGGTGGCGCCGGGCGGCCGGCTGCGCCGCGAGACCGCCTCGCTGATCGGCGTCGACGGTCTGGACTTCGTGCGCCGCTTCAACATCCAGAAGGGCTTCTTCGGCGCGCACGGCCTCACCGTGGACGAGGGCCTGACCGACGTCAGCGTCGACGAGGCTGAGGTCAAGCGCGTGCTGGTGGGCCTGTGTCGCCAGGTCATCGCCGTGCTGGACGCGACCAAGTGGGGCCGCGTCGGCGTGGCCTCCTTTGCGTCGCTGAGCCAGATTGACACCGTCATCACTGACCAGAGCGCGCCACCCGATCTGGTGGCTGCTGTGCGTGCCGCTGGCATGGACGTGCTTCAAGTGTGATCCTGTTCGCTTCCCAGAAATGACATTTCTTCCGAAGAAATGTCATTTCTAGAACGACCCGCTACTGATTCTCAAGAGGTATCCTCATGGCTGTTCCCGCAATCATCCCCAAACTAGGCAATACCGTCGAAAGCTGCATCATCGTCGAATGGAAGAAGGCCGTCGGCGACGCCATCGCCGAGGGCGAGACCCTGCTGGACGTCGAGACCGACAAGGCCGTGATGGAGGTGCCCAGCCCGGCCAGCGGCGTTGTCCTGGCCCATTTCTACAATCCGGGCGATCTCGTTCCCGTGCTGGAGACCATAGCTGTCATTGGCGAGGCGGGCGAGGATTTTGCTGCGTTGGCGCCGGGCGGCGGTGACAAGGTGACAGGGGGACAGGGTGACAAGGTGACATCTGCACCAGCGGTGGCACAAGCTGTGGCTGCGGTGTCTAGCGAAGCGTCTGAACTTGCGCCGATTTCGCCGCGGGCCAGGAGCCTGGCCCAACGCGAGGGGCTGGACGTGGCCGGCCTGGCTGGCAGCGGGCCGGGCGGGCGCATCATCGAGCGCGATGTGCAGGCGGCGCTGGCCAGCCGCCCCAAGCTGAGCCCCGTGGCCCAGGCTAAGCTGGCCGAGGGCGGCTTCACGGCGCCGGAGCGCGGCAGCGGGCCGGGCGGCCGGGTGATGACGCGCGATCTGCGGCCGGTGGTGGAAGGGAAACAAGTAGACAAGGCGGAAGTAGACAAGGAAACAAGGGAAAGGAAGGAAACGAGGGAAGAGGCGGAGGTCGAGGTGGTGAAGGTGGCGGGCGTGCGCCGGGTGATTGCCGAGCGGATGCTGGCCTCGTTGCAGACCACGGCGCAGTTGACGCTCAACGCGTCGGCCGACGCGCTGGCTTTGCAGGCGCTGCGAGCGCGCTTCAAGGCCAGCGACCCGGTCTTTGGCCTGCAAGGCGTGACCATCAACGATTTGATCCTGTTAGCCGTGGCCCGCACCCTGCCGGAGCACCGCGACCTGAACGCGCAGTTCCAGGGCGACACGCTGAGCCGCTTTGCGCACGTCCAGTTGGGCCTGGCCGTGGACACGCCGGTCGGGCTGATGGTGCCGGTGATCCGCAACGCCGACCAGCTCAGCCTGCGCCAGATCTCGGCCGAGGCCAAGCGGCTGGTCGCTGCCTGCCAGGCGCGCCGCGTCACCCCCGACGATCTGCGCGGCGGTACGTTTACCGTCACCAACCTGGGTGGCCTGGGTATCGAGAGCTTCACGCCCGTGCTCAATCCGCCGGAGGTGGCGATTCTGGGCGTGGGCAACATCAACCTGAAGGCGGTGCAGGTTGGGGATGCTTCGGTGGCCCTCAGCATGACAGGACGGGATGCTTCGCTGGACTCTCGCCGCAGCGCGAGTCGCGTGGCAGACCCGCTCAGCATGACAGGGCGGGATGCTTCGCTGGACTCTCGCCGCAGCGCGAGTCGCGTGGCAGACCCGCTCAGCATGACAGGAAGCGCGGCGTCAGTCGCTTTCGTGCCCCACATCGGCCTCTCCCTGACCATCAACCACCAGGTCGTCGACGGCGCGCCGGCCGCGCGCTTCCTGCAGGCGCTGGCCCGCAACCTGGCGGAGATCGATCTGATGCTGGCAGGGTAGGCAGGTAGACAAGGAAACAGGTAGACAAGGAAACAAGGGAAGACAGGGAAAAGAAGGGTTTCGAGGACCTCACCCTGGCTGCTCTCCGGTAAGCGGCGCGCAGTAGTCCTTTCCGGGTTACGAGTTACGCATTACGCATTACGAGATAGCAACCATGACCAAACAAATCACCATCGACCCCGCCCAGATGCGGGCCACTACCGTGCTGCGGGCGCCGGAGATACCGATCAACGCCTATGTCCCTGACCCCGCGGCCGAGGCCGCGACCTATGGCACGGCGAACCTGGTGCGCATCTACCGCGACATGTTCGCCATCCGCCAGTTCGAGACCATGCTGGACCGCATCAAGAAGGAAGGGGTCTACGAGGGCATCGAGTACAACCACCGCGGGCCGGCGCACCTCTCCATCGGCCAGGAGGCCGCGGCCGTGGGCCAGGCCTATCACCTGACGCCTGACGACTTCATCTTCGGCTCGCACCGCAGCCACGGCGAGATCCTGGCCAAGAGCTTCTCGGCCATCGCCAAGCTAGACGGCGCGGCGCTGCAAGCCATCATGGAGAGCTACCTGGACGGCGCGACCCTGCGCGCGGTGGAGACCTTCGCCCGCGGCAGCGTCCAGGACGTGGCCTTCGACTACGCCATGTACGGCACGCTGGCTGAGATCTTCGCCCGCGCCCCCGGCTTCAACCAGGGCATGGGCGGCTCGATGCACGCCTTCTTCCCTCCCTTCGGCGTGATGCCCAACAACGCCATCGTCGGCGGCTCGGCCGACATCGCGGTCGGTTCGGCGCTGTTCAAGCGCGTCAACCGCCGGCCCGGCATCGTCATCGCCAACATCGGCGACGCTTCCATGGGCTGCGGGCCGGTGTGGGAGGCGCTGATGTTCGCGGCTATGGACCAGTATCGCACCCTCTGGCCCGAGGATGCAGGCGGCGCGCCGCCGATCCTGTTCAACTTCATGAACAACTTCTACGGCATGGGCGGCCAACCCTTCGGCGAGACCATGGGCTTCGGCCAGTTTGGCGTGGCCCGGGTTGGCCTGGCAGTCAACCCAGAGGCCATGCACGCCGAGCGGGTGGATGGCTACAACCCGCTGGCCGTGGCCGACGCGGTGCAGCGCAAGCGCCAAATCCTGGAGGCCGGCCGCGGGCCGGTGTTGCTGGACACGGTCACCTACCGTTTCTCCGGCCACTCCCCCTCCGACGCCTCGGCCTACCGCACGAAAGAAGAGTTGGAGCTGTGGCAGCAGCACGACTCGCTGGCCGCCTACCGGCGCTACTTGCTGGAGAACGAGCACGCCGGCGAGAGCGATCTGGCCAGCCTGGAGGCCGACATCCTGGTCCGTCTGCTGGCTGTCACCAAGGCCGCGGTGTCGCTGGAGGTGTCGCCGCGCATCGCCCCGCACGGCGAGCGCATCGCCGAGGTGATGTTCTCCGGCCAGCCCAAGGAGCGCCTGGCCGACGGCCAGCCGGCCGTGCTGCGACCCAAGCTGGAGACGCGCTTCAAGGACACGGCGGCCAAGTTCCGCTTTGGCCTGGACGAGCACGGCAAGCCGCTGCCCAAGATCCGCTGCCTGACCTACGCCGAGGCCATCTTCGAGGCCATGATCTATCGCTTCTATGAGGACCCCACCATGGCAGCCTGGGGCGAGGAGAACCGCGACTGGGGCGGCGCGTTTGGCGCTTACCGCGGCCTGACCGAGGCTCTGCCTTACCCGCGGCTGTTCAACTCACCTATCTCCGAGGGCGCGATCGTGGGCACGGCTGTGGGCTATGCGCTGTCCGGCGGACGCGCGGTGCCGGAGCTGATGTACTGCGACTTCATGGGCCGGGCCGGCGACGAGGTCTTCAACCAGATGGCCAAGTGGCAGGCCATGTCGGCCGGCGTCCTGCAGATGCCGCTGGTGCTGCGGGTCTCGGTGGGAGCGAAATACGGCGCGCAGCACTCGCAGGACTGGACTTCCATCACGGCCCACATCCCCGGCCTGCAGGTTATGTTTCCGGCCACCCCCTACGACGCCAAGGGCATGCTCAACCTGGCCCTGCGCGGCAGCGATCCGGTGGTCTTCTTCGAGAGCCAGCGACTCTATCCGGAGCCGGAGACGCTGGTGGCGGGCGGCGTGCCGGTGGAGTACTACGAGGTGCCGCTGGGCGAGCCGGCCCTGCGCCGGGAGGGCCGCGACGTGACCATCATCACCATCGGCGCGACCCTCTACCGAGCCTTGGAGGCGGCTGACATCCTACAAGAGCAGCACGGCCTGTCGGCCGAGGTGATCGACGCCCGCTTCCTCAACCCGCTGAACTACGGGCCGCTGGTCGAGTCGATCAAGAAGACCGGCAAGGCGTTGCTGGCCTCGGATGCTTCAGAGCGCGGCTCCTTCCTGCACACCATGGCCTCCAACCTGACGCAACTGGCGTTCGACTATCTGGACGGCCCCATCGCCGTGGTGGGCGCACGCAACTGGATCACCCCGGCCGCCGAGCTGGAGGATGCCTTCTTCCCCCAGACATCATGGCTTCTGGACGCCATCCATGAACGCGTGCTGCCGCTGCCCGGCCACCAGGTCAGCACCGACCACGGCCTGGACGCGATAGTACAGCGCAACCGGTTGGGCGTGTAATTGACGCCTGTTACATTGGAGTGGAGGCCCTGGCCGGGCTGGCTCGCCGCAACTGTGGCGCTTACATCCGGCTAAAGCCTCCACTCCAGCCAGCAGCTATTCAAATTTCCACGTACCGCCTTCCCCGCGGGTTGGTTGACTTCAAGGGGCGATTCGCGTATACTCCGTTCAGTTCGGTACATTTTGTCCCCAGGCCGTAGTCTGGCAGTCATAGACGCCGAAGATTGGATCGGGCTTGAGGAGATGTGGATTATGACGCATGCATTAACCCTTGAACTACCTGAGCAAGTCTACGATGCCTTGATGAAGGCTGCCCAGCGCCAGGGCCAGCGTCCCGAAGCCGTGGCGGTACAGTGGCTGGCGACTGCCAGCGAGAGCCAGATTGACGATCCCTTCGAGCAGTTCATTGGTGCTTTCAGCAGCAATGCGCCGGACTGGGCGGATCGGCATGATGAGTACTTGGGAACTGCGATGTTGCCAGAATACGACTTCAGCGGCAAGAAAGGTATACGCGGCAAGTACTACCGCGCCTATCAGCAAGGTCACACAGTCAGAATCCACGGAGAAGACGGGACCGTCACCACGCAATATTTCACCCTTGAGGAAGGCGCCGTGTTGCTGGAGCCAGATGTGCGTGAGTACTTTCCGGACTCAGCAAGCGTCAACCAGGCCTTGCGAGGGTTGATCGGCTTGATACCGCGCCAAACACGTCAGCGCAAGCAGCACGGTGAAGCTGCAACGACCGGTTGAGCAGTTTCTGTTGAGCTCGTTACAGGAGGGATCATTCCACTATGCCAAAGTGCCAATCATGTGCTGCGAACTACGACGACAACTTCCGCTATTGCCCGTACTGCGGCACTGCCAAGCCAAATCCTCAGGTTCTTGTGGTACAAGGAGCAGATCCGAGATTATACGAAGAAGGTGTGCTCAGGCTGAAGTGCATCGTTGAGAAACAGGTGATAGGATCGTACAAGGGCTGGCTTGGCAAAACCAGGGAGGAGCAACAACCCGTCAGCATTGACCAGATCGAATTGGTTGCATTGAGTCATGAAAAAGGGGAGTACATAGCGTTGACATCGACTAGATTTCGTCATCTGATGCCTATTGATCAAGAACCGGGCATGCCGCGTTATCTGAGTGGTCTCTACAGCCGTGACTTGGCAGAGCCCTTGAGATACGCCCTTGATTATGTGGAAATTGGCAAGCAGTATGACCGTGGTAACAACGAGTACTTCAAGATGCAGCAGACGTTCTTTGAAACGCTGTTTCGTGAGCAGAAGAACGCGTGGGAGGGCTTCTGTGCCTCACTAAAGAGCGGTGGTTGGTTTGGGATTACAGATGAAGCAATCCGGAGAAGTTTTCCGGTCGGAATGCTGGGGGACTATCCAACTGGTTGGGATGACGTCAAGCCTAAGGATCCTTACAAAGAGCCGTTTTACAATAATAGTTACGCTATGAAGAGATACCGCTATCGCAGACAGACTTGACTTAAGGACTTTGTGCGGCGAACGATGTATTTCGCCACAAGACACGCTACCTACAATTTTCACGTCAACGTCACCAAGCTGCTCAACAGTCTTCTCAACACACCACAGACTGACTACATGCTGGAGATCGGCAAGATCGTCACCAGAAGACAACCATGAATGGATCAACACCACGGGCACTGCGCAATAGAATGCTTTCGCTGTCTGAGGAGGACGGCAGCAGTCTGCGGTCGCGCCTTGGCAGCGTAGATCGCCCTGTATCGTTGGCGCAGTGCATCGGAAGCACTATCTACGGCGACTCGTTACAGGTCTTGCCGCTACTGCCAAAATCCTCAATTGACCTGCTAATCGCCGACCCGCCCTACAACCTCAGCAAGTCCTATAATGGTTCTGCGTTCGCCAAGCAGTCTCAGACCGAATACGAAGCCTGGACCAACGCCTGGGTCGAACTCGTCACGCCGCTGCTGAAGCCCACCGCCTCGATCTACGTGTGCAGCGAGTGGCGCTCGTCGGGCGTGATCCAGCGCGTGCTGGAGCGGCACTTTATCGTCAAGAACCGCATCACCTGGGAGCGCGAGAAGGGACGCGGGGCGGCGCGCAACTGGAAGAACAACTCGGAGGACATCTGGTTCTGTGTGGTGAGCGAGGACTACTATTTCGACGTCGAGGCCGTCAAGCAGAAGCGCCGCGTCATCGCGCCCTACCGCGATGGCAACGGCCAACCTAAGGACTGGGCCGAGGAAGCGGACGGCGCCTTTCGGGTGACGCATCCATCGAACCTGTGGACCGACATCACCGTGCCGTTTTGGTCGATGCCGGAGAACACCGAGCATCCGACGCAGAAGCCGGAGAAGCTGATCGCCAAGCTCATCCTGGCCAGCTCCCGCCCCGGTGACGTGGTGCTCGACCCGTTTCTGGGTTCCGGCACGACCTCAGTTGTGGCCAAGAAACTTGGCCGGCGTTACATCGGCATCGAGCAGGAAGAGACCTACTGCCTGTTGGCCGAAAAGCGGCTGGAGTTGGCTGAACAAGATCCGTCAATCCAGGGGTACTCGGGCGGCTACTTCTGGGAGCGTAACACATTGGCGCACCAAAGTAGAAAGAAGTCCCAACCGGCCGTCCCTGCCGGCGATCAGCCAGAACTATTCGAGCAGACGTCATGAAAAGCCAGCTCTTCCACACCCACGCGTACCTGACTATCCAAGAGAGGGTGCGCGATCTGATCAATAGCAGCCCTGACTTTCTCTCAGGCAGCACTGCACAAAGTCCGCGGGCCACAGGCGATGCTATCGAAGCCATCGTTGCAGCCTCCTTCGACCAGATCCTCGGCGAGCACTGCGGCGAGTATTCCACCGGCTTTGCCCGCAGGGCCATGGCTGATCTGGCGTTTACCGATCCCGATGGTCTTTATTACATCGTCGATGTCAAGACGCACCGCAGCGACACCCGCTTCAACATGCCCAACCTGACATCGGTCGAACGCTTGGCCCGGTTTTATGAGGACGACACGAACTTCTTCACCGTGCTTCTGATCCGATACGCTGTTGAGGGAGTGAAGGCAACCGTTTCGGAGGTGACGTTCGCGCCAATCGAGTTCCTCGGTTGGGATTGTCTGACCATTGGTGCGCTGGGATGGGGCCAAATCCAGATCGCCAACTCCAACTACATCTCCATCACCCCAGGCTATTCGCGGCGACGCTGGATGCTGGAGTTCTGCGACGTGATGCTGGAATTCTACCCCAAGGAGATTGCCAAGATTGGTGAGCGAATGACGCGCTTCGAGCAGGTGCGGGCGTTTTGGACGCAGAAGCCTGAGCCATGATTCGATGTCTGGCAGCCGCCGTTTGACAAACACCTGCCTGTGCGGCATAATTTCCCCACAACCGCATATCCCAACCAAAAGCAACGACGGAGACAAGTACGCGGAGAGACCCTGCCAGAGACGCCGGGCGGTCCACCAGGATCGCTGCAAGCCCGGCCCAGCCGAAGCCCGCCGAAATTCCCTCCCGAGCTGATGGGTGAAACCAACGGAGAATGATGAATGATGAACGATGAATCGGGAAACCCTCCGAGATTCATCATTCATCATTCATCGTTCATCATTCATCGTTGAAAGTAGTCCATTCCGGCGGCCCGCCGTTAGCTGGGCGACCGATACCGGTCTTGATGATCGATGTCGGGTTAAGCGCCTTGCACTGCGCGTGCGAGGAAACAGGGTGGTACCGCGAATCGTGCCCACGTCTCGTCCCTGGACGGACGTGGGCGTCTTTTATTGATGAACGATGAATGATGAATGATGAACGGCGGAGAGCGCTTCCGGATTCATCATTCATCATTCATCGTTCGAGGAGCAACGAGCGATGCAAGACTTGCAGACACTACGCGACGCGGCGCTGGCCGGGCTGGCGGCGGCGGGCGATGAGGCGGCGCTGGAGGCGTGGCGCATCCAGTACCTGGGCCGCAAAGGGCAGGTGCTGGAGTTGCTGCGCGCGATCCCGGACCTGCCGGCCGACGAGCGGCCGGCCTTTGGCCAGGCTGCCAACGCGCTGAAGGGCGAGTTGACCGCGGCCTTCGAGGAGCGCCAGCAGGCCGTGGCGCAGACCAAGCTGGCAGCCGAGCTGGCGGCCGAGGGGGTGGACGTGACCCTGCCCGGCCGGCGGCCGCAATTGGGCCGGCTGCACCCCAGCACCCAGACCCTGCGCGAGATCTACGACATCTTCGCAGCCATGGGCTTTCAGGTCTACACCAGCCCCGACGTGGAGACCGACGAGCGCAACTTCGAGCTGCTCAACATGCCGCCCGGCCACCCGGCGCGCGATATGTGGGACACCTTTTACACCACGACGCCCGGCGTGATCATGCGCACCCACACCAGCCCCGGCCAGATCCACGCCATGCGCGACCTGGGGCCAGACAAGCCGATCCGCGTCATCCTGCCCGGCATGTGCTACCGCTACGAGCAGGTCACCGCCCGCTCGGAGATGATGTTCCACCAGGTCGAAGGGCTGGCCATCGGCCGCCACATCACCATGGCCGATCTGAAGGGCGTGATCGTCGAGTTCGCCAACCAGATCTACGGCGCGGGCCGCCAGCTGCGCTTCCGCTGCTCGCACTTCCCCTTCACCGAGCCCAGCGTCGAGGCCGACGTGGACTGCATCCTGTGCGGCGGCAAGGGCTGCGCGGTCTGCAAGTACACCGGCTGGCTGGAGATCATGGGCGCGGGCATGGTACACCCAACGGTGCTGCGCAACGGCGGCTATGACCCGGCCGAGTGGTCCGGCTTCGCCTTCGGCATGGGCCCCGAGCGCATCACCATGCTCAAACACGGCATCACCGACATTCGCTATTTCTTCGGGAACGATTTGAGGTTCCTGGAGCAGTTCGGATGACAGGGTGACAAGGTGAGGGGGTGACAAGGCGACCTCCATTCCTTCACCTTGTCACCTTGTCACCCTGTCACCTTGTCACTGAGTCTGGAGACAAACCCATGACCGTCATACGCGTCCCCCTCTCCTGGTTGAACGATTTCGTCGATATCCGTGATTTGGACCCCATCGAGCTGGCCGAGCGGCTGACGCTGGCCGGTCTGGAGGTCGAGCATATCCGCTGGGTCGGGCTGAATCCGTCGCCCCGCTACCACGTCCCGCCGGAGCGCATGGACGAGAGCGATGGTTTGGGCTGGGAGCGGGACAAGATCTTCGTGGGCGAGATCATCCGCACCGAGCGGCACCCCGACGCTGACCGGCTGCTGCTGGCCACCGTCGAGTACGGCGGCGACAAGCCCATGACCATTATCACCGGCGCGCCCAACCTGCGGCCGGGCGATACGATGCTCAAGATCGCCTTCGCCACGATCGGCGCGCGGCTGGTGGACCCCTACGCCGACAGCTACAAGACCATGGTGCTCAAGGCCGGCAAGATCCGCGGCATCCAGTCCGAGGGCATGGCTTGCTCCGAGAAGGAGCTGGGCATCAGCGAGGAGCACGAGGGCATCATCATCTTGCCCGTCAACGCGCCCGTGGGCATGCCGCTGGCCGACTACATGGGCGACGCGGTGCTGGAGATGGACCTGACGCCTAACCTGGCCCGCAACCTGAACATCATCGGCGTAGCGCGGGAGGTGGCGGCGCTCTACGACCGGCCGCTGAAGCGCTCGCAGGTGGAGCTGGCCAGCATCGCCGGCATCGTCCGTCCCGAGGAGATGCCCCGCCCGGCCGGGCCGGCCGAGCCCTTCGTCAAGATCGTTATCGAGGATCCCGACCTCTGCCCGCGCTACACCGCCACCCTGATTCGCGACGTGGAGATCGGCCCGTCGCCCGGCTGGGTCAGGGACCGCCTGCGCAAGGCTGGCGTGCGCCCCATCAGCAACATCGTCGATGCCACCAATTACGTGATGCTGGAGTGGGGCCAGCCGACGCACGCCTTCGACTATGATTTGCTGGTGGAGCGGGCGCGCAAGGCACTTTCTAGCTCTGGCCGGTCTTTGCGCAGCACCCCGGACCCTGGCTCGCCGGTTCCGAGGATAGGCGAGGGGCCGACCGAGCCAGTCCTACCCACCATCATCATGCGCCGCGCGCGCGCAGGCGAAAAAATGACCACGCTGGACGGCAACGAGCGCCAACTGACGCCCGACATGCTGATGATCACCGACACGCTGGGGCCGATCGCCGTCGGCGGCGTGATGGGCGGGCTGGAGACCGAGGTCAACGACAAGACCCGCAACGTGCTGCTGGAGGCCGCGGCCTTCGACTACATCAACAACCGGCGCACTTCGCAGACCCTGCGCCTGCCCAGCGAGGCCACCGCGCGCTTCAGCAAGGGCATCTCGCCGGAGATGCCGGTTCCGGCCGCCAGCCGCTGCGCTCGCCTGATGGCCGAGATGTCCGGCGGCACGGTGGTCGAGGGGGTTGAGGACTGCTACCCCCTGCCGCAGCCCAGCGTGCAGGTGGCGATCACCCCGGCCGAGGTGCGGCGCATCCTGGGCATGGACGTGCCGGCCGCGCAGATGCGCGAGATCCTGGAGCGGCTGGAGTTCGCCGTGGAAGAGGACGGCGGCGAGACCCTACTCGCCACCGTGCCCTGGTTCCGGCTCGACGTGACCATCCCCGCCGACCTGATCGAGGAGATTGCGCGTGTCATCGGCTACGACGCGCTGCCGACTACGTTGATGGACGACGCGCTGCCGCCGCAGTGGCGCAACTGGGCGCTGGAGGGCAAGGAGCAGGTGCGCGATATCCTGATGGGCGCGGGCCTGCAGGACAGCATCAGCTACGCGCTGATCGGGCCGGAGCTGAACCGCAAGCTGCTGGCCGCCCAGACCGAGCCAGCCTACGACTCTATGCTCGGGCCGGTCTTTGCGCAGCACCCCGGAGGGGCTGACCGAGCCCCGTCCGGCACGCCGCTCCCCGTCCTCCTCGACCCGGAGGCGCTGGTGCGGCTGGAGAACCCGCTGACGCCCGCGGCCGACCGGCTGCGCTCCACCCTGCTGGGCAGCATGCTCAACGCGCTGGCTGCCAACCTGCGCACCACAGGCCGGGTGGCGCTGTTCGAGATCGGCAAGGTCTACTGGCCGCTGCCGGGCGAGCTGCTGCCGGCCGAGCCGGAGCACGTGGCCATCGCCCTGGCCGGCCCGCGCGAGGCCGGCGCCTGGCTGAACCGCAACGACGCGCCCATGGACTTCTTCGATCTGAAGGGTGTTGTCGAGGAACTGCTCGACCGGCTGGGCCTGCTGGGTGACGCTCGATTCGAGCCGCTGCTGCACCCGCTGTTCGGCCCCAAGGCGGCGCAGGTGTTGCTCAAGGGGCGGCCGCTGGGTGTGCTGGGCGAGGTGCATCCGGCCGTGCGCCGCGCCTTTGATCTGCCCGACGGGCGCGCGGCCGTGGCCGAGCTGCAACTGGCCCCGCTGGCCGCGGCCGCCGGCGCGCGCCACACCATGACTCCGTTGTCCAGCTTCCCTGCCGTCAAAGAGGATCTGGCCGTGCTGGTGGACGAGGGCGTCACGGCCGAGCAGGTGGAGACGGCCATCCGCCAGGCCGGCGGCGGGCTGTTGCGCGACGTCGTGCTGTTCGACGTCTACCGCGGCAAGCAGGTGCCGGCTGGCAAGAAGAGCCTGGCCTACGCCCTCACCTTCCAGGCCGACGACAAGACCCTCAAGGACGCCGATGTGGAAAAGGTGCGCCGCCGCATCGTGGCCCGGTTGGGGCAGACCGTCGGCGCGACGCTGCGAGCCTGATATCGGCTGATGATTATGAACGACACTACCCCTTCTGCCGCCGAACCAATCAGCACACGTCTTATGCGCACAGATGAGGATTTCTGGCGCATGCGCGCCCTGCTGATCGACACTGTGCCGCTGATTCCCATCGGCTTCAACTGGGACATGCGCCGGCTGGACGGCAAGCGCTTCTACGAGGCTGACCTGGAGCAGAACTGGCCGCCGGCGCATCCCATCCAACTTTGGGAGATCGCCGGCGGCCGGCTGGCCGGCTTCGTTCTCTCCGACGGCGGCGACGCCCACCTGAATGTCCATCCCGACTACCGCCACCTGGAAGGCGAGATGATCGACTGGGCCGTGGCGCACGTGACCGCGCCGACGCCTGACGGCCCGCGGCTGGAGATCTACACCTACGAATACGACGTCCTGCGCCAGCGCCTGCTGGCCGAGCGCGGCTTCGAGAAGACCGAGTACTGGGGCATGATCCGCCACCTGCGGCTGGGCGAGCGGCCGCTGGCGCAGCCGGCCGTGGCCGAAGGTTACACCATCCGCACGACGCAGCCGCAGGACATGGCCGACTGCCAGCGCATCGCCGATCTGCTCAACGCGGCCTTCCGGCGTGATTTCCACAACGCGCTGGAGTACCACAACTTCTGCCGCCTGGCGCCCAGCTTCCACCCCGACCTGGACTTGGTGGCCGTTGCGCCGGATGGCTCCTTCGCCGCCTACGTGGCCGTTCCTTACGACCAGGCCAACCGCCGCGGCATCTTCGAGCCGGTCTGCACCCACCCCGACCACCAGCGCAAGGGGCTGGCCGGCGCGTTGATGCAGGAGGCGCTGCTGCGGCTCCGGGCCATCGGTGCAGTCGACGCCACGGTGGACACCGGTGACATGGTGCCTGCCAACCGCTTCTATGACAGCATGGGCTTTACCGAGGCCTACCGGGGCTATGCCTGGCAGCGCCTCCAACCGGCTTGAAAACAGCTCACGACCTTCGGCAGATTGCGCCGCTCAGACCAAACAGCATACACCTGACCATCTGGCCAGTGACAGAACTCCTCCGCAGACGGGGGAGTTTTTGCATCGAATGTTGTATGCTTTGCACGGAACCACCCGCCTGATCACCCGCAACCGGCTGGACTATGCGCCGCGTAGCTTCGTCTTTAAGTTGATCTGGGAGTGGTTCACCGACCCGATTGGATTCGTGATGACCCGCAAGATGCTGTTGGAAATCAAGCGGCGCGCCGAGAAGCTGCCCGTGGTCGAGCCTGTGGCTGTCACCTGGCAGCCCAATATCTGAAAGGAATACAACCGTGAGCAACCCAACACCGATCGAGATCGCCTTCCCCGACGCCCAGGACCTGCACCTGCGCCTGACCGTGGGCGCGTGCAAGCTGCGCGTCCGGCCGGGCGACGGGCCGCAGTGGGTGGCCGGCGCCTACGACGATCCCTCCAACGCCGTACCGCTGCGCATCGAGCAGGGCAGCAGCGGCGAGGCGCGCATCTCGCAGACCTTCGACTGGCCGAACTCGTGGGGTACCTTCCACCAGCCGCCCACCTTCGACCTGTTCCTGGGCAAAGGCCGGCCTTACATGCTGACCATCGAGGGCGGCGCCAGCGAGGCTGAGCTGGAGCTGGGCGGGCTGCCGCTGCGCCGGTTGACGGTCAAGTACGGCGCAGGCAAGCAGGAGATTGAGTTCTCCGCGCCTAACCCGGAGCCGATGGACCAACTGGTGGTGGCCTGCGGCGCGGCCAGCCTGGAGTTCGAGAACCTGGCCAACGCCAACTTTGCCGAGATGAGCCTGGAAGGGGGCGCGGCCGGCTACGAGCTGGACTTCGGCGGCGTGCTGCGCCGCGACGCCCTGGTCAAGATCAACGCGGCTGTGTCCGGAGTGGAGTTGACCGTGCCGGCCAGCACCGCAGTCAAGATGAGCGGCGAGGCTATCATGGGCGGCATCGACACGGGAGACGGCTTCATGAAGCGGGAAGGCGCCTGGTGGAACGAAGCCGCGCTGGCCGGCAAGACCCCCTGCCTGACCATCACCGCCCGCATGACTATGGGCGGGGTGCGGCTGGAGCAGACCAAAGATGCAGCCACATCTACCACCAGCGTGGTAGTGTCTTAACAAGCCAAACCCTTCGGGTTGCTGCAACCCGAAGGGTTTTCGCGTACCGCCCATGAAAATCATCTGTGAAACCCGCGCCATCGACGGCATTCCGGCGCTGACGGCGAGCCCCGATGGCGCGCGCCGCTGCCCGGTCGTGTTTTTGTTGCATGGCTTCGGCAGCCGCAAGGAAGACCTGCTGGACCTGGCCTTTCGGCTGGCCGGCCGCAGCCTCTTCGCGGTAGCCTTCGACGCCGTCCATCACGGCCAGCGGGCCGACGGCGCGCTGGACAGCTTCGACGATCCGCAACGCTGCACCTACCCGGTCGACTCGGGGCTGGATCGCTACGTGTTCATGCACCAGGTCGTGGTCGAGACCGGCCGTGATCTGGCGCGCTTGCTGGATTCCTTTGCGGCCGACGAGCGCGTCGACAGCGACCGCTGCGGCGTGACCGGCGTCTCCATGGGCGCGTTCAGCGCGTATTACGCCGCGGCCACCGAGCCGCGCGTGGGAGCAATCGCTCCCGTCGTCGGCATGCCGGCCTTTGCCGAGCGCTGGGAGGACGTGACGCTGGAGGCCAGCACCTACGACCAATGGCGCACGCAAATGGACGCAGCCCGGCCGGCCACGGAACGCCACGCCGCCTTCATGCGCAGCATCGATCCGTCGCCCCGGCTGGCGGCCTTCTACCCGCGCCCCCTGTTCATGTTGTGCGGCGACCTGGACACCCACCAGCCCAAGAGCTACACCCTGCGCCTCTACCGTGCCTTGTTGCCCGTGTACGCCGATCACCCGGATCGGCTCAGATTGAAGATCTACGACGGGGTTGGGCATGAGTTGTCGCCGGGGATGATGGCGGATGTGGCGGATTGGTTTGTAGCCTACTGGTTGTCCCGAGGTTAATCGGCGGGGTACTCAAACGCAAAACTGCGCAGGTAGGCGATGATCGCCCACAGCTCCTCCTCGCTGTAGATCGTGCCGAAGTAGGGCATGGAGGTGCCCATGCCGCCCCGCACCAGCTTGCCGTAGTAGAGCATGTCGGACGCGCCGGCCTGCGCCCTCAGGTCGGTGAAGTCGGTCGGGGGATTGCCCATCGCCATGGCATGGTCGGTGGGTTGGCCGGCGTTGAGCGCAGCGATCTCGGCCGCGCCCGGCCCATCGCCGCGTCCCGCCAAGCCGTGGCAGCCGGTGCAGTCGCGCTGGTAAAGCTGCTCGCTGGCCACCAGCAGCCGGGGGGACGTGGCCGCAAAGTAGAGCGCGGCCACGATGTCCCAACGCTCGCCGGCGCTCAGCCCGGCCAGCGCAGCCGCCTCCGGCAGGTCAGGCAGCGACGTTGCCTGCATGGCCGCCATCTCGGCCGCGCGGTGGCCGCCGTGCGCCGCTTTTTCGCTGGCGACCACTTCCTCCACATCCTGCGACAGATAGGCGTACAGGTCGCTGGGGCTGAGCAAGCGCAGCTCCAGCCCGGCCAGCAGCGCCGTCAGCGGCCGCGACGACAGCTCGGCCCACAGCCGCTGGCCGTTGGCCGCGTCGGCCGGGTGCTCTGGCGCAAAACGGCCCGTGTGGTCAGCATCGATGTCGACGCCGCTGGCCACCCAATTGGTCTGCGGCGGGTCCACGTCACGCACCGAGGCGACAGGATCGTCGGGGTCAATGACTTCGATGACGCCGCGCATGCGCCAGTGGCCCAGCTGGCACCAGACGGTGCATTGGAACGCGTAGCGCCCCGGCTGATCGGCGGTGAACTCCACCTCAGCCACCTTGCCGGGCTCGATCCAATCCACATGCACGTCCAGCTTGGGGATGCTGAAGCCGTGGATCACGTCGGCGCTGCTGATGCGCAGCCTGACGCGCTCGCCGCGCTGCACGATGATTCTTTCCGGCGTCCACCCGCCCTGCTCGGCCGTGGGCAGCCGCGCGGTCAGCTCGATGACCCGCGCCGGCCCTGCGGTCTGAGCCCGCTGCAAACCCAACGCGCCCAGCGGCAGCCCCAGCACCACCAGCAGCACCAAACTGAGTGCGATGCGCTCGCGGCCGGAGCGGAAGGTGGGGTAGGTTTCGGTGGAGTGGTTGTCAGTCATGTTGATAGTCTGTGATGCGTAACGAGTGACGAGTAATGCGTAACCGGAGGAGCTCTCCATGCGGCAAGCTTCTCCGGTTACGCATTACGCATTACTCGTTACGCCATGAACAAGGCCAAAAAACCCAGCGTCGCCAGCGTCAGGAAGCCCGTCACCGGCAGCGCGGCTTGCAGCGTGCGGGTGCGGGTGGCCTCCTGGGCAATGCGCCAGGCGGTGTGGATGCTGAAGGCCAGGCCGGCCAGCAGCACCGGCGCTTGCAGATAGGGTACCAGGGCCGGGAAGATGGGCGTCCACGGCACGTCGCGCAGGCCGAACAGGTTCCAGCCCCAGCCGAAGGGATCGGCGATCACCGGCAGGGCGTAGCTGATGTTGACCAGCACGAAACCCAGGCTGAAGGCAATCCAGGCGGCCAGGCCCAGGGGCACCAGTGTGTAGGCGAAGTCCATAAAAAGCGCCTTGGTCTTGATCTGCTGCAGGCCGGCCCAGCGGCGGCTAAGCCAGGCCGTTGCGAAGAAGATGCCCGGCACGATCAACAAATTGAGGGCCAGGAAGCCGGCGGCGTAGACCAGCCACCATTCCAGCCGGGCCATGTTGGCCGCATCCTTGAGCAGGCCCCACGGCCCCAGCAGGATAGCTGAGTAAGCCAGCGCGCAGGTCAGCATGATGAAGGCCTTGTAGGCCTCGTCCATGCGCCGGCCCTTGGCCACGAACAGATCCGCGCCGGGCGGCCGCAGGTTGATGGCCACGTTGTTCATGGAGCAGCTTTTCAGGCACTCGGTACACAGGCCGCAGTACGTGTTGCGGGTCAGGCTGCCGGGGAAGACCAGCCAGGGGCAGCCGAAGCCCTGCTCGCTGCCCAGGTAACACTCCTTGGTGTCGTGGGTGCGGCAGACCTCCACGTCCTCGACCCGCAGCTCGATGGGCGCGGTCATGCTGTAGAGGCCGATGAAGCCGCCCACGGGGCAGACGTAGCGGCAGAAGGTGCGGCGTTCGTAGACCAGGCTGAGGCCCACGGCCAGCAGAATGAAGGCCAGCAACACGACGCCGGTGGCCACCGGCTGAGTCAGGATAATGGCGCTGAAGAGGGCCACGGCCAGGAAGGCGAAGTTCTGGATCCAGATGTTCTTCAGCCGCCGCGGCCAGCGCTTGCCCAGCGTCCGCAGTTTGCGCTGGCGGGGATGGATCAGGCTCTGGCGTTGCAGCCATTCGCCGGGCGCGGGGATGGGGCAGATCGCGCACCAGCCGCGGCCCAGCGCCGGCACCAACAGAATGATCACCAGCGCCCACCAGACGATCCAGACGAAGATGATGCTGAAGTTGCGGTTGCCGGCCGGCGTGCCGAAGAAGGCCGTCAGCAGCGCCAGCACGAAAAAGCCCAGGGTAATCAGCACCAGCGTGAACTGCAAGGGCCGCCACTTCAGCACGCGGCGCACCAGCGGGTACTTGGTCAGCTCAAAGCGCCATGAGGAGTCGGGGCGAACGACGGGAGTTTGGGACATAGTCAGTGCAAGGATTGCGTAACGAGTAATGCGTAATGCGTAACCCGGAGAGCGTCGCATGAGCGGAGCCTCCGAGTTACGTATTACGCATTACGGCTTACGGAGAGCGTCACTACCGATCCCACGGCCACAATCAGCAGCGCGGCTGCGGCGCGCCAGAAGGGAATGTTGGGGCCGACCACCAGCTCGCCGATCATGAAGGGGTGCATCGAGCCGCAACTGACGGAGCAGCGGAAGCGGAACTTGCCCAGGCGATCGGCAGTGAAGGTGGCGCTGGCCGGCTTGCCCGGCTCGGCCTGGATGTCGACGTCGTAGCCGTCCACGAAGACGCCATGCACCACATCGTCGGAGACCAGCGTGATCGTCACCTGGTCGCCCAGGCCGACGCGCACGCGATGGGGATCGAAGGCAAACATGCGGGCGTTCACCTGGATGTGATGCTCGGCCGGCGCGCCCGCCGCCACCGGCAGCGGCAGCAGCAGCGCCGCGAGAGCCAACAATGCTGTCAAGCTAGCGAGTACACTGGTGCGCATAACGACGAGTTACGGGTTACGAGTTACGGGTTACGGGTCAGTAGACGGCCCAAAGCTGCCGTAGCGGTCGATGATGATCGCGCGCATTTGCTCGACGGTCTTGCCTTCGGGGAGCATGGTCATCACGTCACGCGTGATATCGACGCAGATGCCTCAGCCCAAGGCGTGGTTGTCGAACTGCAAGACGCTGCCCGGCTGGCCGTCTTCCGTGATGTAGCAGCTCAGGTTGGAGGTATGGCCGCCGGCCACGCAGCCGCAGAAGCAGGGGATCTGGCTGAGCAGTTCCTGGTTGGCGATGGCGAAACGGTAGGCTTCTTGCACGCTGGCCGGCGCGCTGCGCAGCTCAGGCGGCAACTGCGAGGCCGGGGCCATGGCCAGCGGCGTGGATGCGCCTCCACCGCAGCCAGCCAGCAGCAAGGTGATGATCAAGACCGCTGCCAGCGCGGTCGTCAGTCGTCGGGTCATCGGTCCTCCGAAGAAGAATGGAGCGTCGTTAGCAGCCGTGGTGCGGACACGTTGATCGAGTAGTCTGCGTATCGAGATCAACGTAATCGCACCACGGGTCGTCTATCGCACCCAGTTGGACAGCACCACCAATTCCTTGCTGGGCTGGTTGGGGTCGTTGGTTTGCAGGTCGATGCGGAAGTCGTGCGGGCCGTCCATGCCTGCGGGCATGGTGAACTCCATGGAAAGCTCCGTTTGCTGGCCGGGCCTCAGCGTCGTCGAACCGACGACAATCCGGGGCGGTCAGCAGCCCTCCAACACTCTGGGGACAGGCGGGTGCGAGATGGTTAACGCCTGGTCGCCCGTGTTGCTGAGGACGAAGCTGGCCGTGACCATCTTGCCCACCGGCACCTCGCCAAAGTCGATCAGGTCACGGTCGACCTGCAAGTGCGGGCTGCCGTTGACGGTCACGGGGACGGCTGGCAGGCTGGCGGTTGACTGGCTCATGGCAAAGAGCAGGCCGGCAACCACCAGAACCAGGATGCCGCCCACGACCAGGATGGGTGTGCGGTCTCGCCTGCGGCTGCTCCGTTTGGCGTTGCGTCTTCGCTGTGACGTGTTGCTCATATGCTGGGGCCTTTGCTCAGTTGCGCAGGGTATTGCGCATGTTCAAGAATTCGCTCTGGGTGATTTCGCCGCGGGCATAGCGTTGTCTGAGGATTTCCAGCGCCGAGTCCCGCGGCGGCGCCTGGCCTTCGTCCGAGGGCGGGAGTGGATGGCCTGAAGTCTGCGGAAACAACCTGCTGACCAGCCAGACCGCCGCAGCCACGACCACGACCCAGAACAGGATCATCAGTATCAGGCCGAAGCCTCCGAAACCCATACCCATCATGGCCCGTTCACCTCGCGTCTGTTGCACCAATGCCAGCTACGGCTGGTCGCTTAACCATTCTGGCGTGGGTTCACTGGCTCAACGTCCACGTGAAGGTGCGCAAGGGCGCGCCGGCCAGATTGCGAATCATCAGCGTCACGGTCCTGGCGCCGGTCAGGTCGCTGGCCGGAAAGCTGAGCACGCCGGTCTCTGGCTGCCAGGCCGTGGCCGTGAACTGCTGGGTTCCGAAGCGCAGGCTCGCCAACGGCGCCAGGTCGATGCCGGGATCGATCCCCGGGCCGTCGCCGGCCAGCGCAAAGTCCAGCGTGGCGGCCTGTGGATCGGCCAGATTCAATGGTGTAGCGCTGACCGTGAGGCTGCCCGCCTCGGATCTGCGCGTGTCAGCCGTATCCTGCGGAGCGGCGCTGGCTTCACCTGAAGTTGACGTGGCGGTCATCGCCTGGGTGGGGGTGATGGGCGAGCCGGCGCCCATGTTGCCCACACCTGCGCCTGCACTGCGTTCCGGCGCATGTGCAGGTGTCATTTTGCAGCCTTCGCCGCCCATCATGTCGCACATGCCGCTGCCCATGCTGCCGTGGTCCATGCCTTCCATCATCTTGCAGCCTTCGCCGCCCATCATGTCACACATGCCGCTGCCCATGCTGCCATGATCCATGCCGCCGGAGCCGCTGTGGTCCATGCCTTCCATCATCTTGCAGCCTTCGCCGCCCATCATGTCACACATGCCGCTGCTCATGCCGCCATGCATCTCGCCCATCATCTGCATCATGCGGCCCATCATGATCATCATCTGGCCCGTGTGCTGCTCGTGAGTCATAGCGCCTGGCGCGCCCATCATGGGCATCGACCCAGTCATGGGCATGGTGTGGGTCATGGCCATAGAGCTGTGCATCGCGGTCATGTGCTGCACCATGGCTTCCATATCCTTGGTCATTTGCGCCATGTGTGCAGAGTGATCCATTGCGCCGGCCATCGGCATGGTGTGGGTCATGGCCGCGCTGGCGTCCATGCCCGGATGGTGCATGGCGTGGTCGGCCGGCATGCTGGAGGTCATCGGCATGGTGTGGGTCATGGCCGCGCTGGCGCTGCTTTGCGGGGACGACGCCTGCTCACTCAAGACGGCCGCCT
Organism: uncultured Anaerolinea sp.; assembly: GCA_964626845.1. GTDB lineage: Bacteria > Chloroflexota > Anaerolineae > JAAEKA01 > JAAEKA01 > JAAEKA01. The sequence goes on from CAZVGR010000041.1 coordinate 33,503, forward strand.
CCTGGCCAGTAGCCGGCTGAACGGACGCCCCACAGGCCGACAGCAAACCAACCAGCGACAGAACGCCCAAAACGATTACGAGGGAAAGCAATTTATTCTTCACGCATGTGCTCCTTGTGAACATATCTGCGCCGGTCTGAGATGAGCCACACCAGCCCTGGGTCAGCTTGTCTGCTCCAGCAGATCGCGACGCATGTCGTCGTACTCTGCGACATGCTTACAGTATAGACCACCCCCATGACAGGCGTTTGACGCCACTATGACAATTGTGTGAAGAAAAGCGGAGAGCAGCCGGGGAATCAGGAGGCGAGAGGAAGTGAAAAGGTAAACGTGCTGCCCTGGTCCAAGCCCGGACTTTCGGCCCGGATCTGTCCGCCGTGCGCCTCGACCAGGTGTTTGGCAATGGTCAGGCCGATGCCGCTGCCGCCCCCGGCGCGCGAGCGCGATTTGTCCACCCGATAGAAGCGTTCGAAGATATGAAGCAGATCGTCCCCGGCAATGCCGATGCCATCGTCCCGCACCGAAACCAGCACCACCTCGCGCTGCACGCCCGCCTGCACCGTGACGCGCCCACCCGCGGGCGTGTACTGCAAGGCGTTGCCCAGCAAATTGAGCAGCACCTGCGTGATTCGCTCCGCATCGACGTTGATCGCAGGCAGACCGGCAGGCAGATCGAGGCTCAGTTCGACCCCTTTGTCTTCAAACTGAGGCTGCAAACGGGCTGCGGCCGTGCCGATCAGCTCGACCGGCGCGACGGGCTGGCAGTGCAGCGGAATCTGGCCGGCCTCGGCCCGGCTCAGCTCCTCCAGGTCGCCCACCAGGCGCTGCAGGCGGGCCACCTCGCGCTGCACGTCGAGGAAGGTCCCTGGCTCCGGCTCGATCACGCCATCCACCATGCCCTCCATAACCCCGCGGATGCTGGCGAGGGGCGTGCGCAGCTCGTGGGCCACGTTGCCGATCAGCGCCAGGCGCCGTTGCTCGGTTTGCTCCAGCGCCTCGGCCATGCGGTTGAAGGAGCTGGCCAGATCGCCCAGCTCGTCCTGGCTGGCCGAGCGCACGCGCTGATGGTAGTCGCCGGCCGCGATGCGCCGGCTGGCCTGCATCATGCTGCGCAATGGCCCGACGATGCGCCGCGTTGTGATCGCGCTGACCACCACGGCCGCGGCCACGCCGGCCAGGGCGCCCACCAGAATCACCTCGTTGATCGCCTGGTGGAAGCTGGCCACCAGGTTAGTGGCATGCTCCGGCCCCGCGTGCAGGGCCGCTTCCATGTCGGCGATGTGATGCTGGATGGCCGTGCCGGTGTGGAAGTAGGCTACACCGATCAGCACCACGAAGGCCACCACGATGATCAGCAGATAGGACAGCAGCAGCTTCCAGCTCATGCTGCGGCGCACGGTGGGTAACAGCTTCATAGCGGCCGGTCCTCGAAGCGATAGCCTGCGCCGCGCACGGTAACGATCAGCGTGGGCTCGTCGGGATCATCTTCGATCTTCTTGCGGAGGCGGCCGATATGCACGTCCACCACCCGCTCGTCGCCATAGTAGTCGTAGCCCCAGACCTGCTCGATCAATTGCTCACGGCTGAGGACGCGGCCGGGATGGCGGGCCAGCGCGTGCAGGATGTCGAACTCGGTGCCGGTCAGGTCGACCGGCTGATCGTCCTTGCGCGCCTGCCGCGCCTCGGCGTCGATGCGCAGCCGGCCGAAGCGCAGGGCCGGCTCCTTGGCGTTGGCGCCGCGGCCGCGACGCAGGATCGCCTTGACGCGCGCCGCCAGCTCGCGCGGGCTGAAGGGCTTGGTCAGGTAGTCGTCCGCGCCCAGGGTCAGGCCGACGATCTTGTCAGTCTCGTCGGCTCTGGCCGTCAGCATCAACACGTAGACGTCCGAGTCCTGGCGCAACTGGCGCAGGATCTCCAGGCCGTCCAGGCCGGGCAGCATGATGTCCAGCACAATCAGGTCCGGCTGCCAGGCGCGGGCGGTTTTGAGGCCGGCCGGTCCATCGCTGGCGGTCTGCACCGTGTACCCCTCGCGCTCCAGATAGGCGCGGGCGGTCTGCACGATGCTTGGTTCGTCGTCTATCACGAGAATCTTGGTCGACATAGTCTATCCGGCCTAACCAGGAAGTTCTGCAACGGCGGCAAGTATAACACGGCGCATCGATGCTGCCCAGTTGTGACCCTGTGGATACTGCCGCTATGCCAGGCTCAGTCTGATGCGGCGTCAGGCAGGATCGCCCTGACCTGGATGGCCCACGTCAGACCATGCTCGAACGGCGTAACGATCCCTGCTCGCTTGCCGCCATCTGGCCTTGTGGCTAAAATGGCAGACATGCTAAAGTTATCTTCGAACCGACTGGCTGCCTACCGCGCCGAAACCTATCACCTCCGCCCCGATCTGCGCGTGACCACCCGCCAGCAGGCTATTGGCTTTGTCAACCGCCGCGGCTTTGCGTATTTCTGGCCGATCCAGGGTGTGTTGCTGCCCAGCCTGTGGGGCGCAGTAGCCGGCGAGCGGCCGGTGCCCAATGAGCACGACGACCCCGGCCACATCACCTGGGGGTGGAAGGACGAGTTGTTAGGCGCACGAGTCTGGTACTATGCTAAGGTGCTGCGCAAGAAGGCCACCTTCATTGCCTTGGACATCGTTCCCTATTTCTACGCCCTCTCGGAGAACTACGGCGAGCCAGAGCAAGACTACCTGCTGCAATACCAGGAAGGGCGCCTGACCTTCGAGGCCAAAGCAGTCTACGAAACGCTGCTGGCCGAAGGGCCGCTGGACTCGATCAGCCTGCGCAAGCAGGCCCGGTTGAGCAGTCGGGAGAGCGAATCCCGTTTCAACCGCGCCGTGGAGATTCTGCAAGCTGACTTCAAGATTTTACCTGTGGGCGTGGCTCAGGCCGGCGCGTGGAAATATGCCTTTGTCTACGACCTGGTGCATCGCTTTTATCCCGACCTGCCCGAACAGGCCCGGTCCATCCGTCAGGCCCAAGCGCGGCGCCGGCTGGCCGAGATCTATCTGCAAACGGTGGGCGCCGCGCCAGAGAAAAGTGTTGCAATGCTGTTTGGCTGGACCAAGGGGGATGCGACGGCTGCCATCGACGCGCTGGCGGCTGACGGCGTAGTTGCCCAAGGGGTGGAGGTGGAGGATGAGGCAGGGGGTTGGGTGGCGCTGAGGACGCTGCTCTGAAACGAAAGACACGGTCAGCAGCGCCACGAGCTGCCGCCTACCGCCGCGCCAGCACCAACGTATGTCCCCCATCGCCTTCGGGGATGAAGCGCGTCCATTCGAGCGCAAAGCCGATCTCGGCCAGCCAGCGCAGGTAGGTCGCCTCGTCGGCGTGGCTCCAATACATCGGCGCGCCGTGCCACGCAGCCTCTGTGCCGGTCCAGGCGCTGTGGCCGACGATGGCCAGCAACAGGCCGCCCGGCTGAAGCCAGTCGAAGCAACGCGCCAGCAGCGGGCGATGCTCGGCCACAGGCAAATGGATCAGCGCGTAGAACGACACGATGGCGGCGAAGCTCTGCGGTGGGAAGTCGACCCCGGCCATGTCGGCGCAGATGAACGCGCCCTGCGGAACCAGCCGCCGCGCCCGCTCGATCTGCACCGGCGAGATGTCGACGCCGGTGACGGCAAACTGCTGCGCCAGCTCCTGCGCCACCGGTACGCCGCAGCCGCAGCCCAGGTCCAGCACCGCATCGCCCGGTCGTAGAAACGGCGTCAGCTCGGCCAGCCAGTGATAATAGTTGCGGTCGCGCGGGATGCTGTCGCCGCGGTAGGCGTAGGAGATGGCGTCGTAGCTCCGCCGCACCAGGTCTTTGGGGTCAGGCACGTCCTGCATCGATCTGCCTCAGCATCTGGATGATGGCGTCGGGCGGCTGCGCGCCGCTCCAGGCGTATTTGCCGTCCACGATGAAGAAGGGCACGCCGCGGATGCCGGCCTGCTGCGCCCAGCGCGCGTCGGCATGCACCTGCTCGGTCGCGGCGTCGCCCAGCAGCAACTCGCGCAGAGCGTCCCGGTCCAGCCCCGCCGCCGCGGCCACGTCCAGCAATACGTCCAGGTTGCCGATGTCGCGGCCGTGCTCGAAATAGGCCGCGTAGACCGCGTCGATGACGGCCTTCCTGGCGCTGTCGGGCGCCAGCGCAATGAGGCGATGCGAGAGCAGCGTGTTGGGCGCGCGGGTGATGGCCTCGAAGTCGAAGCGCAGGCCCACCCGCTCGCCAGCCTGGCGCGGCCCGGCGAACATCTGCTCTAGCGGGACGCGGCCGCCGACCTTGGCCTGCATGTAGGGCTTGAAATCCTCGCCAGCCGCCGGGATGCGCTCGTTGAGGAAGAACGTCCGGTAGCGCACCTGCGCCGGCTCGCTGTCCCACTGCGCCAAGGCAAGCTGCAAATGCCGTTTGCCGATGCGGCACCAGGGGCAGGCGGTGTCGTGGAAGAGATCGATCTGCATAGAAACCTCACTTTACTCAACGGCCGATCATTGCCAGACCTGGGCGTAATCGGCGGCGAACTGTTGCATGGTGATAGGTGCGCGGCCCAACAGCTCGGCCGCCTTTGGATTGACCCCATCGGCCAGCCCGAAGCGGGTGGTCATGTAGATGGCGCTGACGACGCCTACATAGCTCAGCGGATTGCCGCGGCGCCACATGCGCCAGGCAAAGCGCCAGGGCGTTGGCGAGCTATAGGTGATAGGACGTCCCAACACCTGGCTGAAGATGGCGGCTGTCTCGTAGTAGTCCAGAGCCTCGCTGCCAGTCAACGGGTAGGCCTGGTTGGCGTGGCCCGGCTCGGTCAACACCCGGGCTGCGACGGCTGCGATATCGCGCACGTCGATAAAGGCGGTCTTGCCCTTGCCGGCCGGCACGAAGATGTCATCGTGCTCGGCGATGTCCTGGCGGTGGGTGGTGCTCAGGTTCTGCATGAAGAAGCCGCAGCGCAGCAGGGTATAGGGCGTTGGGCCAGCTTGCAGCAGCTTCTCGACCTTGGCGTGCGGCACGATGCGGTTCTTCTCGGCGCCGATCAGCGACAGGAAGACGATCTGGCGCACGCCTGAAGTGGCGGCATACTCGATCACCGGCTTGATGTAGCGGTTGATGTCACTGATCTGCGGAGGGCGCATCAGAAAGAGGCGATCGACGCCAGCGAAAGCCGGTACAAAGCTGGCAGGATCGCCGAAGTCGAACAGAACCCACGGCACATCGCCATGCGGCAGGTTCTGCGCGTCTTGCTCAGAGATAACTGTCGCGCGTATGGATTGGCCCTGCGCAAACAGCAGCTTCACGAGTTCCCGGCCAACGTTGCCGGTCGCTCCCGTGATCAGAACAGTGCCAGTTGAAGTAGTCATGGTGAAATACTTGGACCGGACTGACAGTCCGGCCCATCGTGCGAACTAACGGCGGCGCGGAATTAAAAAGTAATAGACGATCAAGGCCACGACGTGATACACCAACAGCAGCGAAAAGAGCTGGGTCGTGCCGCCAGGGAAGGGCGCGGCGGCCGGATTGGCTGCCAGCGCCAGGTTGGGCAGCGCCGTCAATACGAAACCGATGATCACTGCGATCAGCCAGACGCGCGGTGGGTTGGCGGCAAAGCGGTTAATCAGCCAGTAGACCACCGTCGCGCCGGCGCCATAGAGCGCCGTGAAGAAGGCGATGGCGGCAAGCTGCATGGGCGGGAAGTCGGCCGGGATCGTCGCCAACGCGCCCAGGATGAAGCGCGTCACTACGTTCGCGCCGACGGCCACGCCGATGGCCAGCAGGCCGTTGATCGCGATTTGCTTGCCGGTGAGCTTGGTCAGGTGGGTAGATGTCGTTGGTTGAGCAGTCATTGAACAAAATCTCCTTCACTGATAATGGTTTGATCGGGCGCCAAGATGCCAGGCGCGTCACGGCGGAATGCGCTGTTCGGTCGCCGATCTATTCGCTGTTCTTAATTCGTTGTGGTACTGCCGAGACCGCCAGCAGCGCAGCCAATTCCCGTCCGACGCAACGCAGCGGGTCGCCCGAATGATAGGTGCGGCTGAGGATGATGCCGCCCTCGATGGCCGCGGTGACGAAGGTCGCCAGCTCGGCCGCGCGCTGTGGCTTATAGCCGCCGGCCGCCAGCCTGGCCGCAAAGGCCGCGTGCAGGCGATCGTAGGCCGCGCGGCAGGCCAGATTGATTCGCACGCTGGAGGTGGCCGTCTCCATGGCCACGGTGGTCAGTGGCCCGCCGGCGCGGAAGCCCGACTGCTCGATCACGTCGGCGATGCGCTGGGTCAAGAATTGTACGGCATCGGCCGGTTCGTCGTGCAGTGCCAGCCCAGCCTCGACGCGGCCGGCCAGCTCGAGCCCGGTGCGGTCGATGGCCGCGGCCGCCAGCTCCTCCTTGCCGTCGGGGAAGTAGTGATAGAGCGATCCTTTGGGCGCGCCGCTCTCGGCCACGATCTGGTTGAGACCCGTGGCGTGGTAGCCCTGCGCCTCCAGCAGATCGCAGGTGGCCTCGACGATCTGCTCGCGGGCCGTGCTCGCAACGGTTCTTGCCATGTCCCGAATTATAACGACTGGTCTAATTAGGTTCTGTGAGGTGGGTTCCAGACCGAGTGGTCAAGCCTCGATCACTTCAAAGGCGATCTCCAGCCGGTCGCACAGGTCTCCCAGGACCTTGAGCGCTCGGTCTCTGGCGTAGTGGCTCTCCATGGTGTAGCCCTTGTACGTCACGGGGTAGAAGAACTCGCGGCCATTGGGATGGACCGGCGGCGCCTGGTTGGTAAGAACGTAGCGGTTCTTGCTCGGCCCCCAAGGCAGAGGGATTCTGGTTACGTCGCCTTCATCCACGATGTAGCGCAGGGCTTCTTCGAAGAGCAACCTCACTGTCTCCTTGGCGATTACCTTGTTGCCTAGCTTCACAGCTAATCGGCCAGTCGCGCGCCCCTTGCCCGGTACAATGTCGGTAGTGCTGTAATCGATTGTGCCTGTCGCGACCAGGGCATCATAGATGGAGTCAAAGACATCGCTGTATCGCTCATAGAGCGCAAGAGCCAGTCGCTTTTCTTCGTTTGTGATCGCCATCTTGACACCGTTGTACCTGATCTTTAGATTCTTGACGTATTGAATGATGAAGGGCTTGACCTTGTCGTTCAGACTGGGATGATCCAGGAGCGGCAGCAGCAGCTTGTCGTTGAGCAGTTGATAGTCCAGACAATACCACCGTTCATCACCCACGGTGGACCGAGAGTCCCGTCCGAGGGTGGGGGCCACATAGATCAGCAAATTGATGTCATCGGGGTGAGCAGTCCACAACCAATCGGCGTATTTCGCGGCCTGGGCTACACTGGGTCTGGAGTCGATCTTCAGCTCGAAGATGATGTTGACGTTGCCAGCATTGCCGTCGTCGTCGACATATTTGGCCGCAAGAAAGATATCGAAGCGGCCCACACCGGTGACGCTGGTTTCTGAGGAGTGGTACTCATTGGGCGACACCTGGATCTCCGAGAACTCCGCAATGGGCAGGGTGTACGTGAGGCGTCGATCCGAGTGATTGGAGGCTCTCAAGCACCGCTCGTCGAGCAGCAAGAGGAGAAAGCGCCGAAAGACATAGTCCGACAGCAGGTGTGAACCGCCAGGGTCCAGCAACCAACCAAAGAACGAGGAGTGCCAGCGCTCGAAGTGCGATCTACCAACGATCGTGAAGAAGTTAGGCTCGCTCAGGATGTTCTCGAAACTGATGAACTCCGGCTCGGAGATCAGGTCCAAGAGGCGCTTGGAGAAGCTGGTCTTTGATTTGCGTCTGCGTACAGATTGTGGTGTCAATTCGCAATACCTTCGCCAATTACGGGCCTCGCGAACCCGGGATTGACGGATGAATAGC
>CAZVGR010000042.1:0-40328 GCA_964626845.1 uncultured Anaerolinea sp.
TAGCCGCTTCCGCAGCAAAAACCCGGTTTCTCTAAGCCCAGCCTGAGCAGTAACTCCACATCAATGAACGACGAGATGGAGGCAACCATGACATCCATCCGGCAGATGGTCACTTTGATGCGGAACCTGTAGAAAGGAGGTTGCTTTTACGGACTTCACAGGCTATTCCATCTCATTGACCCGTCATGACATCCTTGATGATTTCCTTCGCGTTCTCTAAGCACCTTTCAGGAGAGGAAGACTAATGAAACGTAAACTCAGTGTGATTTTTGCCCTGCTCGTCATCGCATCGATGATTGCGTTGCCGGCCAGCGCTGAAACCCCAGCAGCCCAATTCCAGCCCGATCGGCAGGCGCCGATCACCTTGCAGCCTGTCACTGATGCCGACCTGGACGGCCCCTTTGCCGGCGGCGCCTATGTGCCCAGCAAGCAGCGCGCAGCAGCTACCAGCCGTTTCGTGCTCCGCTTTGCCGACGCCCCTTTGGCTGAGCTGTGGCTCGACGCCCAGGCCCGCGGCGCAAGCTATGACGCAGCCGAGGCGCAGGCCTACACCGACGCCCTGCTGGCCAAGCAGGCCCAAGCCAGCGAGGCCGTAGACGCCTTGGGCGGCAAGACCCTGGCCAACTTCACCAAGCTGATCAACGGCATCGCCATCGAGATCAGCGGCGCCAAGGTGCGCGACCTGTACTTCATCCCCGGCGTGGTCAGCGTTAGCACGTTGCCCGACTACGCGCTGGACCTGAACGAAACCGTGCCGTGGATCGGCGCGGCGGCCTTGCAGGACATGGGCTATGATGGCACGGGCATCACGGTCGCCGTGATCGACTCCGGCATCGACTATACCCACGCTCACCTGGGCGGCTCTGGCCTGCAGGCCGACACCGATCAGGCCATCGCCGAGGCTTCGCAGCCAGCCGACCCCCGCCTCTTCCCCACGGCCAAGGTCATCGGCGGCTACGACTTCGTGGGCAGCAGCTGGCCCAACACCCCTGAGATTCCCGATCCCAACCCGATGGATGACGAGGCCGGCGGCATTAGCGGCCACGGCACCCACGTAGCCAGCATCATCGGCGGCGTTGCCACTGCTGACCTGGGCCCTGGTGTGGCCCCAGGCGTCGAGTTCTACGCGCTGAAGGTTTGCTCCAGCGTGTCGACCTCGTGCAGCGGCCTGGCCCTGATGGAGTCCTACGAGTGGGCGGCTGATCCCAACGGCGACGGCAACTTCGACGACCGCGCCGATGTGGTGAACCTGTCTCTCGGCTCGGTCTATGGACAGGCGAGCAGCGCCGACTCGGCCGCTATGGAGATGCTGGTCAGCCTTGGGGCGACTGTGGTGGCCTCGGCTGGCAACAGCGGCAACATGCCCTACATCACCGGCGCTCCTTCCAGCGCCCGCTCGGCCATCAGCGTTGCGCAGACCAGCGTGCCTTCCTCCATCCTCTACCGCATTCGCCGCAACGCGCCGGAGCCCGTCGTGGTGATGGACGCCGTGTGGCAGCCCTGGTCGGAATTCCCCACCGCAGCGATCACAGGCGATATCATTTATGGCAACGGCGATGGCACCAACCTGGACGGTTGTGTTCCCTTTACCGCTGACATGACTGGCAAAGTCGCCGTGATCAACCGCGGCGGCTGCACGTTCACCTCCAAGGTGCTGAACGCCGAGGATGCCGGCGCAGTCATGGCCATCATCGCTTTGATCGCTCCTGGCGATCCCTTTGAGGGCGGCTACGGCGGCGAAGGATTTCCCCAGATCCCCGGGTTCATGGTTTCTCAGGTCAACGGCAATCTGCTCAAGGCTGCCGGCGCCAACGTGACCATCGACCCCAACGATCCCTCGATCACTATCCCGCTGCTGGACGTGATGGTCGGTTCCAGCTCACGCGGCCCGGCTTTCGACGTCAGCTATCTCAAGCCCAACATTGGCGCTCCAGGCGCTTCGCTCTCGGCTAGCTCCGGCAACCAGAGCTACAGCGTCTTTGGCGGCACCTCAGGCGCGGCGCCCATGGTAGCCGGCTCAGCCGCTCTGCTGCTGCAGAAGGCTGGCGGCAGCGGCTCGCTCCCGCCCGTTGTCGTCAAGGCCCTGCTGATGAACAACGCAGTCACCGACACCTGGCAGGACATCCCTGGCGGCATGCTCAACCCCATCAGCCGCCAAGGCGCGGGCCGTGTGGACGTGGCCGCCGCAGCCATGGCTGAAAGCGTTGCCTGGGTGCCTGCTGACAACGATGTGGCGCTCTCCTTCGGCTTCGAGACCGTGGCTGATCACACCATGGACAGCAAGACGGTCGAGGTGATCAATACCTCGGCTGTCACTAAGACCTATGGCATCGAGGCCAGTTTCCGCTACGCCAACGATATAGGCGCAGGCGTCGACGTCATGCTTAGCGCTGACACGCTGACGGTTCCGGCTGGCGGCGCAGGCGCCTTCGACGTCGATCTGCACGTCGATCCGACCATGCTCAAGGCTTGGACCCTCTACGGCGGCAGCACCTTTGCCAACGGCGATCTGCTGACAGTAGTTGAAGCCGATGGTTTCCTGACCCTCTCCACCCCGGCACGTGTGCGCGTGGTTCATGCTTCGCCCGACGCTCCGGCCGTGGATATCCTGGTCAACGATGCTGTTGCGCTGAGCAATGTGCCCTTCACCGCAGTTAGCGACTACCTGTCGGTGCCGGCTGGCACTTATAACATCAAGGTTGTGCCCGCTGGCGCCACCACCCCGGTGGTGATCGAGGCTGACCTGACCCTGGCTGGCGGCACGGATTACACCGTGGCGGCCGTGGGCGAGCTGGCCAACATCGAGCCGCTGGTGCTGGTGGACAACAACGCCAAGCCGGCCATGGGCAACGCCCACGTGCGCTTCGTCCATGCCTCGCCTGACGCCCCGGCTGTGGACATCGCCGTAGCCGATGGCGGCCCGGTGTTGTTCGGCGACGTAGCCTTCAAGGAAGCCCAGGGGCCCATCCCGGTGCCCGCAGGCACCTATGACCTGGAAGTGCGTCTGGCTGGCACCAGCACGGTGGTTCTGCCGTTGCCTGGCGTCGCCGTGGCCGATCAAACGGTTTACACCGTCTTCGCCATGGGCCTGGCCGGCGGCGAGCCTGCCTTGCAGGCCGTCCCAGCCGTGGACGCCATGCCCGATGACGCACGCAGCGAGGTCATCACCGTGCCTTGGCACTTCCTGCCGCGAAAGGCAGCCGATGTAATGGTCGGCGACGCGGCTCAGGTCGGCGCCAACATGTTCAGCGTGCCGCTGGCCAACGACTCCTTGGTTGACGGCGATGTCGAGGTCTATCCGTTGGTGGACATCAGCCCTGAGATCGTGCTCCCGCCAGGCACACTGGATGTTGCTCCGGCCGACATCAAGTATGTGGGTGTTGACGCGCTGCGCTGGAACGCTACCAGCAATCTGCTGCTCTTCCCCATCAGCACCTGGAACAGCCGCTCGCATCCCATCAACATCGAGTTTGACGTCTACATCGATGTCAATCAGGATGGCATCGACGACTATGTCGCCTACAACAGCACGCTCAACGCCACCGCGGATCCACGGGCGGTCAGCATTTTGGTAGACCTGGCAGCCGGCACGGCTGTAGCCCAGTTCTACCTGGACTCGACCATCAACACCGACAACATGGTGATCCCTGTGATCGTGCCGGATGCCGACATGGCTTTCAACTTCCAGGTCTTCGCCTTTGACGCCTACTTCGGCGGGCTTTGGGATGTGTCGCCAGCCAATGCACTGGACGGCGCCTACCACAGCTTCGACGCTATGGCCCCGGCCTTCGTCCCGGATGCCTATGGCTTCACCGTGCCGGCGGATGACGAAGTCACCGCCATGGTCATGGGCTTGGTCAACAACTCGCCAGCGCAGATCGGTATGATGTACCGCATCTACAATGGTGTGATGGGCGGCGAGGTCTTCGGCGTTGAACTGCCGGTGGACATCTTCGGCGAGGTGATGCAGAGCGCCAGCACCAACCCGGTCGTGCCCGGAACTTACATCGACGTCCACGTGATGGCCAGCAACAGCGGCGACGAAATCGTCGACGCGCTCTTCCTGGCCCCCATCGATCCTGATACCGCATATGTCATGGGCAGCGCCTACGGCGGCGCCATGCCGCTGACGGCTGCTGAGGCCATTGAGAAGGGAATGACCGATCTGGCTGCTGGCCGCGCGCCTGAGGACGTGGTGGCTGTGGCCTGGATGGGCGCTTTCCCCAACGGCGCTCTGGTAGACTTCGGCTTCCATGTGCGTGTGGTGAGCAGCAGCGGCGTGGTTCAGCATGACGTAGCCCTGTTCGACGGCGCCACCGCCGTGACCTCCTTTGGCAGCAGCGCGCTGGCTATCGTGGACAACAGCACCTACCCGGTCAGCCGTTCACGCCGCTTCAATGTCGATCGCGATACCTTCATCAACGGCGCGCAGCCTAATGCCTTCTTCGGCAGCGCCCAGACTATGTGGACCGGCTTCTTCGGCCAGATGCGGCCGCTGGTACACACGCCGCTGAACGGTATCCCCAGTGACGCCTACGTGGATGTGGCCTACCTCTACCTGTACGTGGTCGAGGGCCGCGGCTTCAGCAACTGGTCCAACTCGGTGATCAACGTTCAGGCGCGGCCGGTGACCACGCAGTGGATGCCGGACGCGGTGAACTGGGTGACCCCGTGGACTATGCCGGGCGGCGACTACGGGCCGGTGCTGGGCGTCAACCACATCGGTTCGGGCAAGATCGGCACCTGGCTGCGGCTGGACGTGACCGATGCCATCAGCGACCGGCTGCGCGGCTCGTCCGACCAGGGCTTCATCCTCACCAACACAGACACGTTGGGCGTGCGCTACGGCATGGCTACCAAGGAGTACTTCGACGCCAGCAAGCTCGGCTACATCCGGGTCTACTTCCGCACGGCTAACTGACCGCTCTGAAAACCGTAGGTCCGGCTACCAGCCGGACCTACACTCCATTACCAGAACCAAAAAGGGCCGAAGATGCCTCACGCATCTTCGGCCCTTTTGATTCGCCTCCGGGGAGCAAGTTGTCTAGCATGCCTGCGCGTTCAGCGCAGGCTGTTCAGCAACTGCTGCAACACTCGCAATAGCAACAGCACCACAATCGGCGAGAGGTCCATGCCGCCGATGGGGGGAATGATGCGCCGCGCTGGTTCCAGCACCGGATCGGTGATCTGCGCCAGCAACTGCACCGCAGGGTGGCCGCGGTCCAGGTTGGGGATCCAGCTCAACAGCACGCGAATCAGAATCGCCCAGCTCAGAATGGTCAACAGGATCGACAGGAACTGAAAGATGAAGAACTCCATCGGCGGTCACACGCCTCCCTTCTCGGACAGGTCGCCCAGGTACTTGGACTTGCGATAGGCCGCCCAGACTGCCTTGGAGAGGATGGTGCGCAGCGCGCCCTTCTCCAGCTCGTAGAGCGCCTCGGCCGAGGTGCCGCCGGGTGAGGTGACCATGTTGCGCAGCTCGGCCGGGTGCAGATCAGCCTGGCGCGCGATCTCCACCGCGCCTTCCATAGTTTGCAGGACCAGTTGCTCGGCGATCTTGCGCGAGAAACCCATGTGGACGCCGGCGTCGATCAACGCCTCCATGAAGAGGAAGACGTAGGCCGGGCCGGTGCCGCTGAGCGCCGTGGCCATGTCCAGGTAGCCCTCGTCGTCCACGAACAGCTCGTCGCCCAGCGCGCGCAGCATGGCCTGAGCCTGCTCCCGCTGGCGCTGGTTGACCTGCGGCGTGGCGCTCCAGACGGTCATGCCCTTGCCGACCTGGGCCGGCGTGTTGGGCATGCAGCGCACGATGGCCGGGTGGCCGGTGGCGTGCAGGATGGAGTTGATGCGCGCGCCGGCCACGATGGAGAGGATCAGCGAGCTGCGGCTGAGGTGGCCGCGCAACTGCGGCAGCACGTGGGGCAGCACCTGCGGCTTGACGCTCAACACCACAATTTCGCCGAAATCGGCCGCCTCGTGGTTGTCGGCGGTGAAGCGGATGCCGTATTGCACGTGCAGCTCCTGGCCGCGCGCCAGATGGGGATCAGCGCCGATGATGTGCTCAGGGCTGACCAGCCCCTGCGTCACCAGCCCCTTGATCATCGCCTCGGCCATGACGCCGGCGCCGATAAAAGCTAGTTTGGTGTCTTGTAGCATGTGTTGTGTCTCTCCATGCGCAGTTCGTACGTAACTCGTAACTCGTAACTCGTAACCCGGGATGGTGCGATGGGTGTTTGAGTTGCGGCGGGGTCGGTGATGTGTGATGCGTAACTCGTAACCAGAGAAGCACCTCGCGATTCCGGGTTACGCATTACGCATTACGTGTCACGTGTTCCAAATATCGCCGTGCCGACCCGCACGATCGTCGCGCCTTCCTCGATGGCCGTCTCGAAGTCATGGCTCATGCCCATGCTCAGATGGCGCCAATCGGCCTGTGGGTAGCGCTGGGCCAGCTCAGCGTGCAAGCGGCGCAGGGCGGCGAAGTGCGGGCGGGCGGCCTCGGGGTCTGGCTCGTAGGGCGGGATGGTCATCAGCCCGCACACCCGCAGATTGGGCAACGCCAAGATCGCCTCGGCGTCGCGGCGCACCGCTTCTGGCGTGAAGCCGAACTTGCTGGCCTCGCCGGCCACGTTGACCTCCAGCAGCACCTCCAGCTCGATCCCTGCCTCGGCCGCAAAGCGATCCAGCCGCTTGGCGATCTTCAGTCGGTCCACTGCGTGGATCAAGGCCGGCCGGCAGGCCACGGCCAGCGCCGCCTTGCGGCTCTGGATCGGCCCGATCAGATGCAGCCGCGGCCGGTTGGCGGGATCAAGCCGGCCAGCCAGGGACGCGGGCGAGTCGGGATCGGCCAACTTGGCCCAGGCTTCCTCGACCAGGTTCTCGCCAAAGTCACGCTGGCCGGCCGCCAGCGCCTGCTCGACCAGTTCGACCGGATGGGTCTTGCTCACCGCCAGCAGCATGATCTCGTCAGCAGCCCGGCCGGCCCGTTGGGCCGCGGCCGCCATGCGTTCTCGCACCCAGGCCAGGTTGGCGGCGATGTCGATGGTGTCAGTCACGTCATGGTTCCCGTCAGGTGCGTGACACGTAACCCGTAACCCGGATTCGGAGCCGAATAGCCCTCACGCAGCCTCCGGTTACGCATTACGAGTTACGTGTCACGCCTTCAGCATCACCACTGCGCCAAAACGGCCGGTCACCGGTCCGTCGCCGCGGTGGGAGAAAAAGGTCTCGTGTTGGCAGCGGGTGCAGACGCCGGCCACCTCGATCTGGCCAACGCCGGCCCCAGCCAGTTGCCAGCGGTTGGCGGCCCACAGGTCGAAGTGGGGACCGCGCGGCTGCGCGCTGGCGCCGTTGGCAGGCTGGCTCAGCAGCCCGGCTTCGGCCGGAAAAACCCGCTGCACCGCCTCCACCACCTCCGGCCCAACCTCATAGCAGCAAGGGCCGATCGCAGGGCCGACGACGGCTGTCAGGTCGGCGGGATCACTGCCGAACGCTGCGGTCATGGCCTGCACCAGCGCCGCGGCCATGCCGTCCACCGTGCCGCGCCAGCCCGCGTGGCCCAGGCCGGCTGCATGGCGCTTCGGATCGTAGACGATCAACGGCGTGCAGTCGGCGTAGCGCTGGGTCAGCGGCAGGCCGGGGATGTCGGTGATGATGCCGTCGGCCTGGTCGATCATGCGGCCCGCCATCTCGCCAGTGGCGTGCAGCACCCGCGTGCCATGCACCTGCCACGAGGTAGTGAAGCGCTCCCGCGCCATCCCCAGCGCCTCAGCCAGCCGCCAGTGGTTGGCGTCCACGTTCTCCCGGCTGTCGCCGGTGCTGGTGCTCAGGTTCAGGCTGGCATACGGCGCCGGGCTCACCCCGCCCTGCCGCGTGCTGACCGCATGCACCAGGCCGGGGAAGGCAGCCAGGCTGGGGAAGCGGAGGAGGGGGAGGTTCTCAGTCATGGTGACAGGGTGACAGGGTGACATGGTGACAGGGTGACAGGGTGACAAGGTGATTGGATTATTGGATGATTGGGGTTATATGGCGAAAAAGTTACGGACTGCGTGGGAATTGGAGCTGCGCTGGACCACGTTTCACCTTGTCACCCTGTCACCCTGTCATCCCAACAACGGTATCGGCGTCAGCGCCGGCCGCCAGTCCTGCGCGCGCCAGGGGCCTTTGCTCTTGACTGGCACGCCGTCACTGGCGCGGTAGGCCCAGTCGGTGTCGCAGGAGCCGCAGGTCAGGCAGCCGCTGGAGGTGGGCGGGCAACTCAGGCCGGTCTCGGCGCGGGCGGCGTGGCGCTGCTCATACAGGAAATAGCTGGCGCTGACGCCGCTCTCGACGATGTCCCAGGGCTGGGGCGCGCCCGGCTCGCGCGCGTCCAGGAAGTCGCGCTGGCTCAGGCCATGCGCGGCCAGGGCGCGGTCGAAGGCGGCAATGGACAGCCGCTCCATGTCCAGCAGCACAGCTGCCAGGCGGCGGTCGCCCCGGGCCAGCACGGCCTGCACCGCCGCCCACTGCGGCGAGTCGGCGCGCACGGCCACATCCTGCCGGCCCAGGCTGCGCTGGATGAACTTCTGGCGCCGCTCGAAGATGGCCACGTCGGTCATGGCCTCCCACTGGAAGGGGGTGTGGGCCTTGGGCACGTAGGGCGTGGCGTTGATCACCAGCCGGCGGCGGAAACGGCTCTTGGCGGCCAGGGTCAGGTCCACCAGCGCCTGCACGTCGTCGTCGGTCTCGCCGGGATGGCCGATCATGAAATAGAGCTTGAGCTGCGGGAAGTCCAGCGCGTCGGCCAGGTCTACGGCCTCCAGGATCTGTTGCTCGGTCTGGGTCTTGTTGATCACGTCGCGCAGGCGCTGGCTGCCAGCTTCCGGGGCGATGGTCAGCGTCTGTGCGCCGCTCTCGCGCAGCCCCCGCACCAGCGGCACGGAGATAGGATCGACGCGCATGGAGCTGACGCTGAGCTTCGCCCCCAACTGGCGCAGACGGATGGCCAGCTCGTCGATCTGGCTGTGGTCCGACACCGCGGCCGAGATCAGGCCGACCTTGTCGCGGTGCTTCAGTCCCTCTTTGGCCCAGTCCAGCAGCAGTTCCAGCGGCTGCTCCCTGGGCGGCCGGTAGACGTAGCCGGCCAGGCAGAAGCGGCAGCCGCGGCCGCAGCCGCGCGCGATCTCCATCAGATGCAGCCCGCCGAACTCGGTGTCGGGGGTGTAGAGCGAGCTGACCGTGGGGAAGTGCTCCAGGTGACGCACCCAGAGGCGCTTGATGCGCCGCGGCGCCGTCTCACCTGCTGTGGCCGGTCTCTGACCGAGCCACGCCTGTGACCACGCCGGCACCAACTGCGGCACATAGACCCCCTCGATGCGATCCAGCGCGGCCAGCAGCTCGGCCCGGTCGTCGTCGCCCACGTCGAGGATCGTGTCCACCAGCGTGTCCACCACCTCCTCGCCCTCGCCGATGACGATGGCGTCGAAGAAGGGGGCCATAGGCTCCGGGTTCATGGTAATGCCCGGCCCGCCGGCGATGAGCAGCGGCCAGCGCTCATCGCGGTCGGCGGCCAGCGGCGGCACCCCGGCCTGGCGCAGCATCTCCACCACGTTGAAGTAGTCCATCTCGTAGGAGATGGTGAAGGCCCAGACAGGGAACTCGTCCACCCGCTGCTGAGTTTCCAGCGACAGCAGCGGCCGCCCGGCCTGCCAGCCCCCCTTGTCCCAGAAAGCCCGCTCGCAGACCACGTCCGGCCGTTCGTTGAAACGGCGGTAGAGGATCTGCAAGGCCAGGCTGGACATGGCCACGTAGTAGGTATTGGGGTAGGCCAAGGCCACCGGTAGCTTGCCGCCCCAGTCCTTGATCACCGTACCGATCTCTTTGCTCAGTATCTGTTTTGCTTCAGCCGTTTTAGTCCAGGTCATTCTGTTCGTTTGCCAATCCTATCGTTCAATGTCTACTCAGCGCGTTCCATGCGTGTCACCCTGAGAGGCTGTTTGAAAAGCCCCGGATCGGTGGTTGGAAACCCACCGGCTGACAGCACGAAGGCCCCTCAGGGCCTGGAATCCAGCGGCTGAGGCCGCTTCGTACTTTCAGCCAGATGGTTTCAACCTCTGATTCCGACGCTGCCGGGCTTTTCAAACAGCTTCTGAGGCTCGGCGAAGGGTCTCGGCGTGGCTAGGGATGCTTCGGCGGCCCTCAGCATGACGCTACAACTTACACTCCGTACACCGTATTGCGCAGCCACGCCAGCAGCCGATCGACCATTGGCCAGTCCTCAGCCGCCGTCAACAGCACGCCGCCGGCCTCGCGCAGGGTATACCAGGCCCGCAGCGGCGGCGCAATGCGGCCCAGGTCGGTGTTGGTCGGGCTGGTGAACACGTCCAGGCCCTGGCGCTGAAACAGCCAGCGCGCCCGATACAGGTGCAACGGGTGGCTGACCAGAATGGCCGACTGCCAGCCGTTGCTGCGCATCATCTCGGCCACCACCGCCGCCTCGTCGGCCGTGGTCCAGGCATCGCTGTCCTGGATGACCCAGGCGCGTTCCGCCGGCAGGCCCAGTTCCTGCACGGCAAAGCGGCAGGCCACCGCGCCAGCCGACAATCGGTCGCCGCCCGCGCCGCCTGCGCAGATCACCACCGGGGCCAGGCCCGCGTTGTACAGGTCTATGGCGTGGTAGGTGCGGCTCAGCAGGTCGGAACTGGGGCTGCCGTCCGCCTCGACGCGTGCGCCAAGAATGACGATGGCGTCGGCTGGCTGCGCTTGATCCTGGCTGCCCAGCCGGTTGATCTGCCATGACAAAACGCCGACGACCAGCACGGCCGTCAGCGTCATCGCCAGCACAAGAAGGCCCAGGGTTTGCAGTACCCGTTTCACGGCGGCATTATAGCATCCATCGCCCTTGAACGCCAAAGCCGGCCAAGCTTAGGGCGGCGATGGCCTGTTACGTCCGCTGGCGAAAGCCATGATGCGGTTGACACTACAACAGGCTTGTAGTAGAATGCCAGCTAAGAACGAGGGTGTTGGAGCGCGTTATGGCGACTACGGATCATCCGTTGAAAGTGCTTGTGCAGCAATTCAGCCACGATTTTGCCGAATGGCTGCTGGACACCGAGGTACATTCAGTTGAGCCTGTCAACGTCGAGTTGACTACCGAGATGCTCAGAGTTGACAGCTTGATGCGCGTTGTGCAGGCCAACGGCGACGTGGTCTTGTTGCACATCGAGTTCCAGGGCCGGCGCAGTATGCCGGCTATGGCGCTGCGCCAGCTTGGCTATCTGTCGCAGTTGGTTATCATCCACGGCGCCGCAACAAAGCTGCGTAGTGTGGTGTTGTATACGGAACGCAATGCTGGCGTCAATGATGAGGGCGCCTATCGGATCGAAGATGGTCATGGCAACGTCACGCTGGAGTGGCGTTATCTGCCGGTTCTGTTGTGGCAGATGAGCGGAGAAGAAATCCTGAAGATCGGGCGTCCGGCCCTGCTTCCGCTCATTAGCCTGACGCGATTTGATGCGCTGGCTGATGTCCTGCCGGAGGTCGTGGCGGTAGTCCGGCAGCAGCGCGACGAGGACTTCCGCACGCGACTGCTCAATGGTTTGCTGGCGCTGACAAACGATGAGGAGGTGTTGAAGATGATTGAGAGTCTGTTGGAGAGTGACGAATATGAGTTCGAGACGCCATATTTGCGGCGCTGGCGCGAGCGAGGACTCGCCGAAGGGCGTGAGCGAGGGCTTGCTGAGGGTCGCGCCGAGGGTCGCGCCGAGGGTCGCGCCGAGGGTCGCGTCGAGGGGCAATTGGAAGGCCTCAAGCAGGCCGTCCTGACCCTGACTGCCTCTCGCTTCGACCCGCCTTTCTCCAAGGCGCTGGTATTGGAGAGGTACGTCGACTCCGTCACAGAATTGTCCAAGCTGCAGGCCCTCATCGCTAACTTGGCGTTGGCCAGCAGCTTCGATGCCGTCCTGGCTGACTTGTCCAACGGCGCATGACCTGCCAGCGCTTGAGCAGTCACTGCCGACCGTTCGTTAGATTACCCCGAAACAAAACTGAAACCCCGCCCATTCCGGCGGGGTTTCGCATTCTTGCCTCGACCACCAGTTTACCAATCTACCAATTTACCAATCAACACTCACTATACCCACACACATGGCACTTGACGCACCCCTCCACATTCAGCAGCGTGCTGTTGCCGCAGTCGGGGCAGAGGTCGCCGATCTGTTTGGGGATGGGGAGGGCCAGTTGCTCGGCCGGCACGGCCTGCGCTACGGGCTGGGGCGCGGGCGTCTGCTCCAGATGCTCACTCAGAACCTGGGCGATGGCGTCGGGCAGGCTGCGCACCCGCTGCGGGCCGAAGCCCAGGTGGCGGCCGCCGCCGATGCCGTTGAGCTGGAACACCACCTGCTGCAAGCGCTCCGTGGGGGTCAGCGAGCTGGGCATGCGCAGGATCAGGCTGATCAGCCGGCCCAGCGCCTCGCTGACGGCGGCCACGTCCGACCCGGCCTTGCCCACGTTCATGAAGATCTCGAAGGGCTCGCCCTCGTCGGTGTCGTTGACAGTGACATAGGCCGTGCCCAGGGGGGTCAGGCGGCGGTAGGTCGCGCCGTGCAGCCGCCGCGGCCGGGGCCGCTTGGCGTCGTAGTCGACCGCGCTGTGGTGGACGCCGTTGCCGTTATACTCCGGCGCTTCGACCTGGTGGGCTACGGCGCGCAGCATCTCTTGGGCGCCAGCCTTGCCGTTGGGGACAGCCTCGGCAGAGCCGGTCTTCTTGGCCTCGGCCGTGGCCTTGGTCTCCAGCACCACCTCCTGGCGGCTGCCGGTGACGTAGACAGTCAGGCCTTTGCAGCCGAGCTCCCAGGCTTGCATGTAGGCCTGGGCCACGTCGGCCGGCGTCGCCTCCGGCGGGAAGTTACAGGTCTTCGACAAGCTGTTGTCGACAAAGCGCTGCATTGAGGCCTGAAGCAAGACGTGTTCAGGGGGGGTAATGTCCTGGCTGACAACGAACGTGTGGCGTAGATGTTGAGGGAGATCATCGATGTCTTGGCATGTGCCGGTGACCACTATTCGCTGCACGATGCGCTCGCGGCGCTCGCCGGCGATGCCGGCCCGGTCCAGCGCCTCCAGAAACAGCGGGCTAACGTAGGTCAGCGGCACATCGCCGCCAGCCTCTTTGACATAACGGGTGTAAGCCAGGGCGAAGACCGGCTCGCAGCCGTAGCCCTCGCAGCCGGTGACGGTGCCGATGGTGCCGGTGGGCGCCACGGTGGTCTGGGCGCCGTTGCGGATGCCGTGGGCTTTGATCCCGTCGACGATCGTGTCCCAGTCTAGCGCCGGCCGGCCGAACTCGTGGCTGTAGGGCTGCAAGGGCGCGGGCGGCTGCCACTTGAGGTCCTCCGGGTCGTAGATCGAGCCGCTGATAGCAGGGAAGGGGCCGCGCTCGCGCGCCAGCTCGATGGAGGTGCGCATGCAGTGGAAGCGCACGAACTCCATCACCTGGCCGGCCAGGTCCAGCGACTCCTGGTCGCCGTAGCGCACGCCGATCTTGTACATCACGTCGGCCAGGCCCATGATGCCCAGGCCGATGCGCCGCACGCGGTGGGCGGCGTCCTGCAGTTGCGGCACGGCCGGCACGTACTTGTTGGCGCTGACCACGTCGTCCAGGAAGCGGGTCGACTCCACCGTCGTCCGCTCCAGCGCGTCCCAATCGATGTGGTTGTCATCAGTCACGTGTTGGGCCAGATTGATGGAGCCCAGGCAGCAGTTCTCGTATGGTCCGAGCCACTGCTCGCCGCACGGGTTGGTGGCCTCCAGCTCGTACAAGTGCGGCACAGGGTTGCTGCGATTGGCTGCATCCAGAAACAGAACGCCCGGCTCGCCGTTTCGGTGGGCGTAGTGGATGATCTTGTCGAACAGCTCGCGGGCGCGCACGGTGCGGGTGACCTGGCCGGTGTGTGGATTGACCAGGTCGAAGTCCGTGTTGTCATGGACGGCCTGCATAAAGGCGTCGGTCGCGCCCACGGAGATGTTGAAGTTGGCGATCGTGCCTTCTTCCGCTTTACAGGCGATGAACTCCTCAATGTCAGGGTGATCGACGCGCAGCACGCCCATATTCGCGCCCCTTCGCGTGCCACCTTGAGCAATCTCCCCAAACGCCGCGTCGTAGACGCGCAAGAACCCCACCGGCCCGCTGGCCACGCCCGCGCTGCTGTTGACCGGGTCGCTCTTGGGGCGCAGGCGGCTGAAGCTGAAGCCGTTGCCGCCGCCGGTTTGCTGGATCAGAGCGGCATTGCGTAACGTGTTGAAGATGCCCTCAGCCGAGTCCTTGCCCATGTCGTCATCGATGGCCAGCACGAAACAGGCCGCGAGTTGCCCCAGCGGCGTGCCTGCGCCGGTAAACGTGGGTGAGTTGGGGAAAAAGCGCAGTTCGGTGAGCAGATCATAGAACTGCTCGGCCGCAGCCTGGTACCCGGCCTCGTTGCCATAGGCGCGCTCCGGCAGGGCCACGTTGCTGGCCACCCGCCAAAACATCTCCTGCACCGTCTCGGCCGGCTTGCCGTCCAGTCCCTTGCGCAGATAGCGCCGGCGCAGCACCTCCAGGCCGTTCTCGCTGATACGTTCAAGGCTATCTTGCTTCGAAGGCGGCAAGGCCACGGTGTCTTCCACGGTCAACGACATACTGCTCATCACGAATCCTCCACTGCAATGGTTCTTGGCAATCAGATCGCAGCTCGATCAGACCTTCAGCATCGCCGATCGTTCCGCAACCGATTGTGTCAATAGCGTTACATAACTCCGTATTCACTTAGTTATGTTGAAAGCGATAGCGAAAAAAAAGACTCTACCGCACCGGCTCGTAGATA
Source organism: uncultured Anaerolinea sp. (assembly GCA_964626845.1). GTDB lineage: Bacteria > Chloroflexota > Anaerolineae > JAAEKA01 > JAAEKA01 > JAAEKA01. The sequence goes on from CAZVGR010000042.1 coordinate 14,838, forward strand.
AAGCGCCGCCCGCCGCCGTCGATGATTTCCTCACCGACCCGGTAGAGCAGCCCACGCCGCTCTAGCTCCTTCAATCGGTTGCTCTTGGTGCTGGGGGAGAGGGAGTCAGGTAAATCCTGGGCGCTGATTTGGCCGCGGGCTACCGCCATGTTGTAGGTCAGCAGCAGCGCGGGGCTGAGATTGCCCAGTACCGTCGCGCTGCCCTCGCTGTCGACCTGAACGCAGGTCAGGCCGTGCAACGACACGGCTGCAGCAATGCTTTCGCTCACGCTGTGGGTCGGTTGGCGCACCACCACGAAGCGCGGCGTTTTGGCCCGATGCGACGCCTTGAGCAGGCTGGCTACGACCTCGTCGGCCCAGGAGTAATCCATGAATTGAACTTGACCCAGGTCTAGCACAAGCATGCTGTTGGCTGGCAAAGATTTGAGCCGGTTCAGCAACTCGTCTTTGACCTGGCTATCTCGCCCGCCCAGAATCGGACCTGATAGCTCGACTGGCTCCTCGTGAAGTGGCATCATGCTCCACCAAAATGGTAAGATGTGCGGGATGGATGGCTGGTAGCAACTGCCGGTGAAGCGAGGCTGCACGCCCGTTCGTGAAGCTCAAAGCAGCCGGCAGTGATTTCTAACGTTGGCTGAAACTGATACCTACCTGGGCGCCGGGGAACCAGGCCCCTTCCAGGCTGCGTGGGTGGTGCTCGGCGCTGATGTGCAGCCTCTCGTTGCCTGAGCGAATCGACAGCCTGCCGCCATAGCGGCGCACTACCGCATAGATGCTGCGCAGACCCACACCACCGCCGCTGGCTCGGCTGCTCAGACCACCCAACGCCTGCTGGATTGCGTCGCCATGACGCCACTCAGCAGCCTCAGGATAGCGACTGGCCAAGCTGGCGCGGATGCCGATGCCAGCATCTGCCACCGCCAGCGACACGTAGCGCCGGCCCTGCCGATCTTGACCGAGCTGCGCCACGACAAGACCGTCAGTTTTGCTGTGATCGATCACGTTGTAGCAGAGCTCGGAGACTACCTTGCTGGCATCCAGTACGTCGCCAGGATCGAAACCCAGGCGCTGCTGGGCCAGGTTGACCAGATAGGACAAGACAGTATGTACGTCTGTTCTGTTGCGAATCAGGCTCAGCGGCAAGGCGCCGTTGCGTTCGTCGCGCAGTTCATGGACTGGCGGCACGTTGCGCAGCTCACACCACTGTCTGAGCATGGCGGCAACACCAGTCTCGACTACAGCCAACTGCGCCCGGCGGGAAGAAGGCAGCACTAAAATCAAACGTTGCCGATGTTCCGCCAGATGACGAGCCACCAGGCACAGGCAAGCTGCGCCATAAGGATCGATGAACGCCGCAGTTTGTAAATCGATGGTAATCTCTTGGGGATGAGTCGGCTGGATGCCGACCAGGCGAGCCATCAATCGATCACAGGATGCGGCGTTCAGTCCATCCCCTGCTCCAAGCACCAGACGCATGGTCCACCTAAGCTGGCGTCAGCATGCGGCTGATGTGTTCTTGCAACCCTTCCAGGTCGCTCAGCTGCAGGTACACCATGGCAAAGCGGATATAGGCCATGGGGTCGAGACGCTTCAGATGCTCTAACACCAGGCTGCCGATATAGCTACTTTTGACTTCTGAGCGGCCCAGAGCTGACAACTCGTCTTCTATCGAGTCGACCATGTCTTCGATAGCTGCCTGGGGAATGGGACGCTTGGCGCACGAGGTGAGCACGCCATGCATCAACTTTTGACGGTCATACGGCTCGCGCCGTCCGTCGCTTTTCAGTATGATCAGCGATGCAGCTACATGCTCGTAGGTGGTGAATCGTTTGTTGCATACCTCGCACGCTCGTCGGCGACGAATACCGTCACCCGTGGCGCGAGTATCAATGACACGCGAACGGTCTTCTCCGCAATGAGGGCACTTCATTTAGACTCCACAAGGTTGAATGATCCCGATCCAGCGTGTCAACCAGCCTCCCTGACAGACACTGTGAGCACAGCCGGGAAGCAAATCGGCGGCCAAAAACTGCGCTATCTGTCAGCTTGTTGCAATATGTAGTGGAAAACAGCGCCGAGTATACTATATGTTGTATCTCTGAAGCACGGGCAATTTTACCACAGTTGCCCCAACTTGGCAAGGGGTTATTCGCCAACGCATCTTGCGGGGACGAATTTTAAGGTAGTGTTCGGGGAAAGCTCAGATTAACTGGGGATAAGCATGTGCGAAAAGCGGCCGAAAGATGACAAGACAAAACAGACATTCGCGCTGCAGGGCGGCGACTGAATGTCCTGGTTATTGATTTTTGCGTTCCTGGTGAAAGGCAGGTGCTGCTAACGGCCTGGCTTGCCAGGCCGTTAGCAGCACAGCGACAATGGGGAGCGGCGCAGCGACGCGTTTAGGCTTGCTGACGCTTGCGCAGGAAGGCCGGGATCTCCAGGTCGTCCGGGTTGTAGGTGCGGACGGGGAAGGGTACGGTCTTGTCGCTGCGTTCCTGGGCTACTGCCGCCGGGAAGGGGCGGGCGCCGGAGACCGGCTTGCGCGCCTCGGCAGCTACCTCGAACCCGGTGGCGATCACGGTCACCCGCAGCTCGCCGTTCATGTTCGGGTCGATTACGGCGCCGAAGATGATGTTGCACTCGGGGTGAGCGGTGGCGCGGATGCTCTCCGCGGACTCGTTGACCTCGTGCAGCGTCATGTCCAGGCCGCCAGTGACGTTGAAGAGGATGCTCTGGGCGCCGTCGATGCTCACGTCCAGCAGCTTGCTGGCGATAGCCTGTTCGGCGGCTTGCTGGGCGCGGTTGTCGCCCGTGGCCGAGCCGATGGCCATCAGCGCCGAACCGCCGTTTTCCATGACCGCGCGCACGTCGGCAAAGTCCAGGTTGATCAGCCCCGGGATCGTGATCAACTCGCTAATGCCCTGGATACCCTGCCGCAGCACATCGTCGGCGATGGAAAAAGCGTCGCGGATGGTCGATTTCTTGTCCACGATCTGCAAGAGGCGGTCGTTGGGGATCACGATCAACGTGTCCACCTGCTCCTTGAGACTGCGCAGACCTTCCTCAGCCGCGCGGCGCCGCTTGGCGCCTTCGAAGGTGAACGGCTTAGTCACCACGCCGATGGTCAGCGCGCCAGCCTCGCGGGCCAGTCTCGCCACCACAGGCGCCGCGCCGGTGCCGGTGCCGCCGCCGATGCCGGCCGTCACGAAGACCATGTCGGCGCCATCCACCATGGCCGCCAACTCGTCCTGGGACTCCAGCGCGGCTTTCTCGCCGATCTCGGGATCGCCGCCCGCGCCCAGGCCACGGGTCAGCTTGTCGCCGATGCGCATGCGCTGGGGCGATTGCGCATCCAGCAGCGCCTGGGCGTCGGTGTTGACCACGATAAACTCTACACCCTGAATGCCAGCCTCGATCATGCGGTTGACAGCGTTGCTGCCGCCGCCGCCTACGCCGATCACGCGGATCTTGGCGAAGTTGTCCACATAGCTGGGCTGTGTGTCACGAATCGGTTTGCGTGTCATGTCGTCGCTCCTCACTGTGATTAGAAACCATCCCACGGGGACTGGTACGTGCCGCTTGCTAACGGCGTTGTCGGAAAGTCGATGTATAACCGCTGCCGGTTGGATCCCGTTCAACCGGGCAACAGGTTTTTGAGCCAGCGCATCACCCGCTCCATGAACGGGCTGCGCTGACGCCGTTCACTGAGATCACCAGAGACCCACTGGTTGTGCAAAGCCCACAAAAGCAGGCCAACGCCAGTGGCGTTTTCTGCGGTGCGCAAGTCGGGCGGCATGTTGGCCAGGTTACCTGGAATGCCTACCCGCACCGGCAGTTGGGTCACTTGCCGGGCCAGCTCGCGCAAGCCGGGCAGTTGGGCCGTGCCGCCGGTTAGCACCAGGCCAGCCGGCACCAGGCCATCGTAGCCTGATCGCTTGATTTCACGCAGCATCAGGTTCACCATCTCGTCGGCGCGCGCCTCTAAGATTTCGGCCACCAGTTGTCGTGGCACGGTGTTGGGTCCGTTTTCGCCGAACACATCCACCGATACCTCTTGATCAGGCGGCACACGACTGGCCAGGGCGCTGCCGAAGCGCAGCTTGAGCTGCTCGGCTGCGTCGAAGGGAGCACCCAGGCCCACAGCCAGGTCATGCGTCAGGTGCTGGCCGCCTACGTCGATGACCACGGTGTGCCAGAGGCTGCCTTTCATGAACATGGCCAGGTCGGTGGTGCCGCCGCCGATGTCTACGACTACGACGCCCATATCCCGCTCAGCCTCGGTCAGGACGGCCTCGCCTGAGGCCAGCGGTTCCAGCACCAACTCCTCGATCTCGATGCCGTGGGTCTGCACGCAGCGCACCAGGTTGCGCACTGCCCCTGTGGCGCCGGAGATCACCTGGGCATCCACGGCCAGCCGAAAGCCGTGCATGCCGATTGGCTCCAGCAGGTCTTCCTGCTCATCGACGGAGAAGGTGCGCGGCACCACGTGGATGATCTCGCGATTGTGGGGCAATGCCACCGCGCGGGCGGCCTCCTTGACTCGGGCCACATCCTCCGCTGTGACGATGCGGTTGCGACCGATAGGCACGGCGCCTTTGCTGGGCTGGGCCTGGATGTGGCTGCCGGCAATGCCGACATAGGCGCGCCCGATCGAGCGGTCAGCCGCCTGTTCAGCCTCTTCCACTGCCTGGCCGATAGCAGCAGTTGCCGCGGCAACGTTGGTCACCACGCCTTTGGTCATGCCGTCAGATACCGAGCGGCCATAGCCCACGATCTCGAGCCTGTTGTCGTCCACGACCTCGGCGATAAGGGCGCAAACTTTGGTTGTTCCTACGTCGATGGCACAGATGGTGTCTGCCACGGTTTCGATCCTTCGCTGCCCGGGGCTGTCAGGCCCCGTTTCTATCGTGTTCGTTGCGGCCAGTCGCTGCCTGGCATTTCGGACCTTGGCTGGGCCAGATCTGAGGATAGCCACGGAGCCTGCGCCGCACGGAGGCTACTGGGCAAGTCGCAAATAGTAGCCGTTCTCGAAGCGCCAGTTGATCTCGGCTGGCGCCTGGCCCTGGCTGGCCAGGCTTTGATGCAGCACCAGCAGCGAGGCTACCCGCTTAGCCATGCTTTCTGGGTGGCCCAGGTAGACAAAAGAGCCGCTGGGAAAACGGAATTGCAGCCCGTTGATGCGGTCATAGCCGAAGTCGGTCACTTCGGGCGCTTGCTGTTTGACCTGGCGCAGGCTGGCGATCAACTGTGGGTCTAAACGGCCATCGTTGGCGGCCGTGCTGCTGTCCAGGTCCCAGAGCACAGGCAGATCCTGTGCAATAGCCAGGTTGGCAACTGGCATAGTGATGCCTTCGTTGTCTACCCAGAACTCCTGACCGTCAATCTTCCAGATGACCACAGGTTCACGCTCGACGATTTCGATGCGAACCTGGTTGGGCAAAGCTGTATGCACGGTAGCCCGTTTCACATAGGGCAATGCCTCGATGCGTCGTTCGGTCTCTCGCTCATTGATCCAGAAAATGCTGTATTGGTCGATGTCAGCCTGGCGGTAGATCTGCTCGGCGCTGGTGTTGCGCAGGCCGCGGATGGCTGCCGTCTGCACGTAGAAGCGCGTATCAGTGAAGACCAGCACCACCAGAGCCAGCAGCCCTATAGCGAGCAGGGCGGCTATGCTGCGCACAACCGAGATGCGCCGCTGCGGGCGAGCAGGCTGCACTTTCGAGCGCGGTCGCTGCTCCTGGGGGCGCACCTCTACGACGCGCGTCTGTTCCTGCCGTTTTCTGCGCTGGGCTGGCCGGCGTCGTCGTTTGGCCGGTTTGCTCAGGAAGCCTTGCTGGGCATTTTTGCCTTGCCCGGTGGAAGAGCCTTTGCGCGCTGCCATGATCACAAGTCCTGTTGCCGGCCAGGATCGAACGACGTCTCGTTGCAGCTTTTGTCTGCGTGTCGCTCCAGCGCCAGCTCAATCAGCCGATCGAGCAACTGTGGAAAGGGCAGGCCGCTGGCTTGCCACAGCTTGGGGTACATGCTGATTGAGGTAAAGCCGGGAATAGTGTTGACCTCATTCACATAGAGCTGGTCCGTTTGGCGGTCCAGCAGAAAGTCAACCCGGGCCATGCCAGCGCCGTCGATGGCCAGAAATGCCGCCACAGCCAGCCGCTGCACCTCGGCCGTCAAACCCGGCGAAAGCGGCGCAGGGATCAAAAGCTCAGAGTCGTCGGTCAGGTACTTGGCAGCGTAATCGTAGAACTCGCGGCGGGGGACCACCTCCCCAGGCAGCGAGGCTATGGGATCGTCGTTGCCCAACACGCTGACCTCGATCTCGCGCGCGTCGATGCCTTGCTCGACGACCAGCCTGCGATCGTAGCGGGCAGCCTCGTTTAGGGCCCGTTGCAGGCCAGCGCGATCTGTGGCCTTGCTGATGCCAACGCTGGATCCCAGGTTGGCTGGCTTGACGAAGACCGGATAGGTAAGCTGCTCTTCGACGGCATCCAGCACGGCCTGCGGTGCGGTCTGCCAGCGGCTGCGCTTCAGGGCCACATACGGCGCCTGTGGCAAACCATGGGCGGCAAAGATCGCCTTGCAGGTGGCCTTGTCCATGCCAACAGCCGAGGCGGTCACGCCGCAACCCACGTAGGGCAGGCCAGCCAGCTCTAGCAGCCCCTGAACCGTGCCATCTTCGCCTAGTGGGCCGTGCAGCACCGGGAACACCACATCCAGACCAGCCAGCGTTTCGCCTCTGATCTCAGGCCGCAGCGTTGTAATCGCCCCCGTTTGACCATGCTGTTGGGGTGTCCAATCGCCGTGCGGGGCAGCAAGTAAACCAGCAGCATCCTGGCTCAGCAGCCAGCGGCCCTGCTTGTCTATGGCCAGCAGCACCACCTCGTAGCGCTGGGGGTCAAATGCTGCCACCACTGAGCGCGCCGAACGCAGGCTCACCTCATGTTCGCCTGAACGGCCGCCGAACAATACGCCCACGCGCAGTCTGCTCACAGCGCCACCTCTGCCCTACGCTCGCTCTGGCCGGTCTCCGACCGAGCCAGCTCTGCCACAGGATCTTCTGCCCAGTCGCCTACAAACAAAATCTCCGGCGTCAATACCACGCCTAGCGTATCCCAGGCCATCTGCCGCGCCCGGTTGATCAGTGTCGCCACATCCGCCGCGCTGGCGCCGCCTTGGTTGACAATGAAATTGGCATGGACGGTGGAGAAAGCTGCGCCGCCCTGGCCAGCGCCTTTCAGACCCAGCGCCTCAATAATGCGCCCTGCATAGTCGCCTGGCGGATTTTGGAAAATCGAGCCAGCGCTAGGTTCCACGGGCTGTGTTGTCCGCCGATGAGCCAAAAAGCTTGCTGCCCGCGCCTCCATCTCGGCTGGGTCGGCTTCTTGAAGCTGAAATGCGGCTGACAGCACCACTGGCTGAAGCTGCCCTGAGCGGATCATGTCTTTCAGCGCGCTGCGGCGATAGCCATAAGCTAAGCGCGCCACGGGCCACTCGGTCAGGCTCCCATCCAACTCCAACAGCGTTGTGCGCAGCAGGTTGTCGGCCACAGCGCCGCCGTGCGCGCCTGCGTTGCCGACCACAGCGCCGCCCACTGTGCCGGGCACGCTGACACACCATTCCAGGCCGGTCAGCCCCCAGCGCATGGCTTGACGGGCCACGCCGGCCAGGTTGGCGCCCGATTCGGCCCACAGCACGTTGCCCTCATGACGGCGCACAACCCGGCAGCCGTTGCTCACCACCAGGCCGCGCACCCCGCGGTCGCTGACCAAAAGATTGCTGCCGCCGCCCAACACCAGCGCTGGCACGTTCATCTCCCGCGCCAGCGCCAGCACAGTGGCCAGGTCATCGAGCACACTGACTGACACAAACAGGTCGGCCGGGCCGCCAATGCGCATAGTGGTATGGCTGGCTAACGGCTCATCGCGGCGCACTGCCAGACCCGTGTCGCGTGCAATGCTCGCCGCCAAGGCGTTATAGCGCTGCTCGATCTGTTGTGCAGCGCCAACGCTCTCCCGCTTGCGCAAATCTGCCAGCACCTGGCGTCCCACCTGATCGCCATCGCCGGCGCCCAAGGTGATCAGGACATCCCCAGGCGCCAACTCAGCCAGCAGCAGGCTTGTCGCAGTGTTCAGATCGCCTGCGTAGCGCGCGTCCGGGTGGCTCTGGAGTCTGTTGACCACATCCAGCGCTGAAATGTCGCCAGGGTCGTGCTCGCGGGCAGCGTAGATGTCGGTGATGAGCACGTGGTCTGCGTTTTCAAAACTGGTCTGAAATTCGTCTAGCAAAGCTTTGGTACGGCTGTAGGTATGTGGCTGGAAAAGGGCCCATACGGAACGGCGGGGGAAGCGTTGCCGTGCCGCGCCAAGCGTTGCTCGCACCTCTGTGGGATGATGCGCGTAGTCGTCATAAACAATTATACCATAACCGCTGCCAATACTTTCAAGTCGTCTTTTGGTTCCAGCAAAAATTCGTGAAAATTTAAGGTTTTCATGAGCCTTAGAAAAAACGTCGTAGCCCAAAAACGCAGCCGATGCCAGCGCAGCCAAGGCGTTTTGCACGTTATGTTGGCCTGACAGGGTGAGAGAGAGCCGGCCCTGCATCGTCTGGCCGCGCAGCACGTCGAAGTCGAGACCGCCGGCCGGGTTGGTCCCGATGTTGACAGCCCGCCAGTCATTGCCGTCATCCAAACCGTAGGAGATCCACTCAACGTCGGGCTTGGTGGCGGCGTGGTAAAGGGCGCGGCAACCTGGGTCGTCGCCGCAAAACACCACGGCTCCGCCAGGCGGCGTCAGGCCGGCAAATTGGGCAAAGGCAAGGTGATAATCCTCTTTTTTCGGGTAGCAATCGACGTGATCCCACTCCACGTTGGTGATGATGGCGATCTCGGGGTGCAGGCCAAGGAACATGTGATCGTATTCGTCGGCTTCGATCACGAAAGGGCCGCCTGGCCGGCCAGCGCGTGCCGAGGTACCCAGCGCCAGAATAGCACTGCCGACGATAAAGCTTGGTTCGGCGCCCAGAGCGTCTAGCAGGGCAGCCAGCATGGCGCTGGTGGTGGTCTTGCCGTGGGTTCCGGCAATGCAGAGGCCACGATGTCCGGCCATCAATGGACCCAAAAACTGCTCGCGCTTGACCACCGGGATGCCCGCAGCGCGCGCGGCCAGCACTTCCGGATTATTCTCCGGCACCGCCGAAGAGATCAGCACCAGGTCAGCGCCAGCGACGTGCTCGGCGTTGTGGTCTGTAAACACGAGCGCGCCCAGCGCAGCCAGCTCCTTTGTGGCTGGGCCGGCGCGTTGGTCGGAGCCAGAGACGTGCAGGCCGCGCTGCAACAGCAGGCGAGCGATGGCCGAAAGGCCCGCGCCGCCGGCGCCGACCAGGTGAATGCGGCCGCCTTCCTTCAAGGTGCGGCTGATCTGCGCTTGCGTCGTGGTCTGCTCCAACTGGTTGCTCATAGGTCTTCTAACATCGGGGTAGCGCTCGACCTTGTTTGCTACCTGCCACTTATTACCTGCCTACTTGATCACTCGCAAGATCAACATGGCCACTGCCAGCAGGATAAAGAACTGCCAGGGGAAGATGGCCGGCGGCAGAAGTTGACTGAAGAATTTGTAGAAGTCGCTGAAAGGCTCGGTCACGTTCGCCAGCGGCCAGTTGGCCCGGGCCAGGTAATACCACAGGCTACCGGCCAGCAAGTAGCCGTTTATCAAGCCGACGAGCAGGCTGAGTAAGTTGTTTTTCTTGCCGCCAGGGTAGGTCAGACCCACACCCTGGTACGAGATGAATGTCACGCTCAACAGCGCAACGACGGCGATCAGCGAGTTGATCACAATCAATTGGCCCTCGTCCACACCGATGCGCAGCAGCAGCGAGTCGATGCGTCCGGCTGTTCCGGTGGGGAAGAGGAAGGTAATGACGAACAACGTGAGCAGCAGCATGGTGGTCACGCCTAGCTCGTTGTTCCAGCCACGCACGATGCCGATGACCCCAAAGAGAGCGATCAGTACCAGAAAAACAACTTCGACGGGACCCATGACGTTAACCCTTCTTCTTGGCGCCGCTCTTTACACCGCTGCGCACGGTCAGCAGCAGCAAGAGTACGATAAAAACGCCGATGACGATGCTCAGAATGCGCACGTTTTCAGGTTGGCTCAGGGTGATGAACAACTGGTTGAAGGGATTGGGGCCTTGAGCCGCAACGGCTGTACGTTCGCCAGGCCGCAGCAGGGGCACCGGCAACTCAACGTTCGGATTGGAGCTAATCAACGGCAGCGTCGCCGCGGTTAGAACATAGCCGTAGATCAGGCCCCAGATCAGGCCCCAGATCGACGCCTTACTCTTGATCCAGATGCTGAGCAACAAGCCAACGCCAACTGCTCCGAAGATCACCAGCAACAAGGCCAGGTTTTGGTTTTCATCGTTAAAGGGTCGCTTGATGTCTTCCAGCGTTGCGGCAGCCTCGTCCAGGTCGCCAGAGGCAATTGCGGCCAGCCCGCCGCGCAGCGTTAACATCACGCCCAGGTAGAGTCCGTTAAGGGTCGAGATAATGGTGCTGGCTCTGTTCTCCACCAGCACAAAGGCCACCAGCAGAATCAGCAGCGCGATGAACGCCCACTTGGCGCCTTTGAGGTAGCCCAAGACTCCAAAGACGGCCATGATGGTGGCGAGTAGTAGGATCGCTACAAAGACCATCGGTTACTCCTCATCTCAACCTGGCTGCGCCAGCCGCTGCAACTCATGGACGATGGCTGCCGCTGCTCCAGGCCGGGCCAGCGCGCCCGCCGCCCGGCTCATGGCTGCCAGCTCCGCCGGGTCTTGCAGCAGCCGGAGCACAGTGGGCGCCAGGTGGGCGTTCAATGTGCTGTCTGGCAGCTTGATCGCTGCGCCGCGCTGGGCCAGATAGTCGGCGTTGACCTCCTGGTGCTGGCCCGAATAGGGATAGGGCGCCAGGATGCTGGGCAGGCCCAAAGCGGGAAATTCGCCCAGGGTCGATGCGCCCGCCCGAGCGATCACCAGATCAGCCGCAGCCAGGGCCAGCGACATCTCCTCGTGCAGATACGGGTAGGCGCGATAGCGTGCCCGCAGGTCAAGCTGTGTCGCATCTGGCCCTGCGCCAGGCAGGCTCTCTGCCTGCGCCGCAACGGCCGGCCAGTCCAGCGTGCCGCTGATGTGCAGCACCTGACAGTAGGGCAGCAACTCTGGCAGCGCCGCAGCCAGCGCCTGGTTGATGCTGTGTGCGCCGCGGCTGCCGCCAAAAACCAGCAAGACCGGCAAATCGGGCGCCAGGCCCAGCCGGCGGCAGGCTTCGGCGCGCTGCCCGGCCAGGGCCAGGATCTCCTGGCGCACGGGATAGCCGGTGACGACGGCCTTGTCTGGGAACCAGCGGGCGACTTCCGGAAAGGTCACGCCCACGCTGCGGGCGAAGCGGCTCATGCGCCGAATAGCCAGGCCAGGTTCGATATCAGGCAGGTAGATGAAGACTGGCACATGCGCTCGCCAGGCTGCCAGCACCACGGGGCCGGCCACGAAGCCGCCCGTGACCAGGACGACGTCTGGCCGGAACTGGGCCATCAGGCGGGCCGCTTGTCGCGCGCCACGGCTGGCCTTGAGCAAGTTGCCCGCGGCTACCCAAGGGGCCATGCCGCGCACTTGGCCGCTCTCGATAGCCGCAAAGGGCACGCCAGCGCGCGCCGTCAGCTCTTCCTCGACGCTGCCCGCCATACCCACGTAGAGCAGGCTGTGTGCTGCTGGATCAGCGGCGGCGGGGGATGCGCTGGCCGGACTGGCTGCTGCTTTTGCGTTTGCTGGAGCCGGTCTTGCGGGCGATGGTGCGCTTGGCGCGCGTGACTCGCCGGCTGAGACCGGTGGCTCGTGGGGCGCTGGCAGGTTTGGTGATATAGCCTGTTTCGCCAGCGGTAGAGCGCCGGGAGACGCTGCGCTGGCTGGCTGCTGGCCGTCCTGACCGAGCGCTTCGAGCACGGCCAGAATGGGATAGACGTGCCCGCCAGTGCCGCCACCCGAAAGTAAGAGTCGCATACCCTGCTCCGCTTGTGCGCGGGGCCTCCAGGCTTGCCGTCTGCGCGACGGGCGCTGCCTGGGTGGACCCATGGCGTGAAATGCTCAACAATACGCCGACGCCGGCCATGCAGGCCAACAGCGACGAGCCGCCATAGCTGATGAATGGCAAGGTCAGGCCGCTAAAAGGCAGCATGGCCAGGTTGACGGCCATGTTCAGGAATGCCTGCAACGTGATCCATGCTGTGATGCCGATGCCCAGAATCAGCCCGAAAGAGTCGTTGCAGCGCAGCGCAATGCGCAAGCCGCGATAGACGAAGGCGGCAAACAACGCCACAACGCTCAGAGTGCCAGCCAGGCCCAGCTCGAAACCGATCACGGCAAAGATGCTGTCGGTGAACGGCAGTTGCACCATGCTTTGGCCTGAGCCGAGACCGGCGCCGAACAAGCCGCCCTTCGCCAGCGCTTGCAAGGCGTATTGCACCTGATCGCTGCCCAAGGTTGGATCTCGCAGGAAGCTCATGTAGTCATCCATGCGCTGCGATGCGTAGCTAAATTTGGTCGCCACCAGCAAAAAGGTGGCCGCTGCGATGGCGAGGATGACGCCAAGCTGCTTGCCATCGGCGCCAGCCACGAAGAACATCACCAGCGCTGTGAAGACAATCAGGGCTGTGGTGTCGATGTCGGGCTGCAAGACAATCAGCAGCGCAACCATGCCCAGCAGCACTGAGAAGGGCAACAGACCATCGGACACGGCCTTGAGGCGGGAGCCTTTGGAGCTGAGCCAGTAGGCAATGTAGATGATGATGGTCAGCTTGGCGATCTCACTGGGCTGCACCGACCGGCCGATCAGGTGGCGTCGCGATCCCAGGCTATCGGTGCCGAAGATGAGCACCAGCAACAGCACCAGAAGTGTGCCGATCATCAGCAGCAGCGAAAAGTGTTTGAGCGTGCGATAGTCGGTTCTGGCCAGGATCGCCATGGTCACGACGCCCACAACGGCCCAGCGCACCTGTCGCAGCAGATAGTAGGTCGGCGTCTCGAAGAAGCGGTTGGCCTGGATGAAACTGGCGCTGAAGACCATCACCAGCCCCAACCCGGTCAGCATGGCAACGATCAGCAAGAGCCAGATATCATATTGGCCGGCGCCGCCGCCCAGGCCGGCGCGCCACCTGGCTTGACCAGTAGTGCGTTTCGCGCGGGAGCGTCCCGGCGGGTTGGGGTGTGTTTTGGTCATCGCCATGGTTAAAGTCCGTTCACCAGGGCCCGAAAGTGTTCACCACGGGCTGCGAAATCTTTGTAGGCGTCGAAGCTGGTGCCGCCGGGCGACAAAAGAACCACATCACCAGGCTGTGTTGCGTGTGCTGCTGCGGCGACGGCCTCGGTCAGGTCTGCACAGCGCACGATCTGTAGGTCAGGATAGAGGGCGGCCTGGGGGCGGGCGGGCTGCTCTCCGGGCTGCGCCGCGGCGCCATCCGCAGCCGCGACCGCCTCAGCGATCAGGCCGGCTGCTTCGCCGAAAAGAATCAGCACCCGCACCCGCTGCCGCACCAGGCGGGCGAAATCGGCCCAGGGCAGCTTTTTATCGCGGCCGCCAGCCAGCAGCACGATGGGCTCGTCGAAGCTGTGGAGCGCAGCCGCTGCCCGCTCTGGCGCTGTGGCGATGCTGTCGTTGTACCAGCGCACGCCGTCTCGCTCGCGCACCAACTCCAGTCGATGCTCGACGCCGGCAAAGCTGCTGGCCACGGTGGCCATGGCCGATGGTTGCACACCGGCCGTGGCGCTGATGGCGCAGGCTGCGGCCATGTTGAGCAGGTTGTGCCGGCCGCGCAGCCTGACTTGATGCGCCGGCAACACGGTTGCCTCCTGGCCGTCCAGCCGCAAGGTCAGGCTGTCCCCAATCAGCCAGCAGCCCTCGCCGGCTGGCTCTTTCAGACCGAAGCTTAGCAGCCGGGCATTGAGCGGAAAATGCAGAGCCTCCTGGCCTGCTCCTGCGGCAATGTCCACGCGCCGCTCACGCAGCCAGCGGCCGGCGATCACATCCTCAGCCCCCAGCACGGCGACGCTGTGCGCTTTCTGCCAGCGCAGGATGTTGGCCTTGGCCGCGGCGTAGTGGGCCATGCTGGGGTGGCGGTCCAGGTGGTTGGGGGTGATGTTGAGCACAGCGGCGATCTGCGGGCTTTTGGCCTCGCCATAGCCGGAGCCGTCGAACAGTTCAAGCTGGAAGCTGGACAGCTCCAGCGCCAGCCAGTGGTGCGACTGAACCAGCGCCAGCTTGTCCAGCAGCGGGGTGCCGATATTGCCGCCGACCCAGACAACCGGCGGTTCTGTCAGGCTGGCTGCGGGCGGCGAAGCGGCGCTCTCGGCCTGTGCAGCCAACATCAGGCCCACCAGCGTCGTCGTGGTTGTCTTGCCGCTGGAGCCGGTGATGCCGATGGTTGGCGCAGGGCTGCGCTGCACGGTCAACAGCGCGTCGTTGCTCAACGGGATACCCTGCCGGCGTGCCGCCGCCACGAGGGGGATCTGGGGCGGCACGCCGCCGCTGAGGCAGAGCAAGTCACAGTTGTCGAGAAGTTCAGGCGGATGACCGCCGAGAACCAAACGCACCGGCAGGCCGGCCAGTTCTGTCAGCGGTTCAGAAAGCTGGTCGGCCGGAGCGATGTCACTGATAGTCACTTGGGCGCCTTCGCGCAGGAAAAAGCGGGCCAGGGCAACCCCTTGACGGGCCAGGCCTAAGATGACGATGCGCTTTCCGGCGAAGGTGTTTGCAGTCATAAGTTGCAGGTTGCAAGTTGCAGGTGGCAAGTTGCAAGTTGCAGGTGGTGGTATGCAAAGCACTTGCAACCTGCCACCTGTTACTTGTTACTCAGATCAGCGCCAGCGCCACGCCCAGCATGCCGGCCAGGATGCCGCAGAGAAAGAAGCGCTGCATGACCTGGGTTTCGCTCCAGCCTTTCAGCTCAAAGTGGTAGTGGAGCGGGGCCATCTTAAAGATGCGCCGGCCCTGGCCGTAGCGGCGCCGCGTGTACTTGAACCAACTGATCTGTATGGTGACCGACAGCGCCTCGGCCACGAACATGGCGCCGACGATGGGTAAGAGCAGCCACTGGCCGGTCATCAGCGCCACCACGGCCAGCGTGGCGCCGATGGAGAGCGAGCCGACGTCGCCCATGAACAGATCGGCTGGATGCACGTTGAACCACAGAAAGGCCAGCAGCGCACCCACCATAGTGAAACAGAAGGCCGCCAGCCAGACCTGGCCTTGCAGGTAGGCGATGACGCCGTAGCAGGCGAAGGCCACAGCCGCCAGCGAGCCAGCCAGGCCATCCAGGCCGTCAGAGAAGTTGACAGCATTCGACATGGCCACGATGATGAAGGTGGCCACCGGGATCCACAGCAGGCCGATGTCAATGCGTTCGGCGATGCCAGGAATGGCCACGCTGCGCAGGTCGGTCGGGCCAAAGTGCAAGATCAGGGCGATCACCAGGGCGATAATCACTTGCCACAGGGCCTTGGTGCGAGCCATGATCCCTTCGCCGAAGACCCGCTTGCCGCGGATGCCTTCCAGGTCGTCGATCAGGCCCAGGAGGCCAAAAGCCACCAGCGTGCCCATGGGGATCAGCACTGACTGGCCGATGAAGTTGAAGCCCAGCAGGTTGGCGATGTTCAGCAGGCCGGTGATGATCAAGACCGGCGCTACGACCATCAGACCGCCCATGGTGGGTGTTCCCATCTTCATCTGGTGCGAGCCAGGCTCCTCGACGCGAATCTTCTTGCCCATCTCGTTGCGGACAAGCCAGTTGATCAGGGGCGGTCCCCAGATGACAGCCAAGAAGAAAGTGATGGCGCCCAAGGTCAGCGGATAGGCCATGATCAGCCAGGCCTCCTGCTTGCCTGAACCGGTGCTGCTGTGCTGAGAGTTTCCGAAGCCTCTCTGGCCAGCGGTGACGCATCGGTCAGGGCTGTGGCGATCTCGTCCATGCGCACGGCGCGGGATCCTTTCACCAGCACCACATCGCCTGGCCCCAAAATCGAGCGCATCTCCGCCAGCGCAGCTTCGGCGTGATCCAGCGCCATCACCCTGCTCGCCGGCAAGCCGGCCGCCAGCGCTTCCTCGGCAATCAACTGCGCTCGCTGGCCCACTGTGACCAGCAGGTCCACCACATCGGCTGCGCGCACGCCAACTTTGCGATGGCCCTCTTCTTCGTAGCTGCCCAGCTCCAGCATGTCGCCCAACACGGCAATGCGCCGTCCATGTTGTACTGGCAGGTCGGCCAACAGGTTGAGCGCAGCCATGGTGGAGGCCGGACTGGCGTTATAGGTGTCGTCTAACAGGGTGGCGCCGTTCAGGCCGCGCGCTGCGATCAGGCGCAACTGGACGTCGAGTTGCTGCATGCCGCGCACGATCTCTTCCCAGCTCAGCCCTTCCACCAGGCCCACGGCGGCCGCGCGCAGCGCCGTGTGGACGCTGTGCCGTCCCAGCAGCGGCGCCCGCACGTGCAGGGTTTCATCCTGGTAGTGAAAGCGGAAGCGAATGCCGTCCAGGCCCTCGCCTTCAATCTCATCGGCCCACAGGTCAGCGTCGGGATTGAGGCCATACCAAAAGATCCGGGCCTGCGTTTGGCTGGCCATGGCGGCCACCAACGGGTCATCGCTGTTTAGCACGGCGACGCCGCTCGCCGGCAACGCTTGTACCAACTCGGTCTTGGCCTGAGCGATGCGTTCTATGGTACCCAGCCGTTCCAGATGCACCGGCCCAACGTTGGTCACCACGCCTACATGTGGCTGGGCGATACGGCACAGTTGAGCAATTTCGCCCACGTCGTACATGCCCATCTCCAGCACGACCCGCTGGTGGTGTGCGTCCATCTCCAGCACGGTGAGCGGCAGGCCGATCTCGTTGTTGAGATTGCCACGGTTCTTGAGCGTTATGAAGCGCTGGCTGAGCACAGCCGCAGTGATTTCCTTGGTGGTGGTCTTGCCCACGCTGCCGGTAATGCCGATCACGCGCGGCGAGAAGCGCTCCCGCCAGACCGCGGCCAGGCGCTGCAAGGCGCGCAGGGGTTCATCGACCAGGATGCAGATCGGCCCGTCTGCGGGCAGGGCGGGTAACATGCCCGGCTGGCGCGCGTCCACCAGTGCGTCGGCCGCGTCCACTGGCCGGCCGATCAGAGCTGCCTGCGCGCCGCGGCTGAAAGCATGGCCGACATAGGCGTGGCCGTCGGTGTGTTCGCCGGGCAGCGCGACGAACAGGCTGCCTGGCCCGGCCAGCCGGCTGTCAATCACCACACTGGACAGAAGCATGGACGCCCCATAGCCTGTCATGGGCCAAGGCACGCCGCTCACTGCCTGTAAAATTTCGGCCAGCGTTGATCTCATGGTCGGTTGGCTATTCCTTGCGGCGCCACCCGCAGCACGGGCAATAGCTGTGTGGCCAGCCGGGCGAATGTGGGCGCCGCCGTGCCGTCGGCCCAGGGATAGGCCTTGGGCTCGTCCAGCTTGATCAAGGCCACGAAGGCTGGGTCTTCAGCGGGCACAAAGCCGACAAAAGAATGGATGGTGGCGGTCGGGTGATAACCGCCCTCGATCGCCACCTGAGCGGTGCCGGTCTTACCGGCAACGCTGTAGCCGACAACTCGGGCGTTGGGTGAGCCATCCTCGACCACGCTGATCATCATGTCGGCTACGGCTGCGGCGGCTGCAGGCCGGATCACCCGGCGCACGGGCGTTGTGTCGGGATGCGCCAGCCGCCCACGGAAGACCATGGTGTCGACCACGTGGGGGCGCACCAGCAGGCCGCCATTGGCAATGACGCAGGTGGCGGTGGCCATCTGCAACGGGGTTACGGCCAAACCCTGTCCAAAGGCGTTGGTGGCCAGATCGGAGCGGCTCCATAGCTTGTCGCCGGGCGCCTTGACCGCGCCCGGTCCTTCGTTGGCCAGGTCGACCTCGGTGAGCTGGCCGAAGCCAAAGCGCTGGATGTATTGATAGAAGCGCGCCTCCTCGAGCTCCAGGGCAACCTTGGCCGTGGGGATGTTCAAGGACAGCACCAGGGCCTGCCGGATGGTGACCGGTCCATAGCTGCGCTTGACAGAGTTGAAGATCTGGCGATCGCCGACCTCGATGGATAGTGTGTCGGTCAGCACCGTGTCCGGTGTGATGACGCCAGCGTCGATGCCAGCCGCCATCGTGACGATCTTGAAGACTGAACCTGGCTCGTATTGCCTGCTGATGGCAGGATCGGCCAGTACCTGTGGGTTGGTGGCGCCATATTGGTTAGGATCATAGGCAGGCAGGCTGGCCATCGCCAGAATGGCGCCTGTGTGGGGGTTCATGACAATGATGGTGCCTGAGGTGGCCTGGTACTGGCCGATGGCGTCGCCGAGCACCCGTTCGGTGATGTACTGCACCCGGCGATCGATGGTCAGCACCAGGTCCTGGTTCACGTGTGAAGGCAGGGTCTCGCGCCAGCCCTCGGGCAGTTGTTGGTAAAACGCCAGATTTTCGGGATACGAGTTGAAAAAAGGCGACGACATTCTGCGCAAATAGCCGTCGTAACGCTCTTCGATGCCGTAGTAGGCGCGCGGTTCGCCGTTGACAAAGCCTAACAGATGCGCAGCCAGAGATCCCTGCGGATAGTAGCGCACTGGCAGCGCCTTGGCGCTGACATCCAGCCGTTTCCAACTGGCGATAGTCTCCCCTGCGGCCTGTGACCCCTGTCGAGTGAGCATGACAATGCCAGGCTCGCGTGCTTGCAGTTTGCGCACCAGCTCGTCGGGTGTCAGGCTCAGGGTTGGGCCGAGCAACTCGACCAGTTCGCTGGCTAGCTGGAGTTCGTTTCCCCTGGGCGTGAGGCGCGGCTCGATCCACACTTCCCAACGGAAGGTGTCAAAAGCCAGCGGCACGCCGTTGATGTCGGTGATCGTGCCGCGGTCTTGGCCGCGCAGTGGGCTGCTGGCCTGCGCCACAGCCCCTGTGCTTGTGGCAGGCACAAAGTCGCTGCGCTGCACTACCTGCCAGCGCACCAGTTGCGCCACCAATAAGACCAGCCCCAGCATGAGCGCCAGGGCTACCAGGACAATGCGAGTGCGTGGGATGGAGGGTCTGGGGGTCACGGCAGTGCTCGGCTAATTGGCTTGGAAACGTTGAATGATGTTGTCAACTGCCTGGCTGACGTTCCAACGCAGATTACGCAGCATTTCTTGCAGGCGATCGCGCTGCAGCCACTCGGTCAATGTGGCTGGCATGTCCTCGATTGAAGCGCCGGCCTGATCGGCAGCGTGCGCAGGCGCCGCCGCAGGACTCTGGTCGGGCATTCGGAGATAGATGATGTTTGTGGTCGGCCCCATGCCCAGAGCTTTCGCCCTGGCCTCCAGGGCTGTCAGGCTGGACGCGCGTGCAATCTCCAGTATCAAGGCTGCATTTTCGCGTTCCAGCGTAGCCTTTTGCGCTTGCAGGTCGGCAATGCGCACTTTGGCGGCGTCGATCTGGCTGTTGGGCAAAACATACAGATAGAGCACGAACGTGACCAGGGCGATGCCCAGCACAATCAACAGCGCCTGAAGCGCCTGCGATGAGAGCGACAGACGCCCTGCCAGCGTGCGCTGCGCAGATGATTTATGCGTTTTGGGGAGAGCGGTTCCGTCCAACATGGCTGAATATCCTGTGCTTATTGCCCGAAGTTTGGCTACAGACGCTCCGCCACGCGCAGCTTGGCGCTGCGGCTGCGGGGGTTGCGGGCGATTTCTTCCGGCGACGCCTCAATCGGCTTGCGGTTTATCAGGCGCAGACTAGCCCGGTGGCCGCATTGACACACCAAAATCTCAGTGGGACACAAACAATCCTGCGCCTCGCGGTGCATGAACTGCTTGACAATGCGATCTTCCAACGAGTGAAATGAGATCACTGCCAGCCGGCCGTCCGGTCGCAGCAAATTCACGGCTTGTGGCAACACGTCAGCCAGGGCGCCCAGCTCATCGTTGACGGCGATGCGCAGGGCCTGGAAGGTGCGGGTGGCTGGATGCAACCGGCCTCGCCGGCCCACAGATCGCTCAATCACCCGTGCCAGTTCTCCTGTGCTGTTCAGCGGCCGGGCCTGGACAATGGAGCGTGCAATGCGCCGTGACAGCCGTTCCTCGCCATAGGTGTAGATCAGGTCGGCCAGTTGATCTTCAGGCAGGGTATTGATAAGGTGGGCAGCGCTGGTTTCCTGCGCCGGGTCAAAGCGCATGTCCAACGGCCCGTCGGCCATCAAGGCAAAGCCTCGTCTTTCCAACTCCAGTTGATCGCTGCTAAGTCCCAGGTCCAGCAGAATACCGTCAACCGGGGCAAAGCCGGTCTCTTGGGCCACTGCGGCCAAATGGCGGAAATTGGTCTGGACGACCAGAGAACGCTCGCCGAAGGGTTGTAAGCGCTGGCGCACTCGCTCCACTGCGTGCGGGTCAGCATCCAAGCTCAGTACTCTGCCGCCGCCAATGATCGATGCGGCATCGCTGGATGCCGCTAACAGGGCCGAAGAATGGCCGCCGCCGCCAGCCGTACAGTCAATGTAACAGCCATCAGGGCGTGGAGACAGGAAGTTGAGCACTTCCTGCTCCATGACAGGCACGTGAACGGTGACAGCAGAGGCGGCGTCGCCGGGGCGATTGACAGCCGTCCCGGATGGCTCGGTAGTCATGGCTGTGGCTGCCTATACGTTGAGGCTGGCAAAGAAGTCTGCGTCGTCGAGCTCGGCCTGAAGCAGTTGATCCTGCTCGCGCCATGTGTCTGGATTCCACAGCTCGACGTAGTTATCCATACCTGCGATCAGCACCTTGTCAGTGATGCCTGCCATGTCGCGCAGCCATTGAGGGACCACAACGCGCCGCTGGCGGTCAGGTTCGGCGGCATGAGCCTGCGGCAGCAGCCAACGCCTGAGCTTTCTGGCGCGCGAGTCGGTCAAGGATAACTCGCGCAGGCGATTGCCCAGGCGGCTGAATTCGTCACGTGGAAAGAGATAAAGACAGCCTTCCATGCCGCGCGTCAGCACGACGCCTTCTGCCAGCACTATGCCGTATTCTGAGGGCAATGTTAGTCGCCCTTTATTGTCTAACGTGTGTTCGTACTGGCCTATCAACATGATCACACCTGGCACTGACCAGAAACTGGCTGTCCCACCTGGTCGTCAAAATCAGAACGCATGTTCCGTTTTTGATCCCACTTATCGGGTTATTATGGGTCAAATCTAGGGGCATTTCCCCACTTTGACCCACTTTAACCCACTTCAGCAATCATATCATTAATACCGTGATTTGACAAGATGCTTTAAGCGGTAATATGGGCATCCAGGGCGAATTTTAAGGTTATGGTAAATTCTTTGTGCTCGGAATGGCTGTGCTACTGGCGCTGAAGGGCTCAGTGAAGTGAAAATGGACGAACGGATACTTGACACCTTTGCCGTCGCATGGTAGTATTGGCTGTTCCGGTGCCAGCAGCATGGAAGTAAGGCACCAAAGCGTGACAACAGGGCCGTATCATTTCATCAGATTGCCCCCTTAGCGACTGAAGCCCATGTCCATCGACCGGTCGTGCGGCTTGGGTTAGCTATTGTCTGGGTTTTTGCCGCGTGACTCGGCCTTGATACTTATCGCCGTCAGGCGCCAGATTAGCACGGTAGCAGCCAGGACATCGTCGTTGAGTTCACTGCAGGGCATGGCCTGGCTTTTTGTTCTTATGGGTTAGGCACACCCTATTTTTGTCTGGCTGGGTCGTCGGTCCCAGCACAGGATCACGGAGGTACGACATTGACTTCCAACTTCCAGATTCAGCGCAAGAGCTATGCCCGCATTCCTAATGTGCTGCCATTGCCGCGGCTGACTGAGATCCAGCTCAACTCGTTTGAGTGGTTCAAAGGCGAGGGGCTGCGTGAGCTCTTCGACGAGATTTCGCCGATTGTCAGTTTTAACCGCAACTTGGAGTTGCATTTCGGTGAGTTCTGGTTTGGCGAGCCAAAATACTCGGAGCAGGAGTGTCGCGAGCGTGATATCACGTATGCGGCCCCAATGTGGGTGCGCGTCCAGTTGCGCAACCATGATACGGGTGAAATATCTGAGTCCGATGTCTTCACCGGCGATTTCCCCCTCATGACTGAGGCGGGTACCTTCATTATTAACGGCGCTGAACGGGTCGTGGTCAGCCAGTTGATCCGTTCCCCTGGCGTTTACTTCACTGTCGATGAGGACAGAACCACCGGCCGTGAGCTGTGCATGGCCAAGCTGATCCCGAGCCGCGGCGCCTGGCTGGAATTCGAGACATCGCGTCGTGACTTGATCTCTGTCAAGGTAGACCGCAAGCGCAAGCTGCCGGTGACCACGCTGCTGCGGGCCATTGGCTACAGCAACGACGACGAGATCTTTCAACTGTTCCAGCATGTGGATACCATGCCGGATCATCCCTATTTGGCTGCTACGATCGAAAAAGAGCCGATGAACACGCGCTCGCGGGACGACGCGCTGTTGGAGTTCTATAAAAAGCTGCGCCCCGGTGATCCGCCGACGCTGGACAACGCCGAGAAGTTCATGCATAACCTGCTGTTCGAGCCTCGGCGCTATGACTTGGGCAAGGTGGGCCGTTACAAGCTCAACCGGCGGCTGGATCTGAATGTCCCGATCTCGCAGCGAACCCTGACTAACGATGACTTGATCCAGGTTATCGCAACCATGATTCGCATCAACAATGGCGTCGACTCGGCTGATGACATCGATCACTTGGGCAACCGCCGTATCAAGACCGTGGGCGAGCTGATCCAGAATCAATTGCGCATCGGCCTGCTGCGTATGGAGCGGGTCGTCCGGGAACGCATGTCGATTCGCGATCCCGAACAGGTCACGCCACTCTCACTGATCAACATCCGTCCAGTGGTTGCTGCCACGCGCGAGTTCTTCGGCGGCAGCCAGCTCAGCCAGTTCATGGATCAGACCAATCCGCTGGCTGAACTGACGCACAAGCGCCGCCTGAGCGCCCTGGGTCCTGGCGGCCTGCGCCGCGAGCGCGCCGGCTTCGACGTGCGCGACGTTCACCACAGCCACTATGGCCGCATTTGCCCTATTGAGACGCCGGAAGGCCCCAACATCGGGCTGATCGGCTCGTTGGCTTCGTTTGGCCGTGTCAACGAGTACGGCTTCATTGAGACTCCCTATCGCAAGGTGATCCACGAGGCCGAGTTGTTGTCGCCTTATATGATCGGCGCCACCTTGGCTGAGCCGATCATTGAGCCGACCACGCGCGAAACTATCGTTGCAACCGGCACGATTATGGACGCGGACATCGTGCAGTTGGTCGATCAGACCTTGCCCGAAGGCGCCCCGCGCGCGTTCAAGATTCTCCCCCGGGCCGTCGAGGGCGTTTCTTTCCTGACAGCCGATGAGGAGGACAGGCATTCCATCGCCCAAGCCAGCGCCAACCTGGATGCATCCGGCCAGTTCCTGGAGGCGCGTGTGTCGGCTCGGCACAGCCAGGACTTCCTGTTCGAGGCTCCGGCGCGCATCGACTACATGGATGTTTCGCCACAGCAGATCGTAAGCGTTTCTGCCTCGCTTATTCCCTTCCTGGAGCATGACGACGCCAACCGTGCGCTGATGGGGTCGAACATGCAGCGACAGGCCGTGCCGTTGGTGAAGCCAGAGGCGCCTATCGTCGGCACCGGCATGGAGTACCGCGCAGCTCGCGACAGCGGTCAGGTAGTGCTGGCTGAAAAGGCTGGCGAAGTGTTGAGCGCCACCAGTGCAGAGATCATTGTGCTGGAGCAGGACGGCACCCGCCGCACCTATCCGTTGCGCAAGTTCAATCGTTCCAACCAGTCAACTTGCATCGACCAGCGGCCTGCTGTCTTCAAGGGCGACATTGTGGCGGTTGGCGATGTGTTGGCCGACTCTAGTTCCACCGAACGCGGCGAGTTAGCCTTGGGTCAAAATGTGGTTGTAGCCTTCCTGAGTTGGGAGGGCGGCAACTACGAAGATGCCATTCTGATCTCGGAGCGGTTGGTGCAAGAGGATCGTTTTAGCTCAATCCACATCGAAAAGCACGAGACCGAGGCCCGCGACACCAAACTGGGTCCTGAGGAGATCACACGCGACATTCCTAATGTAGGCGAAGATGCGCTCAAGGACCTCGATGAAGAAGGTATCATCCGCATCGGTGCTGAGGTCGGCCCTGGCGACATCCTGGTCGGCAAGATTACACCTAAGGGTGAGACTGAGTTGACCCCAGAGGAGAAGCTGTTGCGGGCTATCTTTGGCGAGAAAGCGCGTGAGGTTAAGGACTCCAGCCTGCGCTTGCCCCATGGTGAGAAGGGCAAGGTGGTCGATATCAAGGTGTTTGACCGCGACGATCACCGCGATCTGCCTTCGGGTGTCGAGAAAATGGTGCGCGTCATGGTGGCGCAGCGCCGCAAGATTACTGAAGGTGACAAGATGGCCGGCCGGCATGGCAACAAGGGCGTCATCTCCAGGGTTGTGCCGGTGCAGGATATGCCTTTCCTCGAAGATGGCACCCCCGTGGACATGATCCTCAACCCGCTGGGCGTGCCAGGCCGCATGAATATCGGCCAGGTGCTGGAGGTGCATCTTGGTTGGGCCGCCAAGCAGCTTGGCTTCTACGCAGAGACGCCTGTGTTCGACGGCGCGCGCGAGGACGAGATCGAAGCCGAGTTGGCGCGCGCCTGGCTGATGGGCCGGGCCTGGGAAAAGGCCACTAAGCGCGCCTGGGCTTGGGCAGAAGAAAGCATCATGGACGCAGAGACGATTGTCCACGACGACGAGCTGCGTTCGCTCTATCTGACCGAGTGGCTCGGTGAGCGAGGCTATGACTCGGAACGCGTTTACTATGATCAGTCCTATGCCCGTCTTTCGCTGCTGCGCGAATGGCTGCGCGAAGAACCACAGGGATATGATCCCGACGGCGTCATTGTCGAGAACTACACGGCATTGCCGCTGGCTGAACGGCAGCGCATTAACGAGAACGCCCGCCGGGTCTGTCTGCGCGAGTGGCTCAAGCAGGTGGTGCGCGACGAGATGCGCCAGGCTAGCTATGCGCCCGACTCAGCCGAAGATGCGGGTGAAACTGCCCCTGTGGACATGGGTATGCCGCCGATGAAGGCCGGCTATCGTGAGGTTGAAAGCACTGCGCAAGATCGTCAAATGATCTATGATGCAATGGATCGCATCTCCGCCATGAGCGATGAGGATGTTGAGCGCGAGGCTGTGCGCAAGGCCATCAGCAAGGATATGGCCCTGCCTACCACGGGCAAGATGACCCTGCATGACGGCATGAGCGGCGAGGCGTATGACCGGCCTGTGACCGTGGGTGTGATGAACATGCTCAAGCTCGCTCACCTGGTTGAGGACAAGGTACATGCTCGTTCGACAGGGCCATATTCTTTGGTGACGCAGCAGCCGCTGGGCGGCAAGGCGCAGTTCGGCGGCCAGCGCTTCGGCGAGA
>CAZVGR010000043.1:0-40093 GCA_964626845.1 uncultured Anaerolinea sp.
GCATCCGCTGTAGCGCAAGATGCCATCTTGCGCATCCTCCGTACGCAGCCGCCGGCGTCACTGCCTCAGCGTCAGCGGCAAGTACACGCTGCCCGGCTGGTACGACCACACCTCGCCGCCGTTGGCCGTGTTCCATGTGCCCAACAGCAGCCGATTGCCGTCAGCCAGCAGCGCGTTGTCCCAGAAGGGCGCGCGGTTGTTGCTGTCGCCCAGACCGGCCAGGCCCACCTGCTGCCAGTCCACGCCGTCGACCGTGCGCCAGACCTCCAGGCCGGTGTTGTAGTTGCCAATAGCCAGAAACAGCGCATCACCGACCGTCTCCAGCGCGCTGGCCCGGGTGGTGGCGCTGTTGCCGAAGCCAGCGCTGACCACGCGCTGCCAGTCGCTGCCATCGCACGCCTGGCAGCGCCACACCTGGCCGCCCTCGCGCACGCTGGCATAAAGCTGGCCGTTGAAAGCTGCCAGCGCCGAGATTGCCCAGTTGTTGCTCCAGCCGAAGCCAGCCGCATTGACCTGGCTCCACACAACGCCGTCGGCGCTGCGCCAAATCTGCCCGCCAGTCACGCTGTTGACGGCGCCGGCATAAAGCTGGCCGCCGAAGGTTTCCAGGCTGATGATCGCCTCGTTGGCGCCGTCGCCAAAGCCATTGACCACCACCCGGCTCCAGCTTCCCGCGTTACCGGTCGGGCTGCGCCAGATCTCTGCGCCGCGCCCCTGGCTATAGCTCCAGGTGCTGGCGTAGAGCTGATTATTGAATACCGCCAGGCGGAACACCTCACCGTTGCTGGGGTCGCCAAAGCCGTTGCTGACCACCTGCGTCCAGTCGCTGCCGTTAGGACTGCGCCAAAGCTGGCCGCCGCCGCTGCTGTTGCTGGCCGCATTCCAATTCCAGGTGCCGGCATAAAGCTGGCCGTTGAAGGGCAGCAGATGATTGATGCCGCCGTTGGTCGGGTCGCCAAAGCCATCGCTGGTCAGGACGCTCCAGCCGCCCGCAGCGTCCGTGGGGTTGCGCCAAAGCTGCGCGCCCGTGCCGGGATTGTCTGATCCTGCGTACAGATGGCCATTAAAGCTGGCCAGGCTGAGCACCAACGCGTTGGCTGGCGTGCCAAAGCCGTTCAGATTCCACTGCGTCCAGCCAGGCACGCCCGGCGTGTAGCGCTGCACCCGGTGGTTGTTCTGGTCGGCGACGTAGAGGTTGCCCGCCTGATCGAACTGAGCCGTCATCGGTTGGCGCAGTCCCCCTGACTGCGGCCCAAACACGCCGGCGATGGTTGTCAGATAGTTGCCTTGCCGGTCGAAAATCTGCACGCGATAGTTGCGTTGATCGACCACAGCCACCCGTCCGGCTGGATCCACCGCCACCGAGACCGGGTGGAGATGATCGAACGAGTTGCTGAACACCCCTCGCTCGCCGGCAAAGGTGGCGCAGGCATAGTCGCCGGCCAGCAGCACACACTTCTGAACCCGGTAGTTGTTGGTATCGGCCACATAGATTGCGCCGCTGGCGTCGACGGTCACGCCGCGGGGGGCGTTGAAATGGCGCTCGCTGGCTCCGGCTATGCCAGTGACGCCCAAGGTCATCTTGTAAACCCACCCGTTGCTGAACACCTGCACCCGCTGGTTGCACGAGTCGACCACCACGATGTCCTGGCTGGTCGGGCTGATGGCCACGCCGCTGGGGCAGTTGAACTGGTCATCGCCTGCGCCCTGGCTGCCAAAGCTGCGGTTGAAGGTCCCATTGGCGTTGAAGACCTGGATGCGATGATTGCCGGTGTCAGGCACATAGACGCGGCCGGCTGCGTCGATGGCCAGCGCGCCGCTCGCTCCCTGCCAGTAATCGCCGAAGTGCTCGTTGCTGTTGCCTGGCACGCCAGCCTGCCCCACCGACCAAAGCGGCTGGCCGGCCGCATCCTGCTTCAACAGCCGGTAGCCGGGGCCTTCCAGCACATACAGACTGCCGTCAGCCGCCACCCCCACTCCGGCTGGCCCGTTGAACAGGCTGGCGTTGGTTAGATAGGGCATGCCTGGCACGCCGGCAAAAGCGCCCAGCGCGCTGCCGTTGGCAGCAAAGCGCCACACCACGTGGCTGCTCCAGTCGCTGACATAGACTGTGCCATCGCTGGCCGCGCCCACATCGGTCGGGAAGCCCAGCCCGCTGGCGAAAACAGTGCAGCTCCCGGCCGCTGTGCAGCGCTTGACGCGGCCATTGCCGCTGTCGGCGATCCAGACGTTGCCTGCGCTGTCGATCGACACCCCCTCGGCGTCGTTCAGTTGGTCGCTGCCGGCGCCTGGAGCGCCTGTGCCATGAAACGTTGTACACGACCAGGCGCCGGTCATGGTGCAGCGCTGCACGCGCGCGTTGTCCCGGTCGGCCACATACAGGCGATTGCTGCTGTCCACTGCCACGTGGCCGGGAAAGCGGAAATGGCTGTTATCGCTGCCCGCCATGCCCGTCTCGCCGATGGTTGCAGAGAAGACCGGCGCGCCGCTGGACAGATCATAGACCTGCACGCGGTGGTTGCCGCTGTCCGACACATACAGCCGGCCGGCCCGGTCCAGCGCCACCCCGCGCGGGAAGCGGAACTGGGCGTCGCCAGAGCCGATGGTCCAGGGATTGCTGGGCAGGGTCTGGATCAACTGGCCGAAGCGGCTAAGCTGCTTGATGCCATGCTGAAAGACCACCCAGATGGCGCCGTCGGCATCCACTGCCACATCCTGGGGATAGGCCAGAAAGTCGGCATGATACCAGGGTTGGCCCGGCTTGCCGATGCTCAGTTGGCTCTGGCCCAGCGCGTCAAACTTCAAAGCGCGAAAGCCGCTCTCTTCGACCACGTAGACAAAGTCAAAGCTATCGACAAACAGGCCAATAGGCCGGTTCAGATGTTGGGTATCGATCTGATAGGGGGTTTCGGTCTGGCCGAAAGTCGCTGTGGGGCGATAGCTGAGTCCGGACTGGCCCAGGCCAGCGGGAGTCGCCGGGCCAGCCGTGCTCTGCACAGCAGCCAACTGCTGGCCGCGCAGGTCGTTCAGCTCGCGGCCGTTGTCGGACAATGCAGGCCGCGGCGAATGGTCGGGAGGAGCGGGCAACGGGGGCTGCGCCGCGGCGAGCCTGGGAGAGAGCAGCGCCATCACCAGTATCCACAGCGAAATCACAGAAAAAGTCTTGTTCATGGGTCAACTCCAGTCAATCAACGCGCTGGCTGCGCCACGCGAAGCGAGGCTCCAACTTTCGGAGCCTCAGCGTCGTTTTGGCAGTGGCGATGGTTAGACGCCCCGAACGAGGGGCTAGGTTCCCCGGCGCCAGGTTGGATCAGGCGAAGAGCGGCTCATACTGGCCGGCTGTGGCGATCAGCGCCTCCTGCTCGGCCGGGATCATGGGGCTGAACTGCTGGCAGGCGCGCAGCATCAGGGGCAGCACCTGCGCATCGCCGGCTGTGCAAAGGCCGGTGACGTCCTGCGACAGCGCGAAGTTGACCGCCTGTTGTACGCGCGCGGCATCGGCGAAGGGGCGATACCAGGTCTGATGGGTCCTGGCCAGCGCCCCCCATGGGCTTTGCGTGATCGATTTGATGATCATGGCGCCCACATCCTTGGCCCGGCACTCGGCCAGCAGCGCCTCGGCCTCGGCGCGATAGACCGGGTTGGCGTACTGCACGAAGTTGATGGGGAAGAGCACCGAGTCGAAGTCGAAACGCCGCAGGGCCTCGCGGAAGACGGCCGGCGAGTCGACGCCGTGGCCGGTGATGCCGATCCAGCGGGTCAGCCCTTCCTCGCGCGCCTGGACGATGGCGTCCAGCGCGCCGCCAGGGCGAGTAGCTGCATCCAGGTCGGCCATCGTCTCCACGGCGTGGATCTGATACAGGTCGAACGCATCGACGTGCAAGCGCTCCAGCGAGCGGCGCAGCTCGGCGGCTGCGCCGGCCGCGTCGCGTTCCATGGTCTTGCAGCCCAGGAAGAACTGCTGGCGCACGCGCGGCATCCACGGCCCGATGCGCTCCTCGGCCAGGCCATACGAGGGGGCTATGTCGATGTGGTTGACGCCGGCCGCGATGACTTGCTCCATCATGGCGTCAGCCTCAGCCTGCGTGGCTGACCAAAACGCGGCCGCGCCGAAAATGGCTACGGTGCTGTGGTGGTTGGTGCGTCCGAAACGGCGGGTTTGCATGGGGGGCCTCCGGGTGGGTGATTGGGTGATTGGGTGATTGGGTGATTGGGGGATTAGGTGATTCGGTCGCCGGTCACTTGTGGGTCTGGGCCACCAGCCAGCGCTTGGCCTCGTCCATGCTGCTGGCAAAGTGGATCTCGCGACGCACGGCCTGGGCCATGGGACGCTGCACGCGGCCGACGCCGACCACTGCGTCTACCGTGGTGATGCCGGCTGCTTTGGCTGCGGCTGCCATTTCGTTGGCCTTGGCCAGAATCGCGCGTGAGGGGTGGCTGCGGGAGACGTCGGTGACGGTCAACGCCCGGCTGCCAGCCGGCCGGCTGAGCAGGGCGCGTTGGGTCTCGTCCATGGCCTGCAGGTACTCAGCCTCGCCCAGGCCAGCATAGTTGCTGTAAAGGATCGGCTGGCCCTGGTGTTCGATCCATTGCACGCGTGGGGGCATGGTGGTGATCCTTGGTGTGGGATGGCGATCGGTGGGAGCGGATGCTCCTACCGCATTGTAACCCCGCCTTGGGTCGCTGGCAAACGGCAGGAGACCAACGGCGCCGGTCAATGCGCGGTTCGTGATCGTTTCTCGATCCCCCGCACCACCAGCGCCAGCCCGATGGTCATCACCAGATACAAAAACCCCACCACGTTGTAGGTCTCGAAGAACTTGAACGTGCTGGCGGCATAGACCCGGCCCTGGTAGGTAATGTCGGCCACGCCCATGACCGACACCAGCGACGAGTCCTTGAGCATGGCGATGAAGTCGTTGCCCAGGGGCGGCAGCACGCGGCGGATGGCCTGCGGCAGGATCACATGGCGCATGGCCTGCGGGTAGGTCATGCCCAGCGAGCGAGCAGCCTCCATCTGGCCGCGCTCGATGGACTGGATGCCGGCGCGGAAGATCTCGGCCAAGAAGGCGCTGTAGCCGATGGTTAACGCCAGAATCACCCGCAGTGTGAAGTCGATCTGGCGCACGCTCATGTCAGCCAGGGAGCCGCTCAGGCCAGGCAGAATGCCCAGGTCGCGCAAGGTGACGCCCACGAAGTTGATGGCGCTGACCATGGCCGGCGCGCCGGCAAAGACGATGTAGTAGAGCAGCACCAGCATTGGCACGCCGCGGATGATCTCCACATAGAACGACGACACCTCGTAGAGCAACCGGTTTTGCGATACCCGCGCCAATCCCACGATCAACCCCAGGATGACTGCCAAAGTAAAGGAGACCAGCGTCACCCGGATGGTCACACCGACGCCTTTGAGGACTGCGGTGAAGATCACCTCGTAATCGGGGTCGTTGAGCAGGACCCAGAGGAAGATCAGGCCAAGGATGATGGCGGCTACCAGCCAGAGCGGCGTGCGCGCCCAAGCGCTGCCGGCGCGCGGCGCGCGCGGGGGATTTGGAATGGGGGGAATAGTTTCAGTGCTGTGCATGATTCTTGTCCATGGCTATGCAAGAGACCCTTCGGGTTTCAGAAAACCCGAAGATACCGTGTTGCACTACATCCTGCGCATCCGTTGTAGCGCAAGATGCCATCTTGCACTACCGCCTCGCGCAGCCGTCGGAATGCAAGGGTCTGCACCGATAAAACGCGGTGCGCGGCCGAGACCGGCCCGGCCGCGCACCATTGTTAGCTTTCGTAGGTCACGTTAGCAACGTGACGTTCTGCGGTCACGCCGTTCGGCTGGCGGCCGGACCTACCTGGTCGGATCGTAGAGGAAGAACCACTTGCGGTTCAGGTGATCGATGAAAGCATCCTCGATCATGGTGGCAATGGCGGCGTTGAAGGGGCCGACCAGGTCGCTGCCGGGCGGGAAGATAAAGCCGAAGTCCTCGCTGGCCAGCGCATCGCCGACCACCTTCAGCCGGTCCGGGTTGGCGCCGATGTAGCCCGCGGTCGATGTCTGGTCCATCAGCACCATGTCCACATCGCCGTTGAGCAGCGCCTGCACGGCCGCGCCGAAGGTCTCGAACAGCTTGATACGCGGGTTGCCCTCGTCGCCGTCCAGCACCTCGTAGACAGCCGTGTAGAAGTTGGTGGTGCCAGCCTGCGAGCCGATCAACAAGTTCGGATCAGCCGCGAACTCGGCGGGGGTGGTGAAGCGCTCCTCGTCGGCTCGCACCAGCATGAACTGCTCCGAGCGCATGTAGGGCTGCGAGAAGTCCACCTGCTGCGCCCGCTCGGCGGTGATGGTGATGCCGTCCATGCCCACGTCGAACTGGCCCTCGCGCACGGCCTGGATCATGGTGTCCCACGAGGTGATGCCCCAGTTGACCTGGCAGTTCAGCCGCTGGCAGATCTCCTCCACCGCGTCGTACTCCCAGCCGACGGCCTGGCCGGTGCGGGGATGGACGAAGTTGAGTGGGGTGTAGGCGTTTTCGGTCACAGCGTTGATCACGCGGCCGCCCAGGTCGGGCAGTTGGTCGTACATATCCTCGCCCACCGGATTGGTGACGAAGAACCACTTGAGGTTGAGATGGCCCAGCGTGCCGTCCTCGCGCATGGAGGCGATGGCGGCGTTGAAGGGCTGGACCAGGTCGCTGCCCGGCGGGAAGATGAAGCCGAACTCCTCGACGCCCAGCGGCTCGCCGACGGTCATCAGCCGGTCCGGATTGGCGCCGATGTAGCCGCGCGTCGAAGCCGCGTCGGTCAGCACCATGTCCACGTCGCCGTTGAGCAGCGCCTGCACGGCCGCGCCGAAGGTCTCGAACAGCTTGATGCGCGGGTTGCTCTCGTCGCCGTCCAACACCTCGTAGACAGCCGTGTAGAAGTTGGTGGTGCCGGCCTGCGAGCCGATCAGCAGGTTGGGATCAGCCGCGAACTCCTCAGGCGTGCTGAAGCGCTCCTCGCCGGCTCGCACCAGCATGAACTGCTGCGACAGCATGTACGGCTGTGAGAAGTCCACCTGTTGCGCCCGGTCGGCGGTGATGGTGATGCCGTCCATGCCCACGTCGAACTGGCCCTCGCGCACGGCCTGGATCATGGTGTCCCACGAGGTGATGCCCCAGTTGACCTGGCAGTTCAGCCGCTGGCAGATCTCCTCCACCGCGTCGTACTCCCAGCCGACGGCCTGGCCGGTGCGGGGATGGACGAAGTTGAGTGGGGTGTAGGCGTTTTCGGTCACAGCGTTGATCACGCGGCCGCCCAGGTCGGGCAGCGGCTGCTGCGAGATCACGAAGTAGTGGGGGTTGCTGGCTGCGGGTTGGACTGGCGCCGGCTCAGCCGGCTCAGGCCCGGCCGGCGCCGGCTCGGCGGGAGCGGGCTCAGTCGGGACCGGGGCTGGCGAAGTGGCGCAGGCGGCAATCAGCAGGCTGGCCAGGATCAGCAGGGTCAGAACGATCAGTCGCAGTTTCATCAGGGTTCTCCTTGCCTACATGAGGCTATGAAATTGTTGAACAAGCCAGATTGTAACTGCTCAGCCGGCCGGTCAGAAACCGGGTTTTTCTCGTTGGGCAATGATTTCTGAGCTTGCAAACGCATTGCTCGGGGCTATGATAGCCGCTTCCGCAGCAAAAAAAACCCGGTTTCTCTAAGCCCAGCCTGAGCAGTAACACCAGATTGTTTGACAGCCTTCAGTCGCGCATTATAGCGTCAACCGACTGCTTCAGGAAACGTCACGGCCATGCTGCTGGCGGCCCAGGGGCCGCGCGCCCACCGCCAACCGACCAGCAGGGCAGCCACTTGCACCACAGCCAGCCAGAAGACGACGAACGTCAAAAGAGCGGGGATCAGGCTAACCAGCACCGGGACCAGACGCTCAAGCGTGACGATCATTTTCTGGTAGTCGTCGATCAGGGCCTGGTACGAGGCAATGATCTCCTGGGCGCTGGCCAGCGAGTCGTCGACCTGGCCGATCGATGCGCCGAATGCTTCCAGGTTCCTGGCCAGATCAGGCAACGTGCCGCCGGTGCTGGCCAGGTCGCCCCCCAGCGCTTCCAGCCCGTCGGGCAACGTGCGCAACGTATCTGCTACGTCACCCAGCGTTTCGCTCAACGGAGTCTGCGGCGCGTAAGAGAAGTTGACAAAGGGGATGGCAGCCAGGGTTTCCAGCACTGTGTCCACGATCCGGGCGCTCTCGGCGGCAGTGTTCACTGTGGCCTGCGTGCTGCGCAGCGTGTCGGGCAATCCCGAACCAAGAAAGCCCGCCAGGCCGTCGAGCATGGGGGTGGTCGCATAGATCGTTTGAGCCAACGACTGGAAGGTATCCTGCGCAGCCGCCACGCTGCTGACGGCGTCGAGCAACGCGCCATCGACCGCTGTCAGCGCATCGTCGGTGGTGGCAAGGGTGCTGTCGGCCAACTGGAGTCCGGCCAGCGCAGCCTGCGCCATGGGCGCGCGCAGGCTCCAGATGCTGTAGGTGACGATCAGGCTGAAGATCAGGCTGGTGACAGCAGCGATAATCAGCAGCACGCCAACGATTCGTTTGAGCATGAGAGAGTTGTTTCCTTGCTGCGGGAAGGGTGATCCGTCACTGGCAACCGGAGATGGCGCCGCTGAACTCCTGGTTACAAGCCACGGTTACGAGCGAGGCTGCTCACAGCACCTTTGTCAGGCTCAGCGGCGCTTGCAGGGTCTGGTTGGCCGCGCTGATGGCCTGCTCGGAGCCGAGGACCACCACGGCGCCCTGCTGCGCGACCTGATCCAGCAGGTCGGCCAGCCTGCGCACGTCGGCCACGGTGGCGGCCAGCACCTGGTCGCGCAGCCGCTGGCGAATCCCGTCCGTGTCGTTGTTCAGCGTGCGCAGCAGCGCAGTGTAGCCCTTGGCGTCGGGGAGCTGGTAGCTGTCCAACTGGCCGATGACGCCGATGATGATTTTGTCCACGTCGCCCTGGGTCAGTTCCACTGTGCGCAGGTAATGAGCCGCAGCGTCGTAGGTCTGCAAGGTGCCCAACAGGTTGGGATCGCGGTAGCTGAGAAAGGCCAGCACGCCCGACAGGCTGTCGAAGGAGCAGAAGCCGCCGTAGGCGCCGCCCTGCACCCGCACGCGGTCCCACAGCCAGGTGTTGTCCAGGAACTTGACCGCCACCAGCGTCGAACCGTGCAGCTCATAGCCGAGCTGGTAGAGGTTAGCGCCTTTGCCCACGTAATTAACCTGGGCGGGCAGGGTCAAACCCTCAGGCTGCGCAGCGCGGGTTGGCTGCCAGTGCGCTTCTGCGGCTGCGCCGGCCGGCAGCGCAGCGATGAACTCGGCGAGGCGTGGCTGGAAGGCGTCGAAGCTGGCCTGGTCGACGGTGACGTTGCACAGCAGGCCGGCCCGCCCGATCAAACCCGCGCGCACGGCCTCCAGGTCGGCCAGCACGGCCGGCCAGTCCAGTTCCATGCGTTGCAACAGATCGCGCAGGAAGAAGAGGTAATCGACGCCGCCCATCTGCTCGGCGGCCCAGCCGGCTGTGGTGAAGCGGGCGCGCAGGCGGCGGAAAACCACGCCGTGCCCGCCGGGGATCAGGCCGGCCTCTTGCCCGGCCTTTTCTTCCAACACGATCTGGCGCAGGCGTTCGGGGTTGTCCAGCCTGGCTGTCAGCAACACGTCCCGCAGGATATCCAGCAGCGCCTGGCTCTTGTCCAGTGTGGCCTTGCCGCGCAGCAGGAGATGCGCAGTGGCGTCGCCGTTGCGGGTGGTGGCCAGGTGGGCTGTGCGGTAGATGCCGCCCGTCTCACGGCCGATGCGCTGCGACAGCTTGACGAAATCCTCGCGCTCAGTGCCCATGCTGAGCAGCAAGCGGCCGAAAAGCTCGCCGTAGGGCAGCAGACGCTGCGGCAGGCTGCGCAGGTCGAAGCCCAGGTCCAGGTAGAGGATACCGTTGGTGAACAGGTCATGGGTCAGCAGCCGCGCGCCGGCCAGCTCGCCCTCGACGGTGGGGATGCGCCGGATCTCCCGGTCCAGGTCGGCCAGGGAGAGGGTGGGAATAGTGGCCAGCGCTTCGGGGGTGTCGGGGGTGTCCTGGATCGCCTGCAGGCGCTGCATGGTGGCCAGCACCTGGTCGATGTCAGCCTGGCTCATGGCTGCGCGGGCCGCGTCCAGGTGGGCGCGCTCGGCGGCTTCAGCCTGGTCGCGCGCGCGGGGGTCGGGCTGCAGCAGCACCACGCTGCGGTGGGGATTATCCAGCAGGTAGCGCTGGATCAGCCCCTCGAAGAAACGGGGATCGTCGGTTGTTTGCTGCTTGAGCCGTTCCAGCGGCGCTGCGTAGGCCAGCTCAGCCAGCGGGTCGCCGCCGTGCAGCCAGCCGCCCAAGGCCGCGAAGAGGTACATCAGGCCGCGCGGAAAGCTGCCGGTGTTGGCCTCGCGCAGGCGGAACTCCAATGTGTTCAGCGAGGCAGCGATCATGTCACGGTCGATGCCGTCGCGCGCCAGGCTGGCCAGCGTGTCCAGTATCAACTGCTCCACCCGGCCGCTGTCCTGGGCGGCGATGTTCTTCAGGCCGGCGCTAAAGATGGCCTGGCGATAGCTGGAGTCATAGCCGCCGCCGATCACCCCCTCGCCCAGGCCGGAGTCCAGCAGCGCCTTGCGCAACGGCGAGGCCTGGGTGCTCATCAGGATGTGCGAGAGCACCTCCAGGGCCAGCGTGGTCTCCAGATCGGTGACTTCGTTCAGCAGCCAGTTGATGGTCACATAGCTGCGCTTGGCCGGCCCTGCCCCATTGCCGCCGTCTGCGCCTGCGTCGTAGCCATAGACGAAGCGGCGAGTGGCGTCGAAGCGCGGCTGAAGGGCTACGGGCGGCGCAGGCTCGATAGGCTCATAGCCGCTCAGGTAGGAATCCAGCAGGCGCAGCCGCTCGTCCGAGTGATCGTCGCC
Organism: uncultured Anaerolinea sp.; assembly: GCA_964626845.1. Lineage (GTDB taxonomy): Bacteria > Chloroflexota > Anaerolineae > JAAEKA01 > JAAEKA01 > JAAEKA01. The sequence goes on from CAZVGR010000043.1 coordinate 10,946, forward strand.
GTAGAAATAGATGTAGCTGTTGGACGGGTGGTAATGCCGGGCGTAGAAGCGCTTGAACTGCTCGTAGGTCAGGTCGGGGATCACGGCCGGGTCGCCGCCCGAGTCCAGCCCGTAGATGGTGTCGGGGAAAACCGTCTGCTGGCTGTAGCGGCCGATCAGCGCGTCGGGGGAGGAGTAAACCCCTTTCATCTCATTGAAGACCACGCCCTTGAAGGTCAACGGCGCATCTGGCCCCGCGGTCTCGTAGTGCCAGCCCTGGGTCTGTAGGGTTTCGGGCGTAATAAAAGGCTTGAAGACGGCGTCCAGGTAGACCCTGGTCAGGTTGTAGAAATCGGCCTGGTTCTGGCTGGCCACGGGATAGACCGTCTTGTCGGGCCAGGTCATGGCGTTGAGAAAGGTGTTGAGCGAGCCTTTGCGCAGCTCCTTGAAGGGCTCCTTGACCGGGTAGGTCTGAGAGCCGCACAGCACCGAGTGCTCCAGGATGTGGGGCAGGCCGGTGGAGTCCTCAGGCGGGGTGGCGAAGGCGACGCCGAAGACCTTGTTTTCATCGTCGTTCTCCAGCGCCAGCAGCCGCGCGCCTGTCTTGAGGTGGCGATACAGCTTGGCCTGGGAGTTGATCTCAGGAATGTGTCTTTCTTCAATCAGCGCAAAACCGTGGATTGTCATCGTAATCGGTGCTCCTCTGTTGGTCCGGGTCAGGGAACATTCTACCGCGTGCGCTGATTTCGTCCAAACTGCGCCTCCAGCGTCAGCAGCGCCTCTTTGCGTTGGATGCCCCAGCGGTAGCCGCTGAGGCTGCCGTCGGCACGCACGATGCGATGGCAAGGGATGACCAGCGCCACGGAATTGGCCGCGCAGGCGCTGGCCACGGCCCGGGTCGCCGACGGCTGGCCCAACTCCCCGGCCAGTTGGCTGTAGGTGCGGGTGGCGCCGTAGGGGATGGCCTGCAGGGCCTGCCAGACCCGACGCTGGAACTCGGTGCCCGCCACGTCCAGCGGCAGGTCCAGCTCGCGCTGCTGGCCGTTCAGGTACGCGATCAGCACAGCCGACCAGCGCTGCAAGGCGTCGTGGTCCGGCTGCGGCTGCGCCGCGGGAAAATCGCTGGTCAACAAGGCGGCCAACTCAGCCTCCGAATCGCCCAGATGTACAGCGCAGACGCCTTGGTCAGTGGCTGCAACGAGGATGTAGCCCAACGGGCAGGGGGCGATGGTGTAGACGATGGGTGCGGGATTTGGCATGGCAGCGGCTCCTGGCCTGGGATGATGGCGATCCAGTATAACACAGCCAACGACAGAAACCGTCATGCTGAGGCGGCTTGGCGAAGCATCTCGCTGCATGACGGCGCCGGGACCCTTCGGCGGACCTCAGGGTGACACTGAGCATGCCGCGTCATGCTGAGGCTTGGCGAAGCATCTCGCTGCATGACGGCGCCGGGACCCTTCGGCGCCTTCGGTCAGGGTGACAGGAAAGGTCGGGTGTGGTATACTCCATTCACCTTTGGCCTTGCAGGAGGATTGACCCGTGAACAGCCTCATCACCGACTATTACCCCACCTTCCGCATGTACCAGGCGCTGCGCAGCCAGCTCCTGGAGCTGCTCAGCGATGACGACCTGGGCTACACCGTCGGCGGCGAAAACCCAACGCTGGGCGCGCTGTGCGTCGAGATCGGCGAAGTGCAGCACGCCTACATCCAGTCCTTCATGGACTGGCGCATGGACCTCAGCTACCGCAACCCGGAGCCAGGGCTGGCCGGCAGCGTCAGCGAGCTGGCAAGCTGGTACAAAATCCTGGACGCCGAGCTGGAGGCGGTCATCTCGCACCTGTCCGAGGAGGACATCAAGACCCGCCAGATCGACCGCGGCGGCTGGAGCGTGACGCCGTTGATCCAACTGGAGGTCTACAAGGAGGCGCTGCTGATCTTTTACGGCAAGGCCAGCGTCTACCTCAAGGCAATGGGCAAGCCGCGACCGCAGCAGTGGCGGGAGTGGATTGCATGAAAAACGTCATCATCGCCGGCGTCGGCATGACGCCGTTCGTCAAACCGGGCACGGAAGATCCCTACACCGTCATGGGCGCTAAGGCCGTGCGCATGGCACTGGCCGATGCCGGGCTGGATTATGGCCAGATCCAGCATGCCTACACCGGCTACGTTTACGGCGACAGCACGGCCGGCCAGGCGGTGCTGTACGACGTGGGCATGACCGGCATCCCGGTGATCAACGTCAACAACAACTGCTCCACCGGCTCCACGGCGCTTTTTCTGGCCAGGCAGGCGGTGCAGGCCGGCGTCGTCGACTGTGCGCTGGCCGTGGGTTTCGAGCAGATGGCGCGCGGGGCCATCGATCACGTCTTCCAGGATCGGCCTGCGCCGCTGGGCAAGTTCCTGGAGCTGGCCGACGCGCTGCAAGGCCACTCTGAGTCGCCCATGGCCATCCGCCTGTTCGGCGGGGCCGGCGCGGAGTATCAGGAGCGCTACGACACGCAGGACGAGACCTTCGCCCGTATCGTGGTCAAGGCGCGGCGTCACGCCCAGCACAACGAGCGCGCCATCTTCCGCAAGCAAGTGACCGTGGAGGAGGTGCTGGCCTCGCCGCGTTTCACCGGCCCGCTGACCCGCCTGCAGTGCTGCCCGCCCACCTGCGGCGCGGCCGCGGCCGTGGTCTGCTCTGAGCAGTTCGCCCGGCGGCATGGGCTGGACGCCACCGTGGCTATCGCCGGCCAGGCCATGACTACCGATTTCCGCTCCACCTTCGACGAGCGCAGCCGCATGAAGGTCGTCGGCTACGACATGAGCGCGGCCGCGGCCCGGCAAGTCTACGAACAGGCCGGCATCGGCCCGGACGAGGTGGACGTGGTAGAGCTACACGATTGCTTCACCACCAACGAGCTGATCTCCTACGAGGCGCTGGGGCTGACACCCGAGGGCACGGCCGAGCGTTTCGTGCTGGATGGCGACAACACCTACGGCGGCCGCGTCGTCACCAACCCGTCGGGCGGCCTGCTGGCCAAGGGCCATCCCCTGGGCGCGACCGGGCTGGCCCAGTGCGCCGAGCTGGCCTGGCAGCTACGCGGCCAGGCCGGCCCGCGCCAGGTTGAAGGCGCCCGCGTCGCCCTGCAGCACAACATCGGGTTGGGGGGCGCGTGCGTGGTGACGATGTATCGGCGTAATGCGTAACGAGTAATACGTAACCCGGATTTGCGCTCTTTGGCTCTGCGCATGGCTCTCTCGAATCACCCAATTACCCAGTCACCCAATCTCCCCCTTTCCTCCCTGCGCGTCCTCGACTTCACCACCCTGCTGCCCGGGCCGTTCGCCACCATGCTGCTGGCCGACCTGGGCGCGGACGTGGTGCGGGTGGAGGCGCCGGACCGGCCCGACCTGGTGCGCTTTCTGCCGCCCTTCAACGGCGACGTGTCGGCCTGGCACGGCTTGCTGAACCGCAACAAGCGTTCCATCTTGTTGGACCTGAAGCAGCCCGGCGCGGCCGAGGTGATCCAGCGGCTGGTGCAGCGCTACGACATCGTCGTCGAGCAGTTCCGGCCCGGCGTGATGGACCGGCTGGGCGTGGGCTATGGGGCCTTGCGGGCCGTGAACCCACGGCTGATCTACTGCGCCATCACCGGCTACGGCCAGACCGGGCCGTATCGCGATCGGGCCGGCCACGATCTGAACTACCTGGCCTTGTCCGGCATCCTCAGCCACACCGGCCGGGCGGACAGCGGCCCACCCGGGCTGGGCGTGCAGATTGCCGACATCGGCGGCGGGGCTTTCGGCGCGATCACAGGGATTCTCGCTGCGGTGATCCAGCGCCAGCTCACCGGCGAGGGGCAGATGGTGGACGTCAGCATGTTCGACCTGGCGCTGGCCTGGAACGGGCTTGCCGCAGCCGAGTACCTGGCCAGCGGCGAGAACCCCGGCTACGAGAGCGGTCTGCTCAACGGCGGCACGCTCTATGACACCTACTGCACCAGCGATGGTCGCTACCTGGCCGTGGCCAGCCTGGAGGACAAGTTCTGGCGCGGCTTCTGCCAGGCCATCGAGCGGCCCGACCTGGCCGAGCGGGGCATCTTCGGCCCGGCCGCCGGCCAGCCGGGGCTGAAGGAAGAGATCGCCGCAACCATCGCTCAGCGCAGCCTGGCCGACTGGATGGCCATTTTTACGCCGCTGGACGTGTGCGTGGAGCCGGTGCTGACCGTCGAGGAGGCGCTGGCCCATCCGCAGACCGCCGCGCGCGGCCTGCTGGTCGAGACGCCGCGCGGCGACGGCACGATCCAGCGCCAGATAGGTCACCCCCTTCGCTTTTCTGCCAGCCGGCCATTCTATCGCTGCGTCGGGCCCCGGCCGGGAGAGCATACGGTCGAGGTGCTGGCTGAGGCTGGGTACAGCCGGGATGAGATCGTAGCGCTCAACGCCAGCGGCGCGTTCGGTTAGAGCAGCAGATAGAGCCATTCGCTGTTTCCATTCGTTGTGGTATTCCCCTCCCCCATTCGGGCGATACGCAGCGCGAGCCATCCCCCAAACGAGCGACCGTGTGGTCGCTCGTTTTGCTTTGGCAGAATGGCCCGCATTGCCGATGACAAATGGGGGGATGGCGGCTAGAATGGACACTGACGCGCAAAGCGCCATCTTTCTGTCTGCAACCCGGCCAACACCCGAAAGCAATCCACCGTGACCGACACACCAGACGCCACCGCCCAGCAAACGGCCTTGATCGTCTCCGCCCATCCGCTGTTCCGCGAGGGCATTGCGCGGCTGCTGGGCGGTCAGGCGGTGGTCGTCGGTTCGGTGGCCAGTTGGCAGGAGGTGCAGGGCCTGGGCCTCGCTCAGGCGCCCAACGTCATCATCGTCGATCATGACAGCCCGGACCTGAAAGAGAAAGACCTGACCCCGCTGCTCTGGCCCGACGCCAGCGACCTGCGCGTGATCTACGTCACCCTGGCGGGCGACAAGATGACCGTACACGAGCGGCACCAGGTCAGCGGCGCGGGCGAGGCCGATCTGCTGCGGGCTTTGAAGGGCGAGCGGCCCGGCGCTGCCGCCCAGCCGGCTGCCACATCATCCACCACTTATTCCAGGCAACAATCCCAAGGGAGAATGGAGCGAATGGACCAAGGAACCCACAAACCCAGTTACAAGCGGCACTTCATCATCGTGTCCGTGCTGGTGGCGGTGGTCGCCATCATCTCGGTCGTTGCGTTGCTGGCAGTGCCCAAGTTTCCCCAGGCCAGCACGCAGGCGCTGGTGGTCGACTGGCTGATGGACCTGCACTACGGGGTGATCGGCTTTCTCTTCGCCCTGGTGATGGTCTTCATGCTGTACAGCCTGTTCGTCTTCCGCCGCAAGCCGGGCGACGAGGGCGACGGCGACCACTTCGAGGGCAACACCAAGCTGGAGATCACCTGGACTGTGGTGCCGCTTATCACCGTCCTGATCTTCGGCGTGATCGGCGCAGTCACCCTGGCTGAGGTTACGTCGGCCCACGAGGACGAGATGACGGTCAACGTCACCGCCTTCAGCTTCGGCTGGCAGTTCGACTACCCCGACCTGGGCATCGAGAAGGCCACCTCGCTGAACCTGCCGGTCAACCAGCCGGTGCTCTTCAAGCTGCGCTCGCTGGACCAGGACGTGATCCACAACTTCTACGTGGCCGAGTTTCGCGTCAAGCAGGACCTGGTGCCGGGCGTGCCGACCCAACTGCGGGTTACGCCCAACGTCGAGGGCGCCTACCGGCTGCGCTGCAACGAGCTGTGCGGCACCGGCCACACCGCCATGCTGGCGCCGGTCAACGTCATGAACGAGACCAACTTCATGGCGTGGGTAGAAGAGCAGAAAGCGGCCGTTTCACCGGAGCAGCTAGCCGAGTTGGGCGCTCAACTGCACACCAGCCAGGGCTGCATTGCCTGCCACAACGTCAGCGGCGATCCGGGCGGCGTCGGGCCGACCTGGAAGGGGCTCTTCGGCTCCGAGCGTCAGTTCACCGACGGCACCTCACAGGTGGCCGACGAGGAGTACCTGCGCAACTCGATCCTCAACCCCATGAGCGAGATCGTGGCCGGCTACGCCCCGGTGATGCCCGCCAACTACACCGACGTGCTGTCGGAGCAGCAGCTCGATGCCATCATCGAGTTCATCAAGTCGCTGGAATAACTTGAATGGACGCAGATCGACACGGATAAACGCTGATCAAATGTCACTACTCAGGTGCCGGGCACTTGCAGCCCAGGATCGGCTGAATTCGGCTCGGCAGACTCATTAGGCGCAAAGTCAAGTGCCCGGCACCTATGGCTGATTAGTAACGATCAAATTGGGATCAGATCTGCGTCCATCTGCGTTCATCAGCGTACTCATCATTCTGCGAACAAGGAGGATACTCCATGCGAGTACTCAAACTAGGGCTTTTCCAGGGCCTCTTCGGCGGCGTCATCGGCTGGATGTTTGGCTTTGGCCTGGTGATCGTCACCCGACTGGCGCTGGGGCTGCCGGCCAAGTGGAACCCCAACCTGGTGGCCGATACCAGCACGGTGTGGCGCTTCCTGGCCACTGCCTTTGCGCCCTATGAGCCGGCTATGGTGGTAGGCGCTATCTTCTTCACCGTCGGCTTCATGATTGGTGTCGGCGCGGTGAGCGACTGGCTGAAGTGGGCGCGGGGCATCGAGACCCCCTTCCATCACGGCGCGCGCATCCCCGGCACGCCCGAATGGGCCCGCTACTTCAACGTGGACTACAGCCACAAGGTGATTGGCATTCAGTACACCATCACCGGCATCCTGCTGTTGGGCGTAGGCGGCACGCTGGCCATGATTTTCCGGCTGCAATTGGCCCAGCCAGAGCTGAGCTTCGTGCAGCCAGACGCTTTCAACACCATGATTAGCGCCCATGGCATGATCATGATCGGCGCCATTCTGCTGGGCGTGGGCGGCATGTCCAACTACCTGATCCCGCTGATGATCGGCGCCAACGACATGGCCTTCCCGCGCCTCAACGCCTTCGCCTTCTGGATCAACGTGCCCGGCGCGATCCTGCTGACCAGCGCCATGTTCATCGGCGGCTGGAACACGGGCTGGACCGGCTACCCGCCGCTCAGCTCGCAGGCGCCGCTGGGGGTCCAGTACTTCTTCCTGGGCGTCTTCTTCATCGGCCTGTCGTCGATCCTGGGATCGCTGAACATCATCGTCACTACCGTGACCATGCGCTCGCCCGGCATGAGCCTGTTCCGCATGCCGATCTTCGTCTGGGCGGCCTTCGCCACGGCCATCATCCAGCTTACCGCCACCCAGCTCATCGGCCTCTCCTTCCTGATGGTGCTGGTGCAGCGCATCCTGGGCATGGGCTTCTTCGACCCGCGCGGCCCGGTCTGGTTCGAGGTGGACAAGTGGGTCGGCGGCGGCAACCCGATCCTCTTCCAGCACCTGTTCTGGTTCTACTCGCACCCGGCCGTCTACGTCTTCATCCTGCCCGGCTTGGGCATCATCAGCGAGCTGCTGCCGGTCTTCTCCCGCAAGCCGCTCTTCGGCTACAAGTGGATCGCCATGTCCAGCATGGCCATTGCCCTGGTCGGCTTCCTGGTCTGGGCGCACCACATGTTCGTCTCCGGCATGAGCAACTTCCTGCGCGTGCCCTTCATGATGTCCACCCTGCTGGTGGCCGTACCAACCGGCGTCAAGTTCTTTAGCTGGCTGGGCACGCTGTGGGGCGGCCGCATCGAGTATAAGACGCCCATGCTCTTCGCCCTGGGCGCGATCTCCGTCTTTCTGATCGGCGGGTTGACCGGGCCGCCCCTCGGCACCGTCACCACCGACCTGAACCTGACCGACACTTACTACGTGGTCGGCCACTTCCATGCTACCATGTTCGGCGGCTTCGTCTTCCCGTTCTTCGCGGCGCTGTACTACTGGTTCCCCAAGGCATCAGGACGGATGTACAGCGAGCGGATGGGCCAGTTGCACTTCTGGCTGATGACGCCGGCCTTCTGGGTGATGAGCCTGGGCCAGATCTTCGTTGGCACCCACGGCATGCGCCGCCGCATTGCCAGCTACGAGTTCGAGCTGGCCATCGGCGACGCGCAGATGATGATCACTATTGCCGGCTTCGTGATCTTCATCTCCGTGCTGATCATGGTCTACAACCTGTTCTTCTATGCGCGGCGCGCGCCCCAGGCGGCGGCCAACCCCTGGCGCTCGCGCGGCCTGGAGTGGCAGGTGCCCTCGCCCATGCCTGAGATGACCTACGCCACGGCGCCCAGCGTCGTGGGCGAGCCTTACGACTACGGCAAGCCTGGCTCGACCTACGTGCAGTTCGCGCCGGCTCCTGCTATGACCGGCGGCGACTGAGCGAGCGATGCAAAGTGCCCGCAGGTTGAGTAGGCATCCCCAAAAGGGCCATATCGAAACCTGCGGGCAAGGAGAATAACGCATGGAAAACCTGTTTCTCGTCTTCATCCTGTTGCCCTTGATTGTGGGCGGCGGCGTGCTGATCGGCGCCTGGCTGCTGATCAAGCTCATGCCTGGCGACGGCAAGGCAGGCGACGCCAAAAGCGCAGCAACTAAGGCGGCTGTCTCAGCCCACGGGCCAGACTATGTGCGGCTGACGGCCCAGCGCAAGGCTGGCTTCCGCACCGGCATCGTGGTATTGATCGGCCTGGCCATCCTCACCATCGTCGAGTTCTTCCTGGCCGCACTGGGATCGGCTGCCTTAATGTTTGTGATCATCATCCTCAAGGCGGCGCTAATCATGTATTACTTCATGCACATCGTCAACGTCTGGCGAACTGAGGAGGCGCACTGATGACCGCCATCGCTGAATCCTACCAGGTCCAGACCCGCCGCAACCGCATGGGCTTCTGGCTCTTCTTCCTGTCGGAGACCTTCATCTTCGGCGGCCTGCTGGTGGCGCGCTTCTTCCTGTGGGGCAACACCCGCCCCTCCATGGAGGACACGGTCATCGGGCCGCTGCACATCAACTACCAGATCATCCCGTTGATCATCACGGCCGTGCTGCTGCTGAGCAGCTTCTTCATGAACCGGGCCGAGGTGGCCATCGCCAACGACGACCGTAAGACCTTCTCGCGCTCGATCCTGCTGACGACCTTTCTGGGCATCGTCTTCCTGCTAGGCGTGTTGGTCTTCGAATGGGGCTGGACCTTCGTCGATGGCGAGTTCGTGCTGGGCCGCCACATCCGCCCCACTGACGGCGTTTTCGGCGCAGTGCTCTACGGCATGACCGGCATGCACGCCCTGCACGTGCTCAGCGGCATCATCCTGCTGATCCTGGTCTGGAACCTGGGCCGCAAGGGCCAATTCTCGGCCGAAAAGCACTGGGGCGTCGAGGCCACCGCCATCTACTGGCACTACGTCGACCTGGTCTGGGTCTTCTTCTACCCCGCCATCTACCTGATCGGCGTGGGTGTGCATGCGGCTGGGCACTGACATGGTGACAAGGTGACAAGGTGACAAGGTGACTGGGTTGATAGAGCGGAATGCACCTAATCACCCAATCACCTAATCACCCAATCACCCAATCACCGAAGAGACTGACCAATGACACGGGCGCTTCTTCTTTCATGGGACTTGCGGCCGGAGGTGATCCTCCTGCTGGGCCTGCTGGCTGTGCTTTACCTGCGCGGCTGGCTGCGGCTGCGCGCCCTGCCCGTGTCGCCCACCCCCGAAGGGTCATTGCGAGGCTCGGCGAAGCAATCCCAGCACCGGCCGCTGGCCGCTGGCTGGCGGCTGGCCACCTACTGGGCCGGCCTGCTGACCATCGCCGTGGCGCTGATGTCGCCGGTGGAGGTGCTTAGCGGCCAGCTCTTCTTCATGCACATGACCCAGCACCTGTTGCTGACCATGGTCGCCGTGCCGCTGCTCTTGATCGGCAATCCCTTCCCGGTGCTGGTCTGGGGCCTGCCGCGGCGGGCGCGGCGGCCGGTCAGCGCGGTGCTCAACGAGCGCTCGCCCTGGCGCAGCATTCTGGCCAAGGCTACTGGCCCCGGCATCGTCTGGCTGTTCTACGTCATCGTCCTGATCGGCTGGCACGACCCGCTGCTCTACAACCTGGCGCTGCGCAACCAGTTCGCCCACGACTTGCAGCACCTGTCGTTCTTCGTCAGCACGGCGCTGCTCTGGTGGCACATCCTGGGCGTGGCCCCGCGGCTGCACCGCAGCCTGTCCACCGGCCAGCGCATCATCTACACCATCTCAGTGGTGCCGGTCAACGTGATCATCGGCGTGGTCATCGCCTTTTCGCCCTCGCCGGTCTACACCCATTACCTGGACGTGCCGCGGCTGCTGGGCCTCTCGGTGATGCAGGACCAGATGATCGCCGGCATCCTGATGTGGATCCCCGGCAGCGAGATGTTCTTCTGGGCCGCGCTGATCGTGCTGACCCAGATCGTCAACGCCGAGGCCAAGAAGCCGGCGCCGCTCAACGCGCCCTGGCTGGTGGAAGAGCACGCCACGGCAGGTGCGCGATGATGAGTCTTCGACGAGCAAAGAAACCCGGTTTTTCCGAAAAAACCGGGTTTCTGGGAGCACTACTAGCCTTGGCGATGCTGGCCCATACGGCGCCGGCCATGGCCCACGGCGGCGGCACGCCCCAGTTGGTGGCCGCGCCATCGGGGCCTTACCAGGTCTACGCCTGGACCAACCCGAACCCGCCGCGCGCCGGCCTTGTCCATGTCACTGTGGCGCTGGTGGAGCCGGCGACGCAGCGGCCCGTGCTCGACGCTGCTGTGCAGATCGTGGCAACGCCAAACGATGACGGCCAGCCAGTCGCGGTCCCGGCCACCCACGAGAACGCAACCATCAAGACCTACTACGAGGCCGATCTGGACCTGCCCGCCGCGGGTGCATGGCAGTTCACCGTGGCGCACAACGATGCAGCCGGCAGCGGCAGCGCCAACTTCGCGCTGGATGTTCAGCCCGCCGCTGCCAACTGGCGGCCGCTGGCCATCGGCTCCGTCCTGGCAGTGATCGCCGCCGGCGCCTGGTTTGTCATGAGAAAGCCAGCGCTGCCAGCCGCAGCCAGCCATCGCCCTGTGGAGCCTGCGCCCAGCGCGCACGCGTAAGACACCATGATCAAAGCCCTGGTTAGCCGCCGCTACATCCTGATGACACTGCTGGTGATCGCCGCCATGGCTGTCATGGCCCGGCTGGGCGTCTGGCAGTTGGAGCGCCGCGAACAGCGCATCGCCCGCAACGCCGACCTGGCCGCCAAGCTGGAGGCTGCGCCGATCTCGCTCAACACGGCCGCGCTGGCTGCTACCTGGCCCCTGCCCGAGGATCGCGCGGAGGTGCGCAACCTGCCGGCCGAGGCGATGGGCGAATACGACTTCAACCATCAGTTGCTGCTGGTGCAGCAGAACTACCGCGAGATGCCCGGCGCGCATCTGGTCACGCCGCTGGTGCTGGAGGGCGGCAGCCAGGCGGTGTTAGTCGATCGCGGCTGGATCCCCTTCGACGACGTGCAGACGGGCCGCTGGCAGCAGTACGACGCGACGCGCGGGCCGGTGACCATCCGCGGCCGCGTGCAGCCGTCGCAGATCCTCTTCGGCCGGGCAGCGGAGCAGGCCAGCGCCAGCTCCGCTGCGCAGCAGGCCAAGACCGAGTGGTACCGCATCGACATCGGGGCCATCCAGAGCCAGTTGCCGTATCAGTTGCTGCCTGTGTATTTGCTGGAAGCGCCTGGTCCCGAAGGTAACATCGCCCTGCCCTACCGCATCGAACCGGAGGTTGATTTGACGGAGGGCCCGCACCTGGGCTATGCTGCGCAGTGGTTCGCCTTTGCCGTGGTCGCCGGCGTGGTCTATGTGGGCGTCGTGCGGGCCCGGCTGCGCAAGGAGCAGGCGCCGGAGAGCCAATCGGATGAACCCGACACCAGCGGCAACTACGCCGAGATGCTTCGGCAGACTTCAGCATGACAGTGTTTAGCAAATTGTTTGCGGCGCGGCGCATCCTGTGGGTAGTCGTGGCTATAGCCATGATGCTGGCAGCAACCGGCTGCCAGCGGGCCAGCCAGCAAGCCTCAATTGATCAAGCGCCGGAGATCGCCGCTGTGTTGACCATCGATCCCGACCCGGCGCTGGTTGGGCCGGCCACCCTGGCAGTGCAGTTAAACGACGCCGGCGGCGCGGCGGTCGAGGGCGCCACGGTCAGCCTCAAGGGCGACATGAGCCACGCCGGCATGCAGCCGGTGCTGGCTGACGCAGCGGAGACGTCCGGCGGCCTCTACCAAACACCGTGGGTCTGGACCATGTCGGGCGACTGGTTTGTAACCGTGACAGCGGCCCTGCCCGACGGTCGCACGCTGGTGCGCCGGTTTGATTTGACGGTGCGCAGGCCGTAGAACAACATGGCACTTTACCAACCGCACACATCGTTCGATTTGCTGCGCGTGCCGGGTCTGGGACGGCTGCTGCGCTGGCGCTGGGGCCGGCTGGTTTTCCAGCTTCCCCTGCTGGCGTTGGCGCTGCTGGTGATCTACGACGGCCTTACCGGGCCACAGATCGCGCCGCAGAACGTCGCCACGGTCTCGGTGTGGGTCCACTTCCGCGGCCTGGCCATCCTGGCGTTGCTGCTGGCCGGCAACCTGTTCTGCATGGCCTGCCCCTTCACCCTGCCGCGCACGCTGGCCCGCAAAATGAGCAGCCGCGGCCGGCGCTGGCCCAAGGCATTGCGCAACAAGTGGCTGGCCATCGGCGTCTTCGTCGGCTACCTGTGGCTCTACGAAGCGCTCGATCTGTGGGCCAGCCCCGCCCTGACCGCCTGGCTGGTGATCGGCTACTTCATGGCTGCCTTCCTGCTGGAGGCGCTGTTCGCCGAGTCGCCCTTCTGCAAGTACGTCTGCCCGCTGGGCACCTTCAACTACGTGGCCTCGACCGTCTCGCCCTTGCAGATCACGGCCCGCAAGGCAGAGGTGTGCCGCACCTGCGTGGGCAAGGAGTGCGTCAACGGCTCGGCGCAGACCCTGGGCTGCGGCGCCGAGCTGTTCGTGCCGCAGGTCAAGAGCAATCTGGACTGTGTCTTCTGCCTCGACTGCGCCCGGGCTTGCCCGCACGACAACGTGGCCCTGGCCGCCCGCCAGCCGCTGAGCGAGTTCATCCCACTCACACCCCGGCCTGGGGCGGCTGGCGCAGCCGCAACGGCCCGCCCGGCTGGCAGCGCCTGGCCGCAGCGCTGGGACCTGGCCTTCCTGGCCCTGGTCTTCGCCTTCGCCGGCCTGGCCAACGCCTTCGGCATGACCCCGCCGGTCTACATCCTGGCGGCGGCGCTAAGCCAGGCGTTGGGTACGAAGAGCGAGCCGCTGATCCTGGCGCTGATCTTCGGCGTGCTGATGGTGCTGCTGCCGGCGGCCCTGGGCCTGGGCGCCGCCTGGCTGAGCCGGCGGCTGGGCGCCGGGCAGGAGCGCCGCTGGAACCGGGGCAGCCTGCGGGCCGTGTTCGCCCGCTATGCGCCCACCGTGGTGCCGCTGGCCTTCGCCATCTGGTTCGCCCACTACTGGTTTCATTTCGCCAGCGGCGCGCTGGCCATTGTGCCGGTGGCGCAGAATTTCCTGATCGACCACGGTGTGACCCTGCCGGGCGTTGGTTTCGGTACGTTCCTACTCAACCAACCCGCCTGGGCGCTGGGATCGATCATGTCGGACGATGCGGTGTTTGTGCTGGTGCTGGCGGCCGTGGCCATCGGCTACCTGGCCAGCTTGTACAGCCTCAGTCGCGTCGCAGCAACCGAGAGCAACGCTGGCGCAACCCGCCGGGCCATGCTGCCCTGGCTGGCGCTGTGGACGGCGCTGGCGCTGGCGGCAGTGCTCATCTTCTCCTTACCAATGGAGATGCGTGGGATGATTGGATGACATGGTGATTGGTAGATTGGTAGATTGGTAGATTGGTAGATTGGTGCGCTTCTCGCTCGGGCCGGTCTTTGCGCAGCACCCCGGAGTGGGCTGACCGAGCCCGTCCAGGCAAGCCCAACCGGTCGGGCCGGTCTCCGACCGAGCCCGTCCGAAAAATCGTGAATATATCAACAACGGGCACGGTCAGAGACCGGCCCGAGCCGTGGACAAAAGTATACTGGCTTCAAGGAGCTTTCATGACCACAATCAACAAGACGAAACGCTATGCTGGACCTGACGTGGCAGTGGCCGAGGCAGTGGCAGGCGCTCTGCCGGCGACCAAGCCGTCGTTCTTCAGCACGCTGATGGTGTTGTTCAAGGCGCGCGTCGTCAGCCTGCTGCTCTTCTCGGCTGTGGGCGGAGCGTTCATGGGCGCGGGCGGCTGGCCCGGCCTGGGTGCGCTGGGGCTGACCCTGCTCACCGGCTGGCTGGCTGCCTCGGGCGCTTCGGCCTGGAACCAGTACATCGAGCGCCGCTCGGATGGCACCATGACCCGCACCCGCCATCGTCCCCTGGTCAACGGCGACATCGCCAACCCGGCCTGGGTGCCGTGGGTGGCCACCGGCATGATCGTCTTATCGGTCTTGATTGCGCTGCCCTTCAGCCTGGCCCTGGGCTTTTGGCTGGCCGCAGGCGCGTTCATCTACGTGGTCATCTACACCCTCTGGCTTAAGCCGCGCACCACGTTGAACATCGTCATCGGCGGCGCGGCGGGCAGCGCGGCCGTGCTGGCCGGCGCGGCGGCCGGCGGCGACTGGGCTGCGCCGGCCGCGCTGGTGCTGGCCCTGCTGGTCTTCCTGTGGACCCCCAGCCACTTCTGGAGCCTGGCCATCGTCTACCGCAACGACTACGCGCGCAGCGACACGCCCATGCTGCCGGTCAAGACCAGCCCCAGGATGGCCGCGTTTTGGGTCTTCGTCCACACGGCCGCCACTGCCCTGGCCGCGCTGGCGCTGGGCCTCGACCCCGCATTGGGCCTGATCTACCTGATTCCGGTGGGACTGGCCACGGCCGACATGATGTGGCGTAACATCCGCCTGCTGCGCGTGCCCAGCGGCAAGAACGCCCGCTCCCTCTTCATCGCCTCAAACATGTACCTGGCCATCGTGCTGGTGATGGCGTGTATTGACGTGGTGATCACGGCGCTGTAGCGCTGTGAGTCACGTCTGTTCAACAAACGGGGCCGCTCTGTACAGAGCGGCCCCGTTTGTTTTGGACGACCGTAGCGCACCCGATGTGCTTGCACCTGCCGGCTGAATGGTTGTACTTGCGGAAAGAACAAGAATGCAGTATGATTAGTCTAATTTGAATTAGACTAATCTGAAGTAGACTAATGCAGGAGGTGCAGTGATGTTTGTCGATCGCGACACGGAGTTGGCATTTCTCGAAAAAGCATGGAACTCCCCGCGCTCCGAGTTCATCGTTGTGTATGGCCGTCGGCGCGTGGGCAAAACCGCACTGCTGCGAACCTTTTGTGCTGATCGCCCGCACACGTTCTGGGTGGCGAGTCTCAGTTCCGAGGCGATTCTGCGCCAGAGCTTCACTGATGCCATCTGGCAAACCTCCCATCCTGGCGACATATCAGCCGGCTTCGTCTACGATAGCTGGGAACGCGCGTTTCAAGCATTGGCTGAACTAGGGGCCAACCAGCGACACGTAGTCGTGGTTGACGAGTTCTCCTATCTGGCCGGCAGCGATCCCAGCGTCCCTTCCGTGCTGCAGAAAGTCTGGGACGAGCGCTTGCAGCATACCAACCTGATGCTCGTTCTGTGTGGTTCACACATTGGGATGATGGAGCGTCAGGTGTTGACCTATCAGGCGCCCCTGTATGGCCGGCGCACCGGGCAAATGCAGTTGCGTCCGCTGCCCTTGTATGCCAGCGCTGGTCTGTTGCCGGACCGCGATCCGATCGATCAAATCGAGACCTACGCCGTCCTGGGTGGCATTCCGACCTACTGGGCTCAGTTCGACCCACAAGCCTCTCTGCTTGAGAATATCGAGCAGCGCATCCTCAGCCCGGCCAGCTATCTTTATCAGGAACCGCTGTTCCTGTTACGGGAAGAACTCCAGGAACCGCGCAACTACTTTGCCATCCTGCAGGCCATCGCGCAGGGACGAACCCGTCTCAACGAGATAGTTCAGATCACAGGGATGGAGCGCGGCCCTGCGTCACGCTATCTGACCATCTTGCAGGATTTGCGACTAGTGGAGCGGCGCGTGCCGATCACAGAGACGCAGCCGGACAAAAGCCGCAAGGGCAGCTATCGACTGCGTGATCCGTTCCTGGCGTTTTGGTTTCGCTTTGTTGCGCCCTACTTTTCAGTTCTCGAAAGCGGTCACACGGCGCCGGTGGCTGGTCGGGTGGAAGCTGAGTTAAGTACCTTCCTGGGCGCGCCTTTCGAAGACATTTGCCGCGAGTGGATAACGGATCAGGCCGCTCAAGGCAATCTACCTTTCTTGCCAGAACGGATAGGCGCTTGGTGGGACGGACGAGAAGAAATCGACGTCGTGGCCCTCGCCACCGATGATGCCCTTTTCGGCGAGTGCAAGTGGACCAGCCGACCTGTAGGTACTAACATCCTTGACGATCTCAAACGCAAGGCCTATCCGCTGATGCAAGCGGCGGGACTGCCCACGGCCCATTTCATACTGTTTGCCAGAAGTGGATTCACAGAGGCCCTGCAAACACAGGCTCAGCATGAGGGCATCCGCCTGATCGGGCCGGAAACGCTGGTGCAACCGCCGCTCCACAGCTAACTTCCGAGCGCCTCGATCAGCACCTGCCCATTGGTCAGCTCCACCAGCCGCTGCTGCAAGGCCGGCGCGTGTTCTTCAGGCAGACGCAGGTGGTAGGTCACATCTGCGCCGTACTCCTCGCGCTGTATCTCCGCCTCGAACTCCGGCAGCAGGCGCTGCACCGGGGTGATGCTGGCGTAGTCAATCACCACCACCAGGTCAACCGTCGGCGTGTGCTGGGCCAAGGGCAGCGTCTCCAGCGCCAGCTTGACGCCCCCGCTGTAAGCCCGCACCAGTCCGCCCTTGCCCAGCAGGACGCCGCCAAAATAGCGCGTGACCACTGCGCTGATGTCGCCCACACCGCTGTGCTGCAACACCGTCCACATGGGCTTGCCGGCCGTGCCGTGCGGCTCGCCGTCGTCGCTGTAGCCGATCTGGCCGGTGCTGCCTGGCGGGCCAGCCAGGTAGGCCCAGCAGTTGTGCGTGGCGTCGGCGAACTCAGCCCGCACCTGCTCGATGAAGGCACGCGCCGCCTCGACCGTCGGCGTATAGGCCACGGTGGTGATGAAGCGGCTGCGGTTGATCTCCTCCTCAATGCGGTGTGGGCTGGCTGGGATGGGATAGCGCTGGCTCATTTGCCCCAGTAGGCGTCGGCCTCTTCCTCCATCTGCTTAAGGCGGGTGTAGTAGTCGGGGAACTCCTTGAGATGGGCCCAGGCGATCTTGCCAGTCAGCAATGGGTCGTTGCCGGTGACGTTGGTCTCCGGGTCGTGCAGCCCATGCTCCAGCTCGACCTCCATACCCATACGGAACTGCTCGACGTCGAACGCCTGCCAGGTGATGCCCAGGGCGTCGCCGATGCGTTTGGCCTCTTCGGCTGAAAAGTGAGCCTTTGCTGTCATAGTGAAATGCTCCTATCTGTGTGAGGCGAACGGGAATTCAATGTTGTAGCGCGTGTGTCACGGCCTCGGCCACCCACTGGTTGAGGCTGACACGCTGCAGCGCTGCTCGCTCGGCTATCTGGCGATGGACTTCGGGGCTGAGACGTACGTTGAAGCGACCCGAGAAAGGCTTCTGCGGTGAGACACCGTCCTGCTGGCACATTTCCAGGTAGAAATCCACTGCTGCACGAAAAGAGTGCTCGATCTCCTCAGGAGTTCTACCCTGGAAAGTGATCACATCGCGCATCCCGATGACTTCGCCGGTGAAGATCTTGCCATCGGGATCGTATTCTACAATACCTGTATAAGTGCGATATCTCAACATTTTGTCCTCGTGATCTACTGTTTGACTGCCTCTGATTCGACCAGGAAGCGTCGGATTCTTTTCAGATCGGAAGGATAGATCTCGTTGCCCGGATGTGGTTTGTGAAACACAGCGTAACGGCCATTCAACCTTACTCCGACCATCGAGCCACCCTTCTCACTTATGTCCGCATCAAGCGCGCGCAACAGGGTGATGAAGTCAGACCACAGGATATCTTTGCAATCTGGCTTCTGAAAGATTTCATCCAGCGTCTTCTGATGACGTCGTTGCATAGCAACATGGTACCACATATTGGCAGCGCAGGCAACCAAGCCAAACCGCTTGTAACCAAGAGATAACACGTCCCTTTGATCAGAACGAACCCCTAACTTTCATACAGAGTTAACTTGCGCTATGATGGGACGCAATCCTACGC
The DNA here is from genome assembly GCA_964626845.1 of uncultured Anaerolinea sp. Taxonomy (GTDB): domain Bacteria; phylum Chloroflexota; class Anaerolineae; order JAAEKA01; family JAAEKA01; genus JAAEKA01. Next base: position 29,245 of record CAZVGR010000043.1, read on the forward strand.
TTCAGGAGTTTGAGTATGCGCCAATTCGTTTACAACACCCTGCACCCTGCCATCTACCACGGCCACGGCCAGCAGCCTCCCTTCTTTGAGGGCTGGTACTTCAAGCTGGTCAGCGCCGACGAGCAGAGCCGCTACGCCATCATCCCCGGCGTCAGCCTGAGCGGCGAGGCCCACGCCTTCGTCCAGGTGTTGGACGGCGTCACCGGCCGCTCGGCTTACCACACCTACCCGCTGGTGGACTTTTGGGCTTCGCAGCGGGAGTTCGAGGTGCGCATCGGCCCCAACCTGTTCACCCAGGATCGCATTGTGCTGGACATCGACCGGCCGGAGGGGCAGGTGCAGGGCGAGCTGCATTTCGCCGGGCTGACGCCGTGGCCGGTGTCGCTGGCCTCGCCCGGCATCATGGGCTGGTACGCCTGGGCGCCGCGCATGGAATGCTACCACGGCGTGGTCAGCCTCAACCACCGCATCGCCGGCCGGCTGACCATCGACGGCCAGGAGACCGACTTCAGCCGCGGCCTGGGCTACATTGAGAAAGACTGGGGGCAATCCTTCCCCGCAGCCTGGGTCTGGTTTCAGACCAACCACTTCGATCAGCCGCGCACAAGCCTGACTGCATCAGTGGCCATCATCCCCTGGATCGGCCGCTCCTTCCCCGGCTTCATCGTCGGCCTGTGGCACGAGGGGCTGCTCTATCGCTTCACCACCTACCTGGGCGCTGCCATCGAACGGCTGGAGACCACGGACGATCACGTCACCTGGACGCTGCGCAACCGCAAACAGCGGCTGGAGATGATAGCCACGCGCGTCGAAGGCGGCCTGTTGGCCGGCCCTACCAAGCTGGACATGGGCAAACGCGTTGCCGAGACGCTGAATGCCACGGTGGATGTCCGGTTGAGCACGCTCAAGGGGGACGAAATCTTCAGCGGCCGCGGCCGGCATGCTGGTCTGGAGGTGCATGGCGACCTGCATGCGGCCCTCTAGAACCAAAGGGGGGCGCTTTGCCCTCTGTGCTGCGTCGTGCTATACTGGCAGCTAACAAGCAGGGCTGGCGGTTCACTGCTCCTGTCTCCGGTCTTCCTCGTCCCGACCACACATCTTCACAGGCGCCCGCCACCCAGTGCTCTCACACCTCGGAAGGATTGCATCATGCCCCAAGAGCCTCTCGCCTACAGCCGCACGCGGCGCGAGCACTACCTCCACACACTCAATGATTTTCTGCGCATTCCCAGCATCAGCACCCTGCCAGAAGCGGCGCCAGACCTGCAGCGCGCTGCCCAATGGCTGGCCGACACCATGGCTGACATCGGCCTGGAGCAGGTTGCCATCATGCCCACCGCTGGCTATCCGGTGGTCTACGGCCAGTGGTTGGGCGCCGGCCCGCAGGCGCCCACGCTGCTCTACTACGGCCACTACGACGTGCAGCCGGTGGACCCGATCGATGAGTGGCTGTCGCCTCCCTTTGAACCCACGGTGCGCAACCAACAACTGTTCTGCCGCGGCGCGTCTGACGACAAGGGTCAGGTCTATCTGGTGCTGGCCGCAGTCGATAGCTATCTGCGCACAGTGGGCCGCCTGCCGATCAATCTGAAGGTCATGATCGAGGGAGAAGAGGAGATCTCCAGTCTCCATCTGGCTGCCTGGGTCGAAGAGCATAAGGCTATGCTGGCCTGCGACGCAGTGCTGATCTGCGACTCGGGCATCCTGGCCGAGGACATGCCGCTGATCAACCACGGCACGCGCGGCATGGCCTACATGCAGATCGATCTGCAAGGTCCAGCAACTGACCTGCACTCGGGCGGCTTTGGCGGCGCCGTCGATAACCCCTTCAACGTCCTGGTGCGCATCCTGGCGCAGCTACAAGACGGCGAAACCCGCCGTGTTTTGATTCCCGGCTTTTACGATCGGGTGTTGCCTGTCGATGCGCAGGAGCAGCGCCTGCTGGCCCAGTTGCCCGTCTCCGACCAGATGGCGCAGGCGCTGACCGGCGCGCCGGCTGTGGCAGGGGAGACCGGCTACACAGCGGCTGAGCGACTCAGTGTGCGGCCGACGCTGGACATTCACGGCATGCCCGGCGGCTTTGTCGGCGAAGGCAAGAAGACAGTGATCCCGGCCAAAGCAGCAGCCAAGGTCAGCATGAGGTTGGTGCCCGACCAGGACCCGGCTGAGATCGCAGCCCTGTTCGAACGCTACGTGAAATCATTGGCGCCGGCCACTGTCAAGGTCACAGTGCGCACCCTTGGCCTGGCGCGCTGGTCGCTGGTCGATCTGTACGCGCCAGCTATTCAGGCCGCTGCGCAGGCTTACCGGGCCGGCTTCGACGTTGCGCCGCTCTTCATGCGCGGCGGCGGCACCTTGCCCATTGTGGCTGAGTTCCAGGACAGGCTGAACGCGCCGGTGGTGATGATGGGCTTTGGCCTGCCCGACGACAACGCCCACGCCCCCAACGAGAAGCTGTCCCTGAACCTGTTCTACCGCGGCATTGAGACGGTGATCCATTACATGGCGCTGTTGCCGGCGGCGATGCAGGCCCAGTGAATGGAATTCACCGGCTAACAGCACGAAGCCGCCTCAGCGGCTGGGATCTCTCCCTTAGCCGCTGAGGCGGCTTCGTGCTTTCAGGCGGGGATTTCCAATCCCTGCGATTGCAATTCCGTTGGTCAGGCTGTGCGACTAAACGGAATCGTACTTTCAGGCGGGGATTTCCAATCCCTGCGATTGCAATCGCTGCGGTTGCTCGTAGCGCACCCCCGTCAGGTCCTCCGACACCGTCCACAGCCGCGCGGCTGTCGCCAGGTCGTGGCTGCGGTCGTTGGACTGCACCTTCGTCGGCCAGCCGCGCTGCTCGGCCGGGCCTTTGGGGCCGATGTAGTCGCCGCCCTGCACGGCCGGCGATGCGGCTGCGTAGACCGTGGGCAGCGCGCCCATCTCGGCGCTTTGCGCAATTACCTTGTTCATGATGTGCATCAGGCGGGTTTGCAGGGAGTTGACGCTGTGGTCAGAGCCGCCGTATTGCAAGTTGGTCGCGGCGTAGCCTGGGTGGGCGGCGACGCTTTTAACAGCGCTGCCGGCAGCGGTCAGCCTGCGCTGCAGCTCGTAGGTGAACAGCAGGTTTGCCAGCTTGCTCTGTCCATAGGCGCCCCACTTGCTGTAGCTTTGCTGCCCTTGCAGGTCCTCAAAGTTGATCCGGCCCGTGCGGTGCAAGCCGCTGCTAACTGTGACCACGCGCGCCTGAGGCGTCTTTTGTAACAGGGGCAACAACAGACCGGTCAGCGCAAAGTGGCCCAGGTGATTGGTGCCGAACTGCATCTCAAAGCCGTCGGCGGTCTCGCTGCGGGGCAGCGCCATCACGCCGGCGTTGTTGATCAGCAGATCGAGCCGGTCGTGGCCTGCCAGAAACAGCGCGGCAAAGCTGCGGATCGATTGGAGGCTGGCCAGGTCCAGCGCCATCACCTCCAGGTCAGCCAGCGGCACGGCGCTGCGAATCTCACGCACCGCCTTGCCGCCCTTGGCCGTGTTGCGCACCGCCAGCACCACGTGTGCGCCTTTCAACGCCAGCTTTTTGGCTGCCTCATAGCCGATGCCGCTGTTGGCGCCAGTGATGACGGCCACCTTGCCGTCCAGGTTAGAAATCTCTTGATCGAGCCAACGCTCAAGCTTGCTCATGCTTTTGATCCTTTCGCAATTCTGTGTTGTGCTTTTGATCTCCATTGAAGCATGAGCCAGCGCTCTTGTCTGTGTTTGCCCTCCCCGAATGTTCCCCAGCACTGAGCAGACTGTCCGGTGACTTGCCGGCGGGTGTTTAGAACCCCATCTCAAGCGCTTCGATACGCGCCATCTGGCGCAGGTTCCAGTCGTCGTCGCTATACGGGGTGCTGAACCAGGCGTCGAGGATCTCGCGGGCGATGGGCACAGGCGTGGCGCGCAGGCTGAGGGCCAGCACGTTGGCGTGGTTCCAAATGCGCGCGCCTTTGGCTGTCTCCGCGTCGCGGCACAGCGCGGCGCGGATGCCGGCGACTTTGTTGGCGGCCAGGCTGGCGCCGGTGCCGGTCCAGCACATCACCACCGCCTCGTCGGCCCGGCCATCAGCCACGCGCGACGCGGCCTCCGCCGTCACCAGCGGCCAGTCGTTGGCGTCGCTGGCCGAGTCGCCCGCGCGCGGCCCAAAATACTCAACCTGATGCCCGCGCTTCTCGATCTCCTCGATCACTGCGTCTACCAACGGGCTGTGTTCATCGCTGGATACGGTAATCTTCATAAAAGACTCCAGAGGGCTCGGTCGGCCCCGTCCGGGGTGCTTCGCAAAGACCGGCCCCAGCAGGCGAGAGACGGCACGGTCAGGAGACCGGCCCGAGCCACGTGTCACCTTGTCACCCTGTCACCCTGTCACGCCTCATAACGCGACACCGCCGTGATCACGATGCCGCCCCTCGCCTTCTGCACCAGCGTGACCGTGCAGCGCTGCGGCTGGATCGTCGCCACGACTTTGTCGCGGATATCTACCGCCAACTGCTCGCAGAACACACCCTGATCACGGAAATGCCACAGGTAGAGCTTGAGGCTCTTGCTCTCGATGCACAGTGGGCCAGGCGCGTACTCAATGCTGACCGTGTAGTGGTCGGGCTGGCCGGTGACGGGGCAGAGCGCGGTCAACTCGTCCGAGGTCATAGTCACCACATCCAGCCCGTCCGGCGCGGGGAAAGTATCTAGCTCATCGATGGGCTCGGTCGAACGAACGCCCAGGTATTTCAAGTCCATTGAACATACTCCTCGTCTCAGGTTGAACGCCCACAAAACAACCGGGCTACTCTATTGTCGCCTGTCTAGTCGTACTTCGACTGTGCCGCCAATTCCTATCCCGTCCTCGCTGCTTGCGGGCTCAAGATTCTGCCACCCGCCCTCGGACAACGCGTGATAGAGCACCACACCCCAGCGATAGTCGCCGGGCGGCAGGTCAGAGGGCAACTGAAGCTCATAGTAGTCAGCCACGACTTGCCCTGGCTGCCAACGCGATGTGGGCGCCATACCCAGGACGGGATGCTGGCTGTCGACTTGGGCAATGGGCGAGCCTGCTGCATCCAGCAAGCGCAGCGATACCGAGTAATCGACGGTGGGTTGTCGCAGCACTCGCCAATAGAGCGTCAACGGCGCCACCTGGCCAGGCCGGTATGCCGCAGTCGCCGGCGCGGCCGCGGCCAGCTCGATAACGCCGCCGAAGTCCAGGCCGATGGGCCGGCTGTCATCGGGCGCTGCGAAGCGCGGCTCGTCCAGCAAGGCCACCAGCGGTCCTGCGCTCGCTGGGCGCCATCTGTCGGCGATATCTGCTACCGTACGGGCCAGGTACAGCGGCCTTCCCCAGCCAGCCGCCTCGTCCAACCGTTCGACCGGGTAGACGATCTGCACATCGGGGCGCAAACCTTCTACCTGTTGCACGTACCACAACGGCGTGGCCTGTTCCCAGTCGCCGACAATCACGGCGTTGGGCGCAACATCGGCAATGGCCCGGCCCAGCCGGTCAGCCATCAGCCCGGACTTGAGCGTCTGTCGCCACGGATCGAGCACGCCGGCGCCCAAGTGGCTGGCGCGCAACGGTTGCCAGCGAGCAGGGGCAGCCAGCAATAGCCACAGCAGCATGAGCACAGCCAGCGCTGCCAGCGTTGCTCTGGCCAGGTGTGGGGCGCGCCGCCGGACGATTCGTTCGGCGCCCTGCCAGATGGCTGCCAGTCCACCGCCGATCCACAGCGCGAAGATGATGAACGACGGCAGGAAGAACACCCAGTGGCGGGGCACGCGGTAGTTGGCCGTCAGCGCCACCTGCACGGCAAAGATCGCCAGCAGCAACACTGCCTCTGGCCGGCGCCGCCATAGCAGCCAGCCCAGGCCGAACCATCCCAGCGCAACCCCTGCCCAACCAAAATCCTGCACCAGGACCTGGCCATAGACCGCCAGGCGCTGGCCCAGGTCGCCGGCATCGATGATTACCTGGCTGGTATAGCCGGGGTCCAGGAAATACACCAGCCAATCGTGCGGCGTCTGCAAGCGCCACGCGCCAGGCGGCAGGTTGCGCGCTGCCGCCCAAGGCAGGTAAAGGTACAACAGCAAAGGCAGCAGGCAGAGCGCAGCCAGCCTCAGCAGGCGCTGCCTATCGCGCCAGAGGGCTGAACGTTCGTACCACCAGATGTACCCTAGCAGCGCCGGCGCAAAGGTTAGCATTGAGCGGTGATGCGCCAGGCTCAAACCGTAGGCCAGGGCCAACGCGTTCAGGGCAGCCGGCGAGCGATTCCTTCCCCATGCCAGCGCCAATCCCAGGACCAACGCGACCATCAGCGCGTTGAAAGCGTATTTGTCGGCCAACAGCGCCTGCTCCCAGAAGGTGACGCCCACGGCCAGAAAGAGAGCGGCGCCCAGTGCAGGCGCGATGCGCCCGACCAGAGTGTACGCCGCCCAGAAGGTCAGCGTCACTGCCAACGCGGCCGACACCGCCGCCAGCAGGTTCATGCGCCACGCAACCGACGGCCCAAAGGGTAACATGCTCCATGCCTTGCCCAGCAAGACGTACAGCGGCGTGCCGGTGGGATGGGGCAGGCCCAGGATAGCTGGCACAAACTGCAGCTCCCCAGGATCGCCCCCCGCAACGCCAGGCGCCAGCGTCAATCCATACAACAGCAATATGGCTACGAACAGCAAGCCAGCCACCAGCAGCAACCGCGCCGTGTCCTGATTGAGCGGCACACGCTTCACATCCACTTGCAACCTGCCACCTTTCACTCCAAACAGTTGATCACCAGCCCGGCTGGCAGCTTGGGATAGAAGTAGGTGGCCTTGGGCGGCATGACCTCGCCCGCGTCCGATACGGCCTGGAGCTGGGCCAGCGGGGTCGGGTTGACCAGGAAAGCAGCCTGGTAGCGGCCAGCGCGCACGCCGTCGATGGCCTCAGCGGCGCTGGGGGTGAAGGCCACGAAGCGCTTGAGCTGCGCCGGGTCGGCGTCGATGCCCAGCAGCGGCCCCAGCGCCAGGCTTTGCAGGGCAGCCACGTCGACCGCGGCGACCACCGGCGGATAGTCAACGTGCAGCCGCGCGGCTGTGGCCGGGTCATCCCGCATCTCTAGCAGGTAGCCGGTCGGCTCGCCGGGCAGGAGCAGGGTGAATGTGGTCCCAGAAACCGGGTTTCTTCGGAAGAAACCCGGTTTCTCGATTGCGGCCGCGTCCTCCACCGGCGTCACGACAAAGTGCTCGTCCAGCCCAGCCAGCAGGCGCTCGCCGTCAAAGCCGGGCAGGTCGTGGATACAGCGATGGGTGGGCAGGATAGCCAGGCCGGGATCTTCGATGCACGCCGCATAGACCCAGGCCGTGTCGAAGGGCAAGGAAATCTCCGGCGGGGCCGGCGGCATAGGTGCATAATTGGGCACGCCTTGCCAACTGCTCAACGGGGCCGGGGCGGGTGCGTCCGGCAGGCCGCCGCCGCGGCGCCAACGCTGGTAGCTGAGCGCAGTCTCGTAGCGGTGATGGCCGTCGGCGACGTAGAAGGTCTTCGGCTCCAGCACTCCCGTTGCCGCAGCCAGCGCCGCGGGATCGGTCACGGCCCAAAGCGCGTGCTCCACGCCCTCCTCGTCGCAATAGACCGCATCCGGCGCACGCTGATCAGCCGCAGCAACCATCGGTCCCTGCGCCTGGCCGGCCGGATCGGAGTAGAGCAGAAAGATGGGGCTGCACTGCGCGCCGGCGGCGATGGTAAGCGCCAGGCGATCGGCCTTGGCGGCTGGGAAGGTGCGCTCGTGGGGCAGGATGCCCTGGCCCCAGGGCGCCAGGCGCAGGCGAAAGACCATGCCGCTGCGCGTCGCCGGCCGGCCGTCGGGCAGGGTATAGCGCTGGCGCAGCAGGTAGATGGCCGGGGCAGCCTCCTGGCGCAGCACGCCGCGGCGCTGCCAATCGGCCAGGGTCGCGGCCGCGCGCACGTAGCGGTTGGCGCGGTCGTCGTCGCTTGGCTCGTCGCGCGTCAACTCCAGACGCACCACATTGTGCGGCTGGCGGACGTAGAAAGCGGCCTGCTGGGCCGGGCTGATCACGTCGTAGGGCGGGGTCAGCAGCTCGTCCAGGCTGGCCGCGCCGGCCGCGGCCAGGTCGTAGCGCCAGCCGCGCAAAGGTTGGATGCGGGACATATAGTTGCTCCGAAAGAAAAGCGGGCCTGGAATGCCCGCTTTGATGCATTCTGCTGTTGTAACACGATTTTCCAAATCGTGTTCTGTTCCAGTCACGCGACACGATTTTCCAAATCGTGCTACGAAGTGACCGGGCCGTGCGATGCGTGTGAGCACGATTTTCCAAATCGTGCTACATGCTGGCCAGTCGTGCGGCAATGCTCTCACCCACGGCCGTCGTGGGGGTGCGGTGCAGCGGCAGATAGCCTTGGGCGGCCAGTTCCGGCGTGGGCAGGGTGGCCTCGTCCGGCTTGTCGGACATGGTAAGGAGCAAGCAGCCGCGCGCCTTCAGCCACAGCGCCGTCTCCCGCACCTCCTGCGTGATGCAGACCTGCCCGGCTAGCATCTGTTCGATGGGCGCGTCTTCGGGCAGGCGGCCGAAGCGCTCGGCAGTACACAGGTATTCCTGGCGGCGAAAGGCCTTGAAAGGCGTGGGATCGCCCGCCAGCACCAGCGGGTAGACCTCGCGGTGGATGGCTTGCAGGCCGTCGAGGCCGGGTAAGAAACCCGGTTTTTCGGAAAAAACCGGGTTTCTGCCTGTATCGCTGGCCAACTGCCCATCCGCCCAGCCGATGAACTGCTCGAAGCTGCGCATCTGCCCGGCGCGGATCTCGCCCACCAGCGTGGACAGGTCGATCAGGCCGGCGCTGATGGCCAGGCAGATGTAGGCCAGGTAGTCCTGGTTGTCGGCGGTGAAGGGGTGGTAGACCGGCTCCTTCAGCTCGTTGTGCGCGGCCTGGACGCGGGCCAAGTCGAAAGTGTCGCCCAGCAGGCCAGCGGCGGTGCGGTGCAGCCCCACGACGCGCGCCTCGTCGATGACGTTGGCGTTGCGGCCACGCGCGGCGATGGCGGTTTTGTCCATGTCTACCACTACGGCCGTGTGCTGGTCCAGCCGCGCGCCGGCCGCCTTGACCGCGGCCAGCCAGCCGGCCAGCAGCGCCCAGCGATTGCCCAGGCTGACGTTGTCGGCCTCGGCGGTCAGGCTGGCCGGCGCGCTCATCTTCTCCGCGCCGATGAAGCACCAGCCCGGCCAGCCGCCGGCCCGCGCCAGGTTGCGGAAGGCGTTGCCGTCGGCCATGGCCGTGTCGCCGATGAAGAGCAGCTCACGCACGTCCGCGCCGGGCAAGTCCAGCGCCCGCGCCTGGCGCACGAACCAAACCGAGGCGCGCGCGTACTCCGGCTCATGCTTGCGCGGGATGCGCGGGCCGTCGAGGCCCATAGCCTGCCAGGCGTCGGCCAAGCCGGGCAGCCGCTGATCAAACGGCTGTAGGTTGCGCAGGATGACCAGGTCATCGAAGATCTCGTGGAGGGAGGTTGTACCGTGGTTTTGCATCATGAAAAGAGCGTGCGCAATCGTAACACGTAACGAGTAATGCGTAACCCGGAAAGGTGGGAGTTGTGTCCGGAATTCCGGGTTACGTGTTACTCGTTACGTGTTACGTCAAGAGAAATATCCCTGCTTCAACAACAACTCCGCATTCAGCACCGACCCGCCGGCCGCGCCGCGCACGGTGTTGTGGCCCAGGAGGACGAACTTCAGGTCCAGGATCGGGTCGCGGCGGATGCGACCGACCACGGTGGCCATGCCGGCGCCGGCCATGCGGTCCAGGCGCACCTGGGGGCGGTCCGGCTCGTCGCGCACCACGATGCAGGGATCGGGCGCGCTGGGCAGGCCCAGCTCCTGCGGCAGGCTGCGGTAGCTGCGCAACACTTCTGCCGCCTCCTCAGGCGTGGCCTTTTTACGCAGCGCCACCGACACGCACTCCAGATGGCCGTCCAGCGTGGGCACGCGGTTGCAATGCGCGCTGATGGCGAAGTCGGCAAAGGCGATGCCGTCGCCGGTGAAGCGGCCCAGCATCTTGAGCGGCTCCTCCTCCAGCTTGGGTTCCTCGTTGCCGATGTAGGGGATGACGTTGTCGCTGATGTCCATGGTGGACACGCCGGGGTAGCCCGCGCCCGACACGGCCTGCATGGAGACGACGAAGACCTTCTCCAGGCCAAAGGCGTCGTGCAGCGGCTTGAGGGCCGAGGTCAGGTGGGTGGCCGTGCAGTTGGCGTTGGCCACGATGAAGCCGGGCCAGCCCCGCTGGGCCTGCTGCACCTTCAACAGCGCGGCGTGCTCCGGGTTGACGTCGGTGATCATCAGGGGCACGTCGGCGTCCATGCGGTGCGGGCCGGCGTTGGTGAAGACGTAGTAGCCGGCCGCGGCGAACTCGGATTCGACCCGCTCGGCCACGTCGTTGGGGGTGGCGGAGAAGATGACCTGACAGTCGCGGAAGTTGTCCGGCTCGCCCAGGCGCAGCTCCATGTCGCGCACGAAGGCGGGCATGTCAGGCTGGAGCACCCAGCGCCGCTCCTTGTATTTCACGCCGGCCGAGCGGTCAGACGCGCCCAACGCGGCGATCTCGAACCAGGGATGGTCGGCCAGCAACTGCACGAAGCGCTGGCCCACGGCGCCGGTCGCGCCGAGAATGCCTACTTTGATTTTCGTCATGAGATGAGTGTGCTCGTGAGCGTTTTGTTCGCGATGTAATGCGTAACGAGTAACTCGTAACCCGGAAAGGGGGAGAGGCTTCTCTGGATTCCGGGTTACGGGTTACGTGTTACCCAAATTTTGCGCAAAAATCGAGGGAGACCAAAGCGTGGTCTCG
>CAZVGR010000044.1:0-39343 GCA_964626845.1 uncultured Anaerolinea sp.
CACCGTTCACCGTTCACCGTTCACCGTTCACCGTTCACCGTTCACCGTTCACCGTGCGGAGGCCCTGCTATGTCCCAGCAAAGCTACTTCTACCAGGAATTACAGGAGATGCTTCAGCAACCCGGCTGCCCCATCTGTCACGTCGGCTACAAAGTTGCGCGCAGCCAACTGGACGCGCTGCTCTACGACAGCGTCACCGACAGGGATAGCCGCGAGAAGTTGGCCAGTTCCATGGGCTTTTGCAGTATGCACAGCCGTGATTTGTTGAGCTTTTCCGGCGAGCGGCTCGGCGCCACCATCATCGAATGGGCGCTGCTGCGCGAGGCGCAGCGGCGCTTGCAGCGCAGCGCTCCGGCCGCCGGTCGTTCCCTGGCCCAGCGCCTGCGCGGCCAAGGCCCGGCCGCCTCCAGCCTGGGCGCGGAGGACCCCTGTCCCGTCTGCGTTCACAAGGCTGAGATCGAGGCCCGCTCTATGCGCGAGCTGCTGGAGCACCTGGTGGGCGATCTGGAGAAGCCGTTGGCCGCGGCCGGCGGGCTGTGCTGGCCGCATCTGGAGCTGGCCATGCGCTCGGCCAGCGACCCCCAGGTCCACGGCGCGCTGGTCAGCCTGCACGATCAGGTGTGGCAGGGCTTGATCGATCAGATGGGCGAGTTTATCCGCAAGCGCGACTACCGGTATAGCCAGGAGACGATTACCGACGAGGAGACAGCGGCCGTGGAACGTTCTATCGAGATTATGACGGGCGCTTACCCGCGCGTGGCATAGACGTTGTTTGCAGCGCAATCCAGCGGATTGCGCTACGACCTCCTGGCCGCGCCCGCCACGCGCCTACACGCTCGGGCCGGTCTTTGCGTAGCACCCCGGAGCGGGCCGACCGCGCCCGCCACGTTTAGTCGTCGCGTTCCCTGCCTTCCGCCTCATCCTCCCGCCCCGTGGGGTGGCAACTGGCGCAGTCCTGGAAGTCAAAGATGCCCTCATCCCGGTGTTCCTCCTCGATTTCCGCCGGGTCGTGTTCGTGGCAGGTGTAGCAGGTGTAATCCTGGACCTGGACGACGTGGCAGGTGCGGCATGAGTTGACGCCCGCTTCACCGTGGTCGAAGGGGAAGGTGTGGGGTTGATCGAAGCGCGCCGGCTGCCAGGCTGAGGTCGTGTGGCAGTCGGTGCAGGTGACGCCAAATGCGCCCGCGTGAAAGACCGGATCGACGTGGCAGGCCACGCAGTCAGTTGGCGTGCCGCGGAAGACGCGATCGATGTGGCACTCGGCGCATTCAACCTCGACGTGCTGGCCGGTCAGCGGGAAGGCCGTGCGGCTGTGGTCGAAGGTGGCGTCGCGCCAGTCGCTGGTGTTGTGGCAGGCCGCGCAGTCCTGGCCGAACTGGCCGTCGTGCGCGTCGTCGCTGGCATGGCAGGCATAGCAGTCGGTGGGTGCAGCCTGCAGGTCGGCCAGGGTGCGGGCGCCGGCGTGGCAACCAGAGCACGTCACGTCCGTGTGCCGGCCAGTCAGCGCAAAGACCCGGCTGTGGTCGAAGTTAGCCCGACTGTAGCTGTCGATGCCATCGTGGCAGGCCAGACAGTCCGTTCCAAAGTCGGCCACGTGCGCCTGCATGAAGGCCGGGTCGTCTTGGCGGTGGCAGGCATTGCAGGTCAACACGGCGAAGCGGGCCAGGCTTTCTGTGTGGCAGTCCTGGCAGGTAAAAGGGGCGCCGTCGGCGCGCAGGCCATGCCCGGCCAGCGAAAAGCCAACCAGGTCGTGGGGGAACCGATCCATCTCTGCAAAGGTCAGGCTGGCGGTGGGGCCGCGGTGTTCGGTGTGACACTGGCGGCAGTCCATGTCCGCGCCCTGAGCCTGCAATGCGCCGTGCAGCGTTGTGGCATCGGCCAGGCCGGCGGCGATGGCCGTGTGGCACACCAGGCAGCGCTCGGCCATGGTGGTGCGATCCCAGGGCGCGGTGTGGCAGGCTGCGCAGTCGCCGCCCGTGTCTGCGTGCGAGGCGACGCCGCCCAGCGCCGCGCCGCTGGCCTGCGCGTTCAGCGGGCCGGGGCTGAACATGCGGCCGCCGCGCAGCAGGAAGATGCCCGACAGCAACAGCAGGGTTAGTGCGCCGGCCAGCAGGCCGGCGCCGGTGAGGCAGCCAAGGCGGCGTGGTTTCATGGGGGCTTGCTCAGTGCAGCAGCGTGGCAAAATACAGGGCCGCGGCGATGTGGATGAAGGCCACGGTGAACAGCGCCACGCCTAAGGGGATATGCACCGTGTGCCAGACGCCCAACAGGCGGCGCGCGGCGGCCAGCGATGATGCCTGGCGCTGCAAGGTCTGGCGGTGCTCGATCAACTGCTCCAACTGGCGAGCCTGGGCGCGCGCGGCTGGATCCATGCCGCGCAATGCGCGCCGCCACTGCCGGCGTTGACGCCAACCTGCAACTGGCCGCCCCAGCACCAGCATGGCCGAACCGGCGCCGCCTGGGCTGGCCAGAGCTAACTGGCCGGCCACCGCCTGCGCGGCTGCGGGTTGGCCGGCCAGGGCGCGCTGCAAATCGGCCTCGGCTGCGGCGATCTGGCCGCGCAGGTCGGCGGCCTCCAGCATCAGCCCGTCCGCGTTGCGCGGCACAGCCGTGTAGATGTAGCGGCCGATGAAGCCGCTGATCACCACCACCACGGTCATCAGCATCACCAGCCCGGCCAGGCCGTTGAACTTCCACGAGCTGTGCAGCAACACCATGTAGGGGCCGACCAGGCCGGTGAAGATGTGAATGCGCAGCCAGGTGGCTGGCCGGCCCCAGGACGCGCGGCGGCTGCGCTTGCGCAACGAGTAAAGGGTCTCGGTGGAAAGCATCAGCAGGAAGCCGATCACGCCGATGCCGTGGCCGAACAGCCCGCTGGCTGGGGGGATGCCATCCAATTGGCGCACAGCCAGCAGATAGACGATGGTGATGGCGATGATGGCGCCGAGCGCCCACCAGAGTTCACGTGCGCTGGGTTTCATGGGGCGGAGGTAGACTGGTAGATTGGTAGACTGGTAGATTGGTAGACTGGTAGATTGGTAGATTGGTAGATTGGTAGATTGGTCTTGGTAAACTGGTTAACGGATGCTTTCTGCGAATTGAGCCAGGAGGGCGGCCAGGGGCGCGTGGGGCGCCAACAGTTGGGCGCGGATGGGGGTGATGTTGATCTGCTCGCCGATCAGCCGCTGGAGGGGGCGCGAGAGGCGCTGGTCGCCCATCAGCACCGCGCCGATCAAGGTTGTAGGGCCAACCAACAGGCGCAGGCGATTGACATCCTGTTCGTCCTCAGCCACCAGTGCGCGGCCCAGATCGCGCCATAGCTCGCTGTCGCCGCGGGCGATGCCCACCAGGTCGGCGTCGCGGCCGGAGCCAACTGAGCCGATGATGGTGGTGGTAATGCCGGCCAGCCGGGTGACGTTGAGCGGGACCGGCTTGACGTAACGCACACTGCCGCCAGCCATGTTCTGCCCGGCTACGGCGCCGTGGCTGCGGGCGGTGTTCCACAGCGTGTCCAGCAGCGCTTTGCCTGCGCGCGGGTCGAAAACCTGAGCCACGTCGCCCGCCGCGAAGATGTCGGGGTTGCTGGTGCGCAGGGCTTCGTCCACCACCAAGCCGCGGTCGATGTGCAGGCTGGCCGAGCGGGCTAACTCTGTGCGCGGCGCCACGCCGATGGCCACAGCGACCAGGTCACAGGGAATACGCTGCCCATTTGTGGTGAGAACACTGGCCACGCGACCCCGCTTCTCTTCGATCGCGGCCAGCTCGGTGTGGCGGTGGACCTGCACGCCGCTGGCTGCCAGCCGTTCCAGTACGATACGCCCTTCGGCCTCGTCCAGCACATTGCCCCAATAGCGTTCGCCGCGCAGCAGATAGTGGACGTGGCGGCAATGGGCGTGCAATCCTTCGACGATCTCCAGCGCAGTGATGCCGCCGCCCACCACCACGGCGCTGTGCGCCTTGTGCGCCAACGCCAGGATGCGTTCGGCGTCGGCCAGGCTGTCCAGTGTGACCACCTGGGGCAGGTCGATGCCCGGCAGCCTGGGGCGCTGTGCAGCCGAACCGGTGGCCAGCAACAGGCGATCATAGGCGATGGTCGAACCGCTGGCCAGAAGGAGGAGATGCCCGATGGGGTCCAGCGCGACAGCCTGACCTTGTACGCGGCGCAGGCGCAGGCTGGCGAAGTTCTCGTCGCGCCAGGGAAACAGGTGTGTGCGCGAGATTTCGCCGGTCAGGTAGTAGGCCAGACCGGGCCGAGAGTAGTAGCCGTGGGGGTCGTCGGAGAGCAGCACGATCTCGCCGGCTGCATCAGCCGCGCGAATGGCCTCGGCTGCGGCGATGCCGGCCACGCCTTGGCCGACGATGAGGTAGCGGGTGGGCATAGGTGGATGTCTCGAGGCACAGACTTCGGAAGTCGCCGCAGTGGCGACTTGCGAAGTCTTACGGCTGAAACAGCTCGATGCGCTCGAAGTGCAGCACGCCGCGCGGACAGCGGGCGACGCATTCGCCGCAGGTCAGGCAGTGGCTCTCCTGCACCGGCAGGCCCTGCCAGGCATGGCGGCGCACATCGATGTTGATGGGACAGTAATAGGTGCAGATGCCGCACTGCACGCAGCGGCCGGCCTCCGGCGTCACCTGGCCGGTGATGAGGGCGGTGCGGCGGTCGCGGTCGCGTTGCAGGAGGTCTCGTAGGGCCATAGGTCACGTCAGTCAATCGAAGGGGGGTAGCCGTGGGTATCAGGCCATGGCAGTGCGCAGGGACAAACTACGAACGATTATCGCGCCGATGTGTTGTCCCCGCAAGTTGGCGCACAATCAGTACGGGGCTTGATTTGGACAGCCTGGCAATCTGCGCTATGATAGCTTGAACTTATCTTGTACAATCCAATTCAGGGCCAACCCCATAGCGATGAGTGCCTTATGTTATCCACAGCAGCGATCCCACTGACTTCTACCTCCGCGTTGAGCGCTAAGAAAGCCGAATGGGCTCATGTCGATGAGCAGGGCCGGCTGGTGCTGCCGCCCGAGATGGCGGCCAAGCTGGGCCTGGTTCCTGGCGCGCAGTTGCGCGTCGAGGAGGCCACCAACAGCCTGCGTCTGCACCGGCCGCTCAACCACCTGGCCAAGGTCTACATCGAGCCCACGGATGCCTGCAACATCGACTGTGTGACCTGTTTTCGCAATGCCTGGGACACGCCGATGGGCCGAATGTCGGAGGAAACCTTCGCAGTGATTCTGGAGGGTCTGGCGCAACTGGACCCTGTGCCCACGGTCTACTTCGGCGGCATCGGCGAGCCGCTGGTGCATCGCCGCACCATCGAGTGGATTGCGCGGGCCAAGCAGATTGGCGCGCGGGTGGAGATGATCACCAATGGCACCATGCTCGACGAGCAGCGCACCCGTGCGCTGATCGAGGCTGGGCTGGACCTGCTGTGGGTGTCCATCGACGGCGCCTCGCCGGAGAGCTACGCTGATGTGCGCCTGGGAGCCGAGCTGCCCACCGTCATTGCCAACCTGAAGCGCTTCAAGCGCCTGCGGGTGCTTCTCAATGGCAACATCAGTTGGCACACACCCAAGCCGGAGCTGGGCATTGCCTTCGTGGCCATGCGGCGCAACATCGCCGACCTGCCCGCCGTGCTGAACATGGCCCGCCGGCTGGGCGCGATGCGCTTTTCTGTCAGCAATGTGCTGCCGGTCACTGAAGATTTGCAAGACGAACGGCTTTACACCAAGGCGCTGCGCTCACTGGCCTACATTCCTTCCAGCCAGGTGCCGCAGTTGAGCCTGCCCAAGATGGATTTCGATGAGAACACGCGCGACGCACTGTTTCATGCCTTCAACAGCGGCTTCAGCGTCAACTATGCCGGCAACAGTTGGGGCGGCGCCAATGACGTGTGCAACTACATCGAGAATGGCTCCATGACCATCGCCTGGAACGGCGACGTCAGCCCTTGCTGGCCGCTGATGCATAGCCATACCAGCTATCTGCACGGCAAGGTGCGCCACTCGCAGAGCCACGTCATCGGCAACGTGCGCGAGCGCGGCCTGCTGGATCTCTGGCTGGACCCGGAGTATATCGGCTATCGTCAGCGGGTGCAGAGTTTTGCCTTTCCGCCCTGCACCTTCTGCGGCGGCTGCGACATGTCCGAGGCCAACCTGGAGGACTGCTTCGGCAACGAAGGCCCGGTCTGTGGCGGCTGTTTGTGGGCGCAGGGTGTGGTGCAGTGCCCGTGAAGTTGTGAATTGGTGATGGGTAGATGGTTAGATTGGTGATGGGTAGATTGGTAGATTGGTCGGTTTCGCGCCAGGGTGAGCGGTTGCGCTGGCTGAGCCACTAAACCAATCTACCACTGTACCGCTGTACCAATCTACCAATCTACCAACCCACCAATCTACCAACCCACCAATCTACCCCCTACCTTTTTGGTGAATCCATGCAAGTCAAAGTCTACGCAACCTTGAGACCGATCGTTGGCGGCGCACTGGCGCCGGTCGAGACCAAGCCGGGGCAGACCGTGCGTGAGCTGGTGGACGAGATGGTGACGCGCTGGCCCGACCTGCGGCCGGAGATGGTGGACGAGCAAGGCAACCTCTTGCAGCGCATCCAGATCTTCGTCAACGGCCGCAGCATTGCCTTCGGCGACGGGCTGGCCACGGTGATCCCGATCAACGCCAACATCGCCATCTTTCCGCCGGTAGGCGGTGGTCGCTGAGCCATGCTGGTACAGCTCTATGGAACATTGCGCGGCGAATCCGGCGTGCGCCAGGTCAATATTGGCTGGGTCGATGACACCCGCGTTGCCAGCGCCCTGACGGCGGCCCTGGCCCAAGAGCCGCGCATGCAGGGCGTGTTGCTGGACACAACGGGCGAGATAAGGCGGGATTTGCTGGTGCTGCGCAACGGGCGCGATATTCGCTTGCAGCAAGGGCTGGACACAGCGCTTGCCCCCGCCGACCGGATCGATATCTTCCCCATGACTGGCGCCCAGCGCGCTTTCGCTTCCGACTGAACCTCTGACATAGCGCGTATCCTACCGGCAGCCTGGGGGTTATACCAGTCACACTATTCTGCTTGAAAAGGGATCAGACCGGCTCGAGGCAGCGCAGCCTGTTCACTGCACTCCATGCAGCCGGGGAGTATTCGACATGGACATCACGACCTATCTTGTAGCGATATTGGTTGGTTATCTGATTGGCAGCCTGCCCATTGGTTATCTGTTGGGCCGGCTGAAAGGGATCGACGTGCGCGCAATTGGCAGCGGTCGCACCGGCGGCACCAATGTCTACCGCGCGCTGGGAGCGAAGCTTGGCCTGATCACCGGCCTGCTGGACTTTGCCAAGGGCGCTGTGTCAGTCCTGCTCATGCGCGCTGTGTTTGGCGACGAGGCTGCGGCTGCGCTGGCCGGCGCTGCCGCCGTGGCCGGCCACAACTGGTCGCTGTTCCTGGGCTTCAAGGGCGGAGCGGGCGGCAGCACGGCTGCTGGCGCGCTGTTGGCGCTCAACCCGGTGGCCGGCGCCATCGTGGTGCCCATGTTCGTGGTGATCCTGTTTGTTGGGCGCATTGCCTCGGTCGCCACTCTCAGTGTTGGCATCGGTTCAGTGGTCACTATCCTGGTGCTGCACGTCATCAATCCCACCGCAACGCCGTTGAGCCACCTCTTGTTCGCTGTGCCGGCCATGGTCATGATCGCGATCTCGCTGCGCCCCAACCTGGAGCGTTTGCTGCACGGCACCGAGCGCCGCATCGACCTCAAGAATCACAATCCAGGCACACGGTAGTACACCGTAAACAAAGTAACTGCACATAAGTGCCCGGCACTTGATGCGACGATTCGCACGTAATGACGACCTCGCATCAAGTGCCGGGCACCTCAAAGACTTTGTTTACGCTGTAGTAGTCATTTTCGCAGACATGGTGAACATCCTGGTCATTGGCGGCGGGGCTATCGGCTCCCTGTTGGCTGCGCGCCTGGGCGGGGCCGGCCACGCTGTCACCCTGTTGGACCGTCCGCAGGCTGCCGCTGCTCTCCAGGCTCATGGGTTGCGCTTGGTCGAGGCTGACGGTCGCGTGCTATCGCCGGCGGTGCGGATTGCCGCATCGCCGGGCGAAGCCTTCGGCCAGGCTCAGTTTGACCTGGCTGTGTTGGCAGTCAAAGCCTATCACACCGGGGACGCAGCGTCTGATTTGGCGCCTTTTCTGCCCGCAACCACCCCGCTTTTAAGCATCCAAAACGGCATTGGCAACGAGGATCTTCTGGCGGAGGCGTTGGCCTCGCCCCTCCTGGCCGGTTCTCTGACCACGCCTGTGGAGGTGCTTGGCCCCGGCCATGTCAAGGTGGCGCGCGCCTCGCACCGTCTGGCCGTGGCCCCATGGCGCGGGGAGGGACAGCCCGCGCAGGTTGCTGCGCTGTTTAGCGGCGCTGGCTTCACCGTGCAAACCTTCGACGATGGCCCTGCCCTGAAGTGGACCAAGCTGTTGATGAATATGCTGGCCAATGCCCAGCCGGCCATTCTAGGCTACACCCCGGCGCAGGTCTTCGCCCAGCCGGACCTGGGCAATCTGGAGGTGCTGGCCTGGCGCGAGGCGTTGGCGGTGATGCGGGCGCAGGGCATCATCCCCGTGCCGCTGGCCGGCTATCCCATGGCCTTCATCGGGTCACTGGTGCGCCGCTTGCCCGTGGGTCTGGTGCGGCCTTTCATGGCCCGCTTCATTGTGGGTGGGCGGGGAACGAAGCCGCCATCGCTGACCTTCGACCTGCAGCCCGCGCCGCGCGGCCAGTCCGAGGTGGCCTGGCTGAACGGCGCCGTGGCGGCTCAGGCGCGCAAGCTGGGCCTGCCTGCGCTGGTCAACGACACCTTGACGCGCGTCTTGCTGGACCTGGTTGAGGGCCGCGCGGCCGTCGATGAGTGGAGGGGCCGCTCAGATCGGTTGCTGGCAGCAGTTGGTGTTTGACACGCCAGGCAAAAAACGAGGCGGAAGAGAGCCGTCACAGTTCTCTTCCGCCTTCCTTGTTAAATCAGCCAGTCACTCAAGCTGAGTTCCTCCGAGTTCCCTCAGTTCCCCTGAGTTCCCTCAGCCAGCGCTAGATGATCTCCAACTCCTTCAGCTTGCTCTCCGGCACCACGCCGTTGACCCAGCCGCGCTCGGCGTAGTACTCGGCCAGCATCAGGTCGATCTCGCTCAGGTTGCCCTCGGAGCCCTGGCCGTCGGCCGGTATGGTGGTGAAGCGCTTGGGCAGGTAGTCGCTGCCCTCGCCGTGACCGGCCAGGTTGTTGAAGTAGCGCTCCAGGTTCCAGACCCGCTCGCCGGCCGTGAGCAGATCGCCCACCGACATCTCCATGCCGGTGAAGGTGCTGAACTGCTCGGCGAAGTTGTCCAGGCTCTCGGCGAAGGTGCTGAACTTACACACGTCCAGGCAGTCGGTCATGGTGTGGACGTTCTGGAAGATCACGGTCAGCTTGCCCTTGCCTTCCCAGGCCAGGCGGTCGACCACCTCGGCCGGTCCCAGCACGTTGCCCACGATCTCGGCGGCCGGGGTGTAGGCGCGCAGGTGGCAGGCGCCGCGGTTGCTGGTGGCATAGCCAATGCCCATGCCCTTGATGCCGCGCGGGTCATAGGCCGGGATGGCCTGGCCCTTGACCGTCATGGCCATGTCGGGGTCGCCAAAGGCCACGGCGCCGCGGTAGGTGCCCTCGCCCAGTTTCCAGGCTACGTCGTCCTGGCGGTAGGCGATGCGCTCGATCATGGCCGCCATGTTGTCGGCGTCGCCCCAGGCCAGCCCGTTGCCGTTGAGGAAACCCTTCTCGGTGGCTTCCATACACATGGAGAGCACATTGCCCATCTCGATGCTGTCCATGCCGAAGCGGTTGCACTGGTTGATCATGTAGGCGATGGACTCGCCGTCGCCGTTGAGGCAGTTCGCGCCCAGCGCCCAGGCGGGCTCGTACTCGTAGCTCTCGCCCTTGACCTTCCACTTGCCCTCGGTGATCTCGTACTCCTTCTTACAGGCCACCGGGCAGGCGTGACAGGTCGGGTCATCGATCAGGATGTTCTCCTTGACCCACTCGCCTGAGGTGTTTTCGGCGAACTCGAATGAGGTGCTCATCGAGTTCTTGGCCGGCAGCGCGCCCACCGTGTTGACGATGTTCATCAGCACGTTGGTGCCGTAGACGCTCAGGCCGCCCTTGCGCGGGGCCGTCACCACGGCCTCGTTCATGATCGAAGCCAGCGCCTTCTTGTCGGCCTCCTTGAAGGCGACGCGATCGGCCGGCTTGGGCTGGTTCTTCTTGCTGCCCTTGATCACGATGGCCTTGAGGTTCTTCGAGCCAGCTACCGCGCCGGTGCCGCCGCGGCCCGCCGAGCGCTCGTTCTCGTTCATGAAGTTGCCGTAGCGCACCAGATTCTCGCCGGCCGGGCCGATGGCCATCACGGAGCAGTCCTCGCCGCGCTCGCTTTGCAGGACCTTGATTGCGTCATCGGTGTCCATACCCCAAACCGCCGAGGCATCGTGGATCGACACTTCGCCGTCCTCGACGTAGAGGTAGACCGGGCCTGCGGCCTTGCCCTTGATCAGCAGGCCGTCGAAGCCGGCCCATTTGAGCTTGGCCGCGGTCCAGCCGCCCATGTGGCTGTCGGTGACGGTGCCGGTCAGCGGCGACTTGGTCACCACAGCCAGCCGGCCGCTCATCTTGACCTCGGTGCCGGTCAGTGGGCCGTTCATGACGCACAGCAGGTTGTCGGGCGAGAAAGGCTCGACGTCCGGGCCGTTGTCCAGCACATACTTGACGCCCAGGCCGCGGGCGCCGATATACTTGCGCACATCATCGGGGTTGAGCTGCTCATAGCTCACATCGCCTGTGGTCAGGTCGATGCGGGCGACTCGGTCGTTGTATCCTGCAATCATTGGGGGGGACCTCCTTGTCGGGTTGGTAAGTTGGTAAACTGGTAGGTTGGTAAACTGGTAGGTTGGTGAGGCGCTGGCGCCCGGCGCGAGAATCAAAAATCCGCTATGTCAGCTTTGCATAGCGGATCGCTTCCATGAACTCTCTGTGGCCTGGTTTGTCCACAGCCGGCAAGCCTCTGTGCTTGTACCGGTGATGAGTTCGGACATGAGAATGCCTTTGGGGCGGAAAGTCAGTAAAAACAGCAGTGGGATTATACCGTAACCGGCGAGGATTGGCAAAACCAGCCCCGGTCTCTCGTCCCTGGCGAGGCGACTGCCGCTTGGGCGTGATCTATTTCAGCGCAGGCCAGAGGCGTGCAGCTACTTCCAGCCAGAGGGAGTGGTAGGCCTTGGCAACCTCGGAGCGGGGGGCGAAGATTGGCACAGGCTGGCGCTCGGCGCCCATACGTTCCACATGGGCGGTGTAGGGAATGACCGGAGTGAGCATGCCCGCAAACTCGGCGGTGGCGGCTGCGGCCAACTCACGGTGCAGCTTCTTACGACGGTCAACCATGGACAGGAAGCTGAGCAGCAGCTTTTCTTTGTGGCCCTCCTCGCGGGCAAAGGCCAGCAATTGCCGATGCGCCTCGAAGGAAAGCGTTGTCGGTACCAGCGGCGTCAGCAGCCGGTCAGCCACGTTGAAGATGTTGTCGGCCAGCAGCCCGATAGTCGGCGGGCAGTCGAGAATCAACAGCGCGTAGCGTTCTTGCAGGGGCTCCAGAATTTGCGCCAGGCGACGCTTGGAGTGGTTCATTTCCTCAAAGGCCAGCACCAGATTACGATGGCTGATGTCGGCTGGCAAGATGTCCAGGTTGTCGTAAGCGGTGGCTTGCACGCTGCGCAACACGGTCTTGCCCCCTTTGGCGAAGCCCCTGGCGCTGCCCTTCAGCTCCGGCTTGACGCCGAAATAGAAGGTTGCCGAGCTTTGCGAATCCAGATCGCACAGCAAGGTGCGGACGCCAGCCTGACCCGCCAGATAGGCAAGATTGACGGCTGTCGCCGTTTTGCCCACCCCACCTTTGTTGCTGAAAACCGCCAGAACTGTCATGCGCCTGCCTGCCTTCCGGGTCTGTCTGTGACACTATCGGAGATCTGCGGGAGATAGCGGGATTATAACCGCTCCTGAGGCGGCTGGCAAGTCAGCCGAAAATCAGTTGACAGGGGAAAGTCGCTGTGCTATCATTCACAAGAGGAGGCGGTTTCTGGCGCCGGCCTGGCGCCGGACCGCTTTCAGACTAATCACACCCCTGGTAGTTTGTGTTGTACAAGGAGGTACACCATGTCGGTCGTCAAGATTATCGATCTGGTTGGCGAGTCGCCTGATAGTTGGGAGGCTGCGGCCATGAATCTGGTTGCCGAGGCCAGGGCCACGCTGCGTGGCATCACCCGCATTGGGATCAAGGAGTTCGACATCCGCATGAAGGACAACGAAGTCGATGTCTACCGCGTGCGCGGTGAGGTATCGTTCCGTATCGAGCGCTAAACAGGCCGATCCTTCTCTGTTTAGAAAATAGCCATCCACCGCTCGGGCCGGTCTCCGACCGAGCCTGCTGTTTCCATCCACGGTTGTGCGGCCAGCGCATGGATGTCTGTTTGGGTACTACTGGGGCGTCGGGCACACTTGCAGCTTGTGCATAGCTTGAATGGGCTCGGCAGACATGGTTGCAGGCGCAGATGCAAGCACCCGGCGCCGATACTTGCGCCGGGCAGACGGTCGACAACCGCCTGCCCGGCAGCTTTTTTATTCAAGCACACAGAGGCAAGTCATTCCGCCATCGGCTTTGGCATATTCGCTGAGGGGCGCCGTGAGCACCCTGTAGCCGCGCTGCCAGATCTGCGTAGCTGTGCGCGGGTAGCCGGCTGGCATCAAAACCGTGTCGCCTAAAGCCAGGCAGTTGGCTGCTGGCGCTTCCTCTTCGGGCACGATGATCAGGTCGCAGCCGTTGAACTGGGGCATCTGGGCGTAATCTGGCCAGGCCACCAGCACGGTGCGATCGCCATCGCCGGCCGGCCCGCGGCCCAGGCTGTTAACGCCGCTGAGCAGGTGCAGGCCGCGCGGCACGGGCAGCGTCTCGACTCGCAGGCCCAGCGGCTGGACTGCCGCGGCTACCTGGGCGGCGCCGGCCGCATTGGTGCGCCCCGACTGGCCGATGTAGAGGGTGTCATCGATGCGCAGCACGTCGCCCCATTCCAGTGTGGCTGGCGCTTCTATTGTTACCACCACCCGGTCAGGCGGCAGGAAGGGGCGGAACAGGCTAACTTCTGCCTGGCGGGAGGCTTCGGCTGGCCGCGCCAGGATTGCCAGGCCGGGCAAAAGCAGGGCCACATCCTGCACAAAGCAGGCGTCGGGATGGCCGGGGGCGGCTGGCAGCTCGATCACAGCCCAGCCAGCCGCGCGCAGCGCAGCTCTCAGCAGGCGATGCTGCGCCTGGGCCAGTTCCACATCAATGGGGGCCTGACCGGGCTGTTGCCCCAGCGCATCCCGGAACGATGAGTCGGGGGGCCGGACGTAGACTTGTCCTTTCACAGCCATCACGCCTCCTGGTCTGCGGCTGGCGGGTACAGGACGGCCACGGCAGTTAAGCTGTCGCCACGCGTGTCCAGGATGCTGACGCCTTGCACGTTGCCGCCCTTGGCCGGCACTTCGTCCACAGCAAAGCGGATGATTTTGGCGAAGCCGCTGATGCACAGCGCCTCGTCGCCGCTGCTGACTCTGGCGGCGCCGGCCAGCGCGTCGCTTTTCATGATCACTTTGCCCTGGCCGCCGGGCGATTTGTTGTTCGCAAAGCCGGCCATCTGGCGGCGGGTGCCCTGTCCGTCAGCCGTCACCAGCAGCACTTCATCGTCGTCGCTCTGAATGCTGACCACGCCAATCACGGTGTCGTCGGGCCGGGTCTGGATGCCGCGCACCCCCTCGCGACTGATCAGGCGCTCGGGGAAGCGGTAGCCTAACCCGCTGCGCAGCACCATCAGCACATCGCCTGCGCCATTGGACAGAGCCAGCACGGCCGGCGGGCCGCCCCGTTTGGGATCGCTGAGCAGTGTGCCAGGCTGCAAGCGGGGGCCGACGTAGGTGCGGTGCAAGCTGCGCAGCCAGCCGTTCTGGGTGCCGATCAAGACAGTGTTGCGCGGGTCTTGTTCGTCGTCCAGCGGCAGTATGGCCGCTACTGTTTCATCTTCGGTGAACAGCAGGCGTTCTGGCAAAGAAGCGCCACGCCCGCGCACCTCGGTCAGCGGCAGGCTGTCCACAGGGATGCGAAAGGCGCGGCCGCGGCTGCTGAGCAGCAACAAGCTGGCGCTGGCGCGCGTCACTGCCAGATGCGCCGTCAGGTCATCGCGCGTGGATTGGATGTCATATACCCCGATGCCGCCTCGCCGCTGGGTTGAGTAGTCGTTGATCGGGGTGCGCTTGGCCAGGCCGCGGCTGGTGATTGTCAGCACCATCACGTCGTCGGGGTAACGTAGGGTGGGCAGCGTGGGTGAGGCCGTCTCGGTCCTGGTTTCGCGTGCAACTTCGGCGCGTTGGCGGCGCGCTGCACCCTGGCGCAACTCCAGCAACTCCTGGCGCAGCCGGGCATTCTCCATCTCCAGCGTGCGGATATAGCGCTGCAAGGCCGGCGAAGCCTGGCTGATGAGCTTATCGTAGTCGATGTCTTGTTTCAGGTCGTTCAATGGGTCGTCGGGCATGATACCTCCGGAGGATCGCTGCAATAGCGCAGGCGACGGTTTACTATACCACCGAAGCCGCTGGTGGTCAATCGGAAGAGGAATACATTTTCACCGCAGACCGCCGGTTGATCTTCCCCGATCGCGAGAAATACCCGGAGTACTACGCCGCCATGAGCCAATCGGCCGATTTGGAGGTCGAATGGCTGGAGGAAGACCAGCGGCAGTTGCACCGTCTGATCGACGTGCGGCCGTTCATGTGGACGTAGGGGCAATGAGATATCCCTGCACTACGACAGCGCTGTGGACACCGAACATGGATCGGGCGATCACTGGATCCTGATGGCTGTTCTGGACAAACATGGCTTTCGCACCAATAGTCCGATCAGGGCTATCGAGTTGGCTGAGGAGATCATGACGCTATGGTATCGGCTCCACAAGTAGGACAGATCATCCGCCTGCGCTCCTGGCACGGCGTTGTGCTGGATGTGTTCACCAACGACGCGGGCAAGACCATCCTGCGCGTGCAGACGGTGCGTAACGTCTTCCGCCGCCTCAACCCGGAGTTCATCGAGTTCGACCTGGCGCCAGACGCCATCGAGCCGGCCAGCCTGGACGACCTGCAGGCCGAGGTGGCGAGCTACGAGGCGGTGCTGCAGCAGGCGATCTGGGAGTTGGTGTGTCACGCCAGAAGTGGCGAGCCATTCGCGAAAACCAACGCTTGACGTTTTCCTCTCGCAATGCTAATATCCTCCTGAACTTTTCGTGTTTTCATCGTCCGTTACGCAATGAAGCGTAAAGTGAAGGGGTCTATGCTGATCACAGCCATCGATCTCTGACCTCAAGGTGCGAAATGCCGAAGCTGTACGAGTACTTTGGCCTCATCATCCTGTTCTACTCGAACGAGCATGAGCCCATTCATGTGCATGGCAAATACCAGGGCACAGAAAGCAAGGCGGAGCTCATCATCGAAAACGGCCGAGTTGTGGACATTCGCTACTCTAGCGTCCGAGGGCGCAGGCCGTTGGGGCCGAGACAGATGGCTGGTTTCCGGGCGGTGGTAGAGGAATTCGCCGAGGAGATTGTGGAGAAATGGATCGACTACTTCGTACTGCACAAGCCAGTGCCATCCGAGACGATTACACGGAAGATCGGATGACCTTGCCAGAAGGCGCCGTTGTGGACATCAGCGCTGCGGAATACGCCGGAGGATACAGGTTGCGCCTGACGTTCAGCGATGACACAGCGCGCACGATTGACTTCGAGCCGTTTCTGAGCCGGTCACACAATCCGATGATCCGCAAATATCTGGCCCCTGAGGAGTTTGCTGGCTTTTCGGTGCAGTACGGCGATCTGGTCTGGCATGATTACGAGTTGTGTTTTCCTGTTGCGGACCTGTACGAAGGTCGGGTATAGGGTGCGCACAGCACGAAAACGGCCCGCATCATGATTGGCAACGGTCTACCGGCCATCCATCCCGGCGAGTTCCTGGCCGAGACGCTGGATGAATTGGGCGTCTCCCGGGCGCAGTTCGCACGCGCCATCGGCGTGTCGCCCATGCGCATCTCGCACGTAATCAAGGGCACGCGGCCGGTGACCGCGGAGCTGGCCCTGCTGTTTGGTCGCGCCTTGCGCCAGACGCCGCAGTACTGGCTCAACCTCCAGGCGGCCTACGATCTGAAGGCGGCTGAGCCTGCTGGCTGAGGAGATCATCACACTATGGTATCGGCTCCACAAGTAGGACAGATCGTCCGCCTGCGCTCCTGGCACGGCGTTGTGCTGGATGTGTTCACCAACGAGGCCGGCAAGACCATCTTGCGCGTGCAGACAGTCCGTAATGTCTTTCGCCGCCTCAATCCGGAGTTCATCGAGTTCGACCTGGCGCCAGACGCCATCGAGCCGGCCAGCCTGGACGACTTGCAAGCCGAAGTTGCGAACTACGAGGCGGTGCTGGAACAGTCGCTTCAGGAGTTGGTCAGCCATGCCAGGATGAATGGCGACAGCGTATGACAGTACCCGACGAGTTGCTCCCGGAATATGATCTGGATTATGGCAAAGGCCGGCCCAATCGCTATGCTGGTCAGATCGATTGGAGCCAGGACGTAGTCCTGGTTGATGACGAACCGGGTCTGGACTTGGGATCAACCGTAACGCACGACGATCGTGACGAGTATCCTCAGGTTACCCAGGCAGACTTGGATCGGGCGACTTTTCGCGTCGGCCTCAAGGCGCCAACGCCGAGCATCGCCGATAACGAACCAGCTGCCGTGATCAAATCCGAGGGTCATGAGAATCGCTGAAGTACGCTCCCAGCGGAACTACATCTTGACCGTCGTGGCCGACGATGGACGCGTCGGCCGGTTCGACGTCAGCCCGTACTTGAAGTACGAAGCGTTCGAGGACTTGCGCCGGCCCGGCGAGTTCGCCAAGGTGATCAACGGCGGCTACTTCGTGGAGTGGGCCTGCGGCGCGGACCTGTCCGCCGACACCATTGAGGCGCGTTGGCAGGTGGTAGAAGACACCATTGGCGAACTGGCGCCGGCCTAGAGACGATGCCGATCGTCGCTAAGGCCCGAGTTCATCGAGTTCGACCTGGCGCCGGACGCCATCGAGCCGGCCAGTTTGGACGACTTGCAGGCTGAGTGTACTGCGCCCCTAAATTTGGACACATAGCTAACCGAACTATGATGTTCATGACAAGGAGCGCAACCATGCCTAGACGACGGACTTTTACCGCCGATTTCAAGAGCCAACTGGTGCTCAAGGTGATCAGCGGCGAGCAGAGTGCAGCCGAACTGTGCCGACAACACCAGATCAAACCGCAGTTGCTATCCGACTGGAAAGCCGCCTTTCTTGCCAATGCGGCGACGGTGTTTCAGAGCGACGGCCGGCTGCTCGAAGCTGAGCAGCGGATCGCCGAGCTGGAGCGGCAGATCGGCCGGCAGACGATGGAGCTTGAGGCGGCAAAAAAAGCCTTGAGCATCTCGAACTCAGCGTCGCTCAGAAACGGGCAGTCGTGAGCGAACTGGCGCCGACCTATGGCGTGAGCCTGGCGTGTGATCTGTTGGACTTGCCACGCAGTTCCTTCTACTACCAGGTCGATGAGCCAGACGAGCGCGACTGCAAGGTTGCCATTCAGGAGATCGCCGGTCAGTGGCCTCGCTACGGCTATCGTCGGATCGCTGTCCAGTTGCGGCGAGACAAGCAACTGGTCGTCAACAGCAAGCGAGTGCGGCGCTTGATGGCCGAAATGGGCCTCAAAGGTGAGCCGCCACGGCGAAAACGGCGCACAACCAACAGCGAACACAGCTTTCCCAGGTATCCGAACCTAGTTCTGGGCCTCCAAGTCGAGCGACCGGAGCAAGTCTGGGTCTCCGACATCACCTACATCCGCCTGCGCGATGACTTCGTTTACCTGGCGGTGGTGATGGATGTGTTCACTCGCTCGATCCGTGGCTGGCATCTGGGCCGAACGCTGCACCAGGAGTTGACCCTGACTGCGCTGCAACGAGCGCTGGCCACTGGCCGGCGACCGGAAATCCATCACTCGGATCAAGGCGTTCAATATGCCGCCTCTGCCTACATCGAGACCTTGCAAGGCACAAGCATCAGCATGGCCGAGGTCGGCGAAGCCGTTCTGCCAGGCTTCGCCGAGCGTCTGATCCGGACGATCAAGGAAGAGGAGGTCGACCTATCGGACTATCACGACTATCAGGATGCCTATCGGCAATTGGGCCGGTTCCTGGATGAGGTCTACATGCGCAAGCGCATTCACTCTTCATTAGGATACCTGACCCCAGCCGAGTTCGAGAGCCAGTGGCTGGCGCAACAAGCCAGGTCGGCAGAGCTGGTTTGACATTCCGGCAATCTCGCCTACAATGGGATCAACCCCCCAGAGAAGGCGAGAACGGCCAGGTCTCCAAGCCAAGCCACCTCGTCTTTTCATTATCTAAGCCGATTTTCGTGTCCAGTCGTAGGGGCGCACCTCAGAGGTCGCCAGCTACGAGGCGGTGCTGCGGCAGTCGATCCGGGAGTTGGTGGGTTATGCCAGAACCAACGGCGGCGCATGATGATGTTGGCTGACGAATCGCTAACCGCGCATGAGCGGCACAGCAGCCAGCCGCTAGGGCATAGCAGTGACGCCTTAACTGCGCACCCACACAGGAACGCGCAGGGCTGGACCACGAGTGCATGAAGTCGCACGAAAGACATCTACCCCTAGCTGACTTGCTGACCTTAGCGCTGGAAAGTACCGTCGTCCATTCGTGTTCACATGTCACGCCACTTGGCGGCGCTATCAACTGATTTGGAGGAAGTGTCATATGTCCGGAGTCATTGCGGTCGAGGTAAACGGTCAGGAGATCTTCTTCGAGACTGACCCTTCAGATGGATATATTCTCGAACAAACCGGTGTTGATGATATCAAGCGAAAAGCCACTGATGCATTTCAATCTGCTCTAGGCACCATAGGAGCATTGGCTACGGCGACATCGAACTCTCTACGTGGTCTTGATGAGGCCTCAGCGCCTGACGAAATTCAACTTCGCTTTGGGATGAAATTGACCGGAGAATACGGTGCAGTAGTGGCGAAAGTCAGTGGCGAGACACAGATATCTGTCACTATGACATACAAGTCAAAAGATAGATCACTTGAGTTAGGAGGATAGACACGTGGGTTCAACACCATCCTTTGTCGGTATCATTTGCACGCATCAGAAGGTACTAGGGACTGGCTTCATTGTCGATCCCGAAGGTGAGCTCGTAGTGACAGCTGCCCACGTAGTGAGTAGAGCTATTGGGGCAAAAGATGCGTTGTTCTTCCAGTTGTTTGGTAGTAACCAGTTACACGAGATCGCGCCATTGGCACATCACTCGACAACGGATATTGCCCTATTCCAAGCGTCACAACCAATATCTATTGATCCAAGCTCTGTCAAATTGGTAACAGAGGTAAGACCATCTGATGATGTCTGGATCGTAGGCTACACAGAAGAAGAGAACGTGCAGCGTGAGTATAAGTCGGCACAAGGAAAGTTCATGGGGCCGACAATGATGAATGGCGTCGAGCTTTTTGAAATCGAGATGCAGGCAGTCTACAAAGGCATGAGCGGCGCGCCAGTGATGGTGGGGAATAACGGAGTAATAGGGGTCCAAACTGACCGTGCAAGCGATCGCGGATTTGCTGGAGCGCTTGTGGTACCGATTAGTTACGTTGCGGCTCTTGACGAACGAGTCCAAACCAAGCGTACTAAGTATCTGCAAGGACTCATTCAACGGCTTAGGAAACAACAACGAAAGCTATTTGACTTTGTTGAGTGCTATCCAACTATGGCACAGCTTCCAGGCAATCGGTCGGAACCAAAGAGAGTATTCGACCTTGTTGATGAGCAGGCAAAAATTCTACTAGTCGGACCGGCAGGTTCTGGAAAATCCACTATTCTTCGAGAGCTTGCTATTCGAGTTGCCTTGAGTGCTTTGAAGGATCCACATCACGGATTACCTGTGTTTGTCGATCTCTACCATTGGGGGAGCAGTACCAATAGTTTTGAAAAATTCATTCGAGAAGCACTTGAACAGGAGTCATTCCTGCGGCCTGGAGACGACCTATACGATTTGCTTGCAGAGCGTCGATTCCTTCTCTATTTGGATACAATCGATGAACTTGATTTCTCTCATATCCGCTTACTTTCAGACTGGGTTGAAAAAGTCGACGCAAGGTTGGTACTTACGTCAAGAGATTATCGGTTCTTAGGTTTGGACAGCTTCTCGACGCCTGTCGCTTCCCTGCAAACCCTGGATATGCGCACGGTATTTGAGTTTGCGCAGTCGTTTTTTGGGGATGCGCACCTAGCTGATGACTTCGTCACGAGTCTTGGGGCAGCGAATTCAAGTTATGACTCATGGTTCAATCTGAATTCAGAGCTTGCCGGGAATCCATTCTTCCTTTCAGCCGCATTGGAAAGTCACCGGCAGCATCCTCACCAATCACTTAAGGCAACACATGGTCAAGAGTTCACTCAATGGTCTGTGGTTGAGAGCATTTTCAAGCAGATGTGGCACGCGCCCAGGGTTGTTCAACGACTCTCGATGAGCCGATCTTTGCAAAAGAAATATCACGAGCCGCACGAAATCATTCGTCTCTTGTCCTCGGTTAGCAATCATGTGCAGATGAACGTTCTCGAGAAGGTCGTTGCTGAGAAGCTGCTTGACGCAGAAATGCTTGAAGTACTGGGCGAGTCCAATATCCTAACCTTCGATTCCAATGACGATACTTATAGGTTTCCTCATCTCTTGTTCGTTGATTTTCTACGTGCATATGGTGTTGATTTGGACAACATCGATGATTACTTACTACGCTACGAGTATCGTCAAGCTCTAACTTTGTTGGCGACTCGCGGTGAGAAAGAGCGAGAAGTCATTCAGTCGGCACTCCTCATAATGTTAGAGGAGAACTCCCGTGCTACTGCTATATTCGGCAGTGACTGGATTTTTGATACGCTAGGAGCTATTGGAGATGAACAAGCGATTGACGTAATAATGAAGGTTCAGCCGCAAGCCGAGACCAGAGAGTATAATCGTTCTTCGTATCATCGTTCGATTGCACTTGCCAAGATAGCGAATCGCCTTACAGACGAAAATCCGCACAAGCGTAGGGTAATCCAGTTCCTTCAATCCCGTATCGAGATAGTTCGCGAATGGCCAGTTGACATCAATGGCGAGATCTTGTACGAACTTGGTTTCCCATTGGGCCCGTTCGGTGATTATCTTGAAGCTGCTGAAGCACTTTCACACATTAGGAGTCTTGAAGCTCTGGACGCAATTCTGGAAGTGCTTGATCTCAGTGCACGCTATCTGCACGACAAACCAAACAGCGGTGGATGGCTACGTGAGAATTGGTTTGCGCAGTACATCAGCAATCTTGGTGGTTGGACGGTGCCGAGGCTACTTGAAGCCATTTACTCTGATCATCCAGATGTGTCGACCACGATTGCAATTGCAATTCTGAAGCTAAACCGTGCATCTGATGCTGCTCAATTAGGCAGAGTCCTCTTATCTCATCCGCATCACCCGGTTCGTGCATATCTCGCTATCGCGCTAGGTGAAAGGAGATTTCCGGAAGCGGTGCCGTATTTATGTGCTGCAATTGGAGACGATGGTTACTGGGCCATGAGCGGCATCGGATTCCGCACCTTCCGTTTTGTAGCAGATCACGTGGCTCAGGCATTGGCTGAGATTGGTACATTCGAGTGCAGGAGGACGTTGATTGAGAACCAATATGACGAAAGGGGAGGGTGGACGGATCAACTCCTTGTAAGTCGTTTGGAGGATTTCAAGCTTGACTCTGAGATCCAGCAACCTTGGGTAAAACTGCAAATCGCCGGTAATCTAGCAGCACGAGATCGAATAGATCTGCTGCTACTAAGAATGGGACATGTGGAGCGACAAATCGCATCTGGTTTCCGTATTGTGTGCCCGATAGCGGCACAACTTATCAGGCGATACAATATGTCTCGACCAAGCGAGGGCGAAGCGCCACAACTGAAGGACTATCGCGATATTACTGGCGATCTTATTGAGTTCATCGAGACTACGTCAGATGCAATCAGCGCTAGATGGGCGCTTTTTGTGCTTGGCCTAGTCGGCAACGAGACTGCCTACAGGTTCCTCAGGGAGTATGTTGCTAAAGGAACGTTAGCTGCATCGGATGGCGCTGCATATGGTCTGGGAGGCTATGTTGCACGTAATCTGCGGGACCTTGACATCTCTCAAATCGAAGAAGCCTGTGACCTACTGGATGCAACCCTGGATCGGTCCAGGGCAGAGGCGTATGGTGGCGTAAGCTGTGGTTTTTCGAGAATCATAGGCAGTTGCCTTGCAGCAAATCTCGACGTAATTACGCAGCGCGTGAGATCATCGCTTCTCCAGAGGATTGAAGCTGGCAGTGTAGCGGTGTCCAAAGCCGCCCTTGACGCGCTCGAAGTCGTATGCGTTGAGAACGAGGGTTTTATAGATGATACTATCCAAGCTCTCTTGAATGCAAGTCCCAGCTATTATTCGAGGTTAGGAGAATCTGATTTTGCTGAGAACGAACGAAAGGAGACGATACCGCTCCTAAGACCTTGGGTAGACTATGGCAACACGTTAAGTTTGTATCGCCGTGCTCTGAACGCAAAGCAAGCCTCCGATGCTTGGTGGCGTTCAAAGTACACGGAAAATGATTGGAGAGATTTGGGGTGTGGAGACGGGCATCTTTATTACCGTATTGGCAGGCTGTTGATCGTAGGAGAAAACTGGTCCGATGCTCTTGAGGCGCTTCATAAGTCATGTAGCTCAATTGCGGCATACGATATTCCAAGTGATGCTGAGAAGTCAATCTATCTTCACTCCATGCTAGAAATCGGGAACATTGCTGCCCGATTCCTTGAAGTGCCCGAAGTTGCCGGGCATTACCATAGCGCCGCAGTGGAATTTGCACTAAACCTCCCACGCCATAACTGGACCAAGGAGTTGGCCCGGACATTTCTCCACTCAATGAGCAACCATCAAGGCACTTTGAGGCAGTTTGGCCGTCATGATCAAGTGATTGCGGTGGGACAATTGAGTCTTCGGTTACTCCAGTGGGCAGGCACGATAGATGCAGAGGCAATGGCGGACATTTATGTGAACATTCACCAGTCTGCCTCTGCTCTCCACGATGCCGGAACAGCCAAAAGTGCAATCGAGAAAGCTAGTGAGCTTCTCATTAGGTCTCCAAGACGCAGTTATCGTGCAAGCACAATTCTGGCGAAAGCTGAGACGCTACAAGCGATGGATCCATCGGTTGATATCCAGGCAGATGCCACTGAGGTTCGGTACTACTTTGAGAGACGGGGGGTCCCACTCATGGTCGCCAAAGCGGATTACATTTTGGCGAAATCGGCAGAGCATGCAGGAAATCATGCTGATGCGCTAAGATGGTATCAGGATGCTCTCGCAGTGTTGGAGACATCTGATGACTCAGATGCAGCCACTCAGAGAGTGACGATACTACAT
The DNA here is from genome assembly GCA_964626845.1 of uncultured Anaerolinea sp. Classification (GTDB taxonomy): domain Bacteria; phylum Chloroflexota; class Anaerolineae; order JAAEKA01; family JAAEKA01; genus JAAEKA01. The sequence continues at coordinate 23,640 of CAZVGR010000044.1, forward strand.
CGGCTTGCGCTAATACATCAGTCGGAGGGCCGATACGACCTTTCGAACAGCCTCTTTGAGGATAGCTTTGGAGCGATTCAGCGAAGTGACCAAGTGCCTGATTTTGTGACACACGTGATTAGATCTGACCATGCAAAGCTGTTGCATCTGATGGGTCATCACGACCGCGCTGTAGATGAGCTATTGACATTGTTACAGGAGAGAGCAGAGTTGGGAATGGGACCGGGTTATCCAGATGAAGTACTTAGCGAGATCGATGCTGTGCCTGGATGCACGATGCCAGCGGTTATGGCGAACAACCTGGTTGATGCTGTCATTCACGCCCTTGATGGCACTGTTCCAGCTCTTGCCGTGAACCTTCACTTGATGACTGTTTTGTTTGCTCTTGATGAGGATGAACAGCACGCTGAATGGGAATTTGTCCAAGCTTTACATGGACTTCTGCACGGAGACGAAATCAACATGCCCGTAGATAGTCCCTTTCATCCCTACGTACTTCGAGTCAAATCGACCATACAATAAGATGCTGGGTGGATACTGACCATGTCCAAAAACATCCGCCAGAACGCTCCGTAGGAGCTCGATGAAGCCCGCTTAGCCATGAACAGTCAGGGCGCGGTTGCCCAAGCTGGTGCGCACTCACAATAGCACGTAGTCGGGACAGATGCTAGGTTGCCCAATGGCTCAATTCCTCCACCGTGGCCAGATATACCTGAATGGCCTCGCGCATACTCGCTTCCAGGCTGGTCATGTCCGGCCCCTGGGTGTAGCAGCCGGGCAGTTCGGCCACAGAGCCCACCAACCAGTTACTTTCAGGGTCCCGTTCGATAATCACCGTAAACTGTTGTTGCATCTCGTCCTCTTCTCAACCTGGCGTTGCGCCGGGTTCGCGCGTGGGCGTGCGAACTCCACAATACGGGCGGCTTGAATATCCGGCAGCATTGTACCATCGGCGTCCGTTGCCGTCAAAGCGTTTGGCGACCACCCGGTCGGCGTCACCCCACCCGCAACTCCTCAAACAACCCCACCGTCGCGGCCGACGGCGGCGCGTCCAGCTCGGCGCGCAGGCGCTCGACGCAGCGCTGGTAGGTGCGCAGCGCCTGGGCGCGGTTGCCCAGGCGGGCGTGAGCCAGCATCAGCAGCCGGTAGGCTTGCTCCCAGCACTCGTCGCGCTGCAAGATGGCCTGGCAGACGTCGATCGCCTCCTGCCAGCGCGCCCGCTTGGCCAGGGCCGCGGCCAGCCGGTCGGCCGCGTGCAGCCACAGCCCTAACAGCCGCTCCCGTTCCTCGCTGCACCACTCGTCGTAGGGGTAGTCCTGCAGGAAGTCGCCGCCGTACAGCGCCAGGCTGGACTGGTAGCGCTCGATGAATGCTTCGTCCTTCTGCCGGGCCAGCCGGTCTCCCTCCCCCACGGCCTGCTCGAATTGGACTACGTCCAGCAAGAGGTCCGCGCCCGGCCGCAGCCCGTACAGCGTGCCCTCGCGCAGCACGTAGGCCGAGGGCGCGCGGGCGGGCAGGGCCGGCTCCAGCACCCGGTACAGCGTGCTCAGCGCGACCTTGAAGTCGCGCTCGGCCGTCTCTGCGTCCAAACCGGGCCAGAGCAGCTCCACGATCTGGTCGCGCTCCAACAGTCTTCGACGCCGGGTCAGCAGCAACTGGAAGAGCTGGCGGGCCTTGTCGCGGCGCCATTCGTGCGGGGCGACCGCCTCCGCGCCTCGCCAGACGGCAAACGCGCCCAGAGTCTGCACGCGCAGTTGGTAGCCGGGGTGCAGCTCCAGCCGGGCCAGGCCCAGCCGCCCCAACAGGTTGGCCGCGTACGACCGGTGCCGTTCTGCGGCGCGGGCGCGCAAGAGCAGCGGCACAATGCGCCGCGGGTCGGGCGGCCCCAGCAGGGTCGGTCGCAGGAAGAGCCAGTCGTAGCCGTGATCCCTGGCCGGCCGCAGCAGATCGTCGATCCCGCGCGCCAGCCGCGTATCGTCGCCCGTGGCCTGCCAGAGCAGGCATTGCCACAGGCGGGTGGCGGTCTCGCCGAACGCGTCGCTGCACTCGCGGAAGGCAGCGGCGGCCTCGGTCAATAAGGGGCCGGCGTCGTCGTGCCGGCCGGCCAAGACGTAGCTGCCGGCCATGGCCAGCCGGATCAGCGCGGTCACCCACTCGTCGCCGGTCTGCTGGGCGATGGCCATGCCCTGGGCCGCGGCGGCCTCGGCGGCCGGCAGGTTGCCGGCGAAGCCGTAGGCGCGGCACAGCCCCCAAAAGGCCTCGACCTTGAGCCGCGGCACGGCCAGGTCCTCGGCGATGGCGATGGCGTCGCGGAAGCAGCGGATGGCCTGCTCGGCAGCGTCGGAGGCGGGCTGCAACTGCCAGGCGTGGCCCTGGCGCATGAAACCCACCGCGGTGATGAAGGGGGAACTGAGGGCCTGGCCGCGCTCCGTGCCCTCCACGGCCGTGCGCAGCGCGGCCTCGCCGTCGCCCTGGAAGGCCAGCAGCAGCGAGAGCAGCAGGGTGGTCTCGCGGTGGGCGCGCGGGCGCAGCACGGGTGAACGGCGCTCGGCCTCGGCCCGCTCCTCCAGGATCAGCCGCGCCTCGCTCAGCCGGCCGGTGCGCACCAGCACGCGCACGGCCAGCTCGGCCTCGCTGCTGACCTCGTCGCGCAGGGCCGCGGCCTGGGCCTGGAAGCGCTCGGCGTCCTCCAGCCGGCCCAGGTTGAGCCGGTTCTCGGCCAGCAGCTCCAGCAGGCGGATACGGGTCTCGCGGTCCTCCTGGCCGTCGGAAAGGCGCAGCGCTTCTTGCAACAGATGCTCCGCCTGGGTGGGGTTGACGGTGTCCAGGTAGACCCTGGCCTGGCCGCGCAGGGCCTGGCCGGCCGCTTGAAGGTCGCCCTGGGCGCGGCTGTGGGTCTCGGCCTGCTGGTACCAGCCCAGCGCCTCGTTGAAGCGGCTGTGCAGCCGGGCCACGTCGCCCAGGTAGGCCAGCAGCGGCGGGTGGCGCTCCAGCACGTCGGGCGGCAGCGCGTGGATGGCCGCGGCCAGCGTGTCCAGCCGGCCCGCGCGCACCATCTCCTGCCCCAGCGAGCGCAGCACCTGCGCGGCCTCGTCCCAGGCCTGGCCAGCCAGCAGGTGATGTAGCGCCTCCCCCGGCTGTTGCTGGGCCAGATAGCAGGCCGCGGCCTGGCGGTGCGCGGTCTGCGCCTCAGCCGGCGTCAACTGGTGCAGCAGGAACTGCTGAAACAGGTGGTGATAGCGTGCATGCCCCTCGCCCAGGCTCACCACGAACAGTCCACTCTCCAACAAGCTCTTGAGGATTTCCTCACCCGCTCCGTCACCCGCTCCGGGCGGATCCGTGATCCGCCCGGCAGTGGCTGCGAACGCCGCCGGATCATGGATCCGGCTTGAGCTGGAATTGGGGGCGCTGCGGCCCACCAAACAATCGCAGACTTGCGGGCTTAGCTCCCGCAGCACCGCCGTCCGGCGCAGGAAATCGACCACCGGCTGGGGCTGCTGGGCCAGCACCTCGTGGGCCAGGTAGCTGAACAGGTCGTCGGGCCGGGCTGCGGCGGGGGGGCGGGGACGGCCCGCGGCCCGCTCTCGGCTGCTGCTCTGCCACATCAGCGGCAGCGCGATGGCCCAGCCTTCGGTCTGCTCGGCCAGCCGCGCGGTTTGCTCCGGGGTGAGGGCGACGCCGTAATGCTGATCGAACAGCGCGGCCACCTCGTCGGGGGTGAAGGCCAGGTCGGCGCGGTCGATCTCCAACACCTCGCCGCGCAGACGCCAGGCCGGCAGCGAAGGCAGCGGCATGGGCAGCCGCGTGGCCAGCACGGTGTGCAGGTGGAAGGGGCCGCGCTCCAGCAAGCGGTTGAGCGCCTCGAGAATCTGCGGCGCGCGGGCGATGTGGTGGGCGTCGTCCAGCACCAGCAGCAGCGGCTGGCTCAAATGCGCATCCAGCTCGCCCACAAGCGCGTCGACCGCGGCGGCCCAGCGGGCCTCGCCGCCGGCCGTGCTGCTGGCTTCCAGCGTCACCTCAGGCGCGTCGGAGAGGCCAGGCAGGGCCAGGCGCAGGCTGGCCAGCAGGCCGTGCATGAACAGCAGCGGCTCGGCGTCCTCGGCGTCCAGGTGCAGCCAGGCCGTGGGCTGGCCGGACGCAGCCAGGAGGGCCAGCGCGGTGCTCTTGCCGTAGCCGGCCTCGGCGTGAACAACGGTCAGCCGGTGGTCCAGCGCCTCGGCCAGCCGCGCGGTCAGCCGCGGCCGCTCCAGCGTGCGCCGGGGCAGGTGGGGTGGGGTGAGCTTGGTGCGGAGGATAGGCATGGGGGAGTAACGAGTAACGAGTGATGCGTAACTGGCTGTGTTGCGATGCGAGGCGTGCTGTCATGCTGAACGGGTCGAGCGGTCAACGTTGTTAGCGCACGGTAATTGGCAAGCAGCCAATAGACTTGGGCGCACGCGGTGCCAGTGAAGCATCCCCTGCTCGATGCGACGGGGGATGCTTCACTGGCGGCGCTTCCTGCGATGAGAATTGGGCGCAGGACAAGGCGTCTCTGCGATCACGTTGTGTGATGGACCCGTTCAGCATGACAATTTGCGCGCGTCTGTAACTCCACGGTAACTGGGCTGTGCTATGCTGGTCGAGGTAAGGCTTCAGGTGCCGGGCACTTGGTTTCGTGTGCAGCCGGCATGTGACCTCACAACAGCCCTCTCATGACGAAGCCAAGTGCCCGGCACCTCGGAGTTACCGCCAGCCGGCGCGATTGTAGCATGTTCCCGCCAAAAGCAGAAGCTGCGTAGATGCAGGTGACGCCCATGTCCGAAACCGTGATCAGCTCCTTCATCCTTCGTTTTACCCAGGAGAGCGATGCCGACCTGCCCTGGCGCGGGGTGGTGCGGCACGTTCAGAGCGACGAGGAGAGCCGTTTCACGCGCATCGAGGAGGCGCTGCGGTTCATTGGGCGGTTTGTGGATGTGGCCAGAGATACCACAGCGAATGAAGAACAGCAAATGGGCGCGTTCCCTCATGGAATGATTGGGTTGGATGGCGAGGAGTAGGATATGGCGGAGCATCAGTCGTCGGTTGGCATCGTCAGCGTAGGCACATACTCGCCGCCCAGTTATCTGACCGCGGCCGAAATCGCCGAGGCCAGCGGGCTGCCGGAGTGGGTAATCCGCGACAAGATGGGGATCACCGGCAAGCACGTGGCCGGGCCGGACGACCAGCCCAACGAGATGGCGATCAAGGCGGCGTTGGACTGCCTGAGCCAGAGCGACATCCCGGCCAGCGAGATAGATGTGGTCCTATGCACCACTGAGGAGTGGCGCGAGTACTTGTTATGGACCACGGGCATCCACCTGGCGTATGAGATCGGCGCTGCCAACGCCTGGGCCGTTGACCTGCACATGCGCTGTGCGACGACGGTGGGGGCGCTGAAGATGGCCAAGGACATGATGCTGGCCGACCCGGAGATCAACACGGTGCTGATCGCGGGCGGCTACCGGGTCTCGGACTTCATCGACTTTCGCAACCCCCGCACCTCGTTCATGTGGAACATTGCGACCGGCGCCGGGGCTATGTTGCTGCGCAAGGGCTGGCCGCGCAACCACGTGTTGGGCTCGCACATTATCGTCGACGGCAGCATGAGCAAGCACGTGGTCATCCCCGCCAGCGGCACGGCGCAGTTCGCCACGCCGCAGGCCATGGCCGGCGACAACGGATTGCCCCCCGAGCTGTTCTACTTCGACCTGGTGGAGCCGGAGGCCATGAAGAACCGGCTCAACGCGGTCAGCATGGACAACTGGCTGCGCTGCGTGGACGAGGCGCTGCGCAAAAGCGGCCGCAAGCCCAACGGCGCGCCGTACACCCGCAGCGACATCGACTACCTGAACATGATCCTGATCAAGCCCTCCGGCCACAAGGAGATGCTGGAGCGGCTGGGCCTGACCGAGGAGCAGTCGGTCTACCTGGGCGCCATCGGCCACACCGGCGAGCAAGACGCCATGTTCAGCATTCGCGAGGGTCTGGCCGCCGGTCGATTGAAGGATGGCGATCTGATGGCCATCGTCGCGGCGGGCATTGGCTATGTTTGGGCGGCCGGTGTCGTGCAATGGGGAAGCCCTGAGTAGCCACGAATTTCGCGAATTTCACGAAGAGGAAAATTCGTTCAATTCGTGTAATTCGTGGCCGATCTGATGTTACCAGAAAGGACACTGAGATGCGTCTCAAAGACAAAGTTACCCTCATCACCGGCGGAGCAGCCGGCATTGGCAAGGCGACGGCGCAGCGCTTCCAGGAAGAGGGCGCGGTCGTCGTGATCTGCGACGTGAAGGAAGAACTGGGCCAGGCCGTGGCCAGCGAACTGGGGCTGGCGGCCTTCTACAAGGTCAACGTGGCCGACCGGCAAGACGTGCAGCGCTGGATCGACGATGTGGTCGCCCGCTTTGGCCGCATCGACGTGCTGGTCAACAACGCGGGCGTGCTGCGCGACGGCCGGCTGGTGGTGGTCAAGGAGGGCGAGTTGGTCAAGCAGATGCCCGAGGCCGACTGGGACCTGGTGATCGGCGTCAACCTCAAGGGCGTCTTCAACTGCACCCAGGCCGTCGCGCCGGTGATGATCCGCCAGGGCCGCGGGGTCATTCTCAACGCCAGCTCGGTGGTCGGCCTGGACGGCAACTTCGGCCAGACCAACTACGTGGCCACCAAGGCCGGCGTGGTGGGCATGACCAAGGTGTGGGCCCGCGAGCTGGGCCGCAACGGCATACGCGTCAACGCCATCGCCCCCGGCTTCATTCTCACCGAGATGGTTCTCCAGATGCCCGAGAAAGTGCTGGCCGACATGGCTGCCCGCGTCCCTCTGCGCCGCATGGGCGAGCCGCGCGACATCGCCAACGCGTATCTGTTCCTGGCGTCGGATGAAGCCAGCTACATCTCTGGTGAGGTGCTGCGGGTGGATGGCGGGATTGTCGTCGGAACCTGAGGAATTGTCAATGTTCAATTGGCAATTGTCAATGGTCAATGACGGAGGCGCGAGGAGGCTGGTATGGCAAGAGGGGACGATATCGAGGAACGGCTGATTGACTTCGCAGTAATGATCATCAACCTGTGCGCCGGGTTGCCCACAACCGTGGCTGGCCGTCATGTGGCCGGACAGTTGGTCCGCAGCGGCACGGCGCCTGCGGCGCACTACTCAGAGGCGCGCGGCGCTGAAAGTACACGCGATTTTGTACACAAGCTCGGTATCTGTCTGAAAGAACTCAACGAGTCTGCTGTTTGGCTCAAGATCGCGCTGCGCAGCAAGATGTCGCCCGAAGCACGCGGCCAGCCTGTCCTTATCGAATGTGTCGAACTCAGTAGGATCATCAACAGCAGCATCCAAACCGCCCGTCGCAACAGCCAGTGAACAATGTTCAATTGTCAATGGTCAATGTCCAATTGTCAATTGCCGCTCCCCATTGGCAATTGAACATTGACAATTGAACATTGACAATTGAACATTGACCATTCTCCGGAATCCGTATGCACGCCGCCGACTTGCTCACCCACCGATCCCACCTCACGCCCGACCGCGAGGCGCTCTTGGAGCTGGAAACCGGCCGTCGCTTCAGCTACGCCGACCTGAATGCCCGCGCCTGCAGGCTGGCCAACTCCATGGCCAGCCTGGGCGTGCAGGCCGGCGATCGGGTGTCGATCCTGGCGCACAACAGCGTCGTCTTTCTGGACCTGTTCTACGGCCTGGCCAAGATCGGCGCGATCTTTGCGCCGCTAAACTGGCGGCTGACCGCGGCCGAGCTGAGCTATATCGTCAACGACTGTGCGCCCAGCGTGATCCTGGTCGGGCCGGAGTTCGCCGGCGTGTGGGCTGAGATGCAGGCGGCGGCCGGCGTCCAGCACGTCGTCAGCCTGGACGGGGCCGACGTGCCGGGCGCACTGGACTATAACGCCAGCCTGGCCGCGGCCTCGCCGGCCGAGCCGGCCCACCCGCCGCTGGACGGCGAATCGCCCTACTGCATCCTCTACACGTCGGGCACGCTGGGCCGGCCCAAGGGCGCGATCCTGCCCCATCGCCAGATCCTGTGGAACTGCATCAACACCGTGGTGAGCTGGGGCCTGTCTGAGCGCGACGTGTCGCCCGTGCTGACGCCGCTGTTCCACGCCGGCGGACTGTTCGCTTTTCTGACGCCGCTGCTCTACGCCGGCGGCCGCATCATCCTGGCGCGTGCCTTCGACGCGGAACAGTCGCTGCGGGTGATCCAAGACGAGCGCTGCACCGTGATTCTGGGCGTGCCAACGCTGTTCCAGATGTGGCTGGACGCGCCCGGCTTTGCCCAGGCCGACTTCAGCGCGGTGCACTTCTTCATCAGCGGCGGCGCCCCATTGCCCGTGCCTTTAGTCGAGGCCTGGCGGGCGCAGCAGCCGGTGGTCTTCCGCCAGGGCTACGGCCTGACCGAGGTCGGCCCCAACTGCTTCAGCATGACCGACGAAGAGTCGTTCCGCAAAACCGGCTCCGTGGGCAAGCCGATCTTCCACAGCCAGATGCGGCTGGTCGATCCGGCCAGCGGGCTGGACGTGCCGGTGGGCGAGACCGGCGAGCTGTTGATCAAGGGCCCGCACGTCTGCAGCGGCTACTGGCAGAACCCGGAGGCCACGGCCCAGGCGCTGGTGGATGGCTGGTTCCACACCGGCGACATGGCCCGCGTGGACGACGAGGGCTTCTACACCATCGCCGGCCGCTTCAAGGACATGATCATCAGCGGCGGCGAGAACATCTACGCCGCCGAGGTCGAGAAGGTCTTTCGCGATCACCCCGCCGTACAGGATGCCGCGCTGATCGGCCTGCCCGATCCCAAATGGGGCGAGGTGGGGCTGATGATGGTGGTGCTTAAAACCGGCCGCACGGCCAGCGAGGACGAGCTGCGCCAGTTCTGCGCCGGTCGGCTGGCGCGCTACAAGGTACCCAAGCAGGTGGCCTTCGTCGACGCGCTGCCGGTGTCGCCCTATGGCAAGGTGATGAAGGCGGAGTTGAAGCGGCGTTTTGTCGGAAAGTAGAGGCTGTGCGTTGTCATTCTGAACGGGTCAAACGGCCGAAGTGGTAAGCGCACACAACGTTCTCAAGCAGGCGATCATCTAGATCGCACACAACGCCAGTGAAGAATCCCGTGGTACATGACGCCGAGACCCTTCGCTGGCGATTCGACGTAGAGCGAGTCACGTGTATGACCCGCTCAGGGTGACAGGCGTAGGCATTTGGAGTTGAAGATGACACGCTACGGAACCATCATCGGTACGGGACGCTACGTCCCGGAGACCGTACACAGCAACGACATGCTCAAGGCGCAGGTCAGCGCGGCCAACCCCGACCTGGCCAAGGTGGTGGACGCCTTCCAGGACAGCTCTGGCATCCGCGCCCGCCGGCTGGCCCCGCGCGACTGGGCCGCGTCGGACATTGCCGTGCGGGCCGCGCAGGCCGCGCTGGACAAGGCCGGCATACGCGCCGACCAGGTGGACATGATCCTGCTGGGCACCGACACACCCGACTACATCACGCCGGCCACCTCGACCGTGGTGCAGCACAAGCTGGGCGCGGTCAACGCCGGCACGTATGACATCGGCTGCGCCTGCGCGTCGTTTCCCACCGGCATCGCGACCGCCTCCGGCCTGCTGGCTGCCAATCCGTGGATGCGCTACGTCCTGGTGATCGGCGTCTACATGATGAGCAAGCTGGCCGATCCGGTCGACGTGGTCTCGTTTTTCTACAGCGACGGCGCGGGCGCGGCCGTGCTGGCGGCCGACGACAAGCCGGGCTTCCTTTCGTCGGCCTACATCGCGGACGGCGCCTATCACCAGCACTGGGGCCTGTACAGCGGCGGCACGTATGAGCCGGCCACGGTGGACGCAGTGCAGGCCGGCCGGACCAACGTGCGGCTGCTCCAGCGCTACCCGCCCGACGTCAACCACATCAACTGGCCCAAGATCGCCCGCCTGCTGGCCGAGCGAGGCGACTTCGGACTCCAGGACATCGACCTGATCATCTTCACCCAGGTGCGCCTGCCGTCCATCAAGCTGGTGATGGAGGACCTGGGCCTGCCGCTGGAGAAGACGCACTGGGTCATGGAAGAATGGGGCTACACCGGCTCGGCCTGCATCGGCATGGCCCTGGACAGCGCAATTGAGCACGGCAAGGTCAAGTCGGGCGACCTGGTGGCCTTGGTCGGCTCCGGCGTCGGCTACAACTACGCAGGCGCGGCGTTGCGGATGCCGTAGCGCGCAGGACTGACAGTGCTGGTCTGCACGTCAAGATTGTTGTACGCGTGGAAGTGTGTCTGCCCGCCGAGCAGCACTGTCAGTCCTTTCCGAGCATGAGGTACCCATGACCATCCCAACTTTGCCGGGCGTTACGCCCAAGATGATCACGACTGAGCGTATTACGACGCGCGTGCTGTTCAGCGGGCCGGACGACGGTGTGCCTGTGCTCTTTCTGCACGGCAACGCCTCGTCGGCGACCTGGTGGGAGGAGACGATGGTGGCTCTTCCAGCCGGAGTCCGCGGCATCGCGCCGGACCAGCGCGGCTTTGGCGACGCAGACGCGGACAAGAAGGTCGACGCCACGCGCGGCGCGGGCGACTGGGCCGACGACGCGGTGGCGCTGCTGGACGCGCTGAGCATCGACAAGGCCCACGTGGTGGGCAACTCGCTGGGCGGCGTGGTGGTCTGGCGGCTGCTGGCCGACTACCCGCAGCGCTTCGTCACGGCAACCGTCGTAGACACCGGATCGCCCTACGGCTTCGGCGGCACCAGGGATGTGGACGGGACGCCCTGCTGGCCTGATTTTGCTGGCTCCGGCGGCGGCCTGTCCAACCCGGAGCTGATCAAGCGGCTGGCCGAGCAGGACCGGGGCATGGATAGCCGCTTCTCGCCCCGCCTGGCCCTGCGCACCCTGTTGGTCAAGCCGCCTTTCATCCCCGCGCGTGAGGAAGATCTGTTATCGTCCATGTTCACCACCCACCTGGGACCGCAGGACAACCCCGGCGACTTCGTTCCCTCGGCCAACTGGCCCTTCGTGGCGCCGGGCGTCTGGGGCGCAGCCAACGCGCTATCGCCCAAGCACGTCGCCGAGGCCGTGCCGCGCTTGCTGGCCGCCCGGCCCAAGCCGCCGGTGCTGTGGGTGCGCGGCAGCCATGACCTGGCCGTGGGCGACACGTCGCTCTCCTGCCCCGGCACCCTGGGCTCCATGGGCGCGATCCCCGGCTGGCCGGGCATGGACGTCTACCCGCCGCAGCCGATGATCAGCCAGACGCGGGCCGTGCTGGAGCAATACGCCGCCGCCGGCGGCCGCTATCAGGAAGTGATCATCCAGGAGGCAGGTCACGTGCCGTTTATTGAAAAGCCGGACGACTTCAACGCAGCGTTTCACGCCCATCTGACAGGCGCCTTGTAGGACGATTTGGAAAATCGTCTTCTGAGCACGACGAACTGCCGAACGATTTTCCAAATCGTTCTACAAACAGAGCAATGTCCACCAAACCAGCCATCATCCCCAACCGCAGCGGCTTCTTGCAAGTGCAAGACGGCGCGCGCCGAGTCTATTGGGAATACTTCGGCCAGGGCCAGCGCGAGGTCGTGGTCATGCTCAACGGCGTCGCCATGTCCACCCGCGGCTGGTATCGCAACCTGGCGGAGCTGCAGCCGGCCTATGATGTGCTGCTCTACGACTACCTGGGCCAGGGTAAATCGTCGCAGGAGGACGAGCCGTATGGCATCGACGCCTTCGCCGAATACCTGGTGCGCGTCATGGACACGCTGGGCATCGAACGCATCCACCCGGTCGGCGTCAGCTACGGCGGTTTCATTGCGGCCGAGCTAGGCCGGCTGTTCCAGGACCGGCTGCACACGCTGACCCTGTCAGGCATCCTGCTGACGCGCGAGACGCAGTTCCAGATGTACCAGGACCTGTCGCTGTTGTTCTACCGGTCGCCCGACCCGGCCTTCGAGATCTACACGCACTACATGTACGAGAAGATCTTCGGCGAGGCCTTCGCCGGCCGGCTGTACGGCGACAAGCTGGAGCGCATGCGCCAGAGTTTTTACGCCGACTATCACGGCAAGGAATACTGCCTGGTGCGCCTGACCGAGGCGCAGAACCCGTTCTTCGCCCGCATCGACGCCGATCCCGACCTGTACCGCCACGTCCGCACGCCGACCTTGATCCTGACCGGCGACCAGGACCGGGCCATCCCGCCCTGGCAGCAGGCTAAGCTGCTGGAGATCCTGCCCAACGCCCGCCAGATCATTCTACCCGGCAGCGGCCACATGACCTACATGGAGCGGCCGGATATCTTCTGGCCGGCGGTGCGGCGGTTGTTTGAGGAGAAGTCGGTGGATTGGTGATGGGTAGATTGGGAAATTGGTAGATTGGTGCGCTGTGAAGATGCGAGGTGATTGTGGAGCGGTCGATTGCTTTGGTGACGTTGGTGGTGCGTGACTACGATGAGGCGCTGGCGTTCTTTGTGGATGCGCTGGGCTTCGCTGTGGTCGAGGATACGCCGTTGAGCGGCGACAAGCGCTGGCTGGTGGTCGCTCCCCCTGGTGGACGGGGCGCCGGGCTGCTGCTGGCCCAGGCTGCGACGCCGGAGCAGGCCGATCACGCCGGCAACCAGACCGGCGGCCGGGTTGCCTTCTTCCTGCACACCGACGATTTCTGGCGCGACTATCGGCGCATGCAGGCCCACGGCGTCCGCTTCGCCGAAGACCCGCGCCAGGAAGCCTATGGCACTGTGGTCGTGTTCTACGACATCTACGGCAATAAATGGGATTTGGTGCAGGCAATCGAAAGATGATCAGCGCTTTGCCAGACAGCGGCTATACTTCACCAGCACTGCCTGCCAGGCCGTTGCCGAAAGCCGTCCAACCTTGGCATCGTCGCTCAGAAAACGGGTATTCATCGGTTGAACCTGGCTGAGGTCAGCATAAGATTTGCGGATGCCGAGCCTATCGTCTTCGGGTAGAAAGATGGCTTCGCGAATGCGACCCTGTTCCACTGCTTGCAGAAAGGTCTGGTTCTTGTGATCTGCGAAGGAGTAGACTGGAACCACCGACGCCGTCACATCAGTAGGCATAGCAAGATAGAGAATGATCACATAACGTAGCTTTGCCTCGGCAAGCACGAATTCCTGGTTGCCGCGTATGCGATCAAAGAAAGCATCGCTGAGGTTGCTTAGTCGGAGCGAAGCCGAACGCTGCATCCAGTTGATGTACTCGATGATCCACACCGGCGGCGAAAGCCACGGCACGGGCCGATACCGATAGATGTCGCCCTGGTAGATACCGGATTTCGTGGTGAGTTGGTAGAGTGCCTCACTCATGGTAGCCCTTTGACCTGAGGTATTCCAGGAACTTTTCAGGCAACTCGATGATAGTGCCTTCTTGAAGCGGAGGCAAGTGCGACTCGAAGGTTTCGAGATGGGCCTCCAGATACAGCGCCTCCAGCTCCGGCGACATTTCGTCAGGGCCGGTGTACTGCGAGGCCAACTGCACCAGTGGCGATGTCTCGTATTCGGCGGCCAGCTCACGGATGTGGGCCAGCGCTCGTTCATACGAGGACGTGGATGACTCGGTGAAGGCTTGCAGCGACTGCTCAACCGCTTCCGGGTTCTTAACGATAAGGATGCCATCTCTGTGATAAAACACCGTGACCTCATCGCCGTCAGCAGCGCGGATCGTTTCCCGCCATTTGCGTGGCAGGATCAGCGTTTGGCCTAACCGCACTCTTTCCTGGATCATGGTCCACCTCGATATGATATGCAGGCGATACTTCAGGTGCCGGGCACTCGGCGGTCGCTTCAAGTGTCCCACCATGCTTAGGGCATACGTTACACCCAGTGCCGAGTGCCCGGCACCGAAACTGTCAAGGTCAGTATAGCGCAATTGCCATCAGCAGGCAAGCAAGTGGAGCCAACCATGTACATTGGCGATTATCTCGGACGACGACAAATCTACAGCCCCGACAAGCTGGCCATCATCGACGCCGGCAAGACGCCCGCGCTGGAGCTGACGTTTCGCCAGATGAACGAGCGCGCCAACCGGCTGGCCAACTGGCTGCGGGATGTGGCCGGCGTGCAGAAGGGCGACCGGGTGGCCATCCTGGCCCGCGACGGCGTGGAGCACCTGGACCTGTTCTACGCCTGCGCCAAGCTGGGCGCGATCCACACCCCCTTCAACTGGCGCCTGCACTGGCGCGAGCTGGCCGGCCTCATCGAACTGACCACCCCGAGGGCGCTGCTCTTCTCCGACGACTTCAAGGACGCTATCGCTCAGATCAAATTGTCAATGTCCAATGGTCAACGTTCAATTGTCAATGCAGAGGGCGCGCGTCCGAGCCCATTGACAATTGCCAATTGGACATTGAACATTGACAATTTTCTGCATCTGGACGGCCCCGGCCTCCCCTTCAGCCACAACTACCAATCCACCCTAGACCAATCTACCAATCTACCAATCACCTGCGAAGCCCTCACCGAAGAAGACATCGCCTGCCTCCTCTTTACCGGCGGCACCACCGGCCTGCCCAAGGGCGCGATGATCAGCCACCGTATGATCTGCTGGAACGTGCTCAACACGGTGATCCACGACCTGCACCACGACGACGTCTACGTCAACGTCTTCCCGCTTTTTCACGCCGGCGGGCTGTTCACCTACCTGTCGTCGCAGGTGATCTTCGGCAATACCACGGTGCTGACCCGCCAGTTCGACCCGGCCCAGGTGCTGGACCTCCTCCAGCGCTACCGGGCCACGGTCTTCGCGGCCGTGCCTACTATGTACCAGATGCTGACCACCGCGCCCAACTGGGAAGAGGCCGATCTCAGCAGCCTGCGCTTCTGCACCAGCGGCGGCGCGCCGTTGCCCGTGCCGCTGGTGGAGAAGTACACGCGGGAGAAGGGCATCCGCTTCAAGCAGGGCTTCGGCATGACCGAGTTCGGGCCGGGCTTGTTCGCCCTGCCGCCCGAGGACGCCATCCGCAAGGCTGGCAGCATCGGCCGGCCCAACTACTTCGTCGACGTGCGGGTGGTGGACGACGACAACCAGCCGCTGGGGCCCAACCAGCCCGGCGAGCTGGTGCTGAAAGGCCCCAGCCGCTCCTCCGGCTACTGGCAGAACCCGGAGGCCTACGCCGCGGTGCTGGACGCCGACGGCTGGTTCCACACCGGCGACATCGTGCGCTACGACGCCGAGTGGTATTTCTACGTCGTCGACCGCAAGAAGGACATGTTCATCAGCGGCGGCGAGAACGTCTATCCGGCCGAGATCGAGGCCGCGCTCTACAAGCACCCGGCCGTCCACATGTGCGCCGTGGTGGGCGCGCCCGATCCGAAATGGGGCGAGGTGGGCAAGGCCTTCGTGGTGTTGAAGCCGGGCATGACCGCCACCGCCGAGGATATCCTGGCCCACATGGCTGCCCACCTGGCCCGCTACAAGGTGCCGAAGAGCGTCGAATTTCGCAGCGAGCTGCCGCTCTCGGGCATGGGCAAGATCCTGCGCCGCGAACTACGGTGAGCACTGTCATTCTGAACGGGTCGAACAGCCAATGGAGTACGCGCACCCAATGTGGCAAGCACGCAATAGACTTCAGCGCAGCCAACGCCAGTGAAGAATCCCCTGACGCATGGGCACCGAGACCCTTCGCTGGCGACTCTGGCAGTGTGAGTTTCGTGGCAAACCCGCTCAGGGTG
>CAZVGR010000045.1:0-384 GCA_964626845.1 uncultured Anaerolinea sp.
AGCACGGTGCGGTCGTCCATGCCGCGGCCGCGCAGCGCCTCCCTGGCCAGCCGGCCGGCCGCGTCGTCACCGGTGATGCTCAGCAAGCGCACGTCATTACCCAGGGTGGTCAGCGCGCTGCTGATGTTGACACCAACCCCGGACACCGTGCTCCTGACGCCGAAGAAGGGATAGCGCACCGGGAAGTAGGGGATGGGAAAGCCATCGACCCGCACGGTGGTTTCGATGTTGACCAGGCCGGAGATGAGAATGGGGGAAGTCATGGCAACTCGCAGGCATCATGTAGGTCCGGCTGGTAGCCGGACGATTGTTTGCGAAGGCAAGGCTTTGTCCGGCTGGTAGCCGGACGATTGTTTGCGAAGGCAAGGCTTTGTCCGGCTGGTA
>CAZVGR010000045.1:484-38738 GCA_964626845.1 uncultured Anaerolinea sp.
GCCGGACCTACAAGCGCGGCAGCGCGGCAAGTATTGTACATTGCCGGTTGGTATACTTGAAAATGTCAGCGTGCAGAGCGCGAATTCTGGCGAGACTCTCCCGTCTTATTGGCTTTCTGCGCGAAAGGGGATTGACAGCGGGTGTAACGCATTGTACAATCTGGAGCAAGGGGAAATCGAGCATCCACCCATGCAGGCCGCCGCTGCGGCGGCAGCGCCTGCTCCTTCTGCCGTCAGGCTCTATCGGCTGACGCTGGCCCTGTCTGTCCCGTGAGGACCCTTTCAATCACCCGGAGGACACTGTGAACCAGACCACTCACCACCTGTTGGCAGGAATCGCTCTTCTCTTGGCGGGGCTGTTCCTGGCGGCCGCGCTGGCATTAGGCGCGCCGCAAGCGATCTACGCCGATCCCGGTGTGCGCTACGCCGCGCCCGTGGCGCAGGGCGGCGGCGACTGCTCCAGTTGGGACAACGCCTGCACGCTGCAAACCGCGCTGACCGGCGCCGTCAGCGGCGATGAGATTTGGGTCAAGAAGGGCGTGCATTACCCTGGCACGGCTCGAACCCACTCGTTCCGCATCCAGCGGGACAATGTGCAGCTCTATGGCGGATTTGCCGGCACTGAGATTGCCCGCAGCCAGCGCAACTGGGTGGTCAACTCGACCGTACTCAGCGGGGATATTGGCACGCCGGGTGACATCGCAGATAACTCCTATCACGTGCTGTATGTGGATGGCGTAACCATCGAGAACATCACCAGCGCCGCCGTGATCGATGGCTTCACCATCACCGCCGGAAATGCCGACAACAGCAGTGTCTGGCCGCACTCCCTGGGCGGCGGCCTTTTCTGCAATGGAAACGGCAGCGGAAAGGAATGCAGCCCAACGCTAACCAACGTTATCTTCGACAGCAACAAAGCCAACTACGGCGGCGGGATGTACAATGTCGGCGCCTTCGGCGGGGTCAGCAGCCCGATCCTGACCAACGTCATCTTTACCAACAACCTGGCTTCCAGCACCAGCGGCGGCGGGATGTACAACTCGGGCTATGAAGGGATAAGCAGCCCAACGCTAACCAACGTCACCTTCATCCGCAATGAAGCCTTTGGCAACGGAGGCGGCATGTACAACCAAGGATACTCCACCAACGGTGTGAGTAGTCCAACCCTCAGGAATGTCACTTTCGCTGGCAACAAAGCCAGCTCGGCCGGCGGAATGCACAGCTCAGGCACGTCTGGCGGCCACAGTAGCCCTGCACTGACCAACGTCGTCTTTACGGGCAACCTGGCCAGTTCCGTCGGTGGTGGAATGTATAACTACGGGTTTCAGGGCGCAAGCAGTCCCGCGTTGGTCAACGTTACCTTCAGCGGCAACCAGGCCGGCCAGGGCGGTGGCATACGCAACTACGCTGGCGGCGGAGGCGTAAGCACTCCCAACTTGATCAATTGCGTCCTATGGGGTAATGCGGCAAACACTGGTCCGCAGATCTCTAACGAGATCGATGCCATGCCCACCATCTCTTACAGCCTCATAGGCGGCAGCGGCGGGTCTGGATCTGGCTGGAATGCCGCCCTGGGTGTCGACGGCGGCAACAATCTGGATGCCGATCCGCAGTTTGTTGGACCTGTCGCCGCCAGCTCAGCACCAACTGCAGCGGGCAACTACCGCCTTGGCTTCGGTTCACCCGCGATTGACTGGGGTGTCAACGCTGGCTGCCCGGTGAATGATCGGGATGGCAACCCCCGCCCCAACGACGGCAACGGCGACGAGGTCGTAATCTGCGACATGGGCGCCTACGAGGCTGGCACAATGCTGTCGGTCGAACCTGTCGAGCCAGGCGACCCTCCCTACGAGTTTCCTGGACAGCCTGGCGTGAGCATCGAGATCCATAATCTGGGCGGGCGGGCCAACGGCGCACTGGCCTGGCTGTACGTGGATGGCATGGGCGTCGACCATCCCCATGCCACTGGCGAGATGACCAGCGGGCAGTACTGGCTGATCCGCGGCTTGCAGGCCGATGGCGTGACCGACGCGTCGGGCTTCCTGGCTACGCTGACTCTGCCCCACGGCCTGCCTGACCACACGGCGGCCCACGTCTGCCGCTTCGACGGCGAGTCGAGCTGGGACTGCGATCGCACCAGCTCCGACACCGGCTCCGTCGTGCGCGAGGGTGTGACACAGTTCTCCGACTGGACGGTCAGCGACGGCATGCCCCTGGCCGTCACCCTGGGCAGCTTCACGGCCCATGTGGCGGGGGACCACGTGCTGGTGGCCTGGGAAACCGTGAGTGAGTTCGATACGCAGGGCTTCAACCTGTGGCGCGGGCTGGCCGCCGACGGGTCTGACCGCGAGATGCTCACCTTTGTGCCCGCCCAGACCCCCGGCAGCACCCAGGGCGCGGTCTACCAGGTGGAGGACGCCGCGGTGCAGGCCGGCGCCACCTACTGGTACTGGCTGGAGGACATCGACCTGGGCGGCCAGGCGACCCTGCACGGCCCCGTCAGCGCAACCATGCCGGCGCCGACGGCCGTCACGCTGGCTGAGCTGGCATCCAGCCCGACATCAGGCGCGCCTATGCCTGCTGCTGCGGCCGCCGTCGCGTTGCTGGCTGGGCTGGCCCTATGGACCGGCCTGCGCCGATGGCAGATGGTAGGGCGCTGACGTAGCACGCCCACCACACCGGTTATGAGGAAAGGAGCCTATCATGGCCAGGGAGTTGATCCTCAAGATTTCGATCAGGGGTTTCGAAGATTCCCTCACCGCGCTGGACAAGCTGGGCATCTTGGAACGGCCCAGCAAAATGGATGTCTCGTTGCTGGGACTGAAGCGCCGGCTCAGAGTTGCCACGGAGCCTTTGAGCTAGCTGGCTGGTTCCCCAGAAACAGCCAAGCCTGATCAGCGTCAGTTGCGGCGGCCGGCGATCGCACCGTACGCCGTAACGACAAAGAGATGGCATCTCTTCGGCAGAGATGCCATCTCTGGGAGCGAATGCGCGCTGTGTCAGTTCCCAAACGCCGCCGTGGCCAGCATGATATCGACGATGTCGATCACGCCGTCGCAGTTGACGTCGTGCAGCGCCGAGTAGTTGTCGGCATCGTACCAGCGTTCGGCGATGGCGCTGATGTCCAGCACCGTCACTTCGCCGTCGCCGTTCACGTCCGGGCTGGCGGGGCAGGCGATGACCAGCGTGCCGGCCGCGCTGGCATTGGCTGCGTTGCTGGTCGATCTGGCCGAACCGGTGAAGGGATACGTGCCCACGTCGCCAGCCGCCAGGGTCACAGGGTTGATAGCTGCCGAGCGCGGCGGGATCGTGGCGCTGCCAAAAGCGGGCGCCGCGGTTAGCCCGGCGCCGGATACCGCCGTTGCGTATTCAGTGGGCAAGTTGCCGGTGTTGGTGATCAGCAGGGTGAAGGTCGCGCTCAGGCTGTTGACCGTCTGGCTGACCGGCTGCCAGGCCACGATGACGTCCTCGTAGCCGTCCACGGTGAAGGAAGCGACGGCCTGGGCGCGGATCTGGTTGTCGGCCTGCGAGCGGGCTTCCACCGCGAAGGTGTGGGGGCCAGGGAGCAGGAAGAGCAGGTTGCTGGCGGTCAGTTGCACCGTCTGCGCCGCTCCCGCGCCTAGCGTCACGGTTGATGTCGAAAGTTGCGCATTGGCGGCCAGCGCGCCGGCCACTTGCAGGGCGAAGGTGTCAGGCTGGCTGCCGCGATTGGTCACCACCACGTCCCAGGCGGCCGGCTGGCTGGGGTCGAGGTTGGGCGCACGGCCGGCGCCGATGGCCACGCTCACCCCGCGCTGGTCGACCTGGGCCTCGGCCGCGGCCGTGCTGCTCACGGCCGGCTGACTGAGCGACTGGGCCGTGACGCTGAGCGGGTACACGCCCGGCGCAGCGCCCACCGGCGGGGTTACGGCCAGCAGCAGGTCGACCGTGTTGAACAGTGTGGCCGGCAGGCTGACCTGGCTGGCCGGCGCGCCCAGCAGGGTCAGCTCCGTCGCCCAGCCGGCCGGCGCATCCACCGTCAGGCTGTAGTCGTCGGCCGTGTCGCCCACATTGCTCACGCTGACGGTGTAGACCGCGGTGGCGCCGGGGCCGGTGATGGCCAGCGCCGGGTCGATCTGCGCCAGCACGCCGTAGCGGCCCACGCCCACGGCCACGCCGTCCACGCTGGCCTGCACGCCGTTGGCTGCGCTGGCCTGCACGGTGAAGGGCTGTGGGCCGTGGCTGGCGGGCGTGGCGGAGAGCGTGACGATCTCGCTGCTGCTGGCGTCCACGGACACCTGGGCGGGCAGGGCCACGTCGGCCAGCCCCGCGGCGCTCAGGTCGTAGGTGCGCGGCTCGGCCTCCAAGTTCTCCACGACCAGGCTGTAGCTCAGCGGCTGGCCGGTGGGGCCTTGCTGGCTGGCCGGGTCCAGCGCCAGCGCCAGGCCGGTGAAGATCGTCAGGCTGGCCTGCATGGCGTCGGCGCCGCCGCTGCCGTTGAGCACGTCCACCAGCAGGGGCAGCGTGTCCGGCTCCGCGTCCGCCGGCGTTGTGACGGTGATCAGGACGTCCGCGGTCTCGCCGGGGTCCAGCGGCGGCACGCTGGCCGGATAGCTCAGCCAGCCGGCCGGCAGGCCGCTCGCCGCCAGGCTGTAGACCGCAGCCGCGCTGGCGGGGTTGGTCAGGGTCAGGGTGTAGACCGCCGTGCTGCCGGCCGCGACGCTCTGGTTGGGGGGGGCCAGCTCGCCCAGCCGGGCCGCAGTGACGTAGAGCGGCGGCAGGGTGAGATAGTTGAAGCCGCTGGGCAGCCGGTAGGCCACCTCGGTTCCGGCCGAGACCTGGCGCGATTCGCCCGGCTGCAAGGCCGTCAACAGGCTGTCGAAGGTCGTCGTGATCGTCGGCTGGTACCACTCCTGGCGGTAGTCCCAGGTGTAGAGCGGCGGCGCGGCCGTCAGCGGGATCGACGCCGTATCGGTCAGCACCGTGACGTTGGGGCTGCCCTCGGTGTAGGTGAAGACCATCTGGTAGGCTGGCGCAGGGGCGCGGTCGGGGGTCTGCGTGCGGTAGGTGTTGTGCAGCTCCCAGCTATTGGGCTCGTTGACTGGCACGCTCCAGTCGTCGTTGATGTTGGTGACGTGGTAGTTGTGCTGGTTCCACAGCGGGCGGGAGTCGGCCCAGCGGCCGCTGTGGCCGATGACGAAGAGGCCGTTGCGACCGCTGACCACCACCTCGGCCTGGCCATCGCCGTCCACGTCGGCCAGCGTTGGGTAATCCAGCACCGTGCCGGAGCCGGTGTAGGGCTCGTTGAACAACCGCTTGCCGTCGCTGCCGCGGATGACCAGGAAGCCATCGGTGGCGCCGTTCCAGAGGATCTCCCAGATGCCGTCGCCGGTCAGGTCCTGCGCGGCCACACCCGAGGCCGAGGCAGTGTTGTCGGCCACCAGTTGGCTCCACACCAGGTTGCCCTGCCGGTCGAGCACCATCAGCAGGTGGTTGAAGATCAGGAAGCCGCTGCTGATGGCCGAGGCGGTGACGATATCTACCTGCCCATCGCCGGTCACGTCGGCCACCGTGATGGGGCTGGGGCGATACATGGTGGTGCTGTTGGTGAGATAGCGCCACAGCACCGTGCCGTCGTCACGCAGCGCTTCGACGATGTGGCCCCAGTTTATGATGATCTCCGGCCGGCCGTCGCCGGTCAGGTCAGCCACGGCCGGCGGGCCGAAGGCGCCGGCTCCGCCCAGCACGTTGATCGGGTCGGGCAGGGTGCGGCTCCACACAAGTTGGCCGCCGTTGAAGTAATCATAGACCCGCAGTTGCCATTGGTCGGCCACGACGATGTCGAGAATGCCGTCGCCGGTGATGTCGGCCAGCACGGGCGGGGGCGCGAAGCGGTCGGTCAGCGGCGTGCTCCACTGCACCGCGCCCAGATGGTTCAGCACGTAGAGCGCGTTGGACGAAGCGACGATCACGATCTCAGGCTCGGGGCTGAGGTCGAGGTTGCCGATGGTGGGTCCGCCCCAGCCGATGTCCTCGTTGGGGTAGTAGGCGATCACGGCCGGATTGCTCCACAGCAGCGCGCCGTCGTGCCGGAAGGCAAAGGTGCCGTTGCGACCGCTGACGATGATCTCGGCCATGCCGTCGCCGGTCAGGTCGGCCAGGGCCGGCTCGGCGGCCGGGCCCACCAGGTCGCTGGTCCACATGACGGGCGTGCCGCCGCCTGCGTCCTGGCCATCGCCGCGGTAGACATAGAGCCGGCCATTCAGCCCCGGCGCCACCAACTCCACCACGCCGTCGCCGTTCAGGTCGCCGATGGCGATGGTCGAGGCGAAGCCGGTGTTGATCGCGCCCGGCAGGCTCTGGGTAGCCGACTGGTCGTACCACTCCACCACCGGTGTGTAGCTGGTGAAGCTGGCCGGGTCGACCTCGAAGGCGTCGATGCGCGCCCGGTTGGCGGGGACGAAGACCTGCACCACGTGCGGCCCTTCGCCCAGGCCGGGGAAGTGCAGGGCATAGGGCTGGTTGCTAAAAGGCGGCGTGGCGGCCATGTTGAAGACGCCCTTGTTCACCCCATCGATCACCACAGTCAGCTCTGTGTCAGCCAGGTTGTGGCCCAGCACGGTCAGGTCCGACCCGACAAAGGTGAACCAGATGTTGATGTTTGCCCCGACGAAGCTGTTCAGGAAGTCGCCGTTGTAGGCGTAGATGTTGGTCGCGCGCTGCCACCATTGCTTTTGGCTGAAGTGGAACAAGCCGCTGGCCTCGTTCTCCAGTTGGGCGTCATACCAGCCGCCGGCCACTGTCTGGCCGTCCCACACATCCATGTAGTCGGGCATGACCGTGCCGCTGGCTACGACCACCTGCACCTGGTGCGCGCCAGGGGCCAGGTCGAAGGTGACAGTCTTGACGCTGTTGACGCCGTTGGCGGTGTCGAACACGCCCTGAGAAACGCCGTCGATGATGATGTTAGCTGTCCCGCTGCTGGCCGAGCTGCGGAAGCCGATGTTCAGCCAGCGGCCGGTGAAGTCCAGGCTCCACACGTTGCCGGCCGTGCTGGTGCTGGCGTTGTAGCCGGCGCTGTTCTGGAAGGTGCTGCCCTCGCCCCAGCTTTGCGGCCGGGTGCGGTAGGGGTGGCCGTTGTAGCGCATGGCCGGGTGGTCTTCCTCGTAGCGCACGATGGCGGCCGGCGCGGGCGGCTCATAGGCCGGGCCGATGGCCGGCGTGATCAGCGCATCCACCGTCGCCGTGTCGCTCCGATAGCGGCGGATCTCCAGCACGTGCGGCCCAGCGCCCAGGTTGTCGAATGAGTAGGCGCGCGTCCCTTCGCCCAGGCTGTACAGGTCGAACTGCCCCAGCGAGACGCCGTCGATGCGCAGCTCCACATCCTGGTAGGTGTAGCGGGTCCAGCCCTGGTAGGTGACGGAGTCGCCGGTGAAGGGGAACCAGGCTGTGCTGTTCAGGCTGGTGCCGCTGACGCCGTACGCGCCGTCGCTGGCCCCTGCGGCCAGGGTGCGGCCCCAGCCGTTGCTGTAGAGGAGGCGGTCGCTGTCCTCCTCGAAGGTTCCGGTGGGGAGCGGCAGGCCATCCCAGACGTCGAAGAAGTCCAGGTAGACGCGCGCGCCGGTGGCGTTGGGGTGGCTCGTGCCCAGCACTGTGACGGTGGCGGTGTGCGGACCGGCGCCCAGGTCGTCGAAGTAGAAGCTGGCTGTGTCGTCTGCGCGGCTGTACAGGTCCACCGTCTGCACCGGCTGGCCGTCGATGGCGATCTCTGCCCGGCCGCCGGTAGTGTCGGTGGCGAAGCCGACGCCCAGCCAGGGGCCCTCGAAGGTGAAGCTGATGGTGTTGTTGGCCGTGGCCGAGTAGATGTATTCCCCCGCGCTGGCGCGATTGGCGTTGATGTCGGCCACCCGCACCCAACTGCTGGCGGTCTGCGTGAAGGGCACGCCGTTGTAGAGGATCGACGGATGGTCGGCCTCGAAGCGGGTGACGCCGGACACGGGCGGATTGGGGTCGATGAAGGGGGCTGCGCCGGGTGTGACCAGCTTGTCGATGCTGGTCACGCCCTGGTAGGTCATGATCTGCAAGATGTGCGGGCCTGCGCCCAGGCTATCGTAGGAGAAGACGCGCGGGATGCCGGCGCTGGAGAAGACCGGCGCGAACATGTTGATGGTGTCCAGGTAGACGCCGTCGACGAAGAGCCGCGCCTGCCCCGCGCTGCTGTAGGCGATGGTGTGCAGGCTGAAGCTGTCGCCGGCGAAGGGGAACCACGCAGTGGCCAGGCTGCCGGCGATGAAGCTACCGCCGCTGGCCCCGGCGTAGGTGGTCGTGCCCCAGCCGTTGCTGCGCAGCAGGCGCGCGTCGTCCTGCTCGAAGTCGCCGTCGGGCAGGAGCGAGCCATCGCCGTAGTCGGCGTAGTCGAGTTGGACGCGGGTGTTGCTGGCGAAGGGGTTGGCGCTACCCTGCACGGCGATGGTCAGGGTGTGGGCGCCGGCGCTGAGGCCATCGAACAGGTAGCTGACCGGCGTCTCCTCGTTGCGATACAGGTCGATGACGCCCTGGCTAACCGCATCGATGAAGACTTCGGCATAGCCGCTGAAGCGGTCGGCGATGAAGCCGAGGCTGATCCACGTGCCGTCGAAGGTGAGCGTGGCCGTGCTGCCCGCTGTCGCGTTGCGCCAATGGCTGCCGCCGCTGGCCCGCTGTAGGGTGACGTTGGTCCAGGTGCCGGTATAGCTCCAGGCCGGGTCATCTTGCTCGCCGCGGGTGAAGGCGGGGGGGAAATTGTCAATGTTCAATGGCCAATTGTCAATTGTCAATGAGTCGCTGATGGCGGTGGTGTCGCTGTAGACCGGGGTGAGCGGGAGGGAATTGTCAATTGTCAATGGTCGATTGTCAACACTTGCGCCTGCGCGCAGTGCAGGTGTGATCAATGTGTCGTCGCCGTCATTGGCTGTTGGCGCTGGGCCGCCCAGCAGCGCTGGCGCGAGCTGGTCGCCCGTCGTATTGGCCTGCTCCACCGGGGCCGCGCGGTTCAGATACACCGCATCGGCCGCCGTCAACGGCGCATCATACATCGTGCGTCCCGCGCCTTCCTCCGCAATTGGCAATTGACCATTGACCATTAGCAATTGACCATTGATCTCGCTCGTGATCACCGTCGTCACCGTCACCACGCCCGGCGCGATGATGGGGGGAAAGACCGCCTGGCTGACCTGAACGGCCTGGCCGACGCCCAGGAAGCCGTAGCCGCTGCCGTCGGGGAGGAGCGCGTTGCCGCCGTCCAGCAGGTTCACAGTGATGGTGTAGACGCCCGCGGCCCAGCCGGAGGTGTCCACCGTCCCCAGGTCGTAGGGGCGCGGGTTGCCGGCCAGGATGGTCAGGGCCGCGCTGCCGCTCCACTGGGTGGCCCCGCTGGGGGCCAGGATGGCGATCTGCGCGGTGGCCGCCTGCGCCACGCCGGCGATGTTGGCTACCTCGACGCTGAGATCGGTCGAGCTGGCGCCGGTCTCCACGAAGGGCGGGTCGGCGCTGACCTGCGTCACCTGCACGAAGCGATCCACCACGTTGAGGCGCGCCGCGGCTGAGCGCCGGATGTCCAACGTCACGTCGGGGGCTATGGCGACGATCTCGGCCGCGAGGTTGAAGCTGCCCAGGCTGGCCGGGGTCGGGTTGACCGGCAGGCTGGCGGTGGCGCCGGCCGCGATGGTCGGGTTGAACGTCAGGTCGCCGCCCGGCAGGCCGGTGACGGTGATAGCGTAGGTGGTAGCCACCGTGCCCTGGTTGGTCACATCCAGGCTGAAGCCGGCCGCATCGCCCAGCAGGATGGCCTGGACGTAGGGGGTGAAGCGGCCGGCCACCCGGTGCTGCTCGACTTCGCACGACTCGCCGCTCAAGGCGTAGGCTGCGTTGCCCAGGTCGGCTACGGCGGCCAGAATGCCGGCGTTGTTGGTCTGGCTGGCGAGATCGGCCAGGGCCGCGTCGAGGCTGTTCAGCGCCGGCAGCACAGTGGGCTGCGCCGCGCTGGCTGCATAGCCGGCCAGCGCTTGCCCGGCTGCCACGACCCGATCACGCAGGACCAGCGGGCAATTGCCTTGCTCGCACCAGAACGAGAGCTCGTCGACGGCTGCGGCCAGGGCGAGGTACGCGGCATGCTGCGCGGCCGGCAACGGGCAGACGTTGACAGCGTTGACGAACGGCTCTGCCTCGGCCGAGGCCACCAACAGCTCAGCCGTGGCCGCCGGCGTGTAGACGGTGTTCGCGACCGGGCTACCAAAGAAGAGCAGCACGCGGCTGCGAGTTGGCGCGCCGTTGGTCGAGACGGTCACGGGGAAGGCGGCGCTGTCGCCAGCCGCCAGCGCGACCGGCGCGGGCAGCGCGCCGAAGCTGACGCTGCCGTCGAAGCTAAAGGCTTCAGCCGTCAAGCCAAACGTCCCTGCGGCGTTGCCCACGTTATGCACGGCGACGTCGTAGACCACCGAGCCGGTGCTGGTGACGGCCTGAGGCGAGGGCGACGCTTCCACGTAGCTGAAGGGCACGGCCGGCATCACGAAGCTTGCGCTGGCCTGGGCGCTGACGCTGTTTTGGTCGACGGCCGTCACCACGATGCTGTGCGCCGTGCCGGCCGGCGGCAGGCTGTCGGGCGTCACGTAGAGGCCGATCTGCCCCGACGCGCCCGGCGGCAGCGCCAGGGTGGTGGTCGCGCCGGACTCGCCGCCCAGCAGCGTCCAGCCGGCCGGCAACCCGCTGACCGTCACCGTGTAGCTGTGGGGAACGTTGGCTGTGTTGTTCAGCTCGATGATGTAGGCCGCGCCCGGAACCTGAGCCTGGCCGGTGTTGATGAAGGCGCTGTCGTTCAGCCGCGGCCCCATGGGAACGGTGATCAGCGGGTCGGGCCGCACGTCGAGGCTCCAGACAGCATAGGGTGTGACCGTTACCGTATGCATGGCGCTGAGGATCAGAGCGGGGAACGCCGCGGATTGGGCCGTGACCGCCAGCTCGTACACATCGGCTGCCGCGCCCGCGGGCGGGGTCGCCGTCACCTGGCCTGCGCCGTCGATGGCCACCTGCCAGCCGCTGGGCGCAGCGACGGTTACGGTGAACGCGTCGCTGGCGGTGGCGGCCAAGACGACGTCGAACGTGGCCGTTTGGACCGGTGAAATCATGCCGCTGGCAGGGGAGTTTGTCACGCTGAACAGGTCGCCGCTGCCGCTCAGGACCACCTGGTCGCTATCGGGCGACGCCACGGCGATGGCCAGCGAGCCGTCGAACCCGGCGATGGCCAGGCCGCCGCCGGCCGCCACCGGCTGGCCGGCGACGGTGACGGTTCCAACCGGCGCAGCCAGGCGCAGCTCAGCCCCGGCCAGCGTCAGGTCGGCGCTGGTGACGTGGTTGACAGCCGGCGCGGCGCCGGAAGCGCCGCTGGCCAGCGGATCCAGCGCGGCAGCGTAGAAGGACAGGCTGCCGCCGGCCTCGGTCGTCTGCACGAAGTCGGTCTGCACGTTGGCCGCGATCGCGCCAGGGCTGAGGTTGGCCGCAACCGCCACAGTCGCCGACGCAGCAGCCTCGCCGGGCGCAGCGCGAACGCCGCCCAGCAGGATGTCAGGCAGCGGCGGGTCGTTGCTGTCGAGATAGTCCAGCAACGCTTCCATCGCCATGTAGCCATAGTCGAGGTAGCCCTTGCCCTGGCCCGCACAACCGCCGACGATGTCGCCCATGAGACAGGACAGGCCATTGTTGAAGGTGCCCATCGCATCCTTGGCAGGCGTGCCGAACGCGCCGCTGCCCGTAGCCTTGAACACCTGTTTGCCCAGGAAGTCCCACGTGGCCGCTGTGGCGCCGATCATGAAGTCGGCGAACCGCCCCACCGTGGTGCCAAACAGCAGGTTGCCGATGTACTCGAGCGCGGCGTTGTGCAGCCCGTTCTCCATCACGCCGATGGTCTCACCTGTTGCGGGATCGATCTCCCACCAGCCGATGGCCGGCTCGCCGTTGATAAGGGGTGCAGCAACCGGCAGGTTGATCAGCTTGCCGTCCAGCGCTGCAGATGTGATGCGCGCCTGGGCCTCCGAGCTCAGGCCGAGGGTGGGCAGCACGTCGAGGTTGCGCTGGCTGATGAAGACGAAGTCGATGCCCTGCTCGTAGGCGGCCTGCATCACCCGCGCCGCGGTCAACACCGCGTCTGCCGCGGCCGCGCCGATGACCTCGCCCTCCAGCCACGACTCGTTGATCCCCTTGAACAGGTTGAAGCCGAAGGTGGCAGGGATTCCCTGGCCGGGATGGGCAATAGCGCGCTCCAGCGTGGTGCGCAGGTCCACGTTGATCTGGGCCGCATCGTCAACGACCTCGTGCGAGATGATGATCAGGCGCGGATCGTCGTGGTACGCCTTGACGAAGAACGCCTCCTGGGCGATCTGGCTGGCGCGGTCGGCAGCTTCCGCGAAGCTCAGGCTGACGCCGTTGAGAAACAGGCTCAGGTTGACTTGATAGCGGGCGCGCAGCTGGCTGGCTTCAGCCCGCTGGATCGCGTCGAGCGGCTCCAGCGCTGCCAGCTCCTGCAGGCGGGTGGCGTCGCTGGCCAGCTCGCTGACGACGCCGGTCATGGCCGCGCGGCGGGCCTCGAGCGCCGTGGACGGCACGAGGCCGGGGAAGAAGGACACCGAGTAGATGTCGAACTCAGAGAAAATGCCGGCCGAGGTGTCGTCGATAGCGATGTCAGGCGTGCCGCCGTAGGTGCGTATGTCGTAGCCCAGCCGGTCGCGCAGTGTTCGCCGATACTGGGTCACATTGCCGTCGACGTCTTCGATCTCGAACAGCAGCCATGCGCCGGTGACCAGGGTGGTCGCCAGGGGGAAGTTGGTCAGCAGTTCCTGGTACGGCTCGCCGAGTATGATCTGGTCGATGTCGTTGATGTGCAGAAACGGGGTGAAGGTGTGGATCGTGTTGGCGAACACCAGCCCGCCTTGCGTCTCGGATGTGACGGTGTTGGCAAGGACCACCGATGCGGTAGCAATCTCGACGATGCGGAACGTGTGCTCCAGGCGCGTCTGCGCCACAGGCAGCCCGCCGATATTTAGCTGGTTGTAGCTTTCGATCTCGAGCTTGATCGTCACCTTCGGCCGGAAGCTGTCCGGCACCTCGGCGATGCGGTCGGTGCCATCGTTGGCGATCTGGCTGGCGAAGATCTGGCCGACAGCAGCAGCGGCGAAGCTGGGGTCCAGGTCGGTCCAGCCGCCGGCGATGTACGCTTCGACCCACCAGTGATCCTGGACTTCGGCGATCAGCTGGGGATCGTTGACCGGGTCGCTGGTCGGCAGCTCCGGCGCCACGCGGCCGAGCACCGAGGTCGGCGCGGGGAACATGCTGGCGATCAGGGCCTGGGCGTCGGCCTGGCTGAGCGCGCCGTGGCGGTAGCGCGCCGGCACGCCGCTGGCGCGCAGCATGGCAACGAGCAGGCTGGACTGGTCGAGGCTGTTGCCCGCGCCGCTCCATAGCGTGCCGCGCGTGCCGCGCAGCGACCCGCTGTAGGCTTCGAAGCCCATGGCGCGCACCAGGCCGAAGATGGCAGCCGGGTCGCCCCCAGTTGGCGCCAGTGCGGCCAGCATCTCCTCGTCAGCCGTGTTGGCGTCCATGGTGCTGATCAGCCAGTTGCCCAAGGCAGGCGGCAGGACCAGAGCTGGAGCAGCCGCGGCGGACACGGCTCGGCCGGCCAGCGAAGCCCAGCCGGTCGCGTTGACCAGCGGGGTCGCTTCGTTCACCGTCGCCGGCGTGGTGGCAGTGACGACGATGGTGGCGCTGGCCTGGGGCGGCAGGTTGCCCAGTTGGAACACGAAGAGACCGTCGTCGACGTCGGCCGGCTGGCTGGTCCCAACGATGGCGCTGCTGGCGGTCGGCGACGCGACCAGAATGACGTTGCGCAGCGTGTTCGGGTCAGCGCCGAAGTCGAAGGCGGCCAGGGCGGCGACAGTGCCGGTCATCGACGTGCCCGGGGCAATATCGGGCAGGCTTTGCGGACTCAGCGTGTTGCGAACGGTGTAAGTGATGGTCAGATCGTCGCCGGACGGGGTAAAGCTAGACTGCGTGCGCGCCACGGAGAGGGGATGAGCAAGAGCATCTGGCTGGTTCTGGGCGCGCATTGCCCTGTGTTCTAAAGCAGGCTGCGCCTCAACTGGCATCGCCAGCGCTCGCGCGCCGCTCAGCGCTTCGGACGAAGGGGCCGCCAGGACGGGCGACACGGCCAAAATGACCGCCAGGACCAGGTTCAGAAAGAGGATCACTTGGCGTAGGGATTTCTTGCTAGACATCACATTCTCCTTCAAAGCTATGCCTTTGCGTGATACAGCGAGACGCAAGATCGTCCATCTGTCCTTGCATGTAGCTGAACAGCTGCTCCGTCGTGGCGAAGCAGCGCGCCTCGCCCGTGTGCGGCGAGACCAGCTCGGCCCGCCAGGGCTGCTCTTGGTCGTCCCGCCACAGGCGGACCAGGTAGGCGTGGTAGTCGGTCATGGTGTGTTTCCTGGGAAATGTGCCCTGCGTGACTTGTCTGCGGGTCTGGCAGAATGCTATAATTGACTCACGTAACACAGCTAGTCTAGCCGCCAAACGCTTAGGAAGCGCTTAGAACCATGACTCGCACGCTACGAATTTCGCTGTTAGGGGACGTTGTCGTCCAGTTTGGGGGTGAGATCGTCACCGGTCTGCCCTCCCGCGCGGCCGAGGCCTTGCTGATCTACCTGGTGTGCAGCTCGCGCCCCGTGGCGCGCGAGAAGCTGGCCGAGCTGCTCTGGGCCGAGCGCACCACCAACCAGGCCTTGACCAACCTGCGCACCGTGTTGACAGCGCTGCGCCGCGAGCTGGGCGACTATCTGGTCGTCACCCGCCAGACCTTGGCCTTCGATCACACGCGCGCCTACTGGCTGGACGTGGCCGAGTTCGAGCGGGGCTTCGCCGCGCTCAAGCCCGCCCGGCCAGCGCAGCTTGACGCTGCCGAGGCGCAGCAGTTGCAGGCGGTGTTGGATCTCTACCAGGGGGACTTCCTGGAGGGTTTCTACCTGCGCGACGGCCAGGGCTTCGAGGAGTGGGCCACCTTACAGCGGGAACGCCTGCGCCACCTGGCCAGGGAGGGCCTCCGCACGCTGGCCGGTTATCAGCTCAAGTCGGGCGCCTATCTGGCGGGATCTGCCACGGCCGCCCGCTGGCGCCAGATCGACCCCTACAGCGAGGAAGCCTGCCGCACCCAGATGTGGCTTCACACGCGCGCTGGCCAGCCCCACCTGGCCTTACAAAGCTTTCAGGACTTCAAGGCGCTGCTGGAGGCGGACATGGGTGTGGCGCCCAGCGCCAACACCATAGCGCTGTTCGACCATCTGCGCACGCTGGTCTTTCCTCCGCCGCTGGAGTTGCCTGCGCCGCCCACCGTCTTTGTGGGCCGCGCAGCCGAGCTTGCCGCCGTTGAGGGTCTGCTGGCCGAGTCCGCTAACCGCCTGGTGACGCTGGCCGGCCCTGGCGGCATCGGCAAGACGCGCCTGGCCGTCGAGGCGGCGCGCAGCCTGGCCCAGCGCTTGCCGGGCCGGTTCCTCGACGGCGTCTTCTTCATCCCGCTGGCGGCGCTCAAATCAGCCGAGTTGCTCCCTGCCCAGATTGCCGACCGCGCGCGCATCCCGCTGCAAGGCGCAGCGCCGCCCAGCCAGCAGGTGCTGACCTACCTGGCCGGGCGCGAGGCCCTGCTGATCCTGGACAACGTCGAGCACCTGCTGGACGAGCAGGACGGCGCCATCACCTTCCTGATCGACCTGCTGCGCCGGGCGCCGGCCGTCAAGCTGCTGCTGACCTCGCGCGAGCGCTTGAGCCTTTACGAGGAAGTGATCTTCGACGTGGAGGGGCTGGCAACCTCGTCAGAGGACGAGCCCGACCAGGAGCCGGCCGGCGCTGCGCTGCTGTTCGTGGAGAGCGCCCGCCGCGTCAGCCGCGACTTCAACCCTGGCGCGGCCGAGCTGGGCTGCATCGCACGGGCCTGCCGGCTGGTACAGGGCGTGCCGCTGGCCATCGAGCTGGCAGCAAGCTGGCTGCGCCACTATAGCTGCCCGCAGATCGTCGAGCAGATCGAGCACAGCCTGGACTTTCTGGCCAGCGACTACCGCGATCTGCCGGAGCGGCAGCGCAGCCTGCGTTCGGTGTTCGAGTATTCCTGGCGGTTGTTGAGCGGTGCGGAACAGGCCGCGCTGGCTCAGTTGTCGGTCTTCGCCGGCGGCTTTTCGGTCGGCGCGGCCCAGGCGGCGCTTGGCCCGGCCGCGCCGGTGGCCGAGCTGGCCGACAAGTCCCTCTTGCAGCGTCAGGGCGCCGCCCGCTATGATCT
Source organism: uncultured Anaerolinea sp. (assembly GCA_964626845.1). Lineage (GTDB taxonomy): Bacteria > Chloroflexota > Anaerolineae > JAAEKA01 > JAAEKA01 > JAAEKA01. The sequence continues at coordinate 16,815 of CAZVGR010000045.1, forward strand.
GCACCCCCTGCTGCGCGCCTATGCGGCCGAAAAGCTGGCGCTGAACCCGGCGGCTCAGAGCGCCATAACGGACAAACACGCGGCTTTCTATCTGGACTTCGTCGCTGGGCAGGATAGCGGCGAGACTCCCGATCAGCGCGCGGCCCTGCGCGCGGAGCTGGCTAACATCCGCTGCGCCTGGGAGTGGGCGGCCCGGCGTCGGATGGTCGAGCCCCTGGAGCGCGCAGCCGGCACGCTGCACAGCTTCTTCAGCGTGCAGAGCTGGTTCCGGGAGGGGATCGATCTGTTTGCGCAAACCCTGGTGTGGCTGGAGGAGGGTCAGTGCGGCGCGTTGTGTGCGGGACTGCGCGTGGAGTTGCTGGGCCGCAAGGCGCGCATGCACATCCACATCGGTGAGCTGGCGCAGGCCCGCGCCGACCTGCAGGCCGCGCTGGCCGACCTGCCGCAGATCGAGGACCCCCGGCGGCGCGGCAGCGTGCTGGACTCGCTGGCCATTAGCCGCTACTACGCCGGCGACTACGCCGAGGCCGCCGCGCTGGCCGAGGAGGGCTTGCGCCTCGCCGAGCTGGGCCAGGACGACGAGGGGATCGGCTTCGCGCTCAACTTTCTGGGCAGTTGCGCCAAGGCGCAGGGCGACTATGCCCGCTCGCGCGCTTATTTTCAGCGCTCGGCCGAGCACTACCTGGGGCGGGACGACCAGGTCGGCGCGGCCATGGTCCTCAACAACCTGGGCAACCTGGCGCAGGCTGCCGGCGATTGGCCCGACGCGCAGCGCTATTACCAGCAGAGCTACAACCTATTCAGGGCCCACGAGCATGAGCACGGCGTAGCTACCACGTTGGCCAACCTGGGCAGGCTGGCCTGCAAACAGGGCGCCTACGACCAGGCCCGCACGCTGCTGGAGGAAAGCCAGGCCCTGAAGCGCACCATCGGCGACAGCCGCGGCGAGGCTGTGGCGCTGACCGGGCTGGGGGAGGTCGCCCTGGCCAGCGGCGCCCACAGCGAGGCCCGCAAGTACCTGCTGGAAGGGTTGGAGATGGCCCACCAAAGTGGTGACACGAAGTTGTTCCTGGAGGCGCTGGTCTCGTTGGCCGAGCTGCTGGCGCAGCAGCACCGGCGCGACGACGCTGTCCGGCTGTTGGGCTGCACCCTCCAGCACCAAGGCGCGTCACAGGAGGCGCGGGAACATGCCGAACGGCTGGCAGCGCAACTGGGCTATGACGGGCGGGAAGCGGAGGCAGGCTGGCCCGACGAGCGCGCCGTGCTCGACTGGCTGCGTGCGCTGTAACGTCAGTATCTCGCTGTAGGTCCGGCTACCAGCCGGACATCGCACTGGCGGGTCTGTGCGCAACCTACCGGGGGGGACCGATAGAGCCAGCTTTCCCTTATGCGACCCATGTCCGGCTGGTAGCCGGACCTACCGGAAATATTCCGCCCCAATGAACTCCAACAACACCGGGTTGACCTGTGCGCCTGCTGCCTTCGCTTGCAGCTCCGTCAGTCGCGCCTCGAAGGCCGGGCCGGCTAAAGGATCGGCGCAGCCCGGCCCCAGCAGCACCACATCGCCGGCAAAATGGCACACCCCCAGCCCGCGCACATCGGCCACCCAGCGCAGCAGGCCGTAGTACTGCCGCGGCTGCACGCCGTAGCGGTGGTCGTTCAGGTCGACCAGCACCCAGTCCACCCGGTCGACCACGAACAGGATGCGCGGGTCGTGCAGCAGGTAGAGGCCCTCCCGATTGGCCAGGTGCGGCGCGTAGGCCTCGGTGGTGGCCACCGACGCGTCGGCCGGCAGCAGGGCCTTGGCGCTCCGAAATGCCGCGGCATCAATCTGCCGCGCCAGCCCGTAGTTCTCCCAGTCGGCCTGGCCGGTGCGCGGCTGCCAGAATTGGTCGAAGCTCACCGCCAGCAAGGCGCACGCAGTTAGCCAGAGCAGGGTGAGGGTGAAGCGGGGAGCGGGGAGCGGGGAGCGGGGAGCGCCTGGGAAGGTCTCCTGACCGAGCCCTGCGCCATCGTTGCTCGGGCCGGTCTGTGCGAAGCCACCGAGCCCGCTGCCCCGTGCCACGCGTTCTGTGCCATACACCGCCGCCGCAAACATCACAGGGATCATCAGCGTGGCGTAGTGGAAGTAGATCGACGCCTGGTACAGGTTGCCGGCCAGCCAGTTGATGGCCAGCGTGGGCAGGGCGATCAAGATTGCCGGGCTGAGCAGGGGCAGGAAGCCCACGGGGAGCAGGAACTTGACCAGCATCCAGATGCGCCGCGGCTCGCCCAGCAGGTGGCCAGCGATGCGGCTGGGGTTCTGGATCGCGCCGGAGAGGATGTCGAACGGCCCGCTGCCCAGCCAGGCGTAGCGAGCCAGGGTATCGGACTCGGCGCCGCGGAAGTGGGGGATGACGACGAACAGCGCCAGGAGCGACCATGTGACGCCGATGGCGGCCCAGGCCAGGCCGGCCGCTTGCAGGCGGCGGTCACGATGCGTCACTGGTTGCTCGGGCCGGTCTGTGCGAAGCCACCGAGCCCGTCGGGGGGACTCTTCGCTGGCGTCGTGCGCCGGTGAAGGTTGCGTGCCAGACCCGCTCAGAGTGACAGGGTGGGGGGGAGGCTCTTCGCTGGCGTCGCGCGCCGGTGAAGGTTGCGTGCCAGACCCGCTCAGAGTGACAGGGGCGGCGCGACCCCGCCACCAGGCCCACAGGCCGATGGCGGCCACGGTCAGCCCAACGTCCTCCTTGGTGAGCATGGCCAGCAGCAGCGCCAGGCTCATCGCCCCTAGCCGCCGCGCCTCCAATGCCCAGAAGGCCAGCAGCAGCAGCGGCACGGCGAAGACTTCCTCGTGGAACTCGAAGCGGTTGACGAAGCCCAGCGCGGGGTAAGTCAGGTAGATCGCGGCCAGCAGCAGCGCGGCCAGATGCGCGCCGTGCGGCCAGTGGGGCAGCAGCCGGCGGCGGGCCAGCAGCGCCAGCGGCCAGGCGCCGAGGGCCAGGGCTGCGGCCTGCAGCAGCAGCAAGAGCAGCGCGTCGGGCCACAGCCAGTAGAGCGGTGCCAGCGGCAGGATGATGGGCGAGACGTGGTCGCCCAGGTAGTTGTCCACCTCCACCGAGCCGGCAAAGAGCCGTCCCTGGCTGGTGTTCCACCACACCTGCGCGTGCAGCCCCAGGTCGTAGGCTTTGGAGTTGAAGGCGTTGTGGCGGGCGATGCTGTACGCAGCCAGCCCAGCCGCGGCCAGGACGATGCCCAGCGTCAGCAGCAGCGCCCAGCGGCGTTCCTGGCGCAGCCAGCCGTCCACCCGGAGCATGATCGGCGCCAGCCGCTGGGCCAGCGCTGCGACCTGGCGCGGCAGCAACGCGACGACGATCAGCAGCAGCCCTAGCAGCGCGCTGGCCGCCCGCACCTCGGCCAGCAGTTCGGCGTTGAACTCGGTGGCCGGCGTGCCGGGCGCCATCGAGCGGCCCACCAGCCCTTGCAGCCCCAATAGCGTGGCCGCTGCAGCCAGCAACGCCAGCCCTGTCGCCGCAACAATAATGCGCCGCCAGGTTAGCATCCGGGTCTCCCAGCTTGCTTCAGCATGCTTCGGCTGTGTCAGGCTGCGATTTCAATCGCAGCCGGCGGGTGCAGCGCGTCCGCGCCAGCCAGCGCGCCCAACTCAGGGACCGCCCGCATCTCTCCCACCACCTGCCCGCGGTGGTTCTTGATCGACGGTCGGCGCAGCGGCTCCAGTCGCTCGATCACGTCCGCCTGCACCAACCCCAGCGCCTCCAGCAGGGCCACGATCACCGGCCCCTTGGCGCGCGCGTTGCCGTCCTCAATCTTGATCGCCATGCCCACGCTGCGGCCGTCGGGGGTGCGGATGCCGATGCCCTGGTAGCCCTCGGCCCCGCCTTTGCTGATTATAACCCCAGCGCCGGCTCGCATCAGCGTGTCATCCAGCGCGCCGTGGCCCGAGACCAGATGCGGATAGGCCTGCATGGCGGCCACGACCCGGCAGCAGTCAGCGGGCGCGGCGGGATCGATCAAGCGGGCGAAGGCCAGCGCCGCGTTGGCCAGCGGCAGGGCAAAGGCTGGCACGGTGCAGCCGTCGGGGGCGATGGGGATCGCGGCCGGCTCCAGTCCGGTCATGGCCGCCAGCCGGGCCAGGATCGCCGCCTGCACCGGGTGGTCAGGCCGGGTGTAGTCCAGCTCGTCCAGGCCCCAGAAGCGGGCCAGGGTCAACATGCCCGCGTGCTTGCCGGAGCAGTTGTTGTGGCGGGGGTCAGGCTCCAGCCCGGCTGCGGCCAGGCGCCGGCTGGCGGCCTCGTCCACCGGCCAGTGGACGCCGCAGCGCAGCGCGCTCTTGTCCAGCCCGATGGCGTCCAGGATGCGCTGCGCCACAGCCACATGCTCCTCTGTGCCGTGGTGCGAGGCGCACATCAACGCCAGCGCCTGGTCGTCCAGGCCGAAATGGTCCAGCGCGCCGGAGTCGACCATGGGCAGGGCCTGAAAAGGCTTGGCCGCTGAGCGCAGATAGGCCACATGTTGCGGGCTGCCGGCCGCGGCCAGCAGTGCGCCCTGGCTGTCGACCACGGCCAGCGCGCCGCGGTGGCTGCTCTCCACCACGCCGCCGCGGGTCAGCTCGACCAGCAGCACGGCTGGATCATGCTCACTCATCGAGATCATCGTCTGCTTCGCTGTCCAGTATTTCGTCGTCTGCTGTGTCGCCGTCCAGGTCGGTCAGCGCCTCGTTGTCCAGATCGACCCCATCGCTTTCAACCTGGTCTTCGTCGACGGCGACCTCCTCTGGCTCCACGTCCAGCGCGTGGTCATCGTCCTCATCAGGCTCAGGCTTTGAGGGCTCCGATCCCTTCTTGTACTCGTTATAGACGCGGTTGATGCCCTGCTTGATCTGCGACTCGATCTTGCCGCGACGATCGGCGGGCACGGGGAACATGGGCACCAGGCTTTTGACCAGCGAGCTGGCTGTCTCTTGCTTGGTATAGCCGCGTCGCACGCGCACGCGCACCTGGCGGCGCACGTAGCGAATATACTCAGACAGCGGCACGGTGGCCTCGATGGTGGTCACCGGGCCATGTCCTGGCACGATGGCGGTCGGGTGCAGCTTGCGGATGTAGCTCAACGCCTCCAGCCACTGCTTGCTGTTGGCCTGGGCCATGTAGGGGTGCTGGTCGCTCCACACTGTATCGCCGGCGAAGAGCACCTTCTCCTCTGGCAGCCAGATCAGGATGGTGGCCTCGGTGTGCCCCCCGACATGGATCAGCCGGATCGTTCGGCCGCCATGGTCTAAGTCCAACCTCGAATCAAAGGTGATAGTAGGGCGCACGATCTCCAGGCCGGCCAGCTCGGCCTGAACTTTCGGCTCGCGCTTGAAGGAGTCGACCACGCGCTGGCAGAAGTTAGCGCCGTAGCCGCGCATGTTCTTCCAGGCCAGGTCGTGGGCGATCACCGGCGCGTTGTAGAATTGATTGCCCAGCACATGCCCGCGGTGGTGGTCCGTGTTGATCACGTAGAGGATCGGCTTGCCCCCGGTGATTTGACGGATGTAGGTCAGCCAGCGCTGATTGTCCGACGGGATCATGGGGGTATCGATCAGAATGTTGCCTTCGCTGGTCTCAATCAGGCCTACGTTGCTGCCGCGGAAGTTGAGATGGACATAAACGCCTGGTGCGATCTCTTGCATAGTGGGTCTCGTGGTGAGAATGTTGGTAGGTTGGTAGATTGGTAAGTTGGTAGATTGGTAGATTGGTAGATTGGTCGGCCTGTCGTGCTCTGGCCGGTCTCCTGACCGTGCCAGCCTGAGCATCTCATGGCTCTGGCCGGTCTCCCGACCGTGCCAGCCTGAGCATCTCATGGCTCTGGCCGGTCTCCCGACCGTGCCAGCCTGGGGTTTTGCGCAACCAGTGAGGTAACTACCGCGTTCAGAGCCTGGCGCGCAGCCTCCCAGGTCGGCGCGGCGCCTTGGGCGAAGTCGGGCCGGCCGCCGCCGCGGCCGCCTACGGCGGCCAGGGCGCTGCGCAAGGCTTGGCCGGCGTCGAAGGCCACGTCGGCGCTGCGGGCCAGGAAGATCTGGCCGTTGCCGCTGGCCAGGGCGATGATCAGGCCCGGCTGGCTGCGCAGCGTCAGCGCCAGTTGTTTGACCTGTTCGCCCTCCCAGCCTGGATATTGGCTGATCAGCAGGCCATTGTTGGCAGGCTGGGCCAGCAAACGCGCCGCCTCTGCCGCCACCAGCTCGCTTTGCGCGGCCCGCAGCGCCTTGAAGTTGGCGTCAGCCTGGCCTTGCAGCCGCTCCACCGCCTGGGCCACTTCGTCCTCGCTGCACGTAAAGCGGGCGGCCAGGCTGCGCAGCATCTGGTGTTTGCGGCCGTAGTCGTCGATGGCCCGCTGGCCGCAGGCGAAGTGGATGCGCGTCTCCGGCCCGCGACGCTCGGCGCGCAGCACCTTGACCAGGCCGACCTGCGCCGTGCTGCTGACGTGCAGGCCGCCGCAAGCCACCCGGTCGAAGTCGCCGATCTCGACGATGCGCAGCGGGCCGTCCACATCGGGCTGCTTGCGCAGGTTGAGCGTGGGCAGCTCTGCCTCGTCGACAATGCGGGCGCTGACGGGCAGGTTGCGCTGCACCACCTGGCTGGCCAGCCGCTCGGCATCTGCCAGTTGCTCGTCGCTCAAGCCCGTCCGATCCAGGTCGATGGTCACGCTGTTCTCACTCAAGTGCCAGGCTACAGTCAGCGCGCCGGCCGTCTCAATGAAAGCTTGGGAGAGGATGTGCTGGCCGCTATGGTTCTGCACGAAGTCCCAGCGTCGCGGCCAGTTGATCTCGCCATGCACGGCTGTCCCGTCGGGCAAGGGTGCGGCCAGCACGTGCCACACGGCGCGGCCCTCGCTGCGCACATCCAGCACCGGCACGCCGTTCAGCGCGCCGCTGTCATGGGGCTGACCGCCGCCGGTGGGGTAGAAGGCTGTGCGGTCCAGCGCTACGGCTGGCTGGCCGTCGATCTGGCAGGTGTTCAACACCTGGGCGTCGAACGCGGTGAGGTAGGAGTCGTGGTAGTAAAGTTGCTGGGTCATCGGGCGGCCGTCAAGGGTCGATTGAGGTTGAGATTATACCACAGGAACCATTGGAAGACCATTTGGGTTTGGTTGCAGACCAGCGTATAATGGGCATGTGTTATAAATGGCGCTGAACTTCGCAGCATGCAGAGAATGGTTGAAGCGATGAAAATCGATTACGATCCGGAAGCTGATGCGATGTATATCCGGCTACGAGCGGGCGACATAGACGATACGCTCGAAGCAGGAAAATACGTCTTCGTAGATATTGACTCGGCAGGTGTACCTCTGGGGTTGGAGATTCTCTTCGCGGGGCGAACACTCGCTGCCGAGGACATAACGAGCGTTACGGTCAACATTGGCCGGTCCGTGCAGCCTAGCCTGGAACCATCTTAACGCGCCTCCGCTTGCTGGCGATCGATCGCGCGCCGCACCTCACGCGTCAGGCTGGCGAAATCGGGGGCGCCCATCAACTCCAGCGTGCGGGGATAAAGCAGGGGGACGGGGATCTCGGCCACGATACGGCCTGGCCGCTGGCTCATGACCAGCACCCGGTCGGCCAGGAAGACTGCCTCGGGGATGCTGTGCGTCACCATGACCGCCGTGTAAGCGTAGGTCTGGCGAATGCCCAGCAGCTCCAGGTTCATACGCTCGCGGGTGATGGCATCCAGCGCGCCAAAGGGCTCGTCCAGCAGCAGCAGCTCCGGCTCGTGGACCAGCGTGCGGGCGAGGGCCGCGCGTTGGGCCATGCCGCCGGAGAGCTGGCGCGGGTAGGATTGCTCGAAGCCTTGCAGGCCGACCAGCGCCAGCGCAGCGTGAGAACGCTCGTCGATTTCGCCACCCGGCAGGCGTTGCAGCTCCAGCGGCAAGGCCACGTTGCGCAGCACCGTGCGCCAGGGCATCAGGTTGGCATGCTGGAAGACATAGCCGATCTCTGACCGCGGGCCGGCCAGCGGTTCCCCGCGCAGGATGACCTGGCCGCGCGTCGGCTGGAGCAGGCCGCCCAGGATGCGCAACAGCGTCGTCTTGCCGCAGCCCGACGGGCCGACGATGCAGACGAACTCGCCGGCATCGATTTGCAGCGATGTGCTGGCCAAGGCGCGGGTGGGCGGCCCGCCCACGCCGCTGGCCTGGTCGTAGTGGCGCTCGACGTGCTGGGCCGTCAACAAGGCGCCGGCTGAGGCGCTTGGGGCAGGTGCGCCAAGGGAGGAGGTGAGGGCTGCAAACATGCCTGGCTACTGCTGCTGGGCGGAGTCGACGAATTGGTTCGTGAAGACCTCGCTGGCTGCAATATCCACATCGATCAAGCCCATTGCGCGCATGAAGGCCGCTGCCTCGCGCCACGCTTCGGGGCTGGACTGCCCCAACTCGGCGTCGCTCACGCGCCACAGGGCCAGAGAGGCGTCGAAGATGGCCCGGTTCGCGGCCTCGTTGTCGCCGCCCGCCTCAGGCACTGCTCGCAGGCTGATGGCAAAGGCCTCGTCGGGGTTGTCGAGGGTATAGCGGATGGCCTTCAGCACGGCATTGACCATCTTCTGCACCAGCTCAGGGCTGTTGGCGATGGTCTGCTCGTTGGTGATCAAACCGTTGGATGGTAGATCGATGTAGTCGGAGACGGGGATGACGTGTACCTCCTGGCCGGCCAGCTCCAACTGCACCGGGCCATTGACCACGTAGTCCAGCGCCGCGTCGACCCTGCCTTGCTGGACGGCCGCGGCCTGGGTAAAGCCGATGCTCTCCAGGGTGACCTTGCTCTCATCGACGCCAGTCGCGTAAACCAGCGCCTTCCAAGCTACCAGGCTGGCGCCGAACAAGCCGGGGATGCCGACCCGCTGACCCTCCAGCGCCTGCGGCGAGTCCAGGCCCCGCTCGGCCAGCGCCATCACGCCCACGGGAAACTCGCGGTACCAGGTCAGCACATAGGTCAAGGGCAGGCCCTGGGCGCGTCCCAGGATTACCTGGTCGCCGCTGCCAACGGCGAATTGCATCTGGTTGACGCCCACCAGCTTGAGGAAGTCAGTCTCGATGCCGTGCTGGAATTGCACGTTCAATCCCTGCTCTGCGAAAAAGCCCTTCTCTTGCGCCACATAGAAGGGGGCGAACTGTACACTGGGAATGAAGCCCAGGCCCACAGTCACTGGGATGAGATCGACGGCTTGGGCTGGCTGTGCCACCTGATTGGCTTCAGGTGCCTCTGCCACAGGGCCAGCCGGGGCCACACAGCCGGCCAGCAGGACCACTATGGCCAGAAACAGGCTGGTGAGCAAAACATGCTTTGACATAATAACTCCTGATGTGTTATGGAAAAGCGCCAGAAAAGTCATTTCTTCCGAAGAAATGACTTTTCTGGCGGCATGATCTTATCAATGAATGCGCTGCCAGGCCAGCACCTTGTGCTCCAGCAGGCTGACTGCGCTGTAGAGCAGAACGGCGATGACCACCAGCGTGATCAGGGCCACGAAGAGCAGCGGCGTGTCGAGGATGCCGCGCGAGAGGTTGATGAGGTAGCCCAGCCCGCGATCAGCGCCGACGAACTCGGCCACCACGGCCCCGATCACGGCAAGGGTGACGCCGATCTTAAGGCCGCCCAGCAGCACGGGCATGGCTGCTGGTATCTCCAGCTTGAGCAGGATTTGCCAGCGACTGGCTTGCAGCGAATGCATCAGCGCCAACAGGTCTGGTTCAACCGAGCGAATGCCGACAATGGTGTTGATCAGGGCAGCGAAGAAGATGGTTAACGCCACGATCAAGACCTTGCTCAAGCCAGGCGACTGGATCCAGATCACCAGCAAGGGGGCGAGGGCGATGATAGGGATGGCCTGGGAGGCGACCAGATAGGGCGAAAGCAGCCGTTCCAATTTCCTGGATTTGGCCAGCACATAGCCCAGCACCAGCGCCGAGCCAAGCCCCAGCAGCATGCCGGCGAAAATCTCCAGCAGCGTCAGTTGGGCATGGTACCAGAGGGTGCCGTTAGCCGCCACCAGCATGAACTTGCGCGCCACCACGGCCGGCGCGGGCAGGATGAAGGCGGGGTACTCTTGCCAGCGCACCAGCGCGTCCCACAACAGGATCGCTGCTGCCAGCACCAGCGGCGCCAGCAGCCACTCGACCTTGAGGTGTCTGCGCCAAGACGTGGTGATTGGTGGTTGGAAGGTTGTCGCCTCTTTGTTCATCCGTTTTGCAATCCACATGGTTTAGCTACCTGCCTGTCACGAAAAACCCCGACATGGTTTGTTGTCAACCAGGTCGGGGCAAGGGTGCGTGCCGACTCAGCACCGCCATCTCTTTGCACAGTTGCGGCCGGCCAGAACAACAACACCCCGCGGGCGTCTGCTGGACGAACCGCGGGGTGTGGAAAGACAAGGGTGTGCTGCTGCCAAACAGTGCGCGGCGCTGCGCGCCTTCACGCACAGCACAGCGCAGCACCTCGACCTTCTTTCATCCGGACTATACCGTCGGCTCTGGCCTTGGGCCGGTTTTACCAGGTCCGCACCAGATCCACCGCCGCAGCGGGTCACGGGCTCAGGCAGCCGGTGTGGCTGCCTCCACCGTCGATCGGGAATTGGCTGGCTGGCTCGCCGGTCGGCGTTCCTGCCTGCCTCACCCTGCCCCGAAGGTTCTACGTGCTATTCAATTGTGCATAGTATAACATGACCTGCACACGGGGTCAAGGAATGCACGTTCCGAATCTACTGTGTGCGCGCAAAGGGGCGTCCGGTCTTGATCTGGTAGAGATAGAACAGGTTGGCCTGGTGCAATCGCTGCACCATGCCGTTGAGCGGAATGCGTGAGCGACCACACTGCTCGATACTGGTTTTGAGCAATGTCTCTACAGAGGCGCCGCTCTTGACATGCTGTTCCACTAACTGCTCGATGCAGTCCAGGTATTTGAGGCTGGAGCCGATGGTGTTGCGGATTTCGCCGCGCAGCAACACTTCGCCATGGCCCTGCACCACGTTCTCCAGGCCAGCGATTTCAATGCTGCGCAGCGAGCGGCGCAGGTCGTCGATGTTGCCGCCGCCTGGAAAGTCCAGGTAAGGAACGGGCAGAATGGTGTCGCTGGCAAAGAGGACTTTGTCTTCCTTGACCCGCACTGTGATCACATCCGGGCTGTGGCCGGGCGAATGACGCAGCGTGATCGTCTTGCCGCCCAGCCGCAGAATCAACATGCTGTCGAAGGTGATCTCTGGCAGTCGCAACTGAACCGACGTCAGCTCCGGAGTCTGGTTCTTGGCCTGTAGCAGGCTCTGCTCGCCATATTTGACCAGAAATTCGCGGGTGCGGCGGTGACTGATGATCTGAGCCCCGGTGAAGAGATAGCTGCCGTGGGTATGATCGGCGTGCGCGTGGGTGGTGATGACATAACGTATGCCCTGGGGACAACGGTGCAGGGCAAAGTCGCGGAGCTTGACGGTCTCTTGCGGAAACGGCAACGTGTCCACCACCACGGCCCCTTCATCGGTGACGATGACTCCTGCCGTGACCTGGAGGTACATTTCGCTGCGAAAGACATAAATATCGCCGGCTACCCGTTCCCGTAGCATGAAGCGATGCCGTCCTTTCCTTCAAACAAAGGCCATCGGCTGAAATACCGATGGCCTCGATGATCAAGGTTCCCCGCCGTGCCGTGTGTCATCGGGTTTTGAACCTGCTTACGCAGGTGGGTTGCTCATTGTCGGCTTTCACCTTGCCAGTCCTGGCGAGGCCAGGGGCTATCGTGTGGTCCGTCAAACTATCGCAACCCTTCGGACTAGTGTTGGCTCAAAACGTAGAAAAGACATCACGCACACAGCAGGGCTTTATGGGCAGATAGTAGCATAGATCGGCCAAATCTGCAAGTTGTATGTTGAGGCTATCTTGCGCAGCCGATTGCCTGATCATGGACGAATATACAAAGTCGTAGTATAATGCTTGCTACGCCAGATCGAGGCGCCGGGCACTTGCAACTCGTGTGAATTCCAGCATACGGCGCCGATGACTGAATAGTGACGCAGCGGTTAAGCAGCAGCGTTTAAGGAGCGCCCCTATACCGTGGCAGACAACGAAACTCCTCCAACCAACGCACTCTTTGAGTCGGTTACTCAGAAATGGGTGCGCGGGCCGTTTGCAGATTGGTACCGCCGCCATGGGTTAGACATCACAGGCTACCCACTGACTGAGCAGTTTGTCGACCCTGCGACGGGTCTGCTAACTCAGTACTTTCAGCGGGTTGCGCTTGAGGATGTCGGCGGACAGATTCGCCTGCGTCTGGTCGGGCAGGATCTGTTGGTGCATCAGCGGGAGTTGATCGAGGCGCGCGCTCAGGTGGAGCGTCTCAAGGCTGACGTAGCGCGCTTGAACGCCGAGGTGGAGCAACTGCGCGCGCAGGTAGCCACGGCAGCGCGCCGGGCAGGCGTCGAGTTTGAGCGCAACGTCCAGGCTGCCGCCGCCGATTTGCAGCTTCAACTCCAGCAGCGAGAAGATGAGCTGGCCGAGGCGCAGATCAGCCTGGCCCGCATGGAGCGAGAGCTTGAGGCCCGTGATGCCCGCGTTGCCGAGTTGGAGCGTCAGGTCGGCCAGCAAAACGTCGCTCTGGCAGCCCAGCAAGCCGAGATCGCACGCCTTCAGGCGCTGCTTCAGTCCGGCGGCGGCGTTTCACCGGGCGGCGTGCCCAAACCGACTATCCATGACGTGGTCAATCAACTGCAGAAGCATCCGACTAAGACCTATGCCACGCGCAGGCTCAACGCCATCACCCATGTCTGCATCCATCACAGCGCTGTAGCCGGCACAGTGCCCGTAGAGCACATAGCCCAGTACCATGTCGAGACTCAAGACTGGCCTGGCATCGGCTATCACTACTACATCAAGCCTGACGGAAAAATCTACCAAACGCAGCGCCTGGAGACCGTGTCGTTTCACGTCAACCACAACAACGACTACAGCCTGGGCATCTGCGTTTCTGGCACCTTCACCTATGTGCCGCCGCCCCAGGTTCAAATCGATGCCGCAGCCCATTTGACCGCCTGGTTGATGCAGGAACTGGCCATCCCTGAGCAGAACATCCTGGGTCACAAGGAGTTTCCCCGCAACGACACCAGTTGTCCCGGTGAAACCTGGCTGAAGAACGTGAAGTGGAAGAACATGCTGTTGGACAGCGTGCGCGCCGTGCAGAGCGCTGCCCAACCGGGCGGAACCCGCCCCATCGGCCATTATATGCTCTTCTGGCAGAGGCCTGACTCCTGGGCGCAGCAGGATTGGCAGGCGGCTGAGAAGTATGTTGGACGTTTCCGGCCCACAGCCGGTTTTTCGCTGGACGATGCCAAGCACGCCCAATACGTCACCATTGTGGGCGGCGATGCAGGCGTCTCTTACCAGGCCGAGCAAACCTTGCGCGCAGCCGGCAGCAAAGTTGAGCGCGTCGCCGGCGTCGATTTCGCCGACACCCAGCGAATCCTGGACGAGATGGCGGCCAGCGGCCGGCGTTTCCTGACTTTTTAGAAAGCCGGATGCCTGAGTTGACCTTCTCTTCTTCGTCCGATCTGGGAGACGCCAGTCCCCAGGTGGACATGTACCTGGTGCGCCTGCCTCTCTTTGAGGGGCCGCTGGACCTGTTGCTGCACCTGATCCAGAAAAACGAGCTCGACATCACGGCGATCTCCCTGGCGTTGGTGGCAGACCAGTTCATCCAGCATCTGCAAAGCCTTAGCCGGGTGCAGGCGGACGTGATCGCCGACTTTCTGGTGGTGGCCGCCAAGCTGCTGCTGATCAAGTCCCGCCTGCTTTTGCCCAAGCCGCCTGTCGTCGACGAGGAAGAAGAGGATGATCCCGCCGAGCTGTTGGCGCGGCGCCTGCGCGAATACAAAAAGTTCAAGCAGGCGGCTGGCTTCTTGAGGCAACTGGAGGAGCAGGGACGGCGCTGCTATGTGCGCGTCGCTCCGCCGCCGCCCATGGAAACCCGCATCGATTGGGAGGCGCTCAGTCTCGACGATCTTCTGGCAGCTTTCCAGCGTCTGCTGGATCGAGAAGAAGAGCTGCAGCCAGCGGGCCAACTGGTTCCTGTGCGCAAAGTCACCGTGCGTGAGAAGATCGAACGGATCGAGGAGTTGATCCGTACAGGCAAGCAGGTGCCGTTTCAGCGCGTTGTCGGCCAGGCGGGCAGCCGGATCGACATTGTCGTCAGCTTGTGGGCAGTGCTGGAGCTGGTCAAACGCGGTCGCTTGCACGCCTACCAGCACGAGCTGTTCGGCGAGATCTATCTCGATCCTGTGTTGGCAACCGTAGAGAGTCCTGAGTAAGACGAAGGAGTTGCCCCGTGGCTGTTGCACCCCAGACCGGTCGGGTTACCCCGGCCGACGATCTGCGTCAGCTTCTGTCGCAGAGCGAAGATCGCCTGATCAACCTGTCCGATCAGGCCAGTGCAGCCGAGTTATACGGTTGGCTTGATCAGATCGACGCCATGCTGCCTCAACTGCAGGCCACGGGCGGCGATATACGGGCCGAAGAAACGCGCTGGCAGAGCTTGCAAGAGCGCATTGCCACGCGCGGCAAGCGCGTGCTGCGCGCCTGGCAGGGCAGCGGCCGTCTGGCCGAGGCGCGGCAGGCGGCCAACCCCGATCCCAGCCAATGGTGGTGGTGGATCGACCAGAGGCTGGCTGAACAGCGACGACGCAGGCTGCGGCAGGTCGGAGGCGTAGGGCTGGCGGCAATGGCGATCGTCGTTGCCGTTATCCTGGTTTTCCAGCGTCTCTTTCCCGTCGATCCGATTGTGCGCCAATCATACCGCTTGCAGTTGCAGGCAGAAGCTGCGCTGGCCAACGCCAACCTGGAGGCCGGCTACCAGGCGCTGAGCGAGGCCATTGCAATCGACCCCACCAATGTCAGCCTGTTAATCCTGCACGGTGTGGTGGCTGACGTGTTGGGCGATGGCGCTGTCGCAGAACAGTCCTGGCAGCAGGCCCGTGACCTGCTCCAGGGCGATGAAGGGCGGTTTTTTGTCGAGCGCGGCCAGTCCTATCTGCGCGTGCAGCAGGCCGGCAGAGCCATCGAAGATCTCAGCCTTGCCACAGATCTGAATCCTGACTCGGCCCGTGCGCAGTTGGTATTGGGCGGCGCCTTGGATGCCGCAGGCCGCTATCAGGAAGCCCTGGCTGCCTTTGAGCGAGCCTCTGAGCTGGCAGAGGCGGCTGGCAACTCGGAGCTGACCGTCATGGCGCGTGCCCAGATGGCCAATCTTCTGCCGCGTTTACAGGCTGCGCCGATGCCAACAACTCAGCCGTAGTTGCCGCCCGCTTTTGTGACTTGAGCGGCAGTCTGCCTTAGTAGAACCATAGAGAATGACAAACCATGTTTGAAAGCTTGATCAACGTTGAAAAACGCTTCGAAGAAATCGGCGCCTTGATGGCCGACACCTCCACAGCCACCGACTACGAACAGATGGCCAGGCTGGCTAAGGAGCGTTCAGACCTGGAGCCGTTGGTGGAGACCTACCGCCAGTTCAAGACCGCCCAGCGGGAGATGGAAGAAGCCCGCGCTTTGCTTGCCGAAGAGGGCCAGGACCCTGAGCTGGCCCAGATGGCGCGCGAGGAGATCGTCCGGCTGGCCGATACGGTGGCATCGCTGCAACAAGCCTTGCAAGTTATGCTGCTGCCCTCTGACCCAGCCGACGAGAAGAATGTGATCGTCGAGATTCGGGCTGGCACCGGCGGCGACGAGGCCGCTCTGTTTGCCGCCGATCTCTATCGCATGTATGCCCGCTGGGCTGAGGGGCAGCGCTATAAGGTTGATCTGCTCAGCCAAAGCGAGACCGGCGTCGGTGGTTTCAAGGAAGTGATCTTCTCTGTGCGCGGCTCCCGGGCTTATTCCCGCCTCAAGCATGAGAGCGGCGTCCACCGGGTGCAGCGCGTGCCGGTGACCGAGTCTCAGGGCAGGATTCACACGTCCACAGCGACCGTGGCTGTGCTGCCGGAGATGAGCGAAGTCGAGGTGGAGATCAACCCCAACGATGTTCGCATCGATGTCTTTCGTGCTGGCGGGCCAGGCGGCCAGAGTGTCAACACTACCGACTCGGCCGTGCGCCTGACACATCTGCCGACGGGGTTGGTCATCTCCTGCCAGGACGAAAAGTCACAGCTTCAGAACCGCGCACGGGCCATGCAGATCCTGCGTGCGCGGCTGTACGCTTTGGAGACGGAGCGCCAGCTTGAGGAGCAAACCGAGGCGCGGCGCAGCCAGGTTGGCACCGGGGAACGCAGCGAGAAAGTGCGCACCTACAACTTTCCTCAAAACCGCGTCACCGATCATCGCATCGGCCTCACCCTCCATCGCCTGGACAGCGTTCTGGAAGGCGATCTGGACGAGTTGATCGAAGCCTTGGCAGCCGCAGAGCAAGCAGAGAAGATGGCCCGTTTGGGGGATGCATGACGTGCAGGAAAACTGTAAGGTACGGAGCAAGCAATGATGCCTGAACTCGCAAAGGAGCGAAATCAGCCCGTGAAAAGTAAAGATTGGCTCGTTGGAAACGGACCTAAGGATCGGCTGCGCAGCCACGCAGCGTTTGAACAACCGCTTCAGGCATTTAATTGGCGCCTTGCCGCCAACACGACAGTTGGCCTGGCGCTAGTCGCAGCTACGCAGCGTCTGTCCAGCAACGGCGTCGACTCGCCTAAGTTGGACAGCGAGGTTCTGCTGGGCTATGTGCTCGGTTGCACCCGCGCTCAGCTTTACGCCCATCCCGATCGCTTGCTGAGCGAGGAGGAGCGCCAACATCTGGAGCGTTTGGTGGTGCGGCGTTGCCAGCATGAGCCTGTGGCTTACCTCGTGGGCGAGAAAGCTTTCTATGGACTTGACTTTGTCGTCGATCACCGGGTCTTGATCCCGCGACCAGAGACAGAGTTGCTGGTCGATATGGTGCTGGATGTAGCCTTGCAATACGACGCGCTGCGCACCAATGGCCGCATCAGCAGCCAGCCGGCCAGCCGTTTTCTCGTGGCCGACATTGGCACGGGCAGCGGGGCGGTCAGCGTGGCTGTTGCCGCCAACACCGCCACAGCCTTGATCTATGCTGTGGACATCTCGCCGGGCGCTTTGGCGGTGGCCCGGGCCAACGTGCTGCGACATGGCATGGAAAGCCGCATTCAACTCCTGTCTGGCAATTTGCTGGAGCCATTGCCAGAGCCGGTTGATGTGATTGCTGCCAATCTTCCCTATGTGGCCATCCATGAGTGGCGAGAGCTTGCGCCCGGCATCGTCAACTATGAGCCGACCCAGGCGCTCTTGGGCGGCGCCGATGGGTTGGACTTCATTCGCAGCTTGCTGACGCAGGCGCCGCAACACCTTAAATCGGGTGGGGTAGTGCTGCTGGAAGTGGGCGCCAGTCAAGGCAGCGCTGTAAGTACAATGGCCCGGCGCAGTTTTCCTGACGCTTTGATCGAGGTCCTGACTGACTATGCTTTTCGTGAGCGGATCGTCCGCATTCAAACCTGAGCTGGCTTAATGCGGCCAGTTGTTACTGCTCAGCCATAGGTGCCGGGCACTAGAATCTGCGCGTGCAGCCAAGTCTGTGGAGCCGATTTCAGCCGTTCATGAGCTGCCAGTGCCCGGCACCTGAGTAGTAACGGCCGGTTTACGTCCAGCCAACAGCGCCGGCCGCTGCTGGCTGGACTTTTTGCGCTTGCCGTCCTCTTAAATCGGCTGGATGAAGCCCGATTCGCCCCATAAAGGCAGTCTTTTTAAGGTTGCGAAGCTATTCGTGTAACCATTTAGCACCTATTTTTTGCTTAAGAGGTCTCAAAATGAGCCATGTGACGATTGTTGGCGCTGGTTTGGCCGGCTGCGAGGCGGCATGGCAACTGGCGCAGCGCGGCCTGAAGGTGCAGTTGGTCGAAATGCGACCGTTGCGCCAGACTCCCGCTCATGTTACTGACCAGTTCGCCGAGTTGGTGTGCAGCAATAGCCTCGGTTCGACCCGCCTGGACAGGGCGCTGGGCCTGCTCAAGGAGGAGATGCGCCGCCTGGGATCGTTGGTGATTGCGTGCGCCGACGCCCATGCGCTGCCAGCCGGCGGCGCGCTGGCGGTGGATCGCGAGGGCTTTTCGCAGGCTATCACCAGGGCGGTGTCCGGCCATTCTGGCATCGAGGTGTTGCGCGCTGAGGTTGAGGAGATCCCGTCTGGCCTGACGATTTTGGCTACCGGACCCCTCACTGCCAGCCGTCTGGCCGAGCGGATCGGCCAATTTGCCGGCCAGTCGCAGCTCTATTTCTATGATGCCTTGGCGCCCATTGTCACCCTGGAGAGCATCGCCATGCCGCCGGCCTGGCGTCAAAGTCGCTATGACCGCGACAGCGGCCAGTCCGAAGGGGATTACATCAACTGTCCGTTGGATCGAGCGCAGTACGAGGCGTTTGTGGCTGCGGTGCGAACGGCCGAGCGCATTGAGTTGCGTTCTTTCGAGACCGATCCTGAAGCTGAACGTTTCTTCGAGGGCTGCCTGCCCATTGAGGTGTTGGCCGGCCGCAGCCTGGAAGCGTTGGCCTTCGGGCCGATGCGGCCAGTGGGACTGCGCGATCCACGCACGGGGCGACGTCCCTATGCTGTGGTGCAACTGCGCCAGGATGATCAGGCTGGTACGCTTTTCAATATTGTCGGCTTTCAAACTAACATCAAGTGGCCGGAGCAGCGGCGCATTTTACAGACCATCCCTGGTCTGGAGCAAGCGGAATTCGTCCGCCTGGGGCAGATGCATCGCAACACGTTCATCAATTCACCGCTGCTGTTGCGTGCGACGCTGCAAGCTCGCAGCCGTGACGATTTGTTTTTTGCCGGGCAGATCACAGGCACCGAGGGCTATGTAGGATCGGCAGCCGGGGGGCTGTGGGCTGGTTTCAACGCTGCCCGGCTGGCGCACGGGCTGGCGCCGCTGGTTTTGCCCGCTGTCACCATGATGGGCGCCTTGTTTACCTACATCACTCAGGCCGATCCCCGGTACTTCCAGCCGATGAAGTCCAACTTTGGCTTGATGCCTGAGTTGGAAGACCAGGTGCGCAACAAGGGAGATCGCTATCAAGCCTATGCCGAACGCGCGCTGCTGGCGTTGGAGCAGTTCATGGTCGAGCATGGCTTGACACCGACGGCGGTTCATTGTTAGCGTCGGTGTAGCTAACGAGGCGCCGCGCACTTGCAAGCTGTGGCATCTATGGTTGGCAGTTACGCGCCGGTTTGCGGCAGGAATGGCCAGTCGCAAGCGCCTGGCGGCGGAATCGCAGCCTCGCTTAAACCTTAAATCCTTCGTATAGATAGCAGGGACGGGAGCAGGGCGGGGTGCTCATGTTAAGTTATGCGAAAAACAAGCTCCTTTTAAGGCGCGCAGCCTTAAGAAACCCTTGCGCTGCCTCCTGGGCGCATGCTACAATTTGCGTGTTGGCACTGTACAAGGCGCCAACGCACAAATGTAAGTGACATGCGTGCATCCGTGGGCAACTGCCCAGGAAGGAATAGCGAACAATGATGCAAACAAAGAAACTGCGCATTCTCATCGCCGCTCTGGCGCTGGTGATGGTTGCCAGCTTGATCCCATCCAGCGCTGCACCGATGGCGTCGGCTGGCGATATGATCTTCAACGGCGGCTTCGAGAATGGCTTCATCTATAATCCGAACTGCGGCGGTATGGTGGGCGCAGGCTGGGGATGCTTTACCAATGGAGGCACGGCAGTCTACGGCTTCTATGATGACATGTGGAGCCGCGTCGTGTATTCCGGTCTGCACTCGCAGTTGATCGAGATCAACACACTGGAAAAGGGCGGCGACAACGACCGCAACGCCGGCATCTTCCAGACTGTTCGGGTTGTTCCTGGCGCCACCTATGAGCTGGCGCTCAAAGGCATGATCCGGGCTGACGACCGCGGCGGCGATCCCTGGCGTTACCGTGTCTATGTCGGCTTCGATTATAACGGCGGATCCAATTGGCAGGCAGTCGCCGATTGGCGCGAGCTGCCCTGGGACACCTACTACACCCGCACGGCCCCTGGCTCTTTCAGCAGCTACAGCACCCGAGTGACTCCTAATGGTCACAACCTGACGGTCTTCATTCGCACTCAGCGCCGCTGGGGCACCTGGTACGAAGAGACGAACTTCAACCTGGACGCCATCAGCCTCTACGGGCCGGCGCATCCGGTGGCTGTGGTCCCGCCGATCCACATTGATCCGCCGGTGGCTGTGGTCCCGCCGATCCACATTGATCCGCCGGTGGCCGTTGTGCCCCCGATTCACGTCGAGCCGCCCGCGGCCGTACCGCCGATCTACGTCGAGCCTCCGGTGGCCGTTGTTCCGCCAGTTCAAGTCTGTTCTGGCCCCAATCTGGTCATGAACGGCGGCTTTGAAAATGGCTTCGCCGCCAACGGCGTGGGCTTCTATTGGAATGGTTTCACCAACGGCGGCCGGGCTAACTATGGCTTTTACGATGAGATGTGGCCGCCCGTGGTCTCCGAGGGGCATCACAGCCAACTGCTGGAGATCAACTCCAAGGGGCTGCCCGCCACTGATCCCGATCGGATCATCGGCATTATGCAGCGGCTCTGGCTGCAGCCAGGCGTGACCTACGAGATTTCCTTTGACGCTGCCATGCGTGAAGCGCCGGTTGCTGCAGACGAAGACCCCTTCCGCTACATGGTCGAATGGGGCTACTCCACCACCGGCACCATCGATCCGGCGCAGATGCTCTTCCGGGAGCGCGTGCCGCTGGACAAGATCCTGCCCCGAACAGATCCCGGCGTCAATGCCATGCAGAAGTATACGACTCGTTTCGTAGCGCCAGCCGGCGGGCACACCACCATCGCTATCTGGGGCCTGAAGAAGTGGGCCACCCTGGAGCGTGAGCTGGATGTGAACATCGATAACGTGGTGGTGCGGGCGTGTGGCTCCGCAGTAGTGCATCCGCCAGTTGTGATGCCTCCCGTGGTCAAACCGATCGTGGTCGTACCCTCGGTCGTGACGCCAGTGGTGCATCCCACCAAGCCGGGCGTCTGCAGCGCAGGCGATGTGACACATGTGGTGCAGCGTGGCGATACGCTGTCCGCCCTGGCTGTCAGCTATGGCACTACGGTTCACGCCATCATGGCAAAGAACGGGATCAGCAATCCCAACATGATCTTCGTCGGCCAGCGGCTCTGTATTCCCGGTCTGGCGGGTGTGGCCTCAGGCTACGGCGTGGATAGCG
Source organism: uncultured Anaerolinea sp. (assembly GCA_964626845.1). GTDB lineage: Bacteria > Chloroflexota > Anaerolineae > JAAEKA01 > JAAEKA01 > JAAEKA01. Next base: position 38,045 of record CAZVGR010000045.1, read on the forward strand.
CCAGCGGCAGCTACACCCAGCCAGTTGTGGTGGAGCCGGTCGTAGTGGAGCCAGTTGTGGTTGAGCCGGTGGTGGTCCAGCCGTCAACGACCCAGACCGGCGGCTATGCGGCTGCTCAAGTCGGCGACAATTTCCATCGGGTGCAGCGCGGCGACACGCTGAGCGGTATTGCAGCTCAGTACGGCACGACCGTGGCAGCACTCATGCAAATCAACAATCTCTCGGATCCAAACTTCATCTATGTGGGACAGCGGATCCGGTTGTCCTAGAAACTGGCAACAAGCCGGTTAGACTCCGGCCGAGTAGGAGCTGTAGCTCAGGCTGGGCGGTACCCAGCCAGGGCTACGGCTCCAGGGCCGACATGGAGGTCGTGAGAAGCTAATGTTCTTGGGTTGGCTGCCCGAAGTTGACGGTCTGGTTGCATGGCAACTGTCCAACACGTTGAGTATCCAATTTCGTTCGTCACATTACCCGTGTAAACAACGGGAGCATCAATCCTTAGGAGGAATTACGATGTCTAACAAATCTGGAAAGTTCATGCTGGTGGTGGCCCTGGTGGCCGTCCTGGCGATGTTCATGGCGATGGCCGGCGTTTCTTTCGCCGGCGGCGACGAGCCCACTAGCAAAGGCGCGACGGTCTGCGTTAGCGGCTACGTCATCAACCACCGGGAGCAGCCGGTTGACGGCACCAAGT
>CAZVGR010000046.1:0-4347 GCA_964626845.1 uncultured Anaerolinea sp.
ATCGAGACCACGCTTTGGTCTCCCTCGATTTTTGCGCAAAATTTGGGTGTTACGCTCCGGCGCCAGGCCGCTTGCTGGCCAGCCTTCCCTGCATCGAATAGGGCCCGGCCCAGGTGATGAACACATCCGCCAGCCGGCCGCGCCAGTCCTCGCCATCGCTAAAAAAGACCAGCTTGTTCTGGCGGGTGCGGCCCCGCCACTTGCCCTTGTGCAGGTCTTCCACCAATACTTCCACTGTCTCACCCACGTAGCGCCGGTTGATCTCCCCCTGCACCTCTGCCTGCAAGTCCTCCAACGCTTTGTGACGGGCCACCTTGACCTCGTCCGGTACGTCGTCGGCCATGCGTCGCGCGCTGACCGTGCCTGGCCGCGGCGAGTAGCGCGCCAGATGCGCTTTGTCCAACTTGAGCTCGGCCAGTACGTCATAGGTGCGCTGGAACTGGGCGTCATTCTCCCCAGGGAAGCCGACGATGATATCGGTATGGACCGAGGCGGTGGGCAGGGTCTCGCGGATGCGCTGCACCAGCCGCCGATAGTCGTCGGCTGTGTAGCCGCGGCGCATTGCGTCCAGCACGTCGTCGTCGCCAGCCTGGATGGGCACCTCCACATGCTCGCAGACCTTGGGCAGGTCGCGCATGGCGTGCAGGATGCGGTCGCTCATGTAGTTGGGGTGCGAGGTCAGGAAGCGGATGCGCCATAGTCCCTCGACCTCATGCACCGCAGCCAGCAGGTCGGCCAGGTCGGGCCGTTGGCCGGGGAAGTCGTAGCCGTAGCGGTCGACGATCTGGCCCAGCAGCGTCACCTCGCGCACGCCCTGGCTGACCAGGTCGCGCACCTCGGCCACGATCTCCTCCAGCGGCCGGCTGCGCTCCACGCCGCGGCGGAAGGGGATGATGCAGAAGGTGCAGGCGTGCGAGCAGCCATAGACGATAGGCACGTGCGCGGCCACGGGCGTCTGCCCGCCGCTGGCCTGGGTCAGGTGGCGCACCGATTGCAAGACCGAGTTCGTGCGGCCGGGCAACTGGCGGCTGGCCGGCAGCGGCTCGGCGTCGTCTTGCAGCGCATAGCGGGCCAGCACCTCGGCCTCGTCCACAGCCCTGGCCTCGCGGGCCAGCTCGCGCGCCATCAAGTGACCAATCAACGGCCCCGGCTCCGAGGGGGGCATGAAGACATCCACCCAGGGGAAGCGGGCGGCCAGGGCCGGGCTGGGCTTGACGCCGACCATGCAGCCCATCAGGCCGATGACCGCGTCCGGCTTGCGGCGCTTGATGGGGAGCAGCGCGCCCAGCTTGCCGATGGCCTTGTCCTCGGCGCTCTGGCGCACCACGCAGGTGTTGACGACGATCACGTCGGCCGCGTCGGGCTGCAAGACCGGTTGAAAACCCAGCGCTTCGAGTTGAGCGGCCACGTGCCCGCTGTCGGCCACGTTCATCTGGCAGCCGAAGGTGTGGATGTGGTAAGTTTTGGACAAAAGAAAACCTCCGTCAGCATGGTGGTGAACGGAGGAGCAGCAATAACAAGCCGCGAGGGCAGGCCCATCTATCCTCCGTCGTCGATCCCTTGTACGAGGGGGCAACGGTTGTTGTTTACGCCAGGCGACACCCGGCGATTGGGCGGCATTCTAGCATGTGGAGGGGCGGCTGTCAAACAGGATGGCCGGCGCGTGGCGGGGGCGTTTGGACCACGGAGGCGCGAAGGGACGTGAAGGGGTTACGCTACAGGTCCCCGCCTTGTTGTTGGGTCATGAGGTGCGCTTTTCTTCGTTTCTCCCGGGGGACGGCTGTGCCGGCTGCTGGTTGAGCCCGCGCTCAGCCTATCAGGAAGACCATAGATCCTCCAGCCGCTTGCGGCCCGCGTCTATGGCTTGGCGTTCCAGGAAGCGCTTGATTGTTGGCCACGCTACGCGATCGATCATTTTAGGCATCGGAGATTGCTCTGCGTCGGCGAAATAGGCCAGGGCGCGCAGCGAGCTGGCCGCAAAGCTGCGCACTGCGGCATATTTGATCGCTGCGACCTGATACAAGCGGTCCAGGGGAACGCGCTGTAAGATAAAATACAGGTCGATGTAGTCCTTGCGTGTTCCTCGTGCGATGATGGCTGCCAACTTCATGGCGCCGATCTCCTCTACCGTCGCCACCGGCACGCCGTCGAGTATGATCGGTTCCTGAACCAGGGGATAGAGCCCCAGGCGAAAGAAGCTGATGCCTACACCCTGCCAGGTCGCGACGAAGGTCATGTCCTTGTCATGGGTGATACCCAGGGAGGGATGGTCGAAGGTTGCCCGCATTGCCGCCCGTTCGTCAGGTCCCACAGAGTCAGCGGCAGAGGAGAAGAAATCCAGATCGACCGAAATGCGATGCCCAAGGTGCAGCGCCAGCCCGGTGCCGCCGGCCAGGTAGTAGCGCTGGATGAATGGCAGACTGGCGGCTGTGCAGAAGGCTTCGCGCGTCTTCGGCGTCAGCGCCTCCCAGCGCGGCATCAATATGGCCATACTTGCTGCGCCTCCTCGGCAAAGGGGCGACGGCGCCAACGGCGCACGCCCAACAACTTGCGCCAGTAGTTGAAGGTTACTGCCGTCAACGTGCGCTCGCCGTGTAGACGCAAGAACCGCCGCACGCGATCTTGTCCGTAGGTCACAGCAAGCCAGCGGATATCCTCCCACGTGCCGTACTCCAACGTGCGTTCAATGATCAGGTCCGCGTCCTGGTCACGGTCCAATTGTGTCGGGTCGTATTCCTGAAAGTGCGGCCAGAGGCCGACTGGGATGTTGGTAGTGGTTGTCATGGTGAGCGTACTGGCATTATAGCATTGTTCTTTGCTGCATTCAACCGTCGTCCAACTCCCCCGATGCCCAAATCTCCCGAAACGAGCGCGGGGCCAGGCCGGGCAGGCGGCGTTCCTGGGCAGGGTTGAGGCGCGGCGGCAGGTTGGTGTAGCCGTCCTCTGTGAACGGCCTGGCAGCCAGCCGGCCCAGCCCCGCGCCCAGTTGATAGAGCCGCTGGCGGCCAAACCCCCAGGCCACGGCGCGCTCGGCCAGGCTTTCGGGCGCAGGGAGGATGCCCTGGCGCACTTCCTCGGCGCGCAGCTCCAGCAACATGCGCGGCAGGTCGATGCGGGCCGGGCAGACGTCCAGGCACGCGCCGCATAGCGAGCTGGCGTGGGGCAGGCCGGCGTACTCCTCCAGGCCGTAGATCAGTGGCGTGACGACCGCGCCGATGGGGCCGCTGTAGGGGCTGCCGTAGGCGTGGCCGCCGGCCTCGCGGTAGACGGGGCAGATGTTCAGGCAGGCGCTGCAGCGGATGCACTGCAAGGCTTCCTCGAACGGCCCGCCCAGCAGCGCGCTGCGCCCGTTGTCCAACAGCACGACATGCACCTCGGCCGGGCCGTCGGGGTCGCCGGGCTGCGCCGGGCCGGTGATGGCTGTGGTGTAAACGGAGATGGGCTGGCCGGTGGCGCTGCGGGCCAGCAAGGCCAGCCAGGCCGCCGCGTCGTCCCAGGTCGGTGCGATCTTCTCGATTCCCACCACAGCCACATGCACGCGCGGCAGGCTGGTGACCATGCGGCCGTTGCCCTCGTTGGTCACCAGCACCACGCTGCCCGTCTCGGCTACGGCAATGTTGCCGCCGCTGATGCCCATGCCCGCGGCCAGGAACTTCTCGCGCAGCAGGTGCCGGGCCACAGCCGTCAGGCGCGGGATGTCGTCGGCCGGCAGCGTCTCGCCGGTCAGTTCGGAGAACATCTCGGCCACCTGCTGGCGGGTCTTGTGGATGGCTGGCGCGACGATGTGATAGGGCGGATCGCCGGCCAACTGGATGATCCACTCGCCCAGGTCGGTCTCGACTGGCTCGACGCCGGCCTGCTCCAGGGCCTGGTTGAGGTGGATTTCCTCGCTGGCCATGGACTTGCTCTTGGCGGCCAGGGCGACGCCGTGGCTGCGGGCGATGCCGGCGACGATGCGGCAGGCCGCTGCGCCGTCGTTGGCCCAATGGACGTGCGCGCCGGCGGCCGTGGCGTTGCGCTCGAAGGTCTCCAGATGCTCGGCCAGCCGGGCCAGCGTGGCCGCGCGCAGCGCCTTGAAGTGGTCGCGCAGCGCGTCGGCGTCGGGCAGCTCAGCCAGTACGACGCTGCGCGCGTCGCGGAAGCGGCCGGTCGCGCCCTCCAGCGCGCCTTGCAGGCGGGGATCGGCGATGGCGCTGGCGGCATATTGGCGGAACTCGATGGTGGAGACAGTCATAGGTCTTCCCGTGCAAACGGCGTGGCGCAATCTGGCAGATTGCGTTACGGTTGGCTGTGTGGCGCAATCTGGCAGATTGCGTTACGGTTGGCTGTGTGGCGCAATCTGGCAGA
>CAZVGR010000046.1:4447-37855 GCA_964626845.1 uncultured Anaerolinea sp.
CGTTACGGTTGGCTGTGTGGCGCAATCTGGCAGATTGCGTTATGGTTGGCTGTGTAGCGCAATCTGGCAGATTGCGTTACGGTTGGCTGTGTGGCGCAATCTGGCAGATTGCGTTACGGTTGGCTGTGTGGCGCAATCTGCCAGATTGCGTTACGGTTGGGCCAGGCGCGCTTCGACGGCGGCCAGGATGCGCGCGACGATGGCCTCGGCCTCGGCCTGCAAGGCGGCGACGGTCTGCTGGGCTGCGGCCGTGAAGGCTTGATCCTCGATGCCGCCCAGGTTGACGCGCACGTTGAGGGCGGCGCCGCGCAGGCCCGCCTGGGCCAGCAGCGCGCCCACCGCGCCGTCGGTGGCGGCGTTGACGTTGCCGAGGGTCACGGCCTGCTCGGCCAGCCGCAGCACGGCGATGCAGGCCCGCATGGTCTCCAGCGGGGTTTGGCTGGCGCCCTGCATGGCGGTCTGGATGGCCCGGTTGCGGGCGGCTACGTCCTCGGCCGTCTCCTTGGGCAGGCGATAGGCCGCGCGCACCTGCTCGTAGGCCTGGGCGTCCTCGGCGACCAGGCTGGTCAGCCGGCTGCGCAACGTTTCGGCTTCGTGCAACGCGGCTTGCATCTGGACATCGACATCGACATAACGCTTGCGGCCCACAGTCAGGTTGGCGACCATTGCGGCCAGGGCTGCGGCCAACGCGCCGGCCAGCGCAGCCGCGCTGCCGCCGCCCGGCGTTGGCTCGCCGGAGGCCAGGTCGTCAAGAAAGGTGGAAAGGTTGAATTGGCTCATGTTCCCATTGTACGCCAAGGGGAGCGCTTTATCAAGTTCATCTGAACTGCCAGTGGCAGGATGCCGATCAGATTGCGCAGCCGCAGGTGTTAGACTTGTGTTAGACTTGACGCAATCGGATGCCAGGTGCGCTTGACAGGCGGCGATTGTGGTATAATATCACCTGAACGAATACGCAGAGAAATGCTCAGCCGTTAACCTTTGGGTGACGTGTTGCAGTTGCGAGTCTTTCGACCAGCCATCAAAACAGAACGGAGATAGAACGTGTCACTATTTGGCAGAAGCCGAAACAGGGAAGAGTCAGCGGCGCGAGCGCGGTTTGCTGAGAATGGGGCGGATGAGATGCAAGACCTGGACGCGCGCACGGAGGATCTGCCGATCCTGCCGCTGCGGGGCGTGGTGGTCTATCCGATGATGTGGCTGCCGCTGACTGTCGGCCAGCCGCGCTCGGTGCGCCTGATCGACGAGGCGTTGGCCGAGGCTGAGCCGCGCATCGTCGGTTTGTTTACCAGCAAAAACCCGGAGAAAGAGGAGCCAGATACGGATGAGATCTTTGAGATCGGCACGCTGGCCGTGGTGCATCGCATGTTGCGCGCGCCCGACGGCACGGTGCGCCTGATCATCCAGGGTCTGGAGCGGATCAGGGTCGAAGAATATACGCAGATGCTCCCCTACCTGCGGGCCGACGTGATCGAAGTGCCCGATGTGTTGGAAGACACGGTGGAACTGCAAGCGCTGACCCGCAACGCGCAGGAGCAGTTCCGCCAGCTCATCAACTTGGTGCCGCACCTGCCCGAAGAGCTGGAGATGGCCGCCATCAACGTGGAAGACGCGCGCCAACTGGTCTACCTGATCGCCTCCAGCCTGCGCCTGGAGATCGACGCCGCCCAGGAACTGCTGGAGATCGACAGCGTCAGCGAGAAACTGCGCAAGCTCAGCGCGCTGCTGGCCAAGGAACTGGAGGTGCTGGAGCTGGGCCGCAAGATCCAGTCCGAGGCCGTGGGCGAGATGGAGAAGATGCAGCGCGATTTCTACCTGCGCGAGCAGCTCAAGGCTATCCAGAAGGAGCTGGGCGAGGGGGACGAACAGGAAGCCGAGATCAGCGAAATGGAGGAGCGCATCAACGCGGCCGGCATGCCGGAGGAAGCGCAGAAAGAGGCCATGCGCGAGCTGGACCGCATGCGCAAGATGCCTATCCAGGCCGCCGAGTACAGCGTTATCAAGACCTACCTCGACTGGATGGTCAGCCTGCCCTGGCAGCAGCGCACCGACGACAATCTGGACATCGCCCATGCCCGCCAGGTGCTGGACGAGGACCACTACGGTTTGGACGACATCAAAGACCGCATTCTGGAATACCTGGCCGTGCGCAAGCTGAAGCTGGAACGCAAAGACGAGCCGCAGGACGAAATTCCCGAGGCCGACAAGATCCGGCGCGACCGGGAAGGGGTGATCCTGTGCTTCGTCGGCCCGCCCGGCGTCGGCAAGACCTCACTGGGCCTGAGCATCGCACGCGCCATGGGGCGCAAGTTCGTGCGCCTGGCCTTGGGCGGCATCCGCGACGAGGCTGAGATCCGCGGCTTCCGCCGCACCTACATCGGCTCCATGCCCGGCCGGGTGATCCAGAGCCTGCGCCGCGTCGAGTCGCGCAATCCGATCTTTATGCTGGATGAGGTGGACAAGCTGGGCCGTGACTTCCGCGGCGACCCCAGCTCGGCGTTGCTGGAGGTGCTGGACCCAGAGCAGAACCGCGAGTTTCGCGACCACTACCTGGATGTGCCTTTTGACCTGAGCCAGGTAATGTTCATCACCACGGCCAACATGCTGGACACCATCCCCGATCCGCTGCTGGATCGCATGGAGATCATCGAGCTGCACAGCTACACCACTGAGGAGAAGGTCAAGATCGCCCAGGGCTACCTGGTGCCGCGCCAGATCCGTGAGAACGGCCTGCGGCCGGACGAAATTGTCTTCGAGGAGGCTGCGCTGCGCCGGCTGGTGCGCGATTACACGCGCGAGGCCGGCGTGCGCAGCATGGAGCGCACCATCGGCGCCATCTGCCGCAAGGTGGCCACCAAAGTGGCCGAGAACGGCAGCGGCGGCCCCTATGTCATCACACCCGACAGCCTGGTAGACTACCTGAAGAAGCCTAAGTACTTCGACGAGGTGGCCGAGCGCACGGAGATCCCCGGCGTGGCCACCGGCCTGGCCTGGACCATGACCGGCGGCGACATCCTCTTTCTGGAGGCGACGCGCATGGCGGGCAAGAAGGGCTTCACCATCACCGGTCAGTTGGGCGACGTGATGAAGGAGAGCGCGCAAGCCGCCCTGAGCTGGGTGCGGGCCAACGCCGCTCGCCTGGGGATCGATCCTGAGTTCTTCGAGAATTCCGACATTCACCTGCATATCCCGGCCGGCGCGGTGCCCAAGGACGGCCCCAGCGCAGGCGTGACGATGGCCGTGGCGCTGGTGTCGCTGCTGACCGGCCGCACGGTCAAGCCCAACGTGGGCATGACCGGCGAGCTAACCCTGCGCGGCAAGGTGCTGCCCATCGGCGGCGTGAAGGAAAAGGTGCTGGCCGCGCGGCGGGCCGGCCTGGACACAGTGATCCTGCCCTATCGCAACGAGAAGGACCTGGACGACCTGACCGAGCGCATCCGCAGCGAGATGACCTTCGTCTTTGCCGAGCAGGTGGACGACGTGTTGGCCGCGGCGCTGGCGGAGAAGGTGTGAACGGATTTCGGGAACGGATTGAACGGATTAGTTGTGCCCCTGCTGGTTGGCAGGGTTTGGCGAAAAGTGAGTGCATAGCACGGGGTTGGCTGCGAGGTCAAGCCCGTGTGACGGACATCTGATGTCAGCAAGGAGGGCTGGAGCATGGTTAGCAAGCGGGTGGCTACGCCATACGACCACATCACGTATCAGGTCCTTGGCTGCGCGATGGGCGTGCATCGGGATCAAGGACCAGGAAAGCGTGAGAACACGTACCAGCGCGCTATGGAGGTGCGCATGACCAATAACGGTGTTGCGTACGTTGCTCAGAAGTTGCTGGAAGTCCATGACCAGGGTGCATTGGTCGGCTACTACATCCCTGACTTCGTGGTTGAGGACGTAGTCATTGTCGAGATCAAGGCGCTGAGCTGGCTGGACAACAGCCACCTGCGCCAGATCATCGGCTACATGGCCGTCACCGGATGCCCAGTTGGCCTACTGATCAACTTCGGCCGGCGCAGCCTCGAGTATCGCCGCATCTTCCCGCCAAAAGACATCACCGAGCACCGCATCAGCAGCCAGTGGCTGTTTGTGCCCGACTGGCTGAAATGACGGACGCACGGGTAACGGATTTTTGGATCGGATTGAACGAATGAGACACGCGCCATCTGTTCAATCCGCTCCCCAAATCCGTTCACAGCTCCCCCCGCCTGGAGATTCGCCCATGACTCGCACCCTCATCACCCATGCCGACATCGTCACCCTTGACGCGGCCGGCACTGTGTTGCGCAACGCCGACGTCGCCATCGACGGCCAACGCATTGTGGCCGTGGGGCAGGCGCCGCCGAACTTCCAGCCTGACGAGACGCTGGACGCCCGCAACCACGTCCTGATGCCCGGCTTCGTCAACGCCCACACCCACGCGCCCATGACCTTCGAGCGCGGCTGGGCCGAGGATCTGCCGCTGGACCGCTGGTTCAACGAGCGGGTGTGGGTGGTGGAGTCGCAACTGACCGACGAGGACGTCTACTGGGGCGCCATGCTGGCCGCGGCCGAGATGATCCGCAGCGGCACGGTGGCCTTCGCCGACCACTACTTCTACATGGATCGCGTGGCCGAGGCAGCGGAGCAGGCCGGCCTGCGCGCGCTGCTGGCCTGGTGCGTCTTCGGTGAGGACAACAACATCGGCACCGACCTGGCCGGCACCGTTGACTTCGTGCAGCGCTGGCAAGGCGCGGCCGATGGCCGCATCCGCACCGTGCTGGGGCCCCACTCGCCCTACATGTGCGAGCCGCGCTTTCTGGCCCGCACCGCCGCTGTGGCCGCCCGGCTGGGCGTCGGCATTCACATCCACCTGGCCGAGTCGCAGCAGCAGGTGGACAACTCCCTCGCCAAGTATGACCGCTCGCCTGTCGAGCTGCTGGAGGCCAACGGCGTGTTCGACGTGCCGACCATCGCGGCCCACTGCATCTGCATCAACGCGATCGACCAGGCGATTCTCGCCCGGCGCGGCGTCACCGTGGTGCAGTGTCCCAACTGCCACATGAAGCTGGGCATGGGCGTGACTCCTGTGCCGGCCCTGCTAGCCCAGGGCGTTAACGTGGCCCTGGGCACCGACGGCACGGCCAGCAGCAACGACCTGAACATGCTCAAGGAGGCCCGCCTGGCCGCGCTGATCCAGAAGCTGCACCACGCTGATCCCGAAGTCATGCCCGGCGACCTGCCTCTGCGCATGGCCACCCAGAACGGCGCGCAGGCGCTGGGCTGGCCCGACAGCGGCGCCATCGTTCCCGGCAACCTGGCCGACCTCGTCCTGCTGGATTGTGACCAGCCCCACTGGCGGCCGCGCCACGACCTGGTGGCTAACCTGCTGCACAGCGCGCAGGCTGGCGACGTCAGTCACGTCATGGTGGCCGGCCGCTGGTTGATGCAGGATCGCCGCCTGCTGACCCTGGACGTGGAGCGTATCCTCTGGGAGGCCGAGCGCCGCGCGTTGGCGCTGGTGGGGCAGGATCTGGCCGTGGTGCGGAGGTACGAGGGATGAGGTTGAAGGGAACTGGGAGGAACTGGGAGGAACTGGGGAACTGGGAGGAAGATCTGTTGGTGCTCTTTGCGACGCGCAGGTCTTGTCGGTGTTCCGGCTCATTGGAAGGTGTTTCGCAGCCATACGCAGCATCTCTCAGTTCCCCTGAGTTCCCCCAGTTCCCCTGACTTCCTCTTGGTTCCCCAGTTCCCCTGAGTTCCTCTGAGTTCCCCAGTTCCCCTTAGTTCCCCTAGTTCCCCTCGCTTCCGTCTTTGACACCAACCCCCACTTCGGTTAAAATAACAACTGCCGCCGGCTCCTCGCCCGCAGGGTGAAGCTGGCGGCGTAGTCTGTTAGTCGCAGGCACAAAAAGAAGCACATCCAGGAGGATTTTCGATACCATTATGAAGCAGTACGCAGCAGATCGTGTTCGTAGCATTGCGTTGATGGGACACAGCGGCGCAGGAAAGACCTCGCTGGCCGAGGGCATGCTCTTCCACTCCGGCGCCTTGACGCGCATGGGGCGGGTCGAGGACGGCAACACCGTCTCGGACTATGACCCCGAGGAGAAGCGGCGCGGGATTTCGATCAATCTGACCGTGCTGCCGGTGGAATGGCAGGGCATAAAGCTCAATTTCCTGGATGCGCCTGGCTACGTGGACTTCGTCGGCGAGTCGTACAGCGCGGCCGCAGCCGCCGATGCCGCGCTGATCGTGGTCGATGCCGTGGCCGGCGTCGAGGTTGGCACCGAGGTCGCCTGGCAGATTGCCGAGGACAACGGCTTGCCGCGCATCGTTTACCTGAACAAGATGGCGCGCGAGAACGCTAACCCGGATACGGTCATCGCCGAACTGCGCAGCGTCTTCGGCGCTAACTTTGTGCCCGTCCAGGTGCCGATTGGCGCTGAGGCCAATTTCAAGGGCGTGATCAATTTACTGACTCGCCAGGCTGTTATGGGCGCTGAGGGAAAGATCGAGGCTGTGCCTGCGGCCTTGGCCGACGATGTGGAGATGGGGTTGATGGCCCTGTCTGAGGCGGCCGCTGGCGACGATGACGACCTGATCATGAAATTCCTGGAAGGCGAGGAACTGACCCCGGACGAGATCAAGAGCGGCCTGCTGGCGGCTATCAAGCAGGGCAGCGTGGTGCCTGTCCTGTTCGGCGATGCCACCCACGGCATCGGCGTGCGCTCGCTGATGTCAGTGCTGGCTGAGATCACGCCTGGCTTCCGCAACGGTCGTGGAACCGAAGCGGCCAATCCCGCCGGCGAGACCATCACTCTGGCGCCTGATCCCAGCGGTCCCCTGGTGCTGTTCGCCTTCAAGACCGTGGCCGATCCTTTCGTCGGCAAGCTGACCTATTTCCGCGTCGTGTCCGGCGAGCTGGCGATCGAGGAAGGGCGCTTGTTCAATCCTCGCTCCAGCGTCGAGGAGCGCCTGGGGCAGTTGTTTGTGATGCGCGGTAAGGACCAGATTAACGTCGACCGGCTCTCGCTGGGCGATATCGGCGCAGTGGCCAAGCTGGGCGACACCATCACCGGCGACACCCTGGCCCGCCGCAACAACCTGGTTACCGTGGTTTCGCCCAAGTACCCGAACCCACTTTTCGAGGTAGCTGTCTCCCCGAAGACGCAGCAGGACTCGGCCAAGATGGGACCGGCCCTGACCCGCTTGGGCGAGCAGGATCCCACGCTGCGCTGGCGTTTCGAGCCCGGCACTGGCCAGACGATCCTGTCTGGCATGGGCGACGCCCACGTGGACGTGGCCGTGCATGCCCTGCAAGAGAAATTCGGCGTCGGCATCGACACTCACGTGCCCAAGGTGCCGTACAAGGAAACCATCACCAAGAACGCGGCCGAGCAATACCGTCACAAGAAGCAGACCGGCGGCGCTGGCCAGTTCGGCGAGGTCCACATGGAGGTCAAGCCCCTGGAGCGCGGCGCTGGCTTCGAGTACAGCACCGATCGCATCTTCGGCGGCTCCATCTCTAACTCTTTCTTCCCGTCTATTGAGAAGGGCATTCGTTCGGTGCTGGAGCAGGGCGTCATCGCCGGCTATCCGGTGGTGGACGTGCGGGCAGAGATCTACGACGGCAAGATGCACCCGGTGGACTCCAAGGACATCGCTTTCCAGATCGCCGGCCGCGAGGCTTTCAAGGCTGCGTTCGAGAAGGCCGGCCCTGTGCTGCTGGAGCCCATTGTCCAGGTCAAGGTGATCGTGCCCGACGCCTACGTGGGCGACATCATGGGCGACCTCAACACCCGGCGCGGCGTGGTGCAGGGCATCGGTCAGGAGCGCGGCAAGAGCGTGGTCGAGGCTCAGGCGCCGCTGGCCGAGATGCAGCGCTATGCCGCCGATCTGCGCTCGCTGACCCAGGGCCGCGGCATTTACAGCATCGAGCCTTCGCACTATGCTGTCGTGCCGGGCAACATCGCCCAGGGCGTGATCGAAGCGGCCAAGAAGGAACGCGAAGAAGATAAATAGGCCTTTGGGCCTGGAAGAAAAAACAGCCCCCGTTCACAAACAGAACGGGGGCTGTTTAATTTCAGCAGTTTATTACACCGTAAACAAATTAACTGCGTGTCGGTGCCCGGCACTTTGGCGACGATTGGCACATGATCAGAGGCTCGTGTCAAGTGCCGGGCACCTCAACAACTTTGTTTACGATGTACTTATAGTGCTGTAAGGGCCCGAGGCTACACGTCCGGATGACGTTTGACACGACACCAGGACTGATTAGCGGCTTTTCTGCGTCGCCATGATCCAGGAGACGGTATCAGCGCTGGGCGGCACAGTCAGGCGCACCAGGGGCAGTTCAATGCGCACCAGCGTGCCGGTGCGGTTGCCTTTGGAGGGGGTGGTGATGCTGAGTTTGCCCTCCAGCCACTGAAGGCGCTCTCGCATGCTGAGCAGGCCCATTCCTCCCCTGTCGGCGTTAGGGTTATTCTTGCCCCGCATCACGAAACCCGCGCCGTCGTCCTCCACCTCAATCGTCAGCATCGGTGGTTCGATGTCGATGCGCAGCCAGGTGTGTTGTGCATTGGCATGCTTGCGCACCTTGGTCAACGCTTCTTGCACCACCAGGTAGAGCGCCGCCTCGCCCTGTTTGTGGGCGATTTCAGGCAGCTCGCCCCTGATTTGCATCTCGATCACAAAGCCGCGCCGCTGCTGTTGGCTGACGTAGTTCTGCAAAGCCCCCAGCAGGCCGCGTGTCTCCACCAGCACCGGGCGAAGCTCCAGCAGCGCCTGGCGCATCTCCTGGCTGGCCTGTTGCGCCAGATCGCGCAGAGTGTCGAATTCTTGTTCCATCGCCTGGGGCTGGGTTTGGGCCAGCTTGCGCGCCACCTCGATGTTCATCACCAGGGATCCCAGCAATTGGGCCGCGCTATCGTGTAGATTGCGCGCCAGGTGATGCCGCACCTCTTCCTCGGCTTGGACGATGCGGTCTCGCTCCTCGCGCAGCGCGCTGTACAGCCGGGCGTTCTCGATGGCCACCGAGGCCTGCCCCGCCAGCGCCATCAACCACTCCAGATCCTCAGCGCTGAAGCCGTAATCACCCTCCCGGTTGAGCACTTGCAGCACGCCCAGGACCTCCCCTTTGACTTGCAACGGCGCACATAACACGTTGCGCACCACCACGGTGTCAAGTCCAACCTGCGACAGCTCAGAGGCCATCTCACCCTGTACCTGATTGGCAATCAATGGCTGGCCAGTGCGAACGACGCGCGAGATGATATCATCGCCCAATGCCCTGCGCTGGCCTCGCAGCGGATCGGTGACCGCTCCATCGACGATGGCAAAGACCAGCTCGCCAGCCTTTTGGTCGAACAAGAGCAGGGCCGAGGCTTCCGCTCCCAGAGCGTTGGTGGCCAGCGCCGTTGTGAAGTTCAAGACATCGTCGATTTCCAGCGATGACGAAATGGCGCGGCTGACCTCATAGAGCAGGTTGCCTTGGGTCAGCCGGCGTTGCAACTGATAACGCTCGCTGGCCAGTTTCGCCATGCGCGCCAGACTTTGGATCAACGCGCTGGTGGTTTTGATCACCTCAGCCCCTGGCCGTGAGCCAGCCCGAAACACCAGGCTCAGGCCGCCTATCACGGAGCGGCCTTCGTAAATGGCGATGTGGACCAGGGGCAGGTCAGGATAGGCGACCGCTGCCTGCACAGGCGGCATCTTGGTCAGCGATCCTGCGCCGATGGGCATCCAGTCCTCCAGCGTTAGCAGCTCTGTCTCCCATTCGTCGATCGCCTGCTGCAAGTCGCTGTCGATCTGGCCGTGGGCGCGGCGGGCTGGATCGGTCAGGTCGACCAGAATCTGGCCGCCGATGGCCCCGCAGGTGTCGACGAGCCAGGGCAGCGCTTCCAGCCAGAGGGCTGTGCGGCCATGCTCCGTGGCTGTTCGGATCAACTGTTCAAGCATTGAGTCGGGCATGGCCATATTGTAGCCGTCCCGTGGTTGGCTGGCAAGTCGGCCCATCCCGCAGCGCTGTTTTGCGTGCAGTGCTCTGCAAGCTTTGGAAGATCGTTGTCGTTGTACTATACTCAAGCCATGACTCGCCCATCATCTCCTCCTCGAAAGCTGCGCAACTCGTTACAAGGTGTGCTGGCTGGCGGCGGCCAGGCTGCCAGCGCGCCGTTGTTGACCTTCACCCCTTTTCTGGCGCTGATGCTGGCGGCAGGCGCGTCCAGCGCCATTGCTGGCGCGAGTCTGTGGCTGGCGGCAGCAACGGCGCTGGCTGCTGCACTGATCTACAGTGTGATCATCCTGGCGCCGGTCTGGCGCGGGCGCGTGGCCTGGGTGCGCAACGGCCGCGGCGGCGCAGGACTGAGCGAGGAGGAGTTCGGCGGCTGGGCCATCAAGGCCAACGCCGCGCTGACCTTCGTCTTGTATGTCACGGCCTTTCTGGTCTTTCTTTCCGCCGCGCTGACCCTGATTGTCGATCGCCTGCCTGGTCTGCAAAACACCCTCCTGCTGGGCATCGCCGGACGCGATCTGCTGGGTGTTGGGCTGGCTGTTGTCATCACCTGGTTGGTCAACAACCGGCCGCGTCGCATTGCCTACATCTACGGCCCGGCCACGGCCGCCGTCCTGGCGCTGCTGTGGACGCTGTTGATCGCCGTTGTGCTGCTGCCTGGCTATCCGCAACTGCCGCTGCTGACCCTGGCGCCGTTAGACTCGCTGCGCTCGTTGGAACTGACGGTCAACGGGCTGGCGCGCCTGCTAGCCGTGATCGTTGGCATCGAGGTCTTCGCCACCCTGGAGCCGGTCTTCGACGGCGACGAAGTCCAGCGCAGCCGCAAGGCCTTTGGCAGCCTTTTCATCGTCGTGAGCACCAGCCTGGCCATGCTGTTGCTGTTTGGCCCAGCCGTCATGGCGTTGGTCGATCCCGGCCAGCCCACCTCGGCCATGACCCAGGCCATGCAGCAGCTTCTGCCCGCGCCGCTGGCCTGGCTCGGCACAGCGATAGCCGTTCTGGCGCTGCTCAGCGTCGCCGCCTCCAGCGCGCAGGCTGTGCAAAACCTGAGCCTGGGCCTGCGTAGCCGGCGGTTTGCCCCTGTGTTCCTGGCCCAGCGCAACCGGGCCGGCGTGCCAGATCGGCCGGTCAAGTTGGTTCTTCTGCTTGCCACTGGGGCCTTTCTTCTGTTAGGCGCCCGCGAGCAGATCTATCTGCCGCTGGTTGTCGCCGGCTCTTTGCTGCTGCTGATGATCGTCAGTTGGGCTGCGTGGCGGCGAGCGCGACGAGAGGCCAGGGAGCGTCAGGGGTTGGCTGCGCAGGTCATGCCGCTGCTGTTGCTGGGCGCCGCGCTGTTGGTCAGCACAGTCAGCATGGTGGTCTTCATCGACGGCTTTTTGCGCGGGGGATGGGTTTATCTCCTGGCCGTGCCGCTGTTGTACGCCGTCTTTCACTTCACCCGGCGCAAGTTGGGCAGCCCTAACCCCTTGCAGGAGGAACTGGGCCGGCGTGAGGAGGCCATGCGCGGCCTGGCTATGCCTGCGCCCCCGCTGCTGGCCAGCACGTCGGGCTCGGTCACGCGCCCGCGGCTGCCTTCGTCTGATCTCTCTCCCGCCGAACAGGCCAGCGACCGTGGCGTCACAGCGCGTTGGCAGGAGCAGACGGCGTCGGTCGGGCGGGTGGCTGTGGCGCTGGACGGCTCTCCTTTCGCCGAGCGGGCCTTGCCGGCTGCCGCAGCCATCAGCCAGATCTTCGGCGCTACGCTTTTGCTGATCTCAGTGTTGCCCACAAGAGGGGCGTTGCGCGTGTTGCCCAAGGGGCGTTCTGATGGCAACCCGATGGAGGCTGGCCAGGCGGAGATTGAGGCCTATCTGAGCCGCCTGGTTGGCGAGCACCGGGCGCGCGGGCTGCAAGCTGACTACTACGTGGCGTCCGGCCCTGTGCCGCAGGCCATCGACGTGCTGACGCGCGAGCTTGACGCTGACTTGCTGGTGATGTCTACCCATGGCCGTTCGGGCATTAGCCGCTTTATGTTGGGCAGCAACGCCAGCGCGGCGATTCAACGGCTGCGCCGGCCGGTCTTGCTGCTGCGGCCGCAGGTGTTGGCCGAGGGCGACCTCCCGGCCGTGAACAGGGTGTTGGTGACACTGGATGGCTCCAGCTTCGCCGAGCAAATCCTGCCTTGGGTGCGTCAGGTGTCGCTGGCCACTCGTGCTGAGGTGCTGTTGCTGGTGGTGCCGGAAGTGCCGGAGCCTGCGTTTTACGGCGCGATGGGCGATGCCGTGGACGAATTGCGCCAACAGGCCGAAAACAACGCCCGCCGTTATCTGGAGCGGGTTGCTGCCCAACTGCGCGAGCAGGGAATGCCTGTGCGAGCGCTGGTGGAAGGCTCCCGCCCAGCGATCACCATCCTGGACGTGGCCGAACGCGAGCAGGTGGACTTGATCATGCTGGCCACTCACGGCCGCGGCGGCATGGATCGCCTTATGCTCGGCAGCGTCGCCGACCGGATCGTCCACCACAGCACTTGCCCCGTCTTGCTGGCGCCAACAGGCCAAGAACCCAACTCCCCATCCCTCTGAAGCGCCATCAATCCCCCTTCTCCCTGCCTCCAATCAGCCAACGGCGCTGGCGTTTGGCTGGCGTTACCTTCAGCTCAGCCGTCACCAGCATGAAGGGCAGATGCGCCACCTGCTGCCACGGCGCCCCCAGCTCTTTGGCGCTGCGTTCGATGGCTTTGGCTTGCCTGCGTTCTTTGCGCTTGAGCGGCAGCCCGCGCAGCAGATCAAAGCGCTGCGGCGCCGGCGGCGTCAACTGGTTCATCAGCTCCACCCGCACGTCGAAGCCGTGGCCGGCCAGCAGCCCCGGCAGCTTGCGCCCTACCAGCGGATCGGCTCCGGCCCGCGCCAGACCGGCCATCCACATCTCGCGCGTCGTCAGCTCCGGTGGATGCTCGATCATGCCGCCGTAGTCGGGCTCGATGGCCAGCAGCACACCGCCCGGCTGCATCACACGGCGCACCTCGGCCAGCGTTGGCTCCAGCGGCATCCACAGCAGCGCCAGTTGGCAGAACACCAGATCGAAGCTGGCGTCGGCGAAGGGCAGCCTGGCGGCGTTGGCGCAGGTGGGAGGCGCGTTCTGAAGCGCGTCCTGCGACTTCAACAACGCGGGCAGACTGTGGTCCAACGCCACAACCCGGCCGCCGCTCAGCCGGGCCAGCTCCTGGCTGACCACGCCAAAGCCGCAGCCCAGGTCCAGCAGCGAGCGCCGCTGTTCGATGTTGGCGCGCTGCAACAGCCACGAGCGCGCCGGCGCCAGCCAGGCGGCCTGCTCACGGATCAACCGCAGGGATGGGAGATCGGGTGTTTCTTTGCCCATAGATGTACCGTGCTGTCAGACATGACATTTCTTCCGAGAAATGTCATGTCTTGTTACCGTCCACCACCAGCGCAGGCGCAGGCGCAGGCGCAGCCCGCACAGGCGCAGCCGCCCCCGCCGCCGCTGCGCGAGCCGCCGCTGCTGCCCAGCGCCTTGAACACGTCGCCGGTAGCCTTGTCTATCCCGCTCAGATTGACGAAGCCGCTCTTGCTGGCCATGGATGGCAGCGAAGAGGGGCTGATGGCGGCCGCCAGCGAGCCCATGGTGTTTTCAGTCCAGCCGGCGAAGCCGGCCGCTACGTTGCCAAAGCTGGGGGTAAAGGAGCCAGAGCCTCGACTTGATGGCAGGCTGGGCAGGCCAACTCCGCCTCCCCCGCTGCTGGCCGGCCGCACCCAGATCGGGCGATAGGTGTAGGTCGGGGTGTTGAACACAGTCGGGAAGTTGTCGTCCAGGAGGATCCATTCCATGTCACGGTCGAGGGCTTGCTCCAGCGCCGGTATCTCGGGGATGGCCTTGGCCTGCTCCACGGCGCGGCGTACAATAGCCTGGTAATACTCCTGCGTATCCGACAGGTCGAAGCCCTTCATGCGCCGGGCCACGCTGGCCAGGAACCAGTCCATAGCCTCGCCGAAGTCGACCTTGTGCAGTGGCGCGTTGGGCTTGGCCTCCAGCGCGTCCAGGAAGTAATGTTCATAGGTGTGCAACACAATGCCGGCCTGTTGCGCAGCCCGCTTGCGCGGCTCACGCCGCTGCTCCTGGTTGACCTTTCCTGCCATTGCGTGGAACTCCGGGATCACCTCGACGGTGAAAGGCTCCTCGCCGGTTTGGCGCAGTACGCCCTTCTTCAGCAAGCCGAAGATGATCAGCGTCAGCACCTTGTTGAGCGGCATCTCCAGCAGCGCAGCCGCCTCGGGCGCGGTCAGCCCGCGCTTGATGCCGCCGCCTTCCACCTGGGCGATGGGCGGCATGTAGGGCAGCTTGCGGCGTTTGCGTTTGCGCTCTACCAGGTAGAGCAGTGCGAAGAGGGGCAAGAACGCGGCCAGCAGGCTCAGCGGCCAGCGCAGGAACAGATACACCATGCCGGCCATCGCCAGGAACCACAAGGTCCAGCCGGTGCCGCCGGTCACGCGCACAAAGATGAAGGTGAAGATGCCTGCGAACAACAGGCCCAAGATCAGGCGCAGCGTGGGCTGCGCCACAAACCACAGCTCGGCCAGGTCCAGCGCGGTCATGCGCTGCACGTTGTCGATCCCGGCAGCAGGAAAGGAGACGCCCACCAGGTTCGGCCCGGTCAGGCGCACCGCAGGAAACTCCCACAGCGCCACGGCCCGATCCTCGAACAGCGCACGCTGGCCGAAGGCCTCGTTCTGGTAGAGCATGTCCTCCGGGCTGATCCCTTCCGGCAGGTGAATAGCGATCTGCACGTTGGTCGTGCCGGTGACAAAGCGCTCGTCGAACCAGGTGGGGGTGATCTGGAACGATGCGTAGTCGCGGTTGGTCACGTCCTGGAAGATCAGGTCCGGGATGGTCGCCTCGAAGTGCAGCGTGCCCCGGTCGCCAGGGCTGATCCACAGGCCAGCCAGATGCACCTCGACGCCCGGCTTGACATATTCCGATGGCCGGATGTCATACAGTTCCACGCCGTCGATGGACGCGCGCATGTTGCTGATCTGGTAGCGGGCCGTGGGCAGGCCGATGTCCACCACGTCGATGCTGCGCCCGTTGCGCTGGTTCTCGAAGGTGATGTCGTAGACCAGGCGCGCCGTGCCGTCAGGCTCGATGAAGACCTGGAACTGCAACTCCGGCACGGCGAAGCGGTAGTCCTGCGCCAGGGCCGGGCCGGCCAGGACGGCCACCACCGCCAGGATCAATGCCAGAGACAACACCTGGCTGACGCGCAGCCACAGCCGCTGGCGACGTGTTATGGGTGGGTGAGCCATGATGGTCCTCCTAATCCTGCGACCAGCCGGCCGGCTCGCGCGGGCAGTCGGCGGCGCAGATGGCCAGGCCGGGGCAGGTCAGGCAGTGAGTGGGTCGCTCGATGCGGCCGCGGTAGGCCTTGAAGGCTGCATCCTGCCAGATGGTTGGCCAGTCGTCAGCCAGCAGGTTGCCGGCGACGCGGCGCGGGCCGCGCGGCGGGATCACCGCGCCGTCCGGCTCGACACGAATGGCCACATCGCTGCTGCAGCGCGGGCCGCGCCGTACCTGCTCAAACAGCGCCAGGCTTGGGTTGCGCAGCACGGGCGGCTGCCACTGGTAGAGCACCTCAGCGCGCTCGGCCGCCTCTTCGACGTCGGCGGCCATCTGGGCCATGGCTGCGGCCGGGATGGCGTCGTCGTCTGCGTCAGGGGCGGCGATGGCGTAAAACTGGACGGTGGTCACGCCCAGATCGCCCAGGTGAGCCAGCGTCGCGTCGAGGCCGTTCATCGTGGCCTGGATCAGCGGGATCTGCGCCACGTCGGCCAGCGCCAACGCCTCAGTGCGGGCATACAGCGCCTCGGCCAGGGCGTGGTCGCCGGCGCCGTAGAGCGAATCGTGCAACTCAGCTTGCTGCGAGGCGTAGGCCAGGGTCAGATGGTCCAGCCCGGCCTCGATCAACTCGTCCAGCAGGCGGCCGTCGGCCAGATCCGTGGCCCGGCCGCTGACGCCGCAGATCAAGCCGGCCTGGGTGGCGGCCTGTACTGCGGCCAGCAGCGCGGCGGGGTCGGGTGCGGGCGGCGCCAGCAGGGTCACGTGGGCGATGCCGGCCTGCCAGAGGCGCGCCAGCAGCGGCTTGATCTGATCAGGCCCGGCCAGCGGCAGGTCGGCCTCGATGGGCGGGATCAGCCGCGCGGCCTGGGGGCCGGCGCTGGGATCGGCCAGGTTGAAGACCGGGTAACGGCCGCCCGGCTCGGCTAATTCGCGTAGCAGATTGCGCACTTGAGCGATGTCCTGGCGTTGTTGGGGCGTTGTATCATCGAACGCAGCCGCAAGGGTCTGCGCCACGCTTTCTTCGTCCCGGCCGTGCAAGAGCTGGTGGGCAATCAGCACGCCGCTGGCAGTTAGTCGGGCGCAGGCTGTGGCGTTGACTATCAGAAGTCCGCTGCCGTCGTCGTCAACGCGCAGGTGATAGCGTGTGGTGCGCTCGGCGTCGATGGCCTGATCGAAGGGATAGAGGCCGGGCGCAGGCGGCTGGGCCGGGCGGCGCCACTGCGGGATCAACAGCCGTTCGAGAAGGGTGGGGCTCATGGGTGTGTTACCTGACCTTACGATTGCTTGGGCCGGTCTCCAGACCGAGCCCGCTGCGTGGCTTGACAATACTTATCGAAGGCGCAAGCCGGGCTCGGTCAGGAGACCGGCCCGAGCGGGATTGACGGCGATGCGGCGCGGCTAGGCGCTAGCAAGCTGGCCGGGGGCGTCCAGCCGGCGTCCAGCAACGGGATGGCCTGCGTCTTGCCGTTGTGGCCGTTGCTGGCCGTGGCGCAGCTTGCGCCGTGGCTGCCTGTGCTGCAACCGGCGCAGCCCGCCGCGCTCTGCACGCCATCGCGCGCCTCGCGCTCGATGCGGCAGCCGCCGCCGCACAGCGGCAGGTCGGGGCATTCCCAGCACTTGTGCGGCAGGCCGGCCCAGGCTGGGTTCAGCTCACGGTCGCGGAAGCTGCGGAACAGCTCGCCCTGCCAGATCTGCTGCCAGGGGTCGCGCAGGATGTTGCCAGCCGCCACGTAGAACGACTGGCAGGGCAGCACGTCGCCGTTAGGCTCGATGCACAGCGAGTACTCGCCCGCGTTGCAGCGCTTGGCGCCCAGCTCCAGCTCCACCGGCGACATGCGACAGTACTCGGTGGGCGTGTACCACAGGAAGCGCATGCCCAACTCCTCAGCCCGGTCGCGCACGCGGATCAACAGCGCCGGCATCTGCTCCTCGGGGATGGCGTCGGGGTTGGCAAAGCCGCCGCCGGAGTAGATCATGCCGTTCATGGCAAAGGTGCGGATGCCCAGGGCATGCACAAAGTCGACGATCTCCTCGGCGTGGTCCATGTTGCGGCGCATCAGGGTGGTGTTGGTGATGGTGTGCAGCGGGCTCTTCAGCGCGTTCTCGATGCCGCGCACGGTCTGGTGGAAGCAGCGCGCGCCGTTGATGGCGTCGTGCAGCTCCGGCCGGCTGGAGGCCAGGGTGATCTGCACGTGGTTCAGCCCGGCCGCGGCCAACTCATCGACGAAAGGTCGGTGGGCCATGCGCCGGCCGTTGCTGTTCATGCCGACGATGTGGCCCAACCCATCGGCGTAGCGAATGATCGCCAGCAGGTCGGGGTGCAGCGTGGCCTCGCCGCCGGTGAGGATCAGGTGCGGAACGCCAGCTTCGTGTAGCGTGTTGATCACCTGGAACCACTGTTCTTTGGGCAGCGAGGCCATGGGCAGGTGCGATGGCTCGTTGTAGCAGTGCGCGCAGGCGTTGTTGCAGCCGTAGGTCAGGGCCAGGTCGGCCTTGAACGGCGCATGCACCGGCGTGCTGAACAGCGCGGCCTGCGGAGGGCGCAGATCGTCGGGCAGGGCGCAGGTGGGGCAGAAGTCGCCGGGGCTGCGCATACCGTCTACCAGCGCGTAGATGCGCGCGGCCTCGGCCTCGATCTGGCCGCGGCCCGCGCCGCTGTAGCGACTGCGCATGGCGCGCGCGGCCTGCTTGAGGGGCGCATCCTGCAGCGCCAGCCAGGCGAGCTCGGCCGCGGTGCTGTTGAGATGCACCACCTCGCTCACATCGCGGAACAGCACGCCGGAGCCGTCCCCCTCCACGCGCAGGTGCAGCCGCATCTGCCCGCCGTCGAGGGGGATGCGGTAGGTGTACAGGCCAGGAGATGGCGTCTCAGTATTTTTCTGAGCGGGACGTTTCATCTGATGCAAAAGCTGCTGCGTAACCCGTAACCCGTAACCCGGAACTACCACTTGGGCTGCTCCTCGAATTGATAGCTCGAGCCGCAGTGGCCGCAGGTGATGAAGATCGCGCCGGCCTTGACCTCCAGCGAGTCCTTAGCCAGCGGCGCGCCGCAGACCTTGCACTTCATGGTCTCCAGGTTGACGTCGCCGCTGAGGTCGATTTGTTGGACGACGGTGCTCTGCGTGATCTGCGGCTTGGAGCGGAACAGATAGATCACCGCGCCGGCCGCCACCAGCAGCACTACGCCGATGACCAGGCGGATCAATTGGCCCTGCGAGCCGGTCAGGAAGATGAAGCCCAGGATGGCCAGGATGGCTGCGAGGAGATAGGAGACGAGTTTCATGACAACTCCACGGTGAGTCGATGGGGAGGAGTCCGTCCAGGCACGTGGTAAGCCACATGCCTGGACGGGTTAGCGGTCGCGCTGGCGGCTGCTCTAAATGGGCTGGCCGCAGCTCCTATTGTGCGCCAGGTTGGCGCTTTTGTCAACGATGCGACGCCGGTGTCGGCCAGGTTTGGCAGCAGAGTTGCTAGAAAGCGCGTTTGATGGCATTATGCGGGCGCTCATGCCGCTTGGAGGGTCTGTGTCCAAGCGTTTGCGCTGCACAGGCCTCCGGCGCCAATCGTTTCCGCAGTTCACGCTCGTTGCCTATGCTTATTCCTAACATCGCATCCCGGGATTTGCTGGAGATCCTTTTCGACCGCATGCCTATGGGCATGGCGATCATGGACCGCGAGTTCCGCATCCAGCGCTACAACCCGACGTGGCAGGATTACTCGGAGCGCTATGGGCCGCGGGAAGGGGTCCCGTTGCGGCCGGGCGTGCGTTACTTCGATCATCTGCCGGGCTCCGAAGCGACCGTCCTGCCGCTGTACCAACGGGTCCTGGCTGGCGAAACCATCCGGCAGGAGAACGTGCGCTTGGCGTTGAACACCGGGGACTCCTACTGGGACGTGACCTTGACGCCCATCGTGGAGGACGGCCAGGTCGTGGGGATCCTGAACGTCTCAGTCGATACGACCGAACGTGTGATGGCTCAGCAACACCTGGAGCAGCGTGTTGAGGAGCGCACGCGCGAGCTGGACCGTCGCCGCGAGATCGCTGAAAGCTTGCGGGACATCATTGGGATGATCAACGCCAACGTCCCACTGGAAACCTTCTTGCAGCGGGCCGTCAAGCTGGCGGCGCAGCGCATGGCAGCCGCAGCCTGCGCGCTGCATCGGTTCGACGTGGAGGGCCAGCGTATCATCCAACTGGCCAGCTACGGCGTTCCGGCCGCCTTGCAGCCGGGGGCAGTGCGCCCCTTCAGCGCCATGCAGACCGCAGGTGGCTCGGACTACTTGACGGCCGCCTTGCGCGGCGAGCCAACCTACGGCAACTATCCCCCTTATCCGCTGCGGGTAGCGGAGATCGAGGATGATCCCACCATCCCTGAGGATGTCAAGCGGCGGCGCATCGCGCTGCGCGAGGCCTTCGCTGGTTCGCTGGCGGTGCCCCTGTTCGCGCGCGATCAGGTCTACGGCGGGCTGGTCTTCTATTACGCCGACAAGCAGCAGTTTGGCGAGGAGCAGGTGCAGTTGGCCATGACCTTCAGCGAACAGATGGCTGTGGCCATCGAGAACGCGCGTCTGTTTGAGGAGACCGAGCGGCGCCGGGCAGTGGCCGAAAGTCTGGCCGATATCCTGTCAATCCTGAACTCAACGCGCAGCCCGCAGGAGGTGCTGGATTTCATTACCCAGCGCTCTTGTGAACTGCTGCGGGCAGACGCCTGCCTGTTGTACAGCATTCATGACGGCGGCGCCGTGGTGCATGAGGCCAACTACAACCTGCCGCCAGATCTGGCGGCCATGAAGACGGGGAATTTGTATCGCTCGCAGTATAACCTGGCCCTGCAAAACCGCCAGCCAGCGCCGATCAGCGACGCCGTCAGCCATTTGCAGCGCTTGCTGGCCCAAAGCGATCTGTCGCCCTACCAACGTCACTGGTATGAGGGGCTGCTGGCCAGCTTCCAGGCCTACTTGGGCCTGCCGTTGCTCGTCAACGACCAGGTCTTCGGCGGCCTGGTGTTCTACTTCGAGACTCGTCGCTCCTTCGGCGACGAGGATCTTCAGTTGGCGCAGACTCTGGCCGGGCACGCTGCGCTGGCTATCGAGAACGCACGCCTGCGCCACCAGTCCGCTGAGATGGCTATGCTGGCCGAGCGCAGCCGCCTGGCGCGCGACCTGCACGACGCCGTCACCCAGACCCTCTTCTCGGCCAGCTTGATTGCCGACGTGCTGCCGACGCTGTGGGAGCGCAACCCGGAGATCGGCCGGCAGAAGCTGGACGAGCTGCGCTTGCTGACCCGCGGCGCGCTGTCAGAGATGCGCACCTTGCTGCTGGAGCTGCGCCCGGACACCCTGGCCGATGTGGAGCTGGGCGATCTCTGCCGCCACCTGACCAACGCGTTCAGTGGACGCACCAGGGTTCCTGTGGCGTTCACGCAGGACGGCCAGGCGCCGCTGCCGCCGCCGGTTAAGGAGGTCTTCTACCGCGTGGCGCAGGAGGCGCTGAACAACATTGCCAAGCACGCCCACGCCAGCGCCGTGCAGCTTCATCTCAACGTACAGCCCGGTTGGGCAGAGATGAGCATCCGCGATGACGGCGACGGGTTCGATGCGACCGGTCTGATGCCGGAGAATCTGGGCCTGAAGATCATGCGCGAGCGGGCTGGGACTATCGGCGCGCAGTTGAGCATCGCCACCCAGCCGGGCGCAGGCACGCGCATCGAGCTGGTATGGCGGAAGACTTGAAGCGTGAAGACGTGACCCGTGACCCGTACTCCGCAGCGGCGCTTCATATCTCTTGCACGTCGCCCCGGCCACATGTTTCGGGTTACGCATCACGCAGTACGCTCTACAGGAGTATCACGATGTCCAAAACTATCCGTGTCATGATCGTCGACGACCACGCCGTGGTGCGCAGCGGGCTGTCGACGTTTCTGCTGACCTGTGACGATATGGAGCTGGTGGGCGAGGCGGGCAGCGGTGAGCAGGCGCTGCGCCTCTGCTCTCAAGCCCGGCCCGATGTGGTGCTGATGGACCTGGTGATGCCGGATATGGACGGCGCCACCACCACCCGTTTGATCCGCGAGCAGTGCCCCGACATCCAGGTGGTGGCGCTGACCAGCTTCAAGGAGCGGGAGTTGGTGCAGGGGGCCTTGCAGGCCGGCGCCATCGGCTATCTGCTCAAAGACATCTCGGCCGATGAGCTGGCCAGCGCGATTCGCGCCGCCTATGCGGGCAAGCCCACCCTGGCCAGCGAGGCCGCGCAGGTGCTGATCGAGGCCACCCGCCATCCGGCCGACCGCCTGGGCTTCGACCTGACCGAGCGCGAGCGGGAGGTGCTGGCCCTGATGGCGCAGGGAATGAACAACGGCCAGATCGCCGAGCAGTTGGTGATCAGCATCTCCACGGCCAAGTACCACGTCAGCAGTGTGCTGTCCAAGCTGGGCGCGGCCACCCGCACCGAGGCCGTGGCGCTGGCCTTCGAGCATAACCTGGTCACGTGACCAGGCCGCGATTGGCCGACTCGACCCATGCCAAGACTCTCCGGGCTGCCGATGTGGCCCGGGGAGTTTTGTTTTATAGTGGTGACAAGACTAATCGCACGGCGCCCGACAAGAGCGCCTTACACACCGAAGGAGTTCCAACCATGACTCGCAAGTCCCAGATCGCTTTCCTTGGGATCCTGCTGGTGGCCATCGTGGCGACACTGGTCTTTGTCATTCTGCCGACTACGGCCCAGCAGAACCCGGACCAGGTGGTGCAGGAGTTCTACACCTGGTACATTGACTACGCCCAGTCGTCCAACCCGCTGGTAGATAAGGCCTACCGGTCGGCCGCCAACCTGGCGCCGGCTTTCGTCGCTCGGATGGACGACTTCACCTCTCGCCCGATGATGTTCGACCCGATCCTGTGCGCGCAGGATGTGCCAACCAGCATTACCACAGCGGCGCCGGTGATCGACGGCGCCACAGCCACCGTGCATGTCGAGACCAGCTTCCCCGGCCATACCTTCGATGTGCGCCTGGCGCGGGATGGGAGGACATGGCAGATCACGGATGTGATCTGTGCCGTACCGTGAGCGCAAGGGCGGGGGCAACCCCGCCCTCCTTACCATATGAGGATACCGTAAACAAGGTTGTTGCGCATGTCATTGCGAGGTCCGCCGAAGCAATCTCACGCTTTGCAGGACGGGATTGCTTCGCCGCAGACGGCTCGCAATGACCAGCGAAAACTTTGTTTCCAGAGTATTGAGGAGAAGTACGATGAAGTTTCCCGTTATTGGATTACTGGTTCTCCTGGCCCTCACCGTGGCGGCCTGCGCGCCGGTGCTTGTGACCAAGTTGGACCGCCTGGTCTTCCAGCCTGAGATCTACGACGACGTGACCGGCGAGTTCGTCATCAGCTTGAAAGTGCGCAACGACGGTGATGGCCGGGCGCCGGCGCGTCCCAACGCCAACGCCCTGATGGAACTGCGCGACGAGCACGGCCTGCTACGGGCCAGCGCCCACGTCACCTCGCTGATCGCTATCGATCCGGGCGTGATCCTCGACCCGGCGGCCTGGCGCGGCCGGCTGGACCCCGGCTTCTACCAGCTCTACTGGGGCGCGCCGGGTTTGGGCCACACCCAGATGTACTTCGTCGTCGATGAAGTCGATGGCCGGCCGCAAGTGGGCGATATGCGGATTGCCCATCTGCCAGAGCAGGACATGCCAACCTTGCCCGCCTACGGCGACGCCCAGCCGCTGGTCGATCTGGCCATCGCCCAGTTGGCCGGGCAGCTTGATGTTGCGGTCGAGATGGTTCGCGTCGAGCGCGTCGAGCCGGTGGACTTCCCCGACGCCAGCCTGGGCGCGCCGCAGCCCGATATGATGTACGCTCAGGTGATCACCCCCGGCTACGTGATCACGCTGAGCTACCAGGGTCTGACCTATGTGTTCCACGCGGGCGGCCAGCAGGTCGTGCTGGTCTCACCGGAATAAGCGGATCACCAGTGAATCCAAGGAGAAATCGAGATGTTCTCTGACAACACGGGTTATTCTGTGACCAACGAATCCCAGCCTCGCACCCGCGGCAATACCCGCTTCGTCAAGACCTTTCTGGCGCTGATGGCTCTCGGCGTGCCCGGCGTGGTAGCCTTGATCCCGATGGCGCGCAGCCAGGTGGAGGCGCTGCCGCTGGAGATGCTCGAACTGCCTGTTGCGCTGACCGTGGCGCTGGCCCTGCTCAACTCCTTGATCCTGTTGGCGATTGCCGTGGCCGTCGGGACCCTGCTCGCCCATCGGGTCGGCTTGCGCTCGCTGGTGGCGGAGCGGGTGCGCCAGGGGACAGCCATCTGGCCCCAACTGCGCCCTCACATCCCGCTGGCTGTTGCAGGCGGGCTGATCCTGTCCGTGGTGATTCTCGGCCTGGACGCCCTGATCAACCCCTTCGCCGGCACGGAGCTGGCAGGCGGCCTGGCGGGCGGGGAAGCCCCCACCATCGGGGAGCTCCTCAGCCAACTGCTGCTCGGCGTGCTCTACGGCGGCATCGTGGAGGAACTGCTGCTGCGCTGGGGCTTGATGAGCCTGCTGGTCTGGATCGGCTGGCGGGTAGCGCAGCGCGGGCAGGGCGTGCCGCGGCCTGCCCTGGTCTGGACAGCCATCGTCCTGACAGCGCTGCTGTTCGGCGCCGGCCATCTGCCAGCGCTGGCCAGCATGGTCGCGCTCACACCGCTCATCGTCGTCCGCACTGTGCTTCTCAACGCCCTGGGCGGCGTGCTGTTCGGCTGGCTGTTCTGGCGGCGTAGCCTGGAGGCAGCCATGGTGGCCCACGCAGCGACGCATGTCGGCTTCTTCATCGTTAACCTGGGCCTGATCGTCTTTGGACTGGCTGGAAGTTGAGCACCCAATTGGCCCCCTGGACAATTATGGAGATGTGCCATGCCCCCTACTAGCGACAGTGTGATCGAAACCCACGGCCTGAGCAAGTCATTCGGCGATGTGCAGGCCCTACGGGGTGTGGACCTGAGCGTGGCGCGCCACTCGATCTTCGGCTTTCTCGGCCCCAACGGCGCAGGTAAGACCACCCTGATGAAGCTGTTGCTGGGGCTGGCCCGGCCGACCTCGGGCAGCGCTACGATCTTCGGCCATGACATCGTGCGCGACAGCGTGGCCATCCGTGAGCGCGTCGGCTACCTGCCGCAGCAGCCGCGCTTCGTCGAGCACATGAGCGCGCGAGAGAACCTGCGGTTGGCCGCACGCTTCTTTTTCAGCGGCCCGGCGGCCGCCGTCGAGGAGCGCTGCGCCGAGATGCTGGCCCTGGTGGGGCTGGAGGACAAGGCTGACCGCCCAATCCGCGGCTTCTCCGGCGGCGAGAAGCAGCGCCTGGGCATTGCCCTGGCCCAGGTCAACTATCCTGATCTGTTGATCCTCGACGAGCCGGCCGCCGCGCTGGATCCGCTGGGCCGCCAGGCAGTGCTGGACATCATGACCCGGCTGCGCAAGTACACCACCATCTTCTACTCCACCCACATTCTGGACGACGTGCAGCGGGTCAGCGACTCGGTGGCCATCCTGAACCACGGCCAGATGGTGGCCAGCGGCCCCATCGAGCATCTGCTGGGCGGGCAGGACGGCGTGGTCTACACGGTGACGGTCAAGGGCGCGGTCGATGGGCTGGGCGAGCGGCTGGCCGGCCTGCCCTGGGTGACCCAGACGACGGCTGCCCGCGCCCCTCACAACGGCGGCGCTACGTGGCACGTGGCCGTCAGCGACGAGGCGGCGGCCGAAGCAGGCTTGCTGCGCCACGTGTTGGCCGATCCGCACGTCACCGTGGTCGAGTTCTCCCGCAAGCGCTACGAGCTGGAAGAGGTCTTTGTGGATCTCGTCAAAGGAGACAACCATGGCCGCTAACACAGAATTGGCACGCGTGCAGGAGTGGCGACCGCTGCGAGGCTTTGCCACCTTGGTGCACAAAGAGAACCGGGCCTGGTGGGGCACCCGCCGCTGGTGGACCAACGCCCTGCTGTGGACCGGAGGTCTGGGCGGACTGGCGGCGCTGATGCTATGGGTGCTGCCCAGTATGGCCGAGCTGGCCGGCGACGCCAGCGTGGCCGCGGCCGGCGGGCCGCTGGCCTTCGCCCTCGACATGGGACGCTCCGCCTTCTTCGATCTGGGAACGCTGGCGCTGGCTATCGGCGTGATCGTGCTGTTCCAGGACGCCATCGTCGACGAGAAGCAGTCGGGCGTCACCGAGTGGCTGCTGGCCAAACCTGTCGCCCGCCGGTCGTACATCCTGGCCAAGCTGGCGGCCGCGCTGTTGGCCGTGTTGGCCTTGCTGATCGCCCTGCCGGCGCTGGCTGTCTATGGTTTGCTGTCGCTGCGCGGCGGAGCGTTGTATCTCTTGACGCCGTTTGTAGCCGGCCTGGGCATCATGACCGTCCATACCCTCTTCTACCTGACCCTGACGATCATGCTGGGCGCGCTGTTCGGCTCCAGGCCGCCGATCCTGGGCGTCAGCCTGGGCGTGCTGCTGGGCGGCAGCCTGCTGGTAAGCTTCTTGAAGCCGGCGGTCTACATAACACCGTGGATCATGTCAAAGACCGCGGCGCTGGCTGCGTCTGGCCAGGCTGTGCCGCCGGAGTTGTTGTGGCCGCCGCTGCTCTCCAGCGCGCTGTGGTGCCTGGTCTTTGTGTTAATCGCCTTAGCGAAGTTCGAGACGA
The DNA here is from genome assembly GCA_964626845.1 of uncultured Anaerolinea sp. Lineage (GTDB taxonomy): Bacteria > Chloroflexota > Anaerolineae > JAAEKA01 > JAAEKA01 > JAAEKA01. Next base: position 30,451 of record CAZVGR010000046.1, read on the forward strand.
CGGAGCTCTAGACGTGATTCGCAACATCCTGTGGGACGTGGACGGCACGCTGTTCGACACCTACCCCGCCATCACCTACGCCATCAGCCGGTCGCTGAACGGGCTGGGCACGGCGGCGGCGCTGAACGTGATCGAGGGGCTGGCCCGCCAGTCTATCGATTACTGCATGGCGACCCTGGCCCAGCGCTTCTCGCTGGACCCGGACCTGCTGCGCCGCCGCTACGAGGCTGCCTATGCTGCGCTGCCGCTGGCCAACCAGCCGCCGCTGCCCGGCGTCGAGGCCGTCTGCGCGGCCATCGTCCGGCGCGGCGGGCTGAACGTGGCAGTTACCCACCGGGATGTGCGCTCGACGCAGGCGCTGCTGGACGCCCATGGTCTGGCGCTGTACTTCGCCGGCATCGTCAGCGTCGAGCAAGGCTATGCGCGCAAACCGGACCCGGCCATGGCGCTGGTCGCGTTGGAGCGCTTCGGCCTGAACCGGGCCGCCACCCTGATGATCGGCGACCGCGAGCTGGACGTGCAGGCTGGCCGGACCGCAGGGCTGCGCACCTGTCTCTATGGGCGGGCTGCACTGGCGCAGCCGGCTGACCTCCAGGTCGACCACTACAGCCAATTGCTGGCCTTGCTGGACGAGCCGCACGGATAATTCACCCCATTCGGAAGATAGTCCGGGCCTGCGCTTGCCGGCCCTCCCCATCAGCTTTCCAGTTCCACCCCGTCATAGATTGCAGCAAGGGTAAGCTCCACGTCCAACGAGGTGAGCGATAGCACGTCTTCGGGCGCGGTGAAGGCGGTCATCTCCCAGCGACCCAGCCCCAACGGGCGGTGCCGCTCTACGTACAGGCGCGACTGGTCGACCAGCACGTATTCCTTCAGGCTGTCGATGGTGCGGTAGAACTCGAACTTCTTGCCGCGGTCATAGGCTTCTGTAGAAGGGGACAGCACCTCGACGATCAACACTGGGTTGGTCACCGTGTCGTTGCGCCCCGGCGCGTATTGCAGTGGGCCGCAGATGACCATGACGTCCGGGTAAGTGTATAACTGGCGTCGCTTGACCAACAGACGCATATCGGCTGCAAACGTCTTGCATGGCTTGCCGCGCAAGGCACTCCTCAAGGATGCGGCAACACTGAGCATGATCAGGTTATGGTTAGCCGTGCCCCCCGCCATCGCAACGATCTCACCTTCATAGAACTCGCTGCGATAGTCCGCTTGCTCTTCTTGCGCAAAGTACTCTGCCAGCGAGAAGATGGAGCGTTTCTTTTGCATGACCGCCATAAGCGCCTCCTTCGATGACACACTACGGCTGCATGAATTATCTTGTGTTAGCGTTACTACTCAGCCATAGGTGCCGGGCACTTGAGTCTGCGCCTGCAACGACGTCTGCCGAACCCATTCAAGCCGCATATGGGCTGCAAGTGCCCGGCACCTGAGTAGTTCTTACCAATCTACCACTCCACCAGCTTCCAAATCTCCGGCTGCTCTGGCGCGCCGGCCGGCTCGCCGATCTCGGCGAAGATCGCTACGGCCTGCTTGAGCTGGTCCATGGCCGCATCGGGCTGGCCGGCCGCGTGCAGCAGGTCGGCCAGGTTGTTGCGAAGTGCGGCCTCGCGGTGGCGGTCGCCGATGGCAGCGCATACAACCAACGCCTGCCGGGCCAGGTCGATGGCCGTCTCCATGTCGCCCTGCGCCTGACGGACCAGCGCCAGGTTGTTCAAGGCGGCGGCGCAGCCGGCTACATCGCCCGACGCCTCCGCCAGCGCAATTCCCTGGGCCAGGTGTTCAGCAGCCAGCGTCAGCTCGTTGCGGCCGCGCGCCAGCATCCCCAGGGCGTTGTGGGCGCGTGCCAGGCTGGCGTGATCCTGCGCCGAATTCGCCAAACCGAGCGCATCCTCCGCAAAAGCCTCTGCCCTGCGTTGATTGCCCTGACGATGGGCGTTCAGGCTGCGGTCGGCCAGCAGATGCGCCAGGCCGGCCGGCTCGTCAGGCGGCCACGCATCCTGCGCGGCCTGGAAATGGCTGTCGGCCAACTCCCAGTCACCTGCGCGATGGTGAACTAAGGCCAGCTTGCGCTCGATGGATGCCAGCCCGCAGGTCGACGGCTCGCCGCAGTCGGCCAACACAGATGCAGCCTGCTCGTAGGCGGTACGCGCGGCGCTGTAGCGGCCGGCCAGCGTGTGCAGGTCGCCGATGGCCTCGTGCAATGCAGCCGTGTCAGGATGGCCCAGAGCCAGGGCGGTCTCGAAGTGGGCCAGGGCTTCGGCGTTGGCGTAGAGGCTGCGCGCGTGCTGGCCAGCTTGCCAGAAATGGCCGGCAGCCTCCCCGTCAAGTCCGGCCATGTGCAGGTGATGGCCGATCTGGCTGGCCAGCGCGCCTGGGGACTGGGGGCCGCGCGGCTGGCGCTGTAAGGCCTCGGCCGCGCGGCGGTGCAGCAGACGGCGCCGCGCCAGCCCCGTTTCCCTGTAGACCAGCGCGCGCAGTTGTTCGTGGCTGAAGTCGTAGCTGCCGGCGGCGCTGGCGGCGCCCTCCCGTACCAGACCCTGGCGCACCAGTTGCTCCAGACAATCGACCGTCTCCTCCTCGCTGCGGCCGCTGGCCGCGCGCAGGGTTTCGTAGTCGAAGGAGCGGCCAATCACAGCAGCGGCTGCCAGAAGCTGTTGGCCGGCTTCGTCCACAGCAGCCAGCCGGGCCAGCAAGAGACTGTGCACACCCTGGGGTTGCATCCAATCGCCGGCCTGCGCCTGGCCTGCGTGGAGGGCTTTGAGGTATTCGACCACGAAGAGGGGCAGGCCCTCGCTCTCCTGGTATAGCCGTTCGGCCTGGCCGCCTGCGGGCAGGTGCGCGGCCAAGGCCAACACGTCGCTGCGGCTGAGGCGACCCAAGGGCAGGGTGAGGCCGGCCTCAGCGCGCTGCGCGTCGCGCGCCAGGCTGCGCAGCCGCTGCACGGCCGGGCTGTCTTCGCCGCGCCAGGCGGCCAGCACCAGCAGCGGCCGGCCAGCCAGACGGTGTACCAGGTAGGCCAGCGCGTCCAGGCTGGCCCCGTCGGCCCACTGCAGGTCGTCCAGGAAGAGCACGCCAGCGCGGCCGGCCAGCGCCTGGACCACGTGGCACAGCCCCTCGAAGAACTGCGCCTGGGCGCCGGGGTGGTCCAGCGGGCGGGCGGCGGGCAGGTCGCGGCCGGCGGCCAACTCAGGCAGCAAGCGGGCAGCCTCGGCCAGGGCGCTGTCGGGCGCTGCGGCCAGGCGCCTGGCTGCGTCTTGCTCCGCCAGCCCAGCGCGCAGCGCGGCCAGCCAGACGCCGTAGGCCAGGCCGGTCTCGCCCTGGAAGCAGCGGCCGGCGACGACTGTATCCCCGCCGGCCTGCACGCGAGCGCAGAACTCCTCGGCCAGGCGCGTCTTGCCGATGCCTGGCTCGCCTTCCAGCGCCAGGAAACGGCCGGCGCTGCCGGCGGCCATGCGGGCTCGCTGGAGTGCAGCCAGCTCAGCGTCGCGTCCCACCATGGGCAGGGTCCCGGCTGCGTCGGGTGTGGGCGCCAGCGGCAGGGGAGCCGGCCTGGGCGCGGCTGCGCTGCGTTCAGTCGCCGTGCGCAGCGCAGCGGGCGGCGGCGGGATACGTCGTTCCTTGATCGCCTCGTAGACCCGGGTGGTCTCAGGGAGCGGCGCCACGCCCAGCTCCTCGCTCAGGACGCGCACGCACTCGCGGTACTGGTGCAGCGCAGCCGGTTGCTGGCCGGTCCAGACAAAAAGCAGCATCAGCACGCGGTGAGCCGGCTCGTGCAGCGGGTCGACCGCCAGCAGCCGCTGCGCCTGCACCACAGCCTCGCCGAGACGGCCCGCACTGGTCAACAGCCGCACCAGCCGTTCCAGCGCGGCGAGCAGGTCGCGGCGCAGGCGTTCGGTCTCGAAGCGCTGCCAATCGTCGAACGCAGCGCTGTCGCGCAGGGTGAAGCCAGCCAGAAAGTCGCCCCGGTAGAGGGCCACGGCCTGCTGCAACAGCGGCAAACACGCCGGATCGCTGCCTTCCCCGCCGCTGGCCTGGCATTGCGCCAGCAGACGTTGGAACTGCCACGCGTCGCACGCGAGCTCGTCGCCGGGACGGAGGGCGACGGTGTCGCGCTCGATCGCCAGCCAGGTCTCGCCGATGCTCGTTTTCAGGCTGGACAGGGTGCGGCGCAGGGCAGCGCGTCCCCGGCTCTGGTCGTAGTCCGGGTAGAGCAGGGTCGCGAGGGCATCGCGGCTGTGGCGTTGGCCGGTGACGGCCAGATAGGCCAGCAGCGCGGTGGCCTTGCGGGTGTCAGGGACGACGGGCTGGCCGTCGATCTCGATGCTGGGCGGGCCGAGGACGTGGAGGTGGAGCATGGGAGGGATTGGGTGATTGGGTGATTGGTAGAGCGGGTGCGCCTGCTGAGCCAACGGGCGCGCGGACGAATTGTACCACAAATTCCGAGAAGATCGTAACGGTAGTGGCTTCGTAACGCTTTTCGTAACGTTTTTTGGACGGCGGCGCTGTAGACTGGGGGCATGTGAGACGACGGCGGGCACGGCGGCTGCGCACTGACCGGCCCGGGCGCGTTGGCGGACGTTCGACCCTTGAAGGAGTGATCGATGAGCACAAGCAATTCTGTGAGCGCCCGGCCGGCCGGCGCGGGCGATGCGGCGGCGGCAGGGCTGCTGCGCGGATTGGCGGCCGGGCTGGCCATGGCGGCGGTCTTCGTCGCAGCCGGCCTGTTGCGCGGCCAGGGACCGGCCGCAACGCTGGCGGCCTTCACCCTCAGCGGGCAGCCGGTCGCTGCCAACGCGTTGACCGGGCTGCTGGGCCACCTGGCCGTGGCCGGCGTCTATGGGCTGATCTGGGGCCTGGCCTGGCGGCTGATCGGCCGGCGCACGGCCATTCCGGCCACCCTGGGCGGGCTGGTCTACGGCCTGCTGCTGTGGGGCGTGGCCCAGGTCCTGGTGCGCTCCATCGGCGCGTCGCTGGCGTCGATTGCCCCGTGGGCGCTGCTGGCCGGGCACCTGGTCTATGGCGCGGTGTTGGGTTTTCTCAGCCGCCACGGATGAGTGGCGCGAAACGAACGACAATTTCGTTCAACAGTCAGACACGATAAGGAGTGAACCATGTTTCGACAACAAAGAGCAGGATGGCGCCAGTTTGTGGTGGTGATGGCAGCGGTGCTTTTGGCCGCGGCGTGCAGCACCCCTGCACCGACGGCCACCCCCGTGCCGATGCCGGAGGTGACGGTGGAGGTATCGGACGCGGGCATCAGCGCGCCGGCTGAGATGCCGGCCGGGCTGGTGGCGGTGACGGTCAACAACAGCACGCAGGCGCCGACCGGCCCAATCTTTGCCCGCTTGAACGAGGGCGTCAGCCAGGAGCAGTTCATGGAGGCCCTGATGGCCGACGAGAGCGGCATGGCGGCGATCAGCCTGGTGACGCTGTTGGGCGGCGCGCAGGCTGAGGCTGGCAAGAGCGTGCGCACGGTCTTCGATCTGAAGCCGGGCAACCACATCGCCCTGGGCTTTGGGGAAGGCCCGCCGCAGCTCGCCAACTTCACCGTGGCAGCCAGCAGCGGCGCAGCCCCGGCCGCGCCGGTTGCGGCTGTCAACGTCGACCTGATCGACTTCCAGTTCACCATGCCGGAGCAGATCAAGGCCGGCGTGCAGACCTGGCAGATCGAGAACAAGGGCGGCCAGTGGCACGAGATGGCCGTCTTCAAGCTTAACGAGGGCGTGACTGTCCAGGACGTGCTAGCCATGATGATGAGCGGCGAGCCACCAGAAGGCCCGCCGCCCTTCGAGGAGATGGCCTTCTGGGCGCCCATGAGCGCGGGCGAGCGAGCCTGGATGGACGTCGACCTGCCGCCGGGCGTCTACACGGTGCTGTGCTTCCTGCCCGACTTCGCCTCCGACCCGCCTACCTCGCACCTGGAGCACGGCATGGTGCGGACGTTGACGGTGACGGAGTAATCCACGGTGACAGCGGAGTCGAGCACGCCGACGTGCAGGTTTCGGACGGACGGGCCGCACCTGGGGTGCTCACTCCGCGACGATGACCATGACAGCGGAGTCGAGCACGCCAGGTACGGGCCCTGGACGGACGGGTCGCACCTGGGGGTGCTCACTCCGCGATTACTTCGTATTCTTCGTGTTTCGTGTCTTCGATGGTTTTCGCGAGTTCGTGGTCTATCCGCCCTTCGTAACGCGTTTCGTAACGTTTTTTGGACGTTTGTCTGGTAGCATTGGTCCATGATCACCGACGTTCACAACAAACCGTCGCCTACTGCCACCAGCGCCGCCCGGCGCATTCTTGCGTTCGTGCTGCTCGCCAGCGCGCTGTGTTGTCTCGCCGGCATGGTGACGCTGGCCGTGACGGCCTGCTCAGCTTTGTTTGGCGTCGGTTCTTCGTTTGGCCTCTTCGAGTTTGTCCTGGCGGGAGGATCAGCGTTGGCATTTGCCGTGCTGGGCGCGGTCATTGTCGCCTACCAGCCCGGCAACCGGATTGGCTGGCTGTGCAACGCCATCGGCGTGACGTTCGCCCTGGCGCTGTTCGGCGACGAGTATGCGGACTGCGCGATCGCCGGGGAGGCAACCTTGCCGGTGGCTTCGTTGGCAGCCTGGCTGGCCTACCTGGCCTTCCCAGCCACGATCCTGCTGATGTTCAGCCTGCTGCCGTTCCTCTTCCCAAACGGTCGCTTTGTCTCGTCGAGGTGGCGGCGCCTGGCGCAGGTTACCACGGCGCTCTTGATAATCTGTGTGCTGCTGACCGCTGTCGTGCAGGGTCCTCTGGTCTACAGCAGCGTGGACGCCAACTACGGCGTCGACAATCCCTTGGGCCTGCTGCCGGCAGCGCTGGGGCCGCTGCTCGCAACTGCTACGCTGCTGGCCATCGCAGCGGCGTCTATGGCCGGCATAGTCTCGCTAGCAGTGCGCCTGCGACGTTCAAGAGGCGAAATGCGCCAGCAGTTGAAGCTGTTGCTGTACTTCCTGGCTGCTGCCATCGCCGTGCAGTTGGCTATCGAAGTCTACGGCGACATGGTCGATGAGGTGATCTTCTCAGGCTGGGTCTATAACCTGGTGCTTTCAATGACCTTCTGGGGCTTTCCGTTGGTGATCGGCCTGGCTGTCTTTAGGTACCGGCTGTGGGACATCGACGTCGTGATTCGCAAGACGCTGGTCTACTCGGTTCTGACCGCACTGCTGGCGCTGATCTACTTCGGCGTCGTGATCGTGTTGCAAGGCTTGTTCAGTCAGTTGGCGGGCGTGCAGCAGTCCACTCTGGCCGTGGTCATCTCGACCCTGGCCATTGCCGCGCTGTTCACGCCGCTGCGCCGGCGCATCCAGGATTGGATCGACCGCCGCTTCTACCGCAAGAAATACAACGCCCAGCAGGTGCTGGCCCAGTTCGCCCA
>CAZVGR010000047.1:0-3348 GCA_964626845.1 uncultured Anaerolinea sp.
CTGCGTTGTGGGATGCTGGCAGGATGTGAATAAAGATGATATAATCCTCGCGTCAAGATACGGATTCATCGCAATCTTGGCGGTAAGCAACGAGGTGCTACGTGAGAGTCAGAGAAGTCATCTGGTTGCCAGAGATCGAGGATAAGCTCTGGGAGAAGCATCGCCTCACGGTAGCAGAAACCGAGGAGATGCTTTTCAGCGAGCCCCATATCCGCTTTGTGGAAAGAGGCCATCGGCACGAAGAGGATCTGTATGCCGCCTACGGGCAGACAGAAGCAGGTCGTTACATCATCGTATTCTTCGTGTTGAAGCGTGGCAGGCAAGCGCTTGTGATCAGCGATCGCGACATGGACGGCAAGGAACGCAAAACCTATGGCAGAAGATAGAACCAGCAGTATTTCGCAGGCGCGAACACTGGAGGAGATGGCTGAGTTTTGGGACACCCATAGTCTGGCAGACTATGATGACCAGACTTATGAGGTCGAGATGACCTTTGCCCCGTCGGCTCGACGCTCCTTGGTCGGCATCGACCCGGAGTTGATGCGGGATTTGCGCCGCATCGCCAGAAAGCGACAAGTCAGCACCCAAACGCTTGTCAACGTCTGGCTCAGACAACGCGCCGACCAGGTCGGCAGTGATACGATCCACGCCAGCTGAACGCACAACGGCTCTGTACGGGCGTGCCGTACAGAGATCTACGGGTTCCCCGCCCAGTCATGGCTGCCGCACGTCGTCGTCGCCCCTTACCAGCCGGAGCTGCAGATCAACGTGCTGTACCCCATCCTGATCGAGCTAATGCCGGCGACACAGGAGGCAGTTAAGCTGATTCCTGTTCCTGATCTGATGCAGACAACTGCGCATCAACCCAGTCGAACACTCGTGTTGCCAACGCAGCCGCTTCTTGCGCATCCACCTTTCGCACTGGCTCCTCCTCCCCGGGATATCTGGTCGAGACGGCGTAGCGCGTCAAGCCAGTGGCATCGATCAGTTCCTGCACTCCGTTGATGCCTGCGTCTTCAAGTAGCGCCAGCAAGACGCCAATCGAGTGGGTGCGTGGGAAATCGATCTAATCCTGCACTAACAGCGTCTGGAGAACCTTCTCAGCGGCTTGTTGAGCGTGGAATGCCGCTATTTGGGGAGCAATCCGCGCATCATCAGTCAACTTCGCCACTTGCAGATCGGCGCTTGCCCAACGCAACCACTCAGCAGCCAGGTTCTGTACGACATCAGCCTGTTCATCGGACATACAGAACTCTCCCCTCACGTAGAGCCGGACGCACTATCGTGCCGATCACGTCGCGGTGCCTCCGCACGTAATCTGAACGGGCCACCACCACATCCACAGGCGTGCTCAAGCCAGCCAGCGCACGATAGATGCGCGCGGCCTCGGCCCCCAGCGACTCCACTTCGTCTTTGACCACCAGGATGTCCAGATCGCTGTCACCCCCAGCGTCGCCACGCGCCTGGGAGCCGAACAGGATAATCTGCTGTGGACCGCTAACAGCCACGATGCGCTTCGTGATCTCGTCCAAGACTGTGTCGGTCAACTCGTCCATGAATCACATACTCCTCGATCCGGTTGACAATGTGTTCTGGAAGTGCCTTGGAGAACATTGTAACATGGCGGGCCTGAACGGTCAATGCGTTGGACGCGCGCCAGCGCCGCATCAGTCGCGATACAGCAGATTGATCACCTTGAAGCTCAGCCGCTCGCCGTCGACCTGCATCTCCTGCGTCGGGCGGATGACCACGCCTTCGGCCGTGGCGCCGTTGGGGTAGGTGCGCTCGGCGTAGCGGCGCAGCGCCTCGTCGTCGCGCACGCCGAAGGCCTCACCCACCTCGACCAGGTCCACCACCGGCAGGCCCAGGCGCTGGGCGACGGCCAGCATGTCGGCGAAGTCAAGATAGCGCCGTTGCTCGATGTGCCAGACGTTGAACAGGCGCATCTCCAGCTCTTTCAGGCCCAGTCGGTTTTTCTGGACGCCGGGGCCGACGATCTCGAACTGCAAGGCCAGCGGCAGATGGTGCTGCGCCAGGCCGTATTTGGCTGCCAGTTGCCACACGGCCGTGTCGGGCCGCTCCTTCAGCTCGAAGTTGCGCGAGCAGGCGCGCAGCGCGCCGTCCGCGTCCCAGAACACCGTGCCGCTGCTGCCATCGGCCTTGAGCGTGGCATAAAAGGGCCGGCCTTGCAGCGCTGCCACCAGGTCCGGCGCGCGCTGAAAGTTGGGCTCGTCGGTCTTGGGGATGAAGGCCGGAAAGCTGCCGCGGATGTCGCCGCCCAGGTTGGCCGACACGGGCTTCTCGTACTTGACGACGCCCGCCAGCTCGGTGATGTCGGCGCCTATCTCGAGGCCGGCCGTGGCTTCCGTCAGCGGCATGAGCAGGCACTCGCTGGGCACCCCCTTCAGGCGCACCATGCGAATACGCCAATGGCGCGACTCCAGGAAGGCGAAGCGCTCACTCTGCGGCAGCAGCGCGTCTTGCAGGTAGACCTCGCAGCGGTCGCCCGGCGTGAAGTCTCCTTTTTTGGCCGCGCCCCGCCAGCGCCCGCCGGGGCCGCACACCACCTCCAGACTCTCGATGAAGTCCGCGCCGGGGATGGGATAGATCTGGGTCACCTGTCCAACGTAAGCCAGTTCAGGCATGGTGTCAGCCCTCGAATAAGTATTCCGCCCCCGGCTGCAAATAGGGATTGCTGCGCCGCTCGCGGCCGATGGTGGTGGCCGGGCCGTGGCCGGGATAGAGCTTGTAGTCGTCGGGCAGGGTCAGCAGTTGCTGGCGGATCGAGCGCAGCAGGGTCGGCCCGTCGCTGCCGGGAAAGTCGAAGCGGCCCACGCTGCCGGCAAAGAGCACGTCGCCGCCCCACACCTGCCGGCTGGCATGGTGGATGTAGACCAGCGAGCCGGGCGAGTGGCCGGGCGCCAGCCGCACCTCCAGCGTCTCCTGGCCGAAGCGCACCACGTCCCCGGGCAGCACGTGGCCGTCCACCGCGGGCATGGGGCCGGGGTCGTAGCCCATCCACAGCCGCACCATCTCGCGTCCCCGCGCCAGCACCGGCTCGTCGTCCGGGTGCAGCCAGAAGGGCGCGCCTGTGGCCTGCCGCACCGCATCCACCGCCAGCACGTGGTCGAAGTGGGCGTGGGTGTTGGGGATGGCCACGATGGTCAGCCCCAGCCGCCGCACCAGGTCCAGCACCGCCGGCCCGTTGTCGCCCGGGTCGATCATTACCCCCTCCCCCGTCGCCTCACAGCCCAGCACATAGCAGTTCACCTGCAACATGCCCACTTCAATGCTCTTGACAATCATGCGTCACCTCGCGTTCCGTAAACGGTGAACGGTGAACGGTGA
>CAZVGR010000047.1:3448-6502 GCA_964626845.1 uncultured Anaerolinea sp.
AACGGTGAACGGTGAACGGTGAGCGGTCAGCGGTGAACGGTGAACAGTCACCCAGTCACCTGGTCACCCTGCCACTTGCAACCTGCCACCTGCCACCTGCAACCTCCTACTCACTCACCGTCACCCAGCCCAAATTCACCCGATCGACGCCGTCGGCCGGGTTGCCGGTGTGCAGGAAGAGCTGGAGTTGATAGCGGCCGGGCCGGACGTAGTCGGGGATCAGCATATCGTGCTCGCCGCGCACGATCTCGCCGGCCAGCCAGTTGAGCGTGGGGTAAAGCTCGCTGACCAGCGGTCCGCTGACGGACGCGACCTCGGTGTCGGCGCCGCTGACCAGCCGGGCTGTGAACCACCAGGCCGCGGTCGGCTGGACGTTGGCCTGCCAGTACCAGGTCAGGTGCAGCAGGTCGTTGGCGCGCAGCGGCTCGCTGGGGTTGAAGCTGAAGCCGCGCTTGTAGCGGTCATGGCCCAATAGGGTGATCTCGCCCAGGCGGAAGGGCCTGGTATTTTGCATACGCAGCGCCTCAACCGGCAGCGGCGTCTCCGGCCGGTTGACGCGCACCGTGCCCAGGTCGATAAAGTCCTGTTCGCCCACGCGCAGCCGCTCGCCGGTCTCCGGGTTGTACATACCCAGGATCAGGCGATAGTCGCCGGGGGCCGTGCCGTGCGGCGCCAGCACGCCGTGGTTATCGATGATCCGCTCGCCGGGCTGCCAGGCGGCGGTGGGGCTTTCGCCGGGCGGCGCGTCGCGCTGCGCCACCACCTGGTTGCGCTCGTCCAGCAGTTGCACGAAGACCGTGTAGTTGGCGTCGGGCTGGCGCTCGGCTTGCCACTGCAACTGCAACTGCAACACGTCGCCGGATGTGATCTCCTGCGCCGACAGCGCGTAGCTGAGCAGCCGGATCTGCTCGCCCAGCAGCGCGTCGCTGGTCTGCTGCGGCCAATTGTCGGTCGGTTGCTGGGTGGCGTAGATCACGAAGCGCATGTTGCCCTGCCAGCGGTCCTCGGCCTTGTAGGCGTGGGTGTCCAGCCAGCCTTCCACCAGCCGGCTGGGGTCGCTTTCCTCGGTGGCCCAGTAGAGGGTGTAGAGGTGCGGGTGCTGGCTGGCGATCTGCTCGACGCGGGCCAGCGTGGCGGCCTCGTCGGGCGGCCGCTGTTCGGGCAGATCGTAGATGGGCAGCGGGCCCTGGTAATAGTACTCGAAGACCTCGCGCTGACCGGGCGCGTTGAGAATAATCGCGTCGTCTGGGCCGGCCACTGCGCTGATGTAGGCCGCGACCGAGCGGTAATCGTCGCGCGCCGCAGCCGGATCGAAGTAGTAGGCCGCCAGGGTCGCGCCCGTGGGAATGCTGACCAAGACGACGGCGGCAGCCAGCCAAACGATAGCCAGCGCGCGGCCCAGCGGGCTGGCTGGCGCCGAGGGACGCGCCGCGGCCGGCTGGCGCCGCCACTGGCCGTGCTCCAGCGCCTCCATGAAGCCGCTGACGCCGCGGCCCAGCAGCATGGTGAACGGGGCTGCGGCCACCAGCAAGAATTTCAGATAAGCCGGCTTGAACAGCCCGCCCAGCAGCACCAGACCCACCGGCGCGGCCAGCCACAGCAGCGGTAGGCCCCAGCTCAGCCAGTGGGCGCGCCGGCCGTTGGCCCGCACCCACGGCCACAGCCCCAGGATGAACAGCGCCAGGAAGGGGATCAACCACGGGCTGCCCGGCTCGATGGGGCTGACCGGTCCCAGCGCCAACACGGCCAGCACCTGCGCCAACGCGTCGCCCAGGGCGACTTCTTGCCCGCTGCGCGGCCAGTTCATGAGCTGATTCCAGGCCGTGCCAAGCCAGGGCAAGAAGAAAAAAGCCATGATGATCAACAGCATGGCCCAATGGGTCAGGCGCACCCGCACCCAGCCGCGCCGCCGCGAGTTGAACACCCACAGGCCGTAGAGCAGGGTGGCCACGCCGATCAGCGCCGGGAAGGTGTAGTGGGTGTATAGCCCGGCGACTGCCGCAAACAGGATCACCCCGGTAGCCAGGCCGGAAAAGGAGATGCGTTTGCCGCTGCCGTCGGCTGGCAGCACGGCGTTTTCGTGCAGGATGAAGCGCGCCAGGCCGTAGAAGAGTAGCGCGGCCAGCGCGGCCAACTGGGCGTACATGCGCGCTTCCTGGCTGTAATAGATCAGGAAGGGGTTGATAGCCGCGAAGAACGCAGCGATGAGGGCCGTGCGGCGGTCGAACAACCGGCTGACAATCTGATAGACCAGCCAGACCGTCAGGATGCCCCAGACGGCCGACAGGGAGCGCAGCGCGGCCTCGCTGTCGCCGAAGATACGGCTCCACAGATTCAACAGCCAGTAATAGCCGGGCGGGTGGATGTCAGCCGCGGCCCGCGCGCTGATCTCGGCCAGGCTGCGGCCGGCCATGGCCGCGCTGTTGCCCTCGTCGGCCCACAGGCTTTGGTGGCCGATGCGAAAGAAACGCAGCGCAGCCGCCAGCAGCATGACCAGCCAGAGCAGGGTGTTGGCGACGGGGTCGCGTGGGCGGCGGGTGGATGGGGTCATAAGATGAAGACAGTATAGCCCAGTTGCGCAGCATAGTCAACGCAGCGCGGGCGTCTGTAATGCATGACTCTTGGCACAAGAAATAGTCTGAGCTATAATGGATGCTGTACATCCATATGGAATGGCGTTCTCCAAGCAAAGGAATGCGAGGCATATGAACATCACACTGCGCACTGACCAAACTAGTTATGACCTGAGCGATGTACGTGCGGCGCTTCAGACGGCTCTCAACCGGGAGGTAGTCTTGGCGCGAGCCAGGCGAAAATCCTATGAGCGCAACTGCCGCGAGTTCGAGACACGATTTGGCCTCTCATCCGATCAGTTCCTGAATGATTTCGAGGCCGGCGCGTTAGGGGATGATCCAGAATACTTCGACTGGTACGCAGCCAAGCGAGGGTTCGATCTGTGGGACAGGCGCAGCAAAATCCTTGACGGAGTCGTGGTGTGAACGCACGGCAGTACTATCTTGGCGTCCAGGCGACGATCCAAGGGGCGCCACATGT
>CAZVGR010000047.1:6602-37069 GCA_964626845.1 uncultured Anaerolinea sp.
TACTCCTCCCACCCCGCCTGCTGGGGGATGCTGCGCTTACTGGCCTGCCACAGGTAGAAGATGAAGCCGGCCACGGCCAGGAAGATCAGCGTGGCCAGGCAGTACAGCCCATTGACCCACGCCATGTTGCGGCTCTGCACGATCAGGGCATCGACCGCCACGGGGCCAACGATCTGACCGTTTTCGTCCACTTCCGGTCGCAGCACCACCTGATGCGGCTGGTCGCTGCTCAGGCTGCGCACCACTGTCGTTGGCCGGGCCGGGGCTGGCTCGCGTGCCGCCAGGTTGATGCGCGCCCGCTCGCGGCCGTCCACCTCGACCAGCCAGCGGCCCATGCCCGGCCCTTTGGGCGCCACCAGGATCAGGTCGCTGCCCTGGAACTGAAACGTCAGCATAGCCTGCGGATCGCTGGTCTGGGTGAACCGGCCCGGCGCAGCCTCGCCGTCCTCCGCGGTCTGCCATTCTCCTGAATAAGCCAGCGCCCAGTGGTCCTCCTGGTGGCGGCCGGCGTACAGCGTGGGGGTGATGCTGGCTGTGTAGGCCTTCATGCTGTCGTAGACCGGCTGCGGCGTGAAGTCGGGGGCCAGCAGGCGGAAGTAGGCCTCGGGCTGGCCGTTCTGCTCCCAGGCGTCGGTGGCGCGCTTGAGGTACCAGGTGTTGGCCACGCCCAGCCACGGCCACTCCTCTTGCAGCCGCTGATACGCCAGAGGCAAGTACGCGGCCTGCTGCTCCAGGCTAACCTGGCCGAAGCGCTTGTCGGCGATCTCATCCGGCACTGCGTTCCAGTTCATCTCGCTGATCCAGATGGCCTTGCCTGCGTCGCCGTTGCGCACCATGACGTCGCGCACGAAGCGCGGCCGGCTGAAGTTGATCACGCGCGGGTTCATGCGCCGGTCGGTCGGCCCCGACCACAGGCCGTAGCCCTGCATGGCCAGCACGTCGAAGTAGGAGGCTGCGCCGGCGTCGTACATGCGCTGGAGGAAGGTCAGGTCGTTGAAGTTGTGGCTGGGCACGTGGATGCCGTCCAGGTCGATGGTGCTGGCCAGCGCGCCGGAGATGATCACCACCTCCGGGTCCACCGCCCGCGCCCGCTCCGCGCCCACCTTGAGCAGTTCCGTGTACTCCTCCGGTGAAATCGTCGCCTCGCCCCACTCCGGGTAGATATTCGGTTCGTTCCAGATCTGGTAATAGCGCACCCGTCCCTGGTAGCGCTCGACCACGGCCTGCACGAAGTCGCCGTAGTCGGCCAGGTTGTCGGGCGGCGCGTAAGTGCCGCCTGCGTCGCCTGCAGCCCGGGTCCAGGCCGGTGGGTTGCTCAGACGCACGATCAGCTCCATGTCGTACTGCTCAGCCAGGTCGACGATGTGGTCGTACTTCTCCCAGGCCGAGCGGTAGGGCTCGTGGCGGCGGTCCTCGAAATCCCCCTTGCCGTGGATCTCGATATCCTCCCAGGGGAACTCCTGGCGCAGCCAGCGGAAGCCGGCCTCGTGGGCCATGGCTACGGACTGCTGGCGCTTGGCTGGCTCCACCTCCTGCTCCAGGAAGACGTTGACGCCGAAGGGGTTGACGCCCGCGTGCGCCACCGGCGCCATGTCGTCGGTGCGCAGCCGCGGCCGCATGGCGCCGGCCGCCAGGTCGGTCAGCCCCTTGATCTGCGGCAGCAGCGCTTCCTCGCCGGTCAGGTTGAAGAGCAGCGGTTTTCCTGCGCTTTGGCCGGTCTCTGACCGAGCCAACCCAGCAAAAACAGCCAGCCCACTCACGAGGAGCAGGCTGGCCAGGATCAGCAGTTTTGTCCAGCGGACAGTCTTGGTGCGCACGGTCAACCGGCCATAGACATCACTGGTTGGATACGAACGTGATGCCGGTACATTGCTCGCTGGCCGTGATAGTACGTGACCATTTCTCGGAGCGCGGGGTCAGGTCGCCAAAGCCTGTATCCTGGGTCTGACCACCTGTAGGCATGGCGCCAGGGCATTCAACAACGTAGATTTCCACTGTGGTGCCAGCCGGGGCGGGGCCGCCAAAGGGCGAAAAGCCCCACACGCCGTCACCCACACCATCGCAGCCAGAGCACTTGGTGTTGCGCGGGCCATAGAAGGCAATGTGGATGCAGACGCCATTCATGGGTGAATTGTCACGTCGCCGTACAAAGCCCTCGAAATAGGTAGTGCCAGCGTTAGGGTCACAACGTTCCACGCCCTGCACCAGCGAGAAAGGAAAAGACGGCGCAGGCGGCGCGACGGGCGCAGGCGGCGAGGTCGGCTGCGGCACGGGCGTCGGCGCGGGCGGCCGCGTGGGCTGCACCGGCGGCGCCGGGATGTTGGCTGCCACCTGCACGGCGTTGGCGTCGCCCTCGATCACCACATACTGGCCCGCCACCCAGCCCGTTTGGCCGTTGAAGTTGATCTGATACCAGTTGCCGGCCGCGTTCTTGCCGGTCACATCGTAGCGCTCGCCGTTGCGCGCCTGGCCGACGACGCCGAAGTTGGTGCCGGGGCCGCTGCGCACGTTCAGCGTCGGGTTGTTGATCACCAGTCGCGCGGTCTCAGGAGTGGGTGTCGCCTCTGGCTCCGGCGCGGCCGTCGGCTCTGGCGCGGCCGTCGGCTCCTCGGGCGTGGCCGTGGGCTCCGGCTCCGGCGTGGGCGTGAAGGTGGGCGCCACGACAGGCTCGATGGTGGCCGGGGTCGTGGGGGTGAAGGTCGGCCGGGGCGTAAAGCTGGGGGTGGGCGCGGGGCCGCTGTCGTTGCTGGACACCAGCTCAGCCAGCGCACAGCCTGATGCCAGCATCATGGTCAGGGCAGCTACGGCCAAAAGCAAAGTAATTCTGCGACGCATTGTAATTTCACCTCGTGTTGGGTCTTGGATGCCGGGGGTGCTGCGAGGAACTCGGAGGGCCTGAAGGAACTCTCTTGCGATCTCCGGCAGCGATTTGTTACAGGCGCTTTAATCCCGGCAAACAGAGGCTGGCGTCACGGCGTGCCGTGCAGCCAGCCTGTTACACGTATGGCAGTATAGCATAGTTCACGGCGGCAGGGGAAATAAGGTCAGCGCAGGGACAAGATCAGACGCAGACCCTCTTCGATCCTCAGCATGTCTCTGGGCGGTACTTGACCGATCTCCTCGGTAAGGAAGGACTTGTCGACCGTCATAATCTGCGAGACGTTCGCCACGGAAGACTTGGGAAGTCCAGTTGTCCGAGCCGAAAGAAGTACGTTTCCCGGCGCCTCTGCCAGCTTCAAATTGGATGTCAGCACGACAACCAACACGGTCTGAAGTCGGCTTTGCGTGAAGGCGTCTTCCTGAACGATGACGACGGGCCTGCGATAACCTGGCATTGACCCGATAGGATCGGGCAGCGAAGCCAACCAGATCGAACCGCGCTGGATCACCAATCCTCCTGCGGCAGCGAAAGAGCCTGTATCTGGGTCAGAACAGGATCTAGAGCAGAGTCCTCGGTCGCATAGACCCGGTTGAGTTGAGCTGTAATCTGGTCGCCTTGATGCATCCTGATGAAATCAGCAACGGCCGAGGCATACAACTCGCTCCTGGAAATGCCGAGCTGATGCGCAAGTCGCTCGGCAGCTTCAAAGATGGGGTCGGGTACAGAGATGGCTGTTTTCATGGGCCTAGTATAACTGAGGTTATACCCGGTGTCAAGCGGCAATCCTAGCAACTGTCCGTAAACAACTTATCGGTATGCCTCGGTCGGAGACCGGCCAAAGCACGAAGTTAATAGCGGACAGTCACTTAGCGGCTGGCGCGTGCTGAGCGTTCTTGCTTCTTCACGCCTGCTCTGCCAAAATAGCTGGGCGCCAGGATGCCCACCACCGTGCAGCGCGAGGAGTCTCTGATGCGCGTGGCCAGCCAGGCGTCCAGACTGTCCACTTCGCTTGAAGTGGTAATGACCGTGGGCAAACGGGCGGCGTGACGGTAGTTCAGGAGTTGAAACAGCTTCTCTCTCGCCCACGGCGTGGCGCTTTCCGTGCCCAGGTCGTCCAAGACGAGCAGCGGCGCGCGCTTGATCTCTTCAAAGCGTACATCCAGCGGCGCGTGGGTGTTTGGGTTGAAAGCGGCCCGCAGATAGTCCAACAGATCGGGTACGACGACAAACACGCTCTGTTCATGGAACTGCTGCAAGCGGTAATTGGCTATGGCTGCGGCCAGATGCGTCTTGCCGCAGCCGTAGCCGCCGAACAACACCAGCCAGCCGCGGGGGTTGCTGGCAAACTCCTTGGCGCGCGCCTTGGCTTCTGCCAGGTTCTCGGCAACTTCCCGACTGCTCAAGCCGCTGCGCGCGGTGTCGAAATTCTCGAAGGTCTTGTCCGCATGGAGCGCCAGCGTGCTGGTCTCGTGCGACTCAGGATTAGCGCTGGTACGGAAGTCGGGGACATCGATGTTGATCGACGTGACCACGTCAGGATCGGCCAGGCGGGAGCGCAGGCGGGGTTCGAAGTCAACCAGCCGCAGATTTGTGGTGATCACGCTGGGCAGTCTGGCGACATAGCGATGGTTCAACAGTTGAAAGAGCTTTTCCTTGGCCCAGGGTGTCGCGCTCTGCGCGCCGAGGTCATCCAGCACCAGCAGCGGTACCTCGCGCACGGTCTCGAAACGCTCGTCGAAATCGCTTTCGGCGTTGGGGCTGAAGGCTGAGCGCAGATGGTCCAGCAGATCAGGCGCCACCAGGAAGATAGCCGAGTCGCCTCTGCCGACCACCTCATGGGCAATGGCCGCAGCCAGATGGGTCTTGCCAGACCCATAGGGGCCAGCCAGCAGCAGCCAGCCCTCCGGTCGAGCGGCAAAGCGGCGGGCAATCTCGAACGCTCGCCGCAAAAGCGACCGATTACCCTCTGACACGTCGCTGCGGTTCGGATAGAAGGTGGCAAAGGTCATCTGTTCCAGATGCGCCAAATTGCTGACCCGCATCAGATCGCTCTGCCGTTTCAGCAAATGATCGTTGGTGCGGCACTGGCAGCGCACGGCCCGTCCAAAGTCAGGGTGCCCTACCGGGAGGTCGAGCACGACAAAACCCTGGCCGCCGCAGACAGGGCAAACGGCGGTAGCTGGCGTGCTCAGCATCGAGCTGGCGCTTCTGGCTGCCGCGCGGTCAGTGCTTGACGACATCTTCCCACCCTTCGGGGACGTAGCGTCGTTTGAGCGCCTCATAGCTGTCATCCTCTGCATCGTCTCGCTGATTGATTCCATGGTCCTTGCCCTCGGCAGCCCAGCGCTCCAGGATGGTGCGGATATATTTCCAATTGCGGACGTTCAGTTCGACGGCGATGCGGAACGCCTCCTCCAGCCAGCTTTGCGGGTAGGTGCGTTCCGCGTCGCGCAGTTCCTCGGCCAGCATGGGCTGGATCAGGCCGATGTTGTGCTCGTAAAGCAGGAAGATGTGCGGCCGCTGAGCCTGCAAGGCGATGTCCTCGGGCAGCGGCTCGGCCGCCAGCGCGTGTAGGTCGCCGCGCTGGATGCGCTCCACGGCCGAGCGGCCATGCTCGCTGTTGAGGAAGTACCAGCTTTCCTCCTCGCCGCCCTGGCGCACCTTGACCCGCAGCAGCGTCCCGCGACCCTCCGCCAGCTCCAGCCCGCGGCGCAGGGCAGCGATAGCCTCTTCCGGTTTATCGGCCAGCCCGCCCATGAAGCGGTCGTCGGCCGCAATCTCAGCCAGCCGCGTGTAACGCAGGTCGCCCTGCTTGTGGCTCAGCAGCCAGATACAATGCAGCGTGACCTTCAACTCGGCCAGGTCGTCGATGGCCGGCAGCAGCTCGGTGAAGAAGGTATTGGGTACCTTGACCAGAACTTGCCTGCCTGCTGGGAAGCCGGAGAATGGTTGCATAGGTGACAGGTTGCAAGTTGCAGGTTGCAAGTTGCAGGTTGCAGGTTGCAGGTTGCAGGCTGGATTGCCACCTGCAACTTGCCACCTGCAACCTGCCTACTCCAGTTCCTCGCGCTTCATCTCCAGATCGCGGAACTGGGTCAGCTCCTTGCGGAAGAAGAGCGAGACGGAGCCGGTGGGGCCGTTGCGGTGCTTGGCCACAATCACATCGGCGATGTTTTGGCGGTCGGTCTCCTCGTTGTACATCTCCTCGCGGTAGATGAACATGACCACGTCCGCGTCCTGTTCGATACTGTTATGCACAATGATGTCGTTCGCAACAAAGTTACTGTGGCGGGGCACAGTAAGATCGAAGACCTCTTCCTCACCTGCGGGCTCGATTGTCGCGACATCGTCCCAATAGACATCACTAGAGGCCAGGGTCGCGAGACGCTCGTCACCGCCTACGGCCAATGCGAGTCGATCAGCGCGTTCACGGCTTATGTTTTGCTTGTAAAGTCCTGTACCGCAGTAGACCGTGCCCAGCGCATGCTGCATCTGACGGGTGGTGACTCCATTGCGCTGCATTGCAGGAACCGCAATAGTACGCCAGACTTCACGCGGAATGATGTCGCGATTAGTGTTTGCAACACGAGACTCGCACCACTGCCGGCATTCGGCCAGGGAGGTGGTCTTGTACTCACCCACCGCCCCGACGATGTCTGCAAACCGGAGGATGTCGCTGCGTCCTGTGATGAGCACATGATACTGGGTTCGACCCTTGCTGCCTTGTGTCCGAGATTTCAACGCAGCGGTGATGCCCAAGCGCAAGAGTAGTGACTGCACGTCACGCGCCAAAGCCGAACTGGACGTTGCATAGTAGATTGCAGGATGCCTCCGATCGTTTTCCGGCGGGCGAATGCAGCCGTCCGTTGCCCAAAGATGACGTAGAAACGCCGCAACAGTCACTTCTGGTTGCTGGAATATTTGATTTGGAATGCGTTTCTCGTAGGAGCGCAAACCGAAGACGCCTAGCTCATCCAGCCACGCTGCAACTGGATTGCGAACTCCGTGGGTAAGATGATCTGTCGCTGACAGGTATACCTGGTACCACTGGCGCTCCCGCTTGATCCGGGGCTGAACCTTCGATCCGAATACCTGCCTGCTGAGATCCGCCACGTGTTCTGCAAGGTCGAGCTCGCTGGTGGTGTACTGAATTGCATGCCTGGGCAGGGTACAGCCATCACCGATCAAGTGACCAAGTAGCGCTGCCTCGGCGGATGGCATTGGATTATGTGGCGCTGGATAGATCACGCGCGGGAGAGCGATGCGATCTCCAACTTGCAACTGATCGAGCCGTTTCCATCCACCAAAGGTTCTGAACGGGTGGTTGCCGGTGGCCCGTATCTCACGGCCCAAGCCTGTAACCATGCGATGTACCGATTTGATGCCGGTAGAGAATGCTCGACTGACCTCGGCAGGTTCAATCTTGAGAGTATTCTCGTTAAGCGCCAATACACGGAAACCTGACCTACCAACGAGATCAGACATAGGTATCCGCGCGCCTGTGTCGGCCATGACGACCAGCGAGTCGCCGCTCAGACAACCGCTCTCACGCAGGTCTGACAGGATCGGTCGCTTGTCCTGCCGCGACTCGACTGCGCGCGAGAGCTGGCTGAGGGCCAGCACGGGGATATTCAGCTCGCGGGCCAGGCCCTTCAGGCCGCGCGAGATGGCGCTGATCTCCTGGACGCGGTTCTCGGAGCGGCGGTCGCCCTGCATCAGTTGCAAGTAGTCCACCACGATCAGGTCCAGGTCGTGCTCGGCGTAGAGGCGCCGCGCCTTGGTGCGCAGCTCCATGGCCGAGACGGCTGGCGTGTCATCGATGAAGATCGGCGCCTCGGACAGCGCGCCGGCCGCCTCCATCAGCTTGTGCCACTCCTCCTCGCCCTGGATGTCGCCCAGCCGCAGCCGCTGCGAGTCGATGCCCGTCTCGGCCGCCAACATGCGCTGCACCAGTTGCTCGTTGGACATCTCCAGACTGAAGACGGCGATGCGCTTGCCATACTTGCGGGCAGCGTTTTGGGCCAGAGAGATGGCCAGGCTGGTCTTGCCGAAGCCCGGCCGGGCAGCCAGAATAATCAGGTCGCTCTTTTGCAGGCCGCCCAGCATCTTGTCCAACAGCTTGAAGCCGGTGGGCACGCCCAGGATCTCGCCCCGATGGTGGTAGAGATAGTCGATGCGGTCGACAACGCTGCCCATCAACTCGCGCACCGACACCAGATCGCGCTTTGCCCGACGCTCAGCCACGCTGAAGACGATCTGCTCGGCGCGGTCGACGACCTCGCCGATGTCTTCGCTGGTTTCTTCGTAGGCAATCTGGGCGATCTGACCGGCCGCGCGGATCAGCTTGCGCAGCACCGACGTGCGCTCCACGATGCGCGCGTAGTACTCCACGTGGATGGCCGTGGGCACGGCGTTGATCAGGTCCATGACGTAGGCCGGCCCGCCCACCTCATCCAACTGACGGCGGCGGTCCAGCTCGTCGGTGACGGTCAGGAAGTCGGCCGGCTCGCGCCGCTCGTGCAGGTCAAGGATGGCCTGATAGATCCAGCCGTTCTTTTCCTGGTAAAAGTCTTCGGCCTTCAGGAAGGCAGCGATGCGAATCACGGCGTCAGGATCGATCAGCACCGATCCCAGGACAGCCTGCTCGGCCTCCGGATTGGCTGGCACCAGGTGGTCGCGGGAGCTGGATGGGATGTCTATGAAGCCATTGTCCACGGGAGTCTCCAGGGCAAGCAACGGGTCCGGTTTAGAAAAATAAGGCGAGGCCTCCGGCCTCGCCGTCTGCTGTCTTTTATGAAGCCGCTCGCTGGATGTCGGGCGCTGAACGGTGGTTTGGGTCGCGCCTGCGAAGACAAAAGGACAGCCGGCAGAGGCTATCAGTCTCCGCCCAACCCCCCGAGATCCAGCCCTTCGACGAAGTCACGGAAGACATCCAGCCCTTCGTCGCCAGCCGATCCACGGTCGCGGTCGGACTCATCGCTTGCGTCGTCTTCTGGCAGAATGGCGGCGCGATCCATGACATGATCGGCCACCAGCAGCGGAACTGAACAGCGTACAGCCAGGGCGATGGCGTCGCTCGGCCGTGAGTCGACCTCGATCTCGTCCCCTTCTGCGTCCAAAACGATGCGTGCGAAGAAGGTGTCATTGCTGAGGTCGTTGATCACGACGCGCGTCACCTCGGCGCCCAGAAGGTAGATCATCGACTTCAGAAGATCATGGGTCAAGGGGCGGGCCACCTCTACACCTTGTAATTCGATAGTAATGGCGTCAGCCTCAAAAGGGCCGATCCAGATCGGCAGGAAACGTTCGCCATCGGATTCTTTCAGCACCACGACCCGGTGGTTGGACATCAAACTCACACGCACGCTGTCGATTGTAACTTCGACCATCAGTCAATCTCCTCTGAGTATCGATGAGATAACGCTGGGACGGATTGGCGCTATGGACAGGATTATACCACAGTCGCTATAGCGCGCAAAACAGGTTGGGATGCTTAGCCTTGGCGTGCTGTGTCCCTCGGCTGCTGTCAATCACGGCGCGTTACTACTCAGCCATAGGTGCCGGGCACTTGAGTCTGCGCCTGCAACGATGTCTGCCGAACCCATTCAAGCCGCACATGGGCTGCAAGTGCCCGGCGCCTGAGTAGCAACCACGGCGCAGCATTTTCTCACTAGCGCGCTCACGCGGTATAATGTCTTCCATGCGCGTTTCTGTGATCTGCACGGTGCTCAACGAGGCTCAAGCGGTCGGCCGGCTGCTGGACAGTCTCGCCGCGCAGACGAGGCTGCCCGATGAAGTGGTCATTGTCGATGGCGGCAGCAGCGACGGCACCCAGACCATCGTCATGAACTACGCCGAACGCCTGCCCATCAAGCTGCAAGAGGCGCGCGGGGCCAACATCAGCCGCGGCCGCAACCTGGCCGTCAAGCGCTCCACGGGCGATGTGATCGCCAGCACCGACGCTGGTGTGCGGCTGGAGCCGGACTGGCTGGAGCGGCTGGCGACGCCCTTTGACGGGGTGCCGCCAGAAGAACTGCGCCGCGGCAGCTATGCCGTGGCCGGCTTTTTTCAGCCCGACCCGCAGAGTGCTTTTGAGCTGGCATTGGGCGCCACCACGCTGCCGTTGGTGGGTGATGTGCAGCCAGAGCGCTTTCTGCCCAGCAGCCGCTCGGTGGCCTTCAGCCGCGGCGCCTGGCAGTGCAGCGGCGGCTATCCCGACTGGTTGGATTACTGCGAGGACCTGCTCTTCGATTTTCAGTTGATTGAATGCTGCGGCGGCTTTGCCTGGGCGCCTGATGCGCGGGTGCATTTCCGCCCTCGCGCGAGCCTGCGCAGTTTCTTCAAGCAGTACTACCGCTATGCCCGCGGCGACGGCAAGGCCGACCTGTGGCGCAAACGTCACGCCATTCGCTATGCCACCTACCTGTTGGCTCTGCCTGCGCTGCTGGCGCTGAGTATCTTGCACAGCCCGCTGTGGCTGCTGGCCCTGCTAACCGGCGTGCTGGCCTACAGTTGGCGGCCGGTGCGGCGTTTGGTGGCTCAATGGCAGGGCTATAGCTGGCCGCGACGGTTTTGGGCGCTGCTGTTGATCCCGCTGATCCGCCTGACCGGCGACGTGGCCAAGATGCTGGGCTACCCGGCCGGCCTGCGCTGGCGTCGCAAGAACCGCGCCCGCGACGAGATCCACTGGCGCCGCACGCTCGCCAGCGGCCGCCGCTATGGCTAAGGCCGGTGACCAGGACACGGTGATCGGTACCGAACTCCCGCTCACCCTGTTACCCTGTCACCCTGTCACCCTGTCACCATGCCTCCCCTCGACCTCGCCATCGTCATCCTCAACTACAACACGCGCGACCTGCTGCGCGCCTGCCTGCGCACGGTCTATGCCAGCCAGGGCGACTTTAGCTACACGGTATGCGTGGTCGATAACGCATCATCCGACGGCAGCGCAGAGATGGTGCGCGCTGAGTTTCCACAGGCGACGCTGATCGCCAGCCCCACCAACGGAGGGTATCCTTACGGCAACAACCTGGGGCTGCGCCACTTTGGCTGGAGCGACCAGCCTGGCGCAGGCGACCGCTCCAAGACCCCGCGTTACGCGTTGTTGCTCAACCCCGACACGGAGCTGCCCTCTACCGCCTTGGCCGGGATGCTGGCTTTTATGGACCACAAGCCGCAGTGCGGCGTGGCCGGACCGAAGCTGCTGCGGCTGGACGGCAGCCTGGACCTGGCCTGTCGCCGCTCCTTCCCCACGCCCCAGGTCAGCTTGTACCGCATGGCTGGCCTGAGCAAGCTGTTCCCGCGCAGCCCTCGCTTTGGCCGCTATAACATGACCTTCGTCGACCCTGACCAGACCATCGAGGTGGACTCGGTGGTGGGCGCATACATGCAGGTGCGCGGCGAGGCCATCCACCAGGTCGGGCTGCTGGACGAGACGTTCTTCATGTATGGCGAGGACCTGGACTGGGCCTATCGCATCAAGCAGCGCGGCTGGCAGGTGTGGTATAATGCCGCTGTAACCGTGCTGCACGTCAAGGAAGCAGCCAGCAAGACCAGCAGCAAGGCGCGCTATGAGTTCTATCGGGCCATGCTGGTCTTCTATCGCAAGCATTATCAGGCGACGACGCCGCTGTTGCTGCACTGGGCCATCGTCGGCGGCATTGGTCTGCGCGGCGCGCTGGATATGGCCGGCCGCCGCGTGTCGCAGTGGCTGAACAGTACTAACCCATGAAGCGCTCACAACTCTCGCTGGTGTTGATGCAGGTCATTTTTGATGTCCTGTTCTGCGTGCTGGCCGTCATCCTGGCCTACCGCATCAATCTGGCGCGCGATCCCAGCGTGGGCGACCTGGGGCAGTATCTGGTGCAGATGGTGATCTTTGTGGTCACGGTGATCGGGGCGATCTTCTTCAACAAGCTCTACACGCGCAGTCGCGGCCAGCCGCGGTTGGAGGAACTGCTGGCTCTCTACAAAGCCGTCACCCTGGGCTCGTTGCTGGCTGTGGCCTTCATCTCGTTCCTGCTGAAAAACATCATCGACTATCGCCGGCCCATGCTGGTGCTGGCCTGGCTGTTGACGCTGCTGTTCCTGACCTTCAGCCGTGTGATCCATATTCAGTTGCAGCGCTGGCTCATGCGCCGCGGGGTGGGCAACAGCGATGTGCTGCTGGTGGGCACTGGCGAAGTGGCGCGCATGGTCTTGCAGAAAATGCTCAACTCGCCGCAGTTGGGCTATCGGCCGATCGGCCTGGTGGCTGTGGACGACGGGCCGCCCAAGGTGCTGGGGCTGCCGGTGCTGGGCAAGATCGCCGACCTGCCGCAGATCATTGAAAAGCTGCAGGTGCAAGAGGTGATTATCTGCCTGCCAGAGGCGACCCACCGGGAACTGGTGCATATTGTTTCGCTCTGCGAGCGCGAGCGGGTGACGATCCGTATCTACCCCGACGTATTCCAGATCATGGCGTCGGAGGTCAGCATCAGCGACCTGGCCGGCCTGCCGCTGTTGACCATGCGCGATGTGGCTTTGCGCGGCTGGCATCTGGCAATGAAGCGCACCGTGGACATCGTGGGCAGTATTGTGGCCTTGATCTTGTTCTCACCGCTGATGATGCTGACCGCTCTGTTGATCAAACTGGAGTCGCCAGGGCCGGTGTTTTACGTGCAAGAGCGCATGGGATTGGACGCCAAGCCATTTCAGATGCTCAAGTTTCGCTCTATGCGCACCGACGCCGAGCAGCAGGGGCCGGGTTGGACCACGCCCGACGACCCGCGGCGCACGCGCATGGGCGCGCTGCTGCGCAAGCTGTCCATCGACGAGCTGCCCCAGTTCATCAATGTGCTGCTGGGCGACATGAGCCTGGTGGGGCCGCGGCCAGAGCGGCCGGTCTATGTGGAGCAGTTCCGCCAGAGCATCCCCCGCTACATGGACCGCCACCGCGAGAAAGCTGGCATCACCGGCTGGGCCCAGGTCAACGGACTGCGCGGCGACACCTCCATCGCCGAGCGCACCAAGTACGACCTGTGGTACATCGAGAACTGGTCGATTTGGCTGGACTTCCAGATCATGGCCCGCACGGCGCTGCGCATGTTCAGCGATCGGCAAGCGTATTAGCAAGGAAGGCTTACTACTCAGGTGCCGGGCACTTGCAGCTCATGGGCGGCTGAAATCGGCTCCACAGACTTGATTGCAGGCGCAGACTCCAGTGCCCGGCGCCTATGGCTGAGTAGTAACAAGGAAGGCTAGATGGTAACTCAAGCCGCAAAAGAACTTTTCGCACTGCTCAATCTGTTTGGCGGCATCTTACTGCTGGTGGGTCTGTTGATCTATCTGGTTCGCACCCGGCCGCGCCGCGGGGCGGTTATTCTCCTGCTGCTGGCGCTGATCTTTGTTTGCTTCCTCAACGCTGTAGCCGTGTACTTCCTGTTGTAAGGGCTGGGTGGGCAGCACATGGGCGATGAGGCGCTGCCAGATCAGGCAGCGCTTTGGCGCGTCGTCCGGTCAAGGGCACGCCTCCAGAGTCGTTGCAGGCGCTATTGGCGGCGCCTGGTTTGACTCTCATTACGTCTCGTGGTATCATAGCTGGCGCATTGTTTAGCACTCGCGATGATAGAGTGCTAAACAGCGTGAGCGTTCGACAGGCAGTCGCTTTGGGTGCGTCAGAACGACTGATGAACGTTGAACGGGTTTGCACAGGAACAGTGAACAGGTGAGCACGCTTAACCCGCGCCGGCAGGCAGTGCTGGCTATCGTCGTCCAAGAGTATATTGCTTCAGCCCAACCCGTCGGCTCCAAAATGGTGGTCGAGGAGTATGGATTGAAGATCAGCCCGGCCACCGTGCGCAACGAGATGAAGGCGCTGGAGGAGCAGGGCTATTTGACGCACCCCCATACCTCGGCCGGCCGTGTGCCAACGGAGGAGGGCTATCGCTATTTCGTCCAGCACCTGTTGCCCGATCAACCGCTGACCTTGGACGACCAGTTCACCATCCAGCACCTCTTTCACCAGGTTGGCCGGGAGGCTGACCAGTGGGCGCAGTTGGCGGCCGCTGTCCTGGCCCATGCCTCACAGATGGGCGCGCTGGCCACGCCGCTGCGCTCCGACCGCTGTCGCTTCAAGCATATCGAGCTGGTTGAGGTGCGCAACGGCCTGGCCCTGTTGGTGCTGGTGCTGCACCAGGGCATCGTCAAGCAGCAGATGCTCAATGTGGACTACCGCACGGGCCAGGATGAGTTGAGCCAGATCTCCAACCAGCTCAACGCAGTGCTGGCCGGCCTGACCGCCAGTGAGATCGACGCACGCCGCCTGGCCCTGCCAGAGCTGGGCCAGCAGGTGGTGTCGGTGATCCACAACGTCATGGCGCGCGAGGACAACCCCGGCAACGAACAGATCTACCGCGAGGGTCTGGCGCATATGTTGATGCAGCCGGAGTTTGCAGGGGCTGAGGATGCGCACCAACTGGTAGCGGTCCTGGAGCAGCCGCCGCTGCTGGGCTCTATTTTCGAGAACGTCCGCCAGCGCGAGGGTGTGCAGATTCTGATCGGCGGCGATGGGCGCTATGAGCCACTGCGTTCGCTGAGCCTGGTGCTCTCGCGCTATGGCGTGCCCGACGGCGCCAGCGGCGTGCTGGGCATCGTCGGGCCGGTGCGCATGCAATACAGCCGCACTATCCCGCTGGTGCGCTACGTCTCACAGGTGCTAAGCGACCTGGTGGAACGATGGTATGGCCCGGTTAGCTGAACGTGCAGCGGATTTTGGCAGAGCTCCGGTTGGTTGAGCAATAAGCTGATGCAACCAGACGGACAAAGCAACGTAAAGAGCAGAGGAAAAGCAATGCGCAACCAAGATGAATTTTTTTCTCAACAAAACGAAACACCCAACGACGCAGCCAGTGACCCACAGCCGGCTGCCGAAGATGGGCTAAGCTGGCAGGAGTTTGTAGAGACATTCCAAGAGCAGGCTGCATCTGACGACCCGGTTGTCCAGTTGGTGCAGGAGTACAAAGAGGCAATCAAAGCGCGCGACGAGGCCGAGGACAAGTACCTGCGGGCAGCGGCCGAGTTTGCCAACGCCCGCCGCCGCGCCGAACTGCGCGCCGATCACGAGGTGCGCGCGGCCAGAGAGTACATCCTCAACAGCTTTCTGCCGGTGGTCGACGATCTGACACGCGCGCTGCTGGCAGTGCCAGCCGGCGACGAGACTCAGTCCTGGAGCAACGGGTTCACTCTGATCCAGCGCAAGCTGGAGAGCATCCTGGAGCGCCTTGGTGTGACAGCTATCGAGGCCGAGGGACACCCCTTCGATCCTGCGCTGCATCAGGCTGTTATTATGGAAGATGTGGATGGCGCGGCCTCTGGCACAGTGGTGCAGGAGTTGCAAAAAGGCTATCTCCTGGATGGCAAGGTGCTGCGACCCTCGATGGTCAAAGTGGCGCAATAATTTCGCAGGTCGCAACACGTAGGTCCGGCTATCAGCCGGACGCACTAAGCAGACCGCAAAGCAAGCAGAGCAAAGCGAGTCGCACAGACAAGGAGTCAAGCAACAATGGGTAAGATTATTGGCATCGATCTCGGCACCACCAACTCGGTGGTGGCTGTAATGGAACAAGGCGAACCGGTGGTCATCCCCTCGTCCGAGGGCGCGCGGCTGATCCCTTCTGTGGTGGCCGTCAACCCCAAGACCGGCGAGCGGCTGGTGGGCCAGGTGGCTCGGCGCCAGGCCGTCACCAACCCGGACAACACCATCTTCTCGGTCAAGCGCCTGATGGGCCGCAAGTTCAGCGACCCTGAGGTGCAGAAGGCCATCAAGGTGCTGCCCTACAAGATCGTCGAGCGCCCCAACGGCGACGCAGCCGTGGTCATGGGCGGCAAAGATTATTCGCCGCCTGAGATTTCGGCCATGATCCTGCAGAAGATCAAGCACGACGCCGAGCAGTACCTGGGCGAGCCAGTGACGCAGGCCGTGATCACCGTGCCGGCCTACTTCAACGACAGCCAGCGCCAGGCTACGAAGGACGCAGGCCGCATCGCCGGCCTCGAAGTCATGCGCATCATCAACGAGCCCACCGCCTCGGCTCTGGCCTATGGCCTGGACAAGAACGTCGAGAAGCGTATTGCCGTCTACGACCTGGGCGGCGGCACCTTCGACGTGTCGATCCTGGACGTGGGCGAGGGCGTGTTCGAGGTCAAGTCCACCAACGGCGACACCTTCCTGGGTGGCGATGACTTCGACCAGCGCATCATCAACTGGGTGGCCGACGAGTTCAAGGCGGACCAGGGCATCGACCTGCGCCAGGATCGCATGGCCTTGCAGCGCTTGAAGGAAGCCGCTGAGAAAGCCAAGATCGAGCTGTCCACGGTGATGCAGACCGAGATCAACCTGCCCTTCATCACGGCCGACGCCAGCGGCCCCAAGCACTTGCAGATGAACCTGAGCCGTAGCAAGCTGGAGCAGCTCACGGCTGACCTGGTGGAGCGCACCATGGGGCCGTGCCGCCAGGCCATCGAGGATGCCAACCTGCGCGCGTCCGACATCGCCGAAGCGGTGCTGGTGGGCGGCCAGACCCGTATGCCGGCCGTGCAGGAGGCGGTGCGCAAGTTCTTCGGCCGCGAGCCGCACAAGGGCGTCAACCCCGACGAGGTGGTGGCCGTGGGCGCAGCCATCCAGGCTGGCGTGCTGGGGGGCGAGGTCAAGGATGTGCTGCTGCTGGACGTGACGCCCCTGACCCTGGGCATCGAGACCCTGGGCGGCGTGGCCACGCCAATTATCGAGCGCAACACGACGATCCCCACGCGCAAGAGCCAGGTCTTCTCGACCGCAGCCAACAACCAGACCAGCGTCGAGATCAAGGTGGTGCAGGGCGAGCGGCCTATGGCCTCCGACAACAAGCTGCTGGGCAACTTCATCCTGGACGGCATCCCGCCGGCCCCACGCGGCATGCCGCAGATCGAGGTCACCTTCGACCTGGACGCCGACGGTATTCTGCACGTCAACGCCAAGGACAAGGCCACCGGCCGCGAGCAGAGCATCCGCATCACCGCCTCCAGCGGCTTGAACAAGGATGAGATCGACCGCATGGTCAAGGACGCGGCCGCGCACAAGGCCGAGGACGAGCGACGTCGCGATGAGGTCGAGGCCCGCAACCAGGCCGACAGCGCCGTGTTCCAGGTGGAGAAGTTCGTCAGCGACACGCCCAATCTGACCGAGACAGCTAAGTCAGAGCTGGAGGGCAAGATCGCCGCGGTACGTTCGGCCATGCAAGGCTCCGACCCGGCCCGCATGCGCAGCACCACCGATGAGCTGATGCAGGCCTGGCAGACCGTGGGCGCGCAGATGCATCAGGGCGCCCAGCAGGCTGATAGCCAGACCCCGCCTCCGCCGCCCCCTGGCAGCGACGAAGACGTGGTTGAAGGCGAGTTCCGCGAGGCGTAAACGCTCAGCAACTGCCCCCGTCTACCGCAGACCCCAGGTTGAGCGATGGGCGGGCTAATCTAACACAACTCACAAGCGCGCTGCCCGGGCTGATCGCTTTTGGGCAGCGCGTATTTTTAGAAAGGTTAAACAATCCGATGACAACCCCCATGACAGTTCAAGATGGCATGGTCGTGAGCCTGGACTACAGCCTGCGCCTGGACGCGGGCGACGTGATCGACAGCTCGTCCGACGGCGAGCCGCTGGAGTTCTTGCAAGGCGCAGGCCAGATCATCTCCGGCCTGGAGCAGGCGCTGTACGGCATGGCCGTGGGCGATGAGAAGCAGGTGACGGTTGCGCCAGTCGATGGCTACGGCGAAATGGATCCGTCGGGCGTGCAGTTCTTCCCCGCCTCGAATTTCCCCGAAGGCATGGAGCTGGAGGTAGGCATGGCTTTGCAGGCCCAGGACCAGAGCGGCCACGTCTACACCGTGTATGTCAGCGAGGTGCAGGAGGACGGCGTGTTGCTGGACTTCAACCATCCGCTGGCTGGCGAGACGCTGCACTTCCAGGCCAGGATCGCCGGCCTGCGGCCGGCTACCGCCGAGGAGCTGGCCCACGGCCACGCCCACGCGCACGGGCACAGCCACTGACCGTGAGGCGTGTCTTGCCTGGCGGAGAGTATCGGCACTGCGTAACTCGTAACCCGTAACCCTGAGTCTGCGAGAAGCGTCTCTGGGTTACGGGTTACAGGTTACGGTTCCGTTTCACATCCAACTGGAGCAGCACAATGAGCAACACCCTAGCCGGCTTGCCGCCCCGCCTGCAAGCCATCGTCGAGGAATTCCAGGACGCCGAGGGCCGCGAGAAGCTGGACCTGCTGCTGGAATATGCCCAGAGCTTGCCGCCGCTGCCCGGCTGGCTGGCTGAGCAACACAACGACATGGACCAGGTGCATGAGTGCATGTCGCCGGTTTTTGTCTATGTCGAGCAGCACGACGGACGGATGCAGTTCTACTTTGACGTGCCGCCCGAAGCGCCCACAGTGCGCGGCTATGCGGCGCTGATGGCCGAGGGGCTGAACGGGACGACGCCCGACGAGATCATGGCCGTGCCCGGCGACTTCTTCAACGCCATGGGCCTGCAAGAGGTCATCACCTTCCAGCGCATCAAAGGCATTAGCGCCATTCTGGCCCACATGAAGCGGCTGGCGGTGCAGACAATGCAATAGACCCTTGGGGTTGCCGAAAACCCCAAGGGTCTGGGAGTGTACCATGGGCCTGCGCGAAACCATCACCAACCGTTTTCTCGAACGACCGTTCAGGAACCTGAGCGCTGAGCTGATGGCCCAGCGGCTGGATCTGAACGGCCGCACCCTGGAGCGCACCTTTGCCGCAGCCAAGGACAGCGAATCTAATCGCAGGCTGCTCAGCCACATCAGCGGCATCGAGCGCTGGGGCCAGAGCCGTCTGCGTGTGGCCCTGGGCGAGCCGCTGGTCATGGACGAGTATGACGACTACCGGCCGCCGCGCGAGGCCAGTTGGACTGAGCTGCAAGATGCCTTCCACAGCACGCGCCAGCAGACCGTGGCCCTGGCCGGCCAGCTTGAGCAGGCAATCGCCAGCGGCGTCAAGGCGCCTCACAACCAGTTCGGCCCGCTGACGGTGCGCAGTTGGCTGCGCTATCTGGACATGCACGCCAGCATGGAGGCCAAGAAGCTGCGCCGATGAGCCAACGAGGCATTCTCCTGGTCAACACTGGCTCTCCCGACTCGCCCGAGGTAGCCGACGTGCGGCGCTATCTGGGCCAGTTCCTGATGGACGGCCGCGTGCTGGACCAGCCCTGGCCGCTGCGCAAGTTGATCGTCAGCGGCTTCATCTTGCCGCACCGGCCGCAGCGCTCGGCCGAGGCCTACCGCGCCATCTGGTGGCCCGAGGGCTCGCCGCAGGTGGTGCTCAGCCGGCGGCTGGCCGAGGGCGTGCATGCCGCGCTGGACGCGCCGGTCGCGTTAGCCATGCGCTATGGCAACCCCTCCATCGAGACGGGACTGGGCGAGCTCTTGCAGCAGGGCAGCGACGAGCTGCTGCTGGTTCCCCTCTTTCCTCACTACGCCATGTCCACCGCCCAGTCAGTGGTGGAGGAGACGCAGGCCGTGCTGAAGCGGCTGCGGCTGGACATGCCGTTGCGCGTGCTGGCCCCCTTCTATGCGGACGCGCGCTACATCGCTGCGCTGGCTGCCAGCGCGCGACCCTACCTCGACCAGGGCTACGACCACCTGCTTTTCAGCTACCACGGCCTGCCGGAGCGCCACCTGCGCAAGACCGATCCCACGGGCCAGCATTGCCTGCGCAATGCTGACTGCTGCGTTACCGCCAGCCCGGCCCATGCCACCTGCTATCGCCACCAGGTGCTGCGCACCACCGAGCTGGTGGTGCAGGCCCTGGGCGTGCCGGATGGCAAGCATTCGCTGAGCTTTCAGAGCCGGCTGGGGCGCGACCAGTGGCTGCAGCCGGCCACGGTCCACGAGCTGGAGCGGCTGGCCCAGGCTGGCGTGCGCCGGCTGCTGGTGCTCTGCCCCGCCTTCGTAGCCGACTGCCTGGAGACGCTGGAAGAGATCGGCATCGCCGGCCGGGAGGCCTTCCTGGCGGCCGGCGGCGAGAGCTTCACCCTGATCCCCGCCCTGAACGATCAGCCACAGTGGGTGGCGGCGTTAAGGAGTCTGATCGGTGACGAACTCGATCTCCGGCCAGTCCTCCAGCACCCGCTTGATGCCTGAGCCCAGGCCGCGGTAGGGCAGCAGTCCTTTGGCGATGTACGACACCAGGATCGGGTTACGGATGATAGAGTTGCCGGCCCGAATCTTGGCCACCGTCAGGTTGTTGGGCAGGTGACCGGGGCTGACGATCTCGATGCGGTTGTCGAAGATGAACAGCCGGCGGCTGTCCTCGCCGAGGGCTACTTGGGATTGGAGGTCGTTCAGGTTCATGGTTCAGATTCCTTGACCCGCATCATCCGATCGCTGGCGTGAGAATGGCTGCCCCGCCCGCTGCCAAATGAGCCAACGGCAGCACCGTCACGCGGTCGCTCAAGGGATAGGCGCGCGCGCCGGGGTAGATGACGACCAGATGATCGATCTCCAGATCTTCCAGCGCAATGCGCATGGAGGAGGTCAACCGTGGCGCATCCGCTCGTTTACACTCAACGCCGATACGGCGGCCCCCCTTGAAAACAAGAAGATCGAGCTCAGCGCCAGCATGGGTAGCCCAGAAGTAGGCATCATCCGGCTCGACTGCTTTGAGCACCTCTTCGACAACATATCCCTCCCACGAGGCCCCTGACTTGGGGTGCATCAGCAGGTCGCGCATGTCAGGCGCCCCAAGCATCTGGTGCAGGATTCCTGTATCGCGAAAGTAGAGCTTCGGCGACTTGACTTGACGCTTTCCCAGGTTCGCATACCAGGGCGCCAGTTGGCGCACCATGAAGACTCCATCCAGCAGGTCTATATATCGTCGCGCGGTAGACTCATTGACCTCCAACGCGCGCGCAGCTTCGGCGGCGTTCCACACCTGGCCGTGGTAGTGCGCCAGGTGATTCCAGAAACGGTACAGGTTGGCTGCGGGAATCTTGATCCCTAGTTGTGGCAAATCCCGCTCCAGAAAGGTTTGGATGAAGTTTTTGCGCCAGGCCAGGCTGTCGATGTCCGACATGGCCAGGAATGACAGAGGAAATCCACCACGCAACCAGTGGCGAGTTTGCGCCTCGACGCCGACCTCAGCCAGACTGAAGCCA
This sequence comes from uncultured Anaerolinea sp., assembly GCA_964626845.1. Classification (GTDB taxonomy): domain Bacteria; phylum Chloroflexota; class Anaerolineae; order JAAEKA01; family JAAEKA01; genus JAAEKA01. The sequence goes on from CAZVGR010000047.1 coordinate 27,680, forward strand.
GCCATGCGAATGATCTCCAGTCGTCCGGCCAGTGTCTCGGAAGATTGGCGCAGCAAGTCCGGCGATGCGCTGCCGAGGATCAGGAAACGCGCAGGTAACGGGGTGCGATCACACAGAACACGCAGGACTGGGAAAAGATCGGGCCGGCGTTGGACTTCGTCAATTACCACCAGCCCGGTCAGATCCTGAAGTGCAGTCATGGGCTGGTCGAGCCGGGCCAGGCTTACGGGATCCTCGAGGTCAAAGTAGTTGATCGAGTCGACAGGGACGAATTGGCGGGCCAGGGTAGTCTTGCCGCACTGGCGCGGGCCGATCAGGGCAACGACACGGCTGCGCGCCAGGCCGCGCTCGATAGCTTGCTGGAGAGCAGGGCGTTGGTAGATCATGACATGATTATACCTTGAAAATCCCGCATGTCAAGCGGGATTTTCAAGATGAACAAGTGAACTGGCGGCTGCTGCCCCTGCCAGGGTTACTGGTGATTTCAGGTCGTTCAGGTTCATGGGACGGGCTCTTGATGCCGGTTCGATGTAGCTGCACTCAAGCCGGCGTCAGCAAGGGTTTGGCGTTGCGTTGCGAGAAATAGGCGTCGGATGTCTCGAGTGGCACCACGACCACGTCCAGGCTGGCGCCAAGGGCTTCGACGTAGCGGCGCACCATGCTCAGGCTGTGGCCGCTGTAGCTCGGATCCTCCAGCCGGGCGATGGCCTGTTGCTTGGTGCCCAGCAGCTCGGCCACTTGTTTCTGCGTCAACCCGCGAGCCTGGCGCAGGGCAGCGAGCTGTAGGGCGATATCCCAGGCATGGTCGGCCGCCTCGAAGCGAGCGCGAAATGCAGGGTCCTGAAGCTTTTGCTCCAGATACCGGTCGAAATTAGTCTGTTGGTCTTGCATCATGCTACTCCTGCCAATTCCGGTTCAGATACTCGGCCATCCGCTTGCGGGCCAACTCAAGCTCACCCTGCGGCGTCTTGCGCGATTTCTTCACGAAACAACGCACCATTACAATCCGTTGTCCTCTTTGAAAGAACCAGGCGGCGCGGGCGATATCTTTGCGCCCTACCCGCAGCTCGAACAGCCCCCCGCCAAGCGGTTCGCACAACGGCGGGCGATGCTACTCACGGCGGCGCAACTTGTTCAGCCCGGCCACCAGTAAATCGTAAAGCACCGGCGCTGTGCTTTCCAAGTCGTCCAATTCGTCTGCGACGACTGGCCGGCCGTCCGCCATTTCGTAGAACTCAACGGTGAACTCCATGTATCCCTCCTGCTGAGGTCGAAGTGTACAACAATTTTGTGATGCAGTCAAGTCGATCGGGCGACGACACGGTGGGTATGACATTCGAGCGCAGCGCAGGCACGCAAGTCTGCTATAGCAGTTCGTCACAACCCCACCGGAAGTTGCACGGCAAACTGCTGGCAGCGTTCCTTAAATGCGTCCAGGGTGCCGTGCAGGGCCAAAGACCGGGCGCTGAGGACAATGCCTTTGAAATTTGCGTGGTGATCGATGGCGTGGTCGTCGGCGTAGACCAAGAGGCCGCGGGACAGGCCCAAGGTGTGGCAATAGGTTACCATCTGGTTGCGATCAGCCTGATCGGGTCTGCCGCGGAAGATCTTGTATTTGGTATCAAGCACCAGGTAGGGCTGACTTTCCCAGCGCAACACGATGTCGGGAATGCCTTTTTCCTGACGGTCGCTGTCCAGCCAGATGTCCGGTTGGATCTCCACTTGGACGGAGGGATCGTCGGCAAAATGGCTGGCCAGAAAACGGGCCACAAACAACTCGAAGACTTTGTTCATGTCCAGGAGATAGGAGGCAAACTGGGTGGATCCCTGTGCTCCCTCCAACGAGAGATGCTGGATTAAGAGGCGGGCCAAGTTGATGCGGGGACGGTAGGCCAAATTCAGGCGGGTGTACACCACACGATCGCAGTCTGCCGGCGCAACGGGCACAGGACTGACTTCGGCAAAGGCTGAGGCCACCCGGCGAATCTGCTGGCGCAAGCCCGGCTCACGGTAGTCGATGCGGGCTAGCAGGTTGAGCGTATAGCGCAGGATGCGGTTCTCCAAAACATCAGCGGTGAACTCGCTGGTGCGCTGGTAGAAGCGCTGCACATGCACAGCGTTGCGCTGGAGATGGTCGGCCAGGAGCAGACGACCACGCAGAAAGGGTTGGTTCTCTTCTTCGGTGATGTAGGCCCGATAGATGCCCCGCTGCACCAGTTGCTCCACCTGGCGCAGAAAGATGATGACGATGAACTCGAAGATCTCCTCGCTTGGCGTCAGGGTTGCGGCCTCCTGGCGAAAATCCGCCAGGTCGTAGGCGTAGGTCAGCATGTAGAAGAGGTTTTGCAGATTGACCTTGGGCTCGATCTGGATGTGCAGATCCTCCAGTGCGATGACGCCGACGTATTGCCTGGCTGTGAGTTCCCAAGCGCCCGGCTGCCAGGCTGGCTGAATGGCAAGGTAGCGGGCGAAACGCCGGTGCAACTGGCCGGCCTGCTCCGCAGTCAACGCGGCGCACTGGCAGCTCTCGTGCTCGCGCAGAAAGAGCGTGGCGGGCCCTGTGGCGTCAGCGGCAACGAAGCGACAGTCGCTCACAGCTCCCCCCGAATTCCTCGCATGAACTCGCTGTCCCACTCCCAGTTCTTCACCTTGGCGCGTTGTTCCACGTGGTATTCGATCAGGTAAGGAAGGATGCTGTACCGCCAGATGCGCGCCAGTTTGGCCTCAGTCAGGTCAGGGTTTATGAAGTAACTGACGCCCACGGCATAGTCTGGATCTTCAATCGCTTCCTGGCTCAGGCGGCGATAGAGGGCGGCGAGATAGGGGACGGGGACCGAATGCTGCGCCAGCCAGCGCTGCAGCAGATCGGGATCGGCCCGGAAGTGGACGAAGTGAAAACGGCGGCGTAAAGCGAAGTCGACCAAGGCGATGGAGCGATCCGCTGTGTTCATGGTGCCGATCAAGTAGACGTTGGGCGGAATGCGGAAACGCTCACCCGAATAAGGCAGGGGCACGTCCCGCTCCCGATATTCCAGCAGCAGCATCAACTCGCCAAAGATGCGGGGAATGTTGCCGCGGTTGATCTCATCAATGATGAAGACGTGGGGCTGATCGGGGTTGGCCTGGGCGATCCTGCAGAAACGCCGAAAGACGCCCGCTCGCGGCGGGTAATCCACTATGAACCGGCCATCGTCCGTGCGCCTGCTCTCCGGGCGAATTCCTTCGATGAAGTCCTCATAGCTGTAGGCAGGATGAAATTGCACCATCTCCAGCCGTTCGGCAGGCGGCTCGGCCAGGCCGGTGAGCCACTTACCCAGCTCCTGCGCCACGTAGGTTTTACCCGTTCCCGGCGGGCCGTAGAGGATGAGCTGCTTCTTTTCAAGCAACATGTCATACAGGTCATCGGCTTGCTCTGCGCGCAGATAGGTCTGGGCGAGGAAGTCATGCCGGGTATAGGGCGCTGGCGGTTCGGCGTCCACATCGTCAAGCAACAGCCCGACCGTACGCTGGTAGCGCTCGATTGCCGGTAAGGGATCCTCCTCGGTCGCCAGCAGCACCAGCGGGAAGAGCTTGCGATAGCTCTCGGCAATCTTAGCCACCAGTTGTTCTTCCGAAAGGGGGAGGAGTTGCTGGCGGGGTAGGATGATTGAGACGTCGTTCTTGGCTTGGGCTGGATCCTTTAGAAAATCTTCCCACGTCAGTGGCTTGTGGACAGCCACGACGCCCTCTGGGCTGAGCTCAAAGTGCTCGCGATCGGCGAAGCGGACAAGGGTTTCCGGCAGGGCTTCCTGCAGGTAGGGCAACAGCACCGGGCCGAACGCCTGACAATTGCGCTGAAAACGCTCACGTTGGGCGCTGCCATAATCGCCGATGTAGAAGCCGTGCTCGAGCAGGCGATAATCTATCCACATGGAAAGCTGGGCGTCCTCGGTGCGCTTGCCGCCCTTCGGATAAAACGCTCCCCAGTAATATGGCCAGGCCCCACCCTGTCCCCAGTCGTTCTTGAGAATACGGGCGAAGACACCTTTCTCGGTCTCCAGCGCCGCTTGCAACGGAGCAGGCAACTGCTGGGCGACCTGACGAAAGACCCGTTGAAACGGCTCCTCGACGTATTCCTTGAACTCCTCTTTGCGCGCCTGGTAGTAGGCCTTGGTTGGCGACTCGTGAAGGCCCTTGAGCAGTTCAAAGGTGCGGGAAGTGAACGGCGCTCCTGTAGCAATGATTTCAGTTTGATAGTTTTCCGGTTGTTCTTTCAGCGCTCTCAGTTCGTCGGCGGCATCATCGGCCTTTGGATCGAAGGCGACACCGCTGGGGGGCCACCCCTGGCTGAGCAATCTGGCGCGAGCCGAACGATCGAACACCGCAGCGATAATGGCCTCTTTCGTGTGAATGCGGTAGGGGCAGCGCACCCAGTGGTCGAATTTTGACTTAACCTGTTGAAGCGTCGCCGCAAAGGCCGGTTGGGCATCATCCGTGAACGGCCACAGCAGATGGGCCGGATACCAGTAGAGAGAAACTGGCTGTTCGCCTGGCTCCTGCTTGAACGGCTCCACGCGCAGCGGCTGAGACGGGAAATGATCGCCAGATAGGGCCAGAATGGTTTCTTGAAGTCTTCCACCTGCGCCAGCAAAACCCAGCACCAGCCACCAACCATAGCTGAGGCGCAACTGATGTTTGCCCTCCTTGTAGCGCAGATTGATCGCAAGTCGTTCATCAGCCGGATCGGTGATGCCCAATTGACGCGCAGTCTCAGCCAGGGCGTCAAATACTGCTTCAGCTTCCTCCCAACTGGCAAACATATCACTGAAAGGCTTTGCCAGAGTCGTTCGAGTTCCCATTTTCAGATCCACCTTGTCGATCACATTGTAGAGCTTGTCGATCTCCAGATTCAGGGGTATGTCCGGACGCAATCGACCGATCTGCTGTTGGTAGACTTGCCTGAACTGCTCATGGGCAGCGACAAAAGCAGTATAGTCGCTGTCCTGGAACGTGTAGCCCAGATGATGTAGAGCCGCAATGGCACAGCCGTTGTAAAGCGGTGCAGTCTCGGCGTTGGACCAACCGTATAGCTCGCCCAGAGTGTTCGGCCCTGCATACTTGAGCGTCTGCGCAGCAACGGCAATCTTTTCGGCCGCCGTTCCTGGACCATCCACCAATGTGAGCAGCGTTTCGCGCAGCAGAGGCAGCGCATTCTCGTTCGCCACCTTGTTTTTCATTCGAGGGCCACTGTTCAGTGCGCCAAACAGCGCTACCACATCGGCACGGGTGAACACGTCTGGGGTTTGGCGCAGCGTATTGATCAACGCAGTGATCTTGGCATAGATGCGTGCTGGCTGGTCCAAATCAGCATGGATGTAGTTGGGATGCCCAGGATCAGTGGCTTCCAGCCGCCACTGGGCCAGACGTTGGGCCACGTCCAGTAAAGTTTGGCCGTCGTCTCCCTCGACTGGCACTTCACTATCGATCTTCCCCTGTTTGATCAATTCTTGAACGTGGATCGACACCTTCCGCGGATCCACATGCTCAGTCGCTTGGCCCTGCTCGGTTAGCATCCAGACGCCGCGCTTGGGGTTGTCGATCAGCCCGTAATGCTTGAGGTAAGTGCGCGCCCAAGCCAGGCGGTACTCCAATTCGGTCTGCTTCGTGTTGCCGTGAAGCTGGCGAATCTCTTCAGGTGTCAGACCCAAGAAAGAGACAACCTGTTTGTTGATCGCAGCAATACTCTGAAGACCCCCCAACTGCCGGAAGGCGTCTAAGGTTGGTTGTAGGAGTTCTTCATAGGTAGGGACGGGCATGATAGTCTCCTGTGAAGCGCATAACGGCTCTCGGTCACGCCAAAGCTTTTGTCTTGGGTTCACGGCGGTAGACTTCGCGCATGTACTGCCGCCTTTCGTCGAAGACGTCCGACATGCGCTTGACGAACAGCATACCGAAGATGTACTCCTTGTACTCGGACGCGTCCATGGAGCCGCGCAGGATGTCGGCGGCTTTCATCAGGAAAGATTCGAGTTGGGAGAGGGTGATGCGCTGCTGCATGGCGAACCCGATCCGCTGGCTGAACGAGATGCGCCATTCTACCACCGCCGCAAGAACAAGTCAACGCCAGCCTTGCCGGGTTCTCTCGAAACCGAGACTGGCGTTGACGTTGGCGACTTTGCTCCCCTGGCGCCAGCGCTAGTTCGTCAACCCTCCGCCGTCGGATCCATCACCCGCCCCAGAAACAAAACACTGCCGGTGCTGTTCTCGCGGATCAGGAAGAGGAAGGGATGGTCGGCGCGGAAGACCGGCGTCGGCGGGGGCATGGAGCGCAACCCCATCACCACGGCCGTGGCCGCGGCCGCCTCGGTGCCCTCCTCGTTGACCTCCACAAAGGCTTTGTGCAGCACGGCTGAGATGAACAGCATGGCGATGCCGTCCATAGCGGCGAAGTTGGCCCGCAGGAGGTCGAAGGCGTCGATCATGCCCAGGGCCTGGAGCGCTTCGTCCAACCGGAAGGCCGCCTCGACCTTGAAGCGGGGCAGGAAGACTTGTACCTCGATCTCCCGCAGCCGCCCGGTCCACTGCGTCAGCGCGGCCGGCGTCAACTGCGCCTCCAGGCTGGCCAGCCCATCGACCACGCTCGGCAGGAGGATCACCATCGACAGATCGTTGCCGACGTAGGGCAGCTCCAGCACTTGCACGCCCGCGGCCTCGCCATAGCCGCAGGTCAGCTTTTGCGCCATCAAGCGAACCGTCACCCGCTGGCCGGACTGCACGGTGAAGGGCGCATCCTTAGTGCGCGCCGGGTCGAACTGGTTGGCCCAGTTGCCCTTGAAGTAAATGGCGTTGGTCAACACCAGGCGGGTAAGCTCATCGATGATGCGCGGCGGGATCAGGTCCTTGATCTTGCCCTGCGTCTGTGTTTCGGCCCAGGCGTTGATCTGCTGGCGAGCGCCTTCAGGATCGGTCACATAGTCCAAGGCGGTGAGGGCAACGCCATAGTTGGCTGCCACCAGCTCCAGGAACGTGGGGAGGAATGGGTAGTCTATGTGCGGCCAGAGCGCGTTGGCCACGCTGAACTGAACGTCGCCGGCCGCCTGAACGGCTTGGAACCGCTGGCCCAGGGCGGCGAAGGCTGGATGCAGCGCTTCCTGGCCCAAGTCGAAATGCAGCGCCTGCGCCATCTGCGTCTCGGTCTCGCCGCGCGCGCCGGCGTAGGTCATGGCCAGCGCGGTGGAGATGCTGTAGGGCGAGAAGAAGAGGTTGCCCTCCGCGTCCCGCAACTGGTGATAGAGGTCGATGGCAAAGGCAGTGTTGTCAGCGACCAGACCGCCGCCGGTTTCGACCGTCTGGCCAGCCCATGGCTCGTGCGCAGCTTTTTTGGAAAGATCTTTCATGTGAGCACCTCGTAACTGGGTGGGGGATCCTGCTTTCATTCTAGCACCGGCATTGGGGCCTGTCAATGACCGGTGCAACGATGGTTGCCCAGCCAATTGGGGCCACCCATAGGCTGCAAGCGCCCGGCGTCTGAGTCCAGCAATTGCCTTTCCACCCGCCGTCTGGTACAATTCCGCCACGGGTCCCGCTCACCAACCTACCAGTTTCCCAATCTACCAATCACCTAACCACACCATGCGCCTCGGTTTCGCCGTCAAAGTCATCGGCCAGGCTGGCTTAAAAGAGCACGACAGCCGGCGCTGGCAGAACAGCCCGCACCTCAGCGTGAGCCTGGCCTACCTGCGCGATATCTTCGAGTACCTGCGGCGGCAGCGCATCCGCATGTACCGCATGTCCTCGGACCTGGCGCCCTATCTGACCCACCCAGAGCTGACCCAGTTCCACGGCCAACTCGACGAATGTACGGCCGAGTTGACGGCGACTGGCCGGTTGGCCCGTGAGATCGGCCTGCGCCTGTCGTTCCATCCGTCGCAGTACGTGGTGCTCAACGCGCCCGACGAGACGCTGGCCGCGCGCAGCGCATGGGAGGTGACAACCCAGGCTGAGATGCTGGACCGCATGGGGCTGGACGACGAGGCGGTGGTGGTGCTGCACGTCGGGGGAGTCTACGAAAGCCGTGAGCGGGCGCGCGAGCGCTTCGTCCTTGCGTTTGAGCGCCTGCCAGAGCCGGCCCGCCGCCGGCTGGCGCTGGAAAACGACGACACCCGCTTCGCCGTGGCTGACACGCTGTGGATTCACCAGCGCACCGGCGTGCGGCTGATCTTCGACAACCTGCATCACCACAACCTCAACCCCGAACGCGCGCCGCTGCGCGAGGCGCTGGCTGCCTGTCTGGCTACGTGGCCGGCCGGCGTGCGCCCCAAGGTGCATTTCAGCTCACCGCGCACCGAGATGCGCATAGGCGAGCAGCAGGACCCGGAAACCGGCCGCCGCGTGCAGGTCTTGCAGCCGCCGATCTGGACCCGTCACTCCGACTACATCCACCCCTTCGAGTTCATCGCTTTCGTGAGCGAGACAGCCGGGCTGCGGCCCTTCGACGTGATGCTGGAAGCCAAGGGCAAGGATCTGGCGCTGTTGCGCCTGCGCGAGGACGTGCAGCGCTATGCCCCTGACCTGGCGGGAGGGATTTCATGAGCGACTATGCGGGCTGGCTCGGTGGCTTCGCACAGACCGGCCAGAGCGGCATTGAGAGTAACGACGACGCCCCGGTGCTGGTGGCCGTGGTCAACAACGCGCGCGACCTGGCGCGGGCGCGGGACGAGGGCTGGTACCGCATCCCGGTCAAGCGTGCGCCGCGGCGGGTGGCGGCCGAGTTCCTGGCCTTTTACCAGACGCGCGCCTTCGGCGCCGAGGGCTGTGCGGTCAATTATTATGCGCCGGTGCGCCGTTTTCACGTCACAACGCGCGCCGAGCTGCTGCCGGACGAGCCCGACCATCCGCGCGCCGGCGACGCCTACTACAAGATCGAGATCGGCCCCTTGCAGCCGCTGCCGCGGCCGGTGCCCAGCCGCGCCCTGCGGCGCATCGCCTTCATCTCCACCACCCTCAGCCGGCTGCTGGCCGCGCGTGAGATCAACGACCTGTGGCCGCGCGACGACCCGCAGCAGCGGCTGTGGCTGGCGCTGCGCGAGGCTGGCCTGCTAGTAGAGTACCGCTATCAGGTCAGTCAGCCGGCTGGCGACCTGGCGGTGGACTTCGCGCTCTTCTGCCACGATGGCCGCATCGCCGTGTTGTGCGATGACGCCGACGACGATGAAACCGGGCTGCGCGAGCGGCGGCCGGCCGACTACGATCTGGCCGCTGAGGGCTGGACCGTGCTGCGCTTCAGCCAGGCCGAGCTAATGGAAGATCTGCCCCGCTGCGCCGGCGCGGTCATTGCCACCGTACATCGGCTGGGCGGCCAGGCTGACTCTCACTCGCTCGGGCCGGTCTCCTGACCGTGCCCGAAGGCGG
>CAZVGR010000048.1:0-34914 GCA_964626845.1 uncultured Anaerolinea sp.
GGCCGATACGCTGGTAATCTGGACCATGCCGCCACGCCGGTCGGAGCTGCAAGCGGCTTTGAATCAAGTCAAACCGAAGCAGGTTGTCCTCTTCGCCGACGATCCAGGCATGGATCAGGTCGAAGCCTTCCTTCAGCGCTTAGCTGGCCTTGCCAAGACAGCGCTACGCAGCAATGATGGCTTGGTCCGCGTGCAGCGGCTGGCTGCTGCCACTGCACAGCGTGCGGATGCCGTGCGGACTGGCTTGCGCTGGCTGGCCGTCCGCGGCCATGTCCTTATCACAGCCGAGGAGGGCGATGCCGTGCGGCTGGAGCCGGGCGCTGGGTCAGTCAGCGCCGATCTGCCCGCTGTGACCGCGCGCCTGCGCGACCTGCTGGCCGAGACGGCTGCTTTTCGCCGTTATTATGCCCAGGCCGACGCGAATACGCTGTTGGATTGACGATTTTCGAAGCTCAGACCTCAGCGCACGGGCACGGTCGGAGACCGGCCCGAGCGCGAGAACACAAGGAGAGTCATCGGGAGCAGACTATGGACGACGAAATTCTCAGCATCCTCAACCACAACCTGCAAGCCATCTGGGACGGCGACGCGGTCGCCTTCGAGGCGCTGTGCGCGCCCGACGTTTCCTTCTTCGAGTGGTACATCAGCACCCAGCGCATCGACGGCGTGGACTTCCACCTGCGCGAGATCCTCGTGCATGCGGCGGCGCTGGGGGGCGGCGCTGATGCCTACACCGAGCACGAAATACTCCAGCCGCGCGTGCAGATTTACGGCGACACGGCCATAGCGACCTATACGCTGCTGGTGCGCTCCCGCCACGGATCGGCCGTCACCCGCACCCAGCAGAACGAGACGCGCGTCTACCACCGTTTCGCCGAGGGCTGGAAGCTGGTACACTGCCACAAGTCGCCCTGCTGGCGCGCGCCGCATGATCCGCCGCTGGGTTAAGGAGAGAGAATCAGTACTTCACGATTGTTGTCTCACGCAAAGGCGCAAAGACCGCAAAGGGCAGAGATTCTTGGCGTTCTTGGCGGCTTTGCGTGAGAATCGTGAACTACTGAGATTGGTTTGCTCACGGATTGCGAGGATGACACTGATCTGAGGGATTCTTTCCGACCGGGCTTGTGGGGGACTCGGCGCTGTGCTATAATCGCACCTATGACCAACGAAACAACCCTCTTTTTCGACGAAGCGACCATCAACGTGAAGAGCGGCGACGGCGGCAACGGCCTCGTCTCCTTTCGCCGCGAGAAATTTGTGCCGCGCGGCGGGCCGGCTGGCGGCAACGGAGGCAAGGGCGGCGACGTGATCCTGCGCGCCGATAAGAGCCTCAACACCTTGCTGGCTTTCAAGCACCAGATACATTTCAAGGCTGAACGCGGCGGCCACGGCGGCAGCACCAACAAACAGGGCAAGACCGGCGAAGACTGCATCATACCGGTGCCAGCCGGCACGGCGGTCTACCTGCGCGAGACCGACGAGTTGATCGCCGACCTGGTCTACGATGGCCAGGAGATGATCGTGGCGCGCGGCGGCCGTGGCGGCCGCGGCAACGCGGCCTTCAAGAGCTCCACCAACCAGGTGCCGCGGGTAGCCGAGCGGGGCGAGCCGGGCGAGGAGCTTTGGCTGCGCCTGGAACTGAAGCTGATCGCCGACGTGGGCGCTGTGGGCGTGCCCAACGCCGGCAAGTCCACGCTGTTGTCGGTGGTCAGCCGCGCCAAGCCCAAGATCGCCGACTACCCCTTTACCACACTGACTCCCAACCTGGGTGTGGTGGTGATCGACCACCGCGACTTCGTGCTGGCCGACATCCCCGGGTTGATCGAGGGCGCGCACGCGGGTAGCGGCCTGGGCCACCAGTTCCTGCGCCACATCGAGCGCACTCGCATGGTGATCCACCTGCTCAACGGCCTTAGCCCCGACCCCATCGGCGACTTCGACGCCATCAACGCCGAGCTGGAGCTGTTCAACCCGCTGCTGGCCGACAAGCCGCAGATCGTGGCGCTGAACAAGATCGACCTGCCCGAAGTGGCCGAGTTATGGCCTCGAATCAAGGCTGAATTGAAGCACCGCGGCGTCGAAGAGCCGCTGGCCATCTCCGCGCTGAGCGGCGAGGGGGTACAGGCCTTGCTGCGCCGCGTCGTGGCCATGCTGGACGAGTTGCCAGAACCGGCCGCGCTGCTTGATGAGACAGTGATCTACCGCCCGGAGATCGACGAGGACTATTTCGAGATCGAGCGTGAGGGCACGGAGCGGACGCCCGGTCTGGCGCGCTGGCGCGTCAGCGGTGTGCGCATCGAGCGGGCCGCGGCCATGACCAACTGGGACTACTACGAGTCCGGCCTGCGCTTCCAACGCATCCTGGACGTGATGGGCATCAGCAAGGCGCTGGAAAAGGCCGGCGTCGAGGACGGCGATGTGGTGGCCATTGGCAGCACGGAGTTGGTGTGGGGCGATCAGGAATGATGAACGATGAGCGCGGAACGATGAACGCAGAGGCGTCGTTGATCGAGACCGATCCGCGTGTCATGCTGGGCAAGCCGGTTGTCAGGGGCACGCGCATCACCGTCGAGTTGATTGTCGAGAAACTGGCTGCCGGCGAGACGGTTGAGCAGATCCTCGCTGCCCATCCCCGCTTGACCGAAGCTGGTATTAAGGCTGCGCTCGATTCATGGATGACAGCCTGACTTTGTGAAAGGCAAACACCGAATTGGCTGCCATATCGGGATCAAGCTGGACGAGATCAGGTTTGTGGCTGCGTTGGGTTGGCGCCAACTCGCTGGCTGAGCTGGTCGGGCTGGGCGCGACCTTTGCGCTGGACATCCTGATCTTGTCGCGGGTGGCGGCGGCTGGCACGGCGCTGGCGTCGATGGTGGGTATCTTGCTGGTGACGGCCACCGGAGCGATCGAGGGGACGGTGGTGGGGCTATTGCAGTGGTCGGTGCTCCGCCGGCCCTTCCCCCTCATCGCCCGCCGCGCCTGGGTGCTGGCCACGGTGATGGGCGCAGTCGTCGCCTGGTTCCTGGGCAGCCTGCCCAGCACGCTGATGGACATGAGCGCGCAGGAGACGGGCGTGGCTGCGCCAGAGCCGCCAACCTGGCTGATCCTGCTGCTGGCCGCAGGCATGGGGTTCTTTCTGGGCGCAGTGCTGGGCTATCCCCAATACCGCGTGCTGCGCAAGGTCGTGGCCGGCGCGTGGATCTGGATCCCGGCCAACTGCCTGGCCTGGGCGTTGGGCATGCCGGTGATCTTCGCCTCGGTGGACCGGGCTTACGCTGCCTACGAATCCGGCTCGGTCGCCGGCACGCTGCTGATCTTCGTCGTTGCGCTTGCGCTGGCCGGCGCAGTCGTCGGCGCGGTGCATGGGTTGGCGCTGGTGAGGCTGGCGAGCAATGGCTAGGCTTGCAAGCCAACTCAGGAAGCTACCAAGAGTGAGGGTAACAACCATGGCCAAGAAGAGAAAGCAATACTACGTGGTGGTACATGGACGGCAACCTGGCATTTACACAAGTTGGTATGGTGATGAGGGTGCTGCCGATCAGGTCGAAGGCTTGTCTGAAGCAATCTTCAAAGGGTTCTACACCCGCGAGGAGGCAATTGACTGGTTGAGGGAGCTTGGCAGCGAAATTCTACTGCGTTATGCCCCTGATCTGCTCGATTTGATCACCGAGGGTGTTGAGCCACGCAATATGCCCAACCCATCTCAGGAAACCAGCGCAGACCAGGTGGTCATGTTTACCGACGGAGGAGCACTCAACAATCCTGGGCCGGGTGGTTATGGCGTTATCCTTATGCATAAGAATAGATCGAAGGAGCTATCAGGCGGATTTCGACTGACCACGAACAACCGAATGGAGATAATGGCTTGCATTGAGGGGCTGCGAGCGTTGAAGAAGCCCTGCTCCGTGGTGATATTTAGCGACTCCAAGTACGTGGTTTACAATATGGTACAAGGGAAAGTCGAAAGATGGCAAGCCAACGACTGGAAAAGAACCGCCAAAACCTGGGCAGAGAATGCCGACCTCTGGCAGCAACTTCTGGATTTATGCGCGATCTATGACGTGGATTTTCGATGGATTCGGGGACACTCCGGACGCCCGGAGAACGAGAGATGCCACCATCTGGCAGCAGAAGCCATGCGAAGGCAGAATCTTCCAGTTGATATAGGTTACGAGATGAAGAAAGCTACCGCCAGCGGACCTTTGTTTGCTCAGTGAAGAAGGACTTGTCTGTGCCCACTTTTCCCACTCAAGCCCGCCAACAGATCGCCAACCTCATCGACCGCTACCGCGCCCTCGACGAGGCGACGCGCAAGACGACCAGCGAGGCAAGCGTCGTTCACCAGTTTATCACCCCGTTGCTGGAGGCGTTAGGCTGGCCGGCGCGCGCGATCCGGTCGAGCGCCAACGCCTGCGCGACGAGATCGACGCGTTGGTGGCGCACCTCTACGGCCTGACCCGCGATGAGTTCGCCCACATCCTCGGCGCCTTCCCGCTGGTCTTCCCCGACATCCCGGCCGGCCAGCAAAAGAAGGCGGCGCTGTTGGCGGTGTATGAGCGGATATCAAGCGGAGGGATTTAGCTCGTCTCCGGGGATGGCGACGTCCGTTCCAGCCTTCTCCAGGATGGCGAGGAAGTCCGCCTGGTTGGCTCGGCTGGCGCGCTCACGAAAATAGCGCTCAGTGCGCAGCGCGGCCAGCTTCTCCGCCACGGCGACGTTGATGAACTGATTGAGGGTGGTCCCTTCCTCCTCCACCACGGCTCGCAGCTCGTCCATGAGCGAAGCTTGCAAGCGTAACGCATAGTTGCTCATGTTTGCCATGTTTCTATCCTCTGCAACGCATCGCCCGGCCTGAGCGCTGCAATGCCAAATCGGGCAGATGCAGCCTTAAGGTGGCGCAAGTTAAAGGTGACGATGGCGTCTGCGCCGCCGTTCACCGCCGCTTCGAGCACATGCTCATCGGCTGGATCGCGCAACTGGGGACGCCACAAGAAGAAGGGTGTCACCGGTACAATCAGCGAAGACATGCTACCCAGGAAGCGCTCGATCTCCTCGGCTGTCAGCCCAAAAGCCAGCAGATTCTCGGGACGCGTGAGCACCGCTTCGTATTCTAGCATCATAGCGACGCTGGCGATGGCTTGATACTGCTGATGGTGCAGCAAGACCAGCAGCCTGCGGGATGCTCCCACACGACTGCGCAATCCAGCAACCAACACATCAGTATCAAGCACGCATCGCATATCGCATATGATATGCATTGGTTGTCAAAAGTCAATTTCATGGCGTCTTCAGGCACTGGCAAGACTTCATGGAGGCGGATAGCCTGTGCTATAATGCCGCGGAGACATGGAACAAGATCGCATCGCAAGTGGAGGCGCAGTGACGGCTCCATGCCAGTTGGAAGGCGATTCTATGACCTGGCAAGACCAACTCAACGGCGACCCTCTCCCCTGGCTGCTGGCGCCGGACGATCCCGGCGTGCGCTACCTGGCGCTGCGCGACCTGCTGGACCGGCCGGTGGATGACCCGGAGCTGCTGGCCGCGCGGCGGCAGGCTCACGCCGAGGGTCCCATTGCGGCCGTCCTGGAAGCCATGGCGCCGGAGGGCTATTGGGCCGAGCCGGGGCCGGGCTACCTGCCCAAGTACCGCTCCACGGTCTGGTCGGTGATCCTGCTGGCCCAGTTGGGCGCTCGAATCGAAGAGGACGAGCGCATCGCCAGCGCCTGCGCCTACCTGCTGGCGCACGCGCTGGCCCCCGGCGGCCAGTGGGCTTCGGCCACCGCGCCGTCGGGCACGGTCGACTGCCTGCAGGGCAATCTGTGCTGGGCGCTGCCGGCGCTGGGCTGCGACGATCCGCGGCTGGAGCAAGCCTTCCAGTGGATGGCGCGCACCGTCACCGGCGAGGGCATGGCGCCCAGCAGCCAGCGCGACGCTCCCGTGCGCTACTACGCCGGCAAATGCGGGCCGAACTTCGCCTGCGGCGCCAACAACGGGCTGCCCTGCGCCTGGGGCGCGGTCAAGGTGATGCTGGCCTTGGCTGGCTGGCCGGTTGAGCGCCGTACGCCGTTGATGGAGCGGGCCATCGAGCAGGGCGTCGGGTTCCTGCTGGGCGTCGATCCGGCCACGGCCGCCTACCCCACTGGCTATGCGGACAAGCCCAGCGGCAACTGGTGGAAGTTCGGCTTTCCCGTCTTCTACGTCACCGATATTCTACAGATCGCCGAGGCGCTGGCCGCGCTGGGCTATGCCGGCGATCCTCGCCTGGTTAGCGCGCTGGCCTTGATTCGCAGCAAGCAGGACGCCCAGGGCCGCTGGCCGCTGGAATACGACTACACCGGCAAGACATGGATCAACTTCGGAGTAAAAAAACAGCCCAACAAATGGGTGACGCTGCGGGCCTTGCGCGTCTTGAAAGCGACAAACTGAACATGCACTACAACTTCGACCAGGAAATTGACCGCCGCGGCACCCACAGCGCCAAGTGGGGCGTCGTCAAGCTGGACGGCCGCTTCACGCCGCTGGAGGATGCGCCGCAGTTCCAAAGCGGCCCGCGTCTGCTGCCCATGTGGGTGGCCGACATGGATTTTCAAGTTCCGCAGCCGGTGATCGACGCGCTGACGGCGCGCGCGCAGCACGGCATCTTCGGCTACGGCTGGCCCGGCGCCTCCTACCGCCAGGCTGTGATCGACTGGATGCAGCGCCGCCACGGCTGGCCCGTCCAACCTGAGTGGATCGTCCCCACGCCCGGCGTAGTGCCGGCGCTCAACATGCTGGTGCGTACCTTTGTCGCGCCCGGCCAGCGGGTGATCATCCAGCCGCCGGTCTACTATCCCTTCTATACCGCGATCAGCAACAACCAGGCTGAGCTGGCGCGCAACCCGCTGCTCCTGGCGGATGGCCGCTACGGCATGGACTTCGCCGGGCTGGAGGCGCTGGCCAGGGAACCGGACGTGGCCATGCTGATCCTGTCCAGCCCGCACAACCCGGTGGGCCGCGTCTGGAGTTCCGACGAGCTGCGTCGGCTGGGCGAGATCTGTCTGGCCCACGGCGTGCTGGTGGTGGCCGACGAGATCCACGGCGACCTCCTCTACCCCGGCCAGCGCTTCACCCCCTTCGCCGCCCTGGGCGAGGCATTCGCCCAAAATGCCATCGTCTGCACCGCGCCCAGCAAGACCTTCAACCTGGCGGGCCTGGCCACCAGCAACATCATCATCCCTAACCCGGAGCTGCGCGTGCGCTTCGAGCGCACCCTGAACAGCAACGGCCTGCACGGCGTCAACACCTTCGGCATGGTGGCCCTGGAGGCGGCCTACAAGGACGGCGAGGAGTGGCTGGCGCAGGTCATGGACTATGTCGCCGGCAATCTGCGCTACTTGCAGGATTACGTCGCCCAGCACCTGCCGCAGATCGACGTGATCGAGCCGGAGGGCACCTACCTGGTCTGGCTGGACTGCCGCCGGCTGGGCCTGGACAAGGCTGCGCTGGAGCGGCTGATGCTGGACGAGGCGCGCGTCTTCCTGGACGAGGGCTACATCTTCGGCCCCGAGGGCGAGGGCTTCGAGCGCATCAACATCGCCTGTCCGCGCTCGATTCTTGCCGAGGCGCTGGAACGAATCAAGGCTGCCATCGACGGCTTGCCCCTGAATCGCTAGCGCAACCCGCGCAACGAGGAAATCCCTGCCATGCGCTTAGGAGTCCTGGGCGGCACCTTCGATCCCATCCACATCGGCCACCTGATCTTGGGCGAGGAGGCGCGCTTCCTGCTGGACCTGGACCAGGTGCTGCTGGCGCCGGCCGCCGATCCGCCCCACAAGCGCGGCCAGGGGAAATCGCCGGCCGAGCACCGGGTGCGGATGATCGAGCTGGCCATCGCCGGCAACCCGTACCTGGCGCTGTCCAGGGTCGACGTCGACCGGCCCGGCCCGCACTACACGCTGGACATGGTGCGTCTGCTGCAGGAGCAGTACGGGCCGGGCGCCAACCTTTACTTCCTGATGGGGCTGGACTCGCTGGCCGACCTGCCCACCTGGCACAGACCGCTGGAACTGATGCAGACATGCACCCTGGTCGCGCTCAGCCGGCCCGGCGCAGACTTCGACTGGGACGCGCTGGAGGCGGCTCTGCCGGGCGTGCGCAGCCGGGTGATCGTCCTGCCCATGCCGCTGCTGCAGATCTCGGGCAGTGACCTGCGCGCGCGGGTGCGAGAGGGCCGGCCGCTGCGCTACCAGGTCCTGCCTCAGGTGGAGCAATACATCCGCGAGCAGCAACTCTACTGCGCAGATGCAACCGTCACGTTGATAACGTGACCTACGTGCTGCGGAAGCGAACATACGGCAGCGAGTTGGTGAGTCGGGTATAGTGTTATCGTGTCAGTCAGAATTCGGAAGTCGCCGAACTCGTCCAAACCTGATCGACGCCATAATCCCTGCTATTGTAAACGGCGACTTCCGAATTCTTGTGCGATCTCAAAAGAAAAGCTCATTGCAAGGAAAGAAGGAAGCAAGCATGCCTTTAGAAACAACTTTGTACACCCGCGTCGGCGACGACGGCTACACCGGCGTGCTGGGCCGCGAGCGCGTCGCCAAGTACGACCTGCAGCCGGTGGCCTACGGCACAGTTGACGAGCTGTCAGCCCAGCTGGGCCTGGCCCGCACAGCGGTGCAACACACCTGTTCTGGCGGCATCCTGTTAGAGGTGCAGCGCGACCTCTACGCGGCCATGGCCGACCTGGCTACCACACCCGAAGCAGCCGAGAAGGCCGGCGTGCGCCTTTACGAGCCGCGCATCGACTGGCTGGAGGGCATCGTGGACGAGGTCGGCCGCATGGTGGAGATCCCGCCGGCTTTCATCGTGGCCGGCGACAGCTACGCCGGCGCGCTGCTGGACGTGGCCCGCACCGTCAGCCGCCGCGCCGAGCGCCACGTGGCCAGGCTACACCACCAGGCCATGCTCAGCAACCCCGTCGTCCTGCGCTACCTCAACCGCCTGTCGTCGCTGCTCTTCGTGCTGTCCCGCCTGGAGGACAAAGCGGCCGGCGTGGAGGAGTTTACGCTGGCCAAGTGGGAGAAGCGCACCTAACCGTAATGCGTAACCCGTAATGCGTAACCCGGAATACGCGCCCAAGCAACTTTGGCTCCGGATTACGAGTTACGTGTTACGACATGCACACAACTCTGCCTGATCCACACAGATCACACTACACGGAGCCCCCCATGTCCCCCAAACTCGGCGCCCACATGTCCGCTGCCGGCGGCGTCAGCAAGGCCTTCGGCCGCGGCCAGTCCATCGGCTGCGACACCATGCAGATCTTCACCCGCAACCAGAACCGCTGGGACAGCAAGCCGCTGGACCCGGCTGAGATCGAGCGCTGGCACGCGGCCGCGTCGGAGACCGGCATCGCGCCGGCCATCTCCCACGCTTCGTACCTGATTAACCTGGGCTCCCCCGACGACGCGCTGTGGGAAAAGTCCATCGACGCGTTGGTGGACGAGCTGCAGCGGGCCGAGGCGTTGGGGCTGTTGGGCGTGGTGCTGCATCCCGGCGCGCACATGGAACAGGGCGAGGAGGCCGGCATCGCCCGCGTCGCGGCCGGCCTGGACCGGGCCCACGCCGCTACGGCCGGCTTCCAGACACTGACCTTGCTGGAGATCACCGCCGGCCAGGGAACGACCCTGGGCTACAGATTCGAGCATCTGGCCGCCATGCGCCAGCAGGCGGCCGATCCGGAACGCATCGCGGTCTGCTTCGACACCTGCCACGCCTTCGCGGCCGGCTATGATTTCCGCACGGCCGAGGGCTACGCAGCTATGATCGATGAATTCGACCGCACCATCGGCCTGGACCTGCTCAAGTGTTTTCACTTCAACGACAGCAAGGGCACGCTGGGCAACCGCAAGGACCGCCACGAGCACATCGGCCAGGGCGGCATCGGTTTGGACGGCTTTGCCCACATCCTCAACGACCCGCGCTTCGCTGCCGTGCCCATGATTCTGGAGACGCCCAAAAGCGACGACATGCACGAGGACGTGGAGAATCTGGCGGTGCTGCGGGGATTGGTGCGCAGCGAGGACTGACAGTGCTGAGTCGACCGCCCGGCCAGCCCTGGACGAGACCAGCACTGTCAGTCCTGTCGCAGTCACAAAAGCCGCCAGATCAGTCGATCCGGCGGCTTTTGTGCGAGACGCAGGCAAGGGGAGTAGCTAATACTCCAACATGCGCGGCAGTTCCTTGGCCTGGGCTACCCAGTTAGCCACGTCGGCCGGGCGGGGGAGGCGCTTGACGAAATGCTCGTTGGCCGCCTCGACAATCTTGTTGTACAGGTTTTCGGGGTTGCGGTGCGCCAGTTCGGCCACCGTGTCCACGCCGGCCCACTCCAGCAGATCGGAGTAGACGGTGCCGACACCCTTGATGCGGGCCAGGTCAGAACGGTTAGCCAACTCCAGGACTTCTTTGCTGTCCACCCCCAGTTTGGCCGCGAGTTCCTCGCGAGCCTTGGGGGTGGTCGCAGCCGCCAGCAGCTTGTCGGAGTCGTTCAGACCTTCCGCCTTCAGCTTCGCGCTCAGGTCCTCGCGCACGCCAAACAATTCGTCGATCCGTAGTGCCATGAAAGTGTCTCCTTCCGTGAGGTGAAAATTTGGTTCTGACAGTAGACAATCCGCCGCATACCTGGCGGCAGATGCTGGTAATTAACCGTGTAGCCTGATTATAACACAGTTGTGACCGCCGCATAATTATGAGTCCATGACGGAAACGCTAGCGCCCTTCGTTGAAGTAGATGTATGATCTGTGTTCTGCTTGTTCTGCAATCTCTTGACGATATCTTGACGATGTTGTATACTCTGCCCTGCTCACTGGATCAGGCAACTGATCGACACGAGGGTTGCTGCTCAAGGAGGAGTTATGACTGCGCTGTCGCCGCAAGAGTTTGTCACGCGCGATTACACCGCCGACCTGTCAGACAAAGATTTGTTGCGCGCCCATCGGCTGATGCTGCTGGCGCGCAAGCTGGATGAACGCTGCTGGATCCTGCACCGCCAGGGCAAGATCGCCTTCCACATCTCAGGCATCGGCCAGGAGGCCTGCCAACTGGCGGCGGGCATGGCACTGCAAGCTGGCCGGGACTACTACTTTCCCCACTATCGCGACATCGTGACCGTGCTGGCGCTGGGCATGCGGCCGGTGGATATCTTCCTGGGCACCTATGGCAAGGCGGCCGACCCCGGCAGCGGCGGCCGGCAGATGCCCAACCACTACAACCTGGCCAGCGGGCGCATCGTTAGCGTCTCCAGCCCCACCACCACCCAGGTGCCGCAGTGCGCAGGCGTGGCCTTCGCCATCAAGCTGCAAGGGGAGCAGGAGGTGGCCATGTGCGCGCTGGGCGAGGGCGCCACCAGCCAGGGCGACTGGCACGAAGGGCTGAACTGGGCTGGCGTGCATAAGCTGCCCTTCATCTGCCTGGTGGAGAACAACCACTACGCCATCTCGGTGCCGCTGGACAAGCAGATGGCCGTGGCCGGCGCGGCTGATCGGGCTTATGGCTATGGCATGCCGGGCGTGCGCTTCGACGGCAACGACTTCTTCGAGAGCTACAACGTCACCAGAGAGGCTGTGGAGCGGGCGCGGCGCGGCGACGGCCCCGCCCTGCTGGAGGCCATCACCACCCGGTTGACTGCTCACTCCAGCGACGACGACGACCGCACTTATCGCGACCGGGCTGAGCTCGATGCGCAGAAAAAGCGCGATCCCCTGCCCAAGCTGACCGGCGAGCTGCAACAGCGCGGCCTGCTGGACGACTCGGCCCTGCGTCGCATCGAGCAGGAGGTAATGGCTGAGATCGATCAGGCCCAGGAAGAAGCGCTGCGCGCCCCCTATCCCCAGCCAGAGGATGCGCTGTTGGGTGTGTTCGAACCGGGCAGCGTGGGCGACCGGGCTGTGCGGGCCTGGCGTTGGCCCGGCCAGGCCAAGGAGAGTTGACCATGGCGATCAAGAACATCCTGGAAACCATTCGCGACACCATGGCTGAGGAGATGCGCCGCGACCCGTTGATCGTCATCACCGGGGAGGACGTGGGGCCGCGCGGCGGCGTCTTCCGCGCCACCCAGGGGCTTTACGCTGAGTTCGGCCCCGATCGTGTGATCGATTCGCCGCTGTCGGAGTCATCGATCATCGCCGTAGGTGTCGGCATGGCGCTGCACGGGCTGCGCCCGATCTGCGAGATCCAGTTCGCCGACTTCATCTTCCCGGCCATGAACCAGATTGTCAGCGAGGTGGCGCTGATGCGCTACCGCAGCAAGGGTACGTGGATCTGCCCGCTGGTGATCCGCGCGCCTTACGGCGGCGGCATCGGCGGCGGCCTGTACCACAGCCAGTCGATCGAGGCCACCTTTGCCCACTTCCCTGGCCTGTACGTGGTGGCGCCGGCCACCCCCTACGACGCCAAAGGCCTGCTGCGCGCCGCGTTGCAGGCCAACGATCCGGTGCTCTTCCTGGAGAACAAGAAGACCTACCGCCTGGTCAAGGGGGAGGTACCCGACGGCCAGTATGTGGTGCCCATCGGCCGGGCCGACGTCAAGCGCAGCGGCCGCGATCTGAGCGTCTTCTGCTACGGCATGATGCTGCACGAGTGTCTCAAGGCCGCCGACACGTTGGCGGCCGACGGCATCGAGGTTGAAGTGGTCGACCTGCGCACCATCTCGCCGTTGGATAAAGAGACGATTTTGGAGTCGGTGGCCCGCACCAGCAAGGCGCTGATCGTGCATGAGGACAATCAGTCCTTCGGCGTGGGCGCCGAGGTCGCGGCCATCATCGCGGCCGAGGCCTTCGACGATCTGGACGCGCCCGTGCTGCGCTACGGCGCGCCCGACATACCGGGCGTTCCCTTCAGCCTGCCGATGCAAAGCTTTTTCATGCCGG
Source organism: uncultured Anaerolinea sp. (assembly GCA_964626845.1). GTDB lineage: Bacteria > Chloroflexota > Anaerolineae > JAAEKA01 > JAAEKA01 > JAAEKA01. The sequence goes on from CAZVGR010000048.1 coordinate 12,913, forward strand.
ACGCGCGGCGGATTGCGGAGTCGATGCGCTGGCTGGCGGAGTATTAACGTAACCCGTAACCCGTAACACGTAACCAGAAGATGCGCGCCGCTGGCACACTCCGGGTTACGAGTTACGCATTACGAGTTACGTTCTCGCACGCGAATGACATGTGAGGACGACCATGGCTACTAACGTCATCATGCCCCAACTGGGCGAATCGGTGGTGGAAGGGACAATTGGCCGCTGGCTGGTGCAAGTGGGCGACACCGTGGAGCAGTATGCGCCGCTGCTAGAGGTTTCGACTGACAAGGTGGACACCGAGGTGCCTGCACCGGCTGCCGGCGTGGTGCTCAGGATTTATCACGCTGAAGGGGAAACACTGCAGGCCGGCGCCGTGCTGGCTGCTATCGGCCAGGCTGGCGAGGCTGTGCCGGACGCGCCTGCGCCGGTCGATCTGCACGCTGCGGCTGGCGAGCCGGCGGCCCAGACCTCCCCAAAGCCCGCATCCCCTGCGCCAGCTCAGCCCGAGCGCCGCGAGCTGGGTCGCATTTCGCCCGTGGTGGCGCGCATCGCCCGCGAGCACGACGTGGACCTGCAGCAGGTGCCCGGCACTGGCCGCGACGGGCGCATCACCAAACAGGATGTGCTGGCCTACATCGAGGGCCGCGGCCAGACTGCGTCGGTTACAGCCTCTGGCGAGGACGAGTTGCCCCCCTGGGAACGACCTGGCACCGGAGACCTGTTCAAGCCGACGGACGATTTGCCGTTGACAACCGGCGAGCCGGCGCCGGTTCCTGCCCTCACAGCATCTACCCGGCGCGCGACGACGCCGGCTGCACCGGCCAGCGGCGACGAGCAATTGGCGCCCCACACCCGCCTGCGCAAGCTGATCGCCGAGCACATGCTGGCCAGCCGGCGCACCTCGCCCCACGTGACCACGGTCATGGAGGCCGACATGAGCGCAGTGGTGGCGCACCGCACGGCGCACAAGGCCGAGTTCGCGGCCAAGGGCGTGGCGCTGACCTTCACCCCCTACTTCATCCAGGCCATCGTGGCCGCGCTTAAGGCCGTGCCGCAGGCCAACGCGGTCTACCGCGACGATGGCCTGCTGCTCAAGCGCCGCTATCACATCGGCATGGCCACGGCCATCGACGACGGGCTGGTGGTGCCAGTGATCCGCGATGCGGACGAGATCAGCCTGCTCGGGCTGGCGCGCGCGGTCAACGACCTGGCCCAGCGCGCCCGCGCCGGCCAGCTCAAGCCGGACGAGATCCAGGGTTCGACCTTCACCCTGACCAACCACGGCGTCAGCGGCAGCCTGTTTGCCATGCCAATCATCAACCAGCCCAACGTCGGCATCCTGGGCGTGGGCGCGATCCAGAAGCGGCCGGTGGTGATCAGCCGCGGCCACCCGGTGGAGCCCAGCGGCGAGGACTACCTGGCCATCCGCCCCATGGTCTACCTCAGCTTCACCTTTGACCACCGCGTGCTGGACGGCGCCAGCGGCGACGCGTTCGTGGGGATGGTGAAGGGGGTGTTGGAGGGGTGGGGGAAGGTCTGAATCACGGATTAGACGGATTACGGGATGACACGGATTTCGGAGCGCCCTCTGCGCAGCGGCGCGTCTTCTGGCTCAGTGCAATCCGTTAATCCGTGGCAATCCGTGATGCAGACAGGAGAATGGCACAGCGGGCGGGAAGATGGTATACTGTGTTGCGGATGACACAACCGTTTCAGTGTAACATGATGCTGCCTGTGTGTTGGCATCTGCGTCAGGCATTCAGCGATTGATGTCAGTGTGCGAGGTGAAGAGATGTATGCAGTAACCGAAAAAGATGCGCAACAAAATCTGGGAAGTCTGATCCGGCGTGTTGTCACCGATGTCGAACCCACCATTGTTATTGGCGACGAAGGCGACCGCGTCGTGCTCGTGTCCCTGGAGGAATTCAACGCCTGGCAGGAGACGCTTTATTTGCTGTCAAGCCCGGCCAACGCTGGTCGTCTTCAGCGTTCAATCGCGCAGATGCGTGAGGGCAAAGTGCAGTACCATGAGTTGATCGAGCCATGAAGCTCGTCTTCACTGAACTGGGTTGGGAGGATTATCTCTGGTTCCAGGACAACGATCGGCAGTTGCTAAAGCGCATCAATCTGCTCATTCGAGACGCGCTGCGCTCACCGGAAAGCGGCTTGGGCAAACCTGAACGGCTCAAAGCAAACCTGTCCGGCCAGTGGTCACGGCGCATCAACACAGAACACCGTTTGGTGTACTCCTTCACCGAAACGGAGTTGACAGTTATTTCCTGCCGCTTTCACTACACAAGATAGCTCCGGACATGATGCGGAGCGCATTCACAGAGAAATCTATCGAGGACTATTATGAGCACACAATTCGACGTTCTCGTTGTCGGCGGCGGGCCGGGCGGCTACGTGGCTGCCATCCGGGCCGCGCAGCTTGGTTTGAAGGTGGCCGTGGTGGAGCGCGAGGCGCTGGGCGGCGTCTGCCTGAACTGGGGCTGCATCCCCAGCAAGGCGCTGCTGCGCAACGCCGAGCTGCTCACCATCATCCACGAACAAAGCAAAGACTTCGGCTTCAGCTTCGACGGCTTCAGCGCCGACTTCGAGAAGGCCTACAAGCGCAGCCGGCAGGTCTCGCAGCGCCTGGTCAAGGGCGTGGGCTTCCTGATGAAGAAGAACAACATCGAGGTCATCAGCGGAGCGGCCCGCCTGGCCTCCCCCACCAGCGTGGTGGTCGAGCCGGGCGGCCAGACGGTCGAGGCGCGGCACATTATCCTGGCCACCGGCGCACGCAACCGCACCTTCCCCGGCATGGAGACCGACGGCGAGCGCGTGCTGGGCTACCGCGAGGCCATCGTCTTACAGGAGTCGCCCAAGAGCCTGGTGGTGATCGGCACCGGCGCGATCGGCGTCGAGTTTGCCTATGTCCACCGCGCCTATGGCGCCAAGGTGACCCTGATCGAGATGCTGCCCCGCATCCTGCCGCTGGAGGACGAGGAGATCAGCCAGGAATTGGAGAAGCTGTACGGCAAGATGGGCATCGACGTGCGCACCAACACCCGCGTCGAGCGCATCGAACGCACCGAGGACGGCGTGCGCGTCCACGCCCAGAACGCGGCCGGCGAGGCCGTCGCCTTCGACGCCGAGAAAGCGTTGGTGGCCGTGGGCGTGCAACCCAACGTCGAGGACCTGGGCCTGGAGGCCGCGGGCGTCAAGACGCGCAAGGGTGGCTTCGTCGAGGTTGATCGCTTCATGCGCACCAGCTTGCCCAGCATCTACGCCGTGGGCGACGTGACCGGCAAGCTGATGCTGGCCCACGTGGCCAGCGCCATGGGCATGGTCGCAGCCGAGCACATCGCCGGCCACGAGACGCAGGGCTTCGAGGATGACGACTACCTGTTCATGCCGCGCGCGGTCTACTGCCAGCCGCAGGTGGCCTCCATGGGCTTGAGCGAGCAGCAGGCCGTGCAGCGCGGCTACGAGATCAGCGTCGGCCGCTTCCCCTTCATGCCCAACGGCAAGGCGCTGGGGCTGAACGAGAAGAACGGCTGGGTCAAGGTGGTCGCCGACAAACGCTACGGCGAGATCCTGGGCGTACACATGATCGGCCCGGAGGTCACCGAGCTGCTGCCGGAGTTCGTGCTGGCCCGCAACAACGAGCTGACTGCCCACGAGATCGCCCGCAGCGTCCACGCCCACCCGACCTTGTCAGAGGTGTTAATGGAGGCGGCGCACGCGGTGGATGGGCAGGCAATCCATATCTAACCTTTTGAAGGTCCTGCTCGTCCAACTGGTGCATGACGCTGAAACGACGAGGAATTCCCAAGAATGACAACAGTTGTTACTTATCTTGATACACTGGTTCGAGAGACGCGCAAGTCCGAAGCAGAGGTCGTTGCGCAAGCGTTCGAGACTGGTCTGCGGCAACTGTGGCGAGAATACACGCTTGGGCGCTATCTGCGCGGCCAGATTTCGAGAGCTGAGGCCGTAGACGTGACGGGATTGGACTGGGTCGAGCTGGCTGAGCGGCAGCAGCGAGCTATGGCTGAGGATATTACCTGGGGTTTGGCAAAGCAGCCGACCTGTGGCCGAGGGATTAACTATGACTATAGTCACACGTAAATCCTTTGCTGATTATAAGACCGAAGGGCACATCTGGATCACGCTGGCGACTGGCGAGTATTACCCCGACATTCTCGTAGACGCCTGTGATCTCTACAAGCCCGTGTTGGTGATGTTCGGACAACTGCTAAGAACATCGGAGTCCTCAACCCGATTGTTCTTGCAGATAGCTGAAGTTCCCGATGGCTGGATGCGTGTCCAGCTTGCGCGCGTCTTCAGAAAGTATGTCAGTCCTCGATTGCCTGTGGAGATGTTACGCCGCAAGACTAAAGCCCAAGAGATCTGCGAGCAATTCGGCGCGAAGTTTCGCCCGATTCATCAGGTTCAAGCTGCTTACGCCAGCCGCCCCATTCCCGATGAGGCTCTCTGCGCGCTCCTGTGGGAATACCGAAGTCGAGGAAAAGAGGACTACGACCTCACTGAGCGATTCTTTTCTTTGTTCCGCGGGACCCTACCGGAATTGACGATCACGGGTCCCGAACGAGCAGGAAGAGACATCCGCTTGGCATCTGTCTTCAAGGGCTATCCTACACCAAATCGCCCTGTAGATTTCGTGATCTATGACGACGACAGGACGGTCTTGGCTATCGGGCTGGCCCGATATGACTCCGACCGAGGCGGGGCGCAAGAAGACGATCGGACAGGTGGATATCGCGACTGCGCTAACGAAATCCTAAGTTACGCGCAGCAACATGGGCTCAATGCCAAGGTAATCTTTGTTAACGATGGGCCAGGCCTTCTGCTTGGCTCGATGTGGAATGATTACGCAGCACTTGAGTCGAGTTGGCCGGGGAAGATCCTGGTAGTCACACTTCGGATGGTTCCAGAGCGCTTGACACTTGATTGGCTTCGCTCCTAGAGGAGGAGCTAGAGGATGGCAACGGGTATTCCAAAGACTCAGTCAAGTCAAACCAACGGGCAGGTTGCCAGTGCAAGGCTGGTTGATGACGTCCAACTAGTCTATGAGGGAAAGCGCGCCAAGAGCGAGGTTGTTGCGACGCAGCCTGCTAAGTTAGTGCTTATGCGCCAATCCTCGTCAGCTAGCGACCCCAAAACGGAAATCGACAGTCGGCTATACTATGGTGATAATCTCTCCGTGCTCGCAGCGCTTATGCACGATGCCGAGGTGCGGGGGAAGGTTAGGTTGATCTACATCGATCCGCCTTACGCCACTCAAAGCGTCTTTCAGTCCCGTTCGCAGGTCGATGCCTATAGCGATCTTCTGGTTGGTGCTCATTACATTGAGTTCGTCCGTGAACGACTGATTCTGCTACGAGAGTTACTAGCCGAGGACGGCTCCATCTACGTACATTTAGACGACAAGATGGCTTTTCACGTAAAGGTTGTAATGGATGAGGTATTTGGACGAGGTAACTTCCGAAACTGGATTACTCGTAAGAAATGCAATCCCAAGAACTACACTCGTAAGGCGTATGGCAACGTCTCCGACTACATCCTCTTCTACACCAAGTCGGATAGATACGTTTGGAACCGGCCATTCGATGCGTGGACGCCTGAACGCTCCCGAAAGGAATACCAATATGTAGAAGAGGGAACTGGACGCCGCTACAAGAGAGTTCCAATTCATGCTCCTGGAGTGCGCAATGGTGAAACAGGCAAGACATGGCGAGGTATGAGTCCACCTCCGGGCAAGCATTGGCAGTATTCTCCTCGCTTGCTTGATGAGATGGACGCGCGGGGAGAGATTTACTGGTCGCCTAACGGAAATCCTCGACGCAAAATCTATCTGGACGAGAGCAACGGCGTGCCGGTTCAGGACATTTGGCTGGATTTTCGCGATGCTCACAACCAGAACATCGCTGTCACTGGTTATCCCACCGAGAAAAACCCCGATCTTCTCGCGCGCATAATTCAGGCATCCTCCGATCCTGGCGACCTGGTTCTGGATTGTTTTGCTGGTTCAGGGACGACCCTGGCCGTTGCATCACGGCTGAACCGACCCTGGATAGGTGTTGACAACAGCATTGAAGCAATCTCGGCTATTCTGCGGCGTTTTTCGCACGGCACAGAGCGAATGGGTGACTTCGTCAGCCAACGGTTGCTCAGGGATGCAGGTGAGGACATTGGAACGCTTCCGTTGTTTGCTTGGTCTGACGGATCCAACTCAACGGCAGTGCGAACAGGACCGGCCGATGAGATAGCTGGCTTTTCGCTTCATTCGGTCGAGTCAGGCGTCAATGAAATCGCTAATCTCCTCAGTACCTTGCCGCATAGCGATTGAACGCGTAACCCGGATTGGGTAGTCTTGGAGTTTTGATGGACAGTACGTTGAACAATATCGAATTAAAACCCTTCCGCCCCGGCCGCGAGCCGGCGGATCAACTGACCCGCGGCCGGCGGCCCGACTGGCTGCGGGTGCGCATGCCGGACAGCCCCGGCTACCGCGAGATCAAGGGCCTGGTGCGCGGGCACAGCCTGCACACGGTCTGCGAGGAGGCCATGTGCCCCAACATCGGCGAGTGCTGGGGCCGCGGCACGGCCACCTTCCTGCTGATGGGCGACACCTGCACCCGCTCCTGCGGCTTCTGCAAGATCAAGACCGGCCGGCCGCCCACGCTGGACGAGGACGAGCCGCGCCGCGTGGCCGAGACGATCGCCATGATGGGCCTGCGCCACGCCGTGCTGACCAGCGTCAACCGCGACGAGCAGCCTGACGGCGGCGCGCACATCTTCGCCGAGGTGATCCGCCAGATCCGCCGCCTGCAGCCCGGCTGCACCATCGAGGTGCTGATCCCTGACTTCATGGGCAACTGGGGCGCGCTCAAGCTGGTGATGGACGAGCGGCCGGAGATCCTCAACCACAATACCGAGACCGTGCCGCGGCTCTACAAGCGGGTGCGGCCGCAGGCCAGGTATGCCCGCTCGCTGGAACTGCTGCGCCAGGCCAAGCAAATGGCGCCCGACGGCGTCACCAAGACCGGCATCATGGTCGGCCTGGGCGAGACCATGGACGAGGTGTTGCAGGTGATGGACGACCTGCGGGCCGTGGACGTGGACATCATGACCATTGGCCAGTACCTGCAGCCCAGCCGCTTCCACCTGCCCATCGAGCGCTACTGGACGCCCGAGGAGTTTCGTGTCATCCACCAGGAGGGCATGGCGCGCGGCTTCCGCTGGGTCGAGTCAGGCCCGCTGGTGCGTTCCTCCTACCACGCCGACGGCCAGGCCGACCAGTTGGTGCTCAAGCCGGCTGCGGGCTTCTGAGCGAATCAGCGGACCGGAGGTTGACCCTATGCGCACAGTGATTACTTTGCTACTGCTGGTTTCCGGAATAACGGCTGTGATAGCGCTTATCGTGCTGGGACAAGCGTGGCTGCTGCAAAAGCTATTCGGATCGGAGCTATGGCAGATCGCTTTGATTGTTTTGGGAGCCATGGCGCTGGTAATCTACGTCATTGCACAAGTTATTGCCAGCGAGCGGGCGAGCTTCCCTTTCTTCATGCCTCCCGATCTGGAGTTCGCCGACGATGAGGAAGAAGACGATGTGCTGCCGGTTGCGCCCGGGCGGCCAAGCAATCGCCGGAAAAAATCGCGGCGGCGCAGATAGAGTTGATGAAACCTTTCAACTATTGCATGCATCATATGTGGGTATCGACAACAAGAACAGAGACAGACAAGGAGACGAGTTATGGCTAACCCCTTCAAGAACATCTTCGGCAGCAAAGAAGCCGAAGTTACACCGGCAAACGGCAACGGCGCGGCCAAGGTCGAGCCGATTCATGTCACCGACGGCGACTTCGAGGCGCTGATCCTTAAATCCGACAAGCCCGCAGTGGTGGACTTGTGGGCAGAATGGTGCGGACCTTGTCATGCGATCGCCCCGTCAGTGCAGCAGATGGCCTCGGCTTACGATGGCCGCGCTGTCGTTGCTAAGCTGAACGTGGACGAGAACCCCAACGTGCCCGGCATGTATGGCATCATGGGCATTCCTACCTTGCTCTATTTCAAGAACGGCAAGGAGGTCGATCGTCAGGTGGGCGTCACCAACTACGCCGCTCTGGCCAGTAAGCTGGAGAAGCTGCTGAGTTGAGAACCAAGGATCGAAAATCCCCTGGCTGAAGCTGAGAAGTCGCCGTACTCACCCGACTTTGCAAGGCAGCGGCTGGCGAGGAGCGTCTCTGCCAAGCCCCGAGAGGCTTTCTCGCTTTGAGCCAGCGAACACTTGCACCTGGCTGCATTATGACCGGCGAAACGTGTAGCGTTTCGCCGGTTTTTGATTCCAAAATATGCGCTGCGTCATGTTCAGAAACGGAAAAACCGTGTACAATAGCCATAATTGCCCAACCGTTCAGGCGCCAGACCCCGACAAACGACCGGCATCTACACAGCAGCAATGATGCTGCAAAGCATGGACTCAACGAAGGAGACCAAAACATGCCTCAGTTCGACTACAAGACCCCCGTCCCCAGCGACATCGATGTCGCCCAGGCTGCCACGCTGAAACCAATCCTGGAGATTGCCGCCCAGGTTGGCCTGAACGAGGACGACCTCGACCTCTATGGCAAGTATAAAGCCAAGGTTCACCTGGACGTGATCGAAAAGTTCAAAGACCGGCCGCAGGGCAAGTACATCGACGTGACCGCGATCACGCCCACCCCTCTGGGCGAGGGCAAGACGACCACCACCGTCGGCGTGAGCCAGGCACTGGGCGCGCACCTGGGCAAGCGCGTCTTCACCTGCATCCGCCAGCCGTCGCAAGGCCCCACCTTCAGCATCAAGGGCGGCGCGGCCGGCGGCGGCTACAGCCAGGTGGTGCCCATGGAGGACTTTAACCTGCACCTCACCGGCGACATCCACGCGGTGACGGCAGCCACCAACCTGCTGGCTGCGGCCATCGACGCCCGCCTGCTGCACGAGCGCAACTACGGCGCGCGTTTCAAGGAGGTCACCGGCCTCGACCCGCTCAACATTGATCCCTATACCATCACCTGGAAGCGGGTAGTGGACGCCAACGACCGCTCGCTGCGCAGCATCGTGGTGGGCCTGGGCGCCAAGGACGACGGCGTGCCGCGCCAGACCGGCTACGACATTGCCGTGGCCAGCGAGGTGATGGCGATTCTGGCCCTGGCCACCAGCCTGAAGGATATGCGCCAGCGGCTGGGGCGCATCGTCATCGGCCAGAACTACGCCAAACAGCCGGTGACGGCCGAGCAGTTGGGCGTGGCTGGCGCGATGACCGTCCTGATGAAGGACGCGATCATGCCCACCCTGATGCAGACGCTGGAGGGCACGCCCGCGCTGGTGCATGCCGGCCCCTTCGCTAATATCGCCCACGGCAACAGCAGCATCGTGGCCGACCAGATCGCGCTCAAGCTGGCCGACTACGTGGTCACCGAGTCCGGCTTCGGCGCCGACATCGGCATGGAGAAATTCTTCGGCATCAAGTGCCGCTATTCGGGGCTGATCCCCAACGTGGTGGTGCTGGTGGCGACGATCCGCGCCCTGAAGATGCACGGCGGCGGGCCCAAGGTGACGGCTGGGCGCGACCTGGATCGGGCCTACACGGAAGAGAACCTGCGGCTGCTGGAGAAGGGTTTCGCCAACCTGGGCAAGCACATCGAGATCGCCCGCCAGTACGGCGTGCCGGTGGTGGTGGCCATCAACCAGTTTAAGTACGACACCCCGGCCGAGGTCGAGCTGGTGCAGCGCCTGGCAGCCGAGACTGGCGCCTATGCGGCCGTGCCCACCAACCACTGGGCCAAGGGCGGCGAGGGCGCGATTGCCCTGGCCGAGGCCGTGGTCAGCGCCTGTGAGCAGCCCAGTGACTTCCAGTTCCTCTACCCGCTGGACATCTCCATCAAGGAGAAGATCGAGATCATCGCCAGGAAGGTCTACGGCGCGGACGGTGTGGACTACACCCCCGAGGCCAGCGCACAGATCGCGGCCTACGAGAAGGCCGGCTTCGGCGGCCTGCCCATCTGTATGGCCAAGACCCACCTCAGCCTGAGCCACGACCCCGCGCTGAAGGGTGTGCCCACCGGCTTCACCCTGCCCATTCGCGAGGTGCGGGCCAGCGTCGGCGCGGGCTTCATCTACCCCCTGTGCGGCGAGATGCGCACCATGCCCGGCCTGCCCAGCAAGCCGGTGTTCATGAAGGTGGACATCGACGAGGACGGCAAGGTGGTGGGGCTGTTCTAATGGTCAATCGCCAACGACCAATTGCCAATTGTTAATGGTGAACGGTTGATGGTTAATGGATAATGGCCGGAGGGCGCGTGCGCCGGGCTGGCTGATGAGAAGAAGGAGGCTGTTCTCTTGGTGAGGCAGCCTCTTTTTCGTGCGTGCTGCTTTGGCTTCGGCCAGCACCTGTGATACAATCGTTCGGTCGAGATGAATGGCGGCAAGCACTGGGTGCCTGCGCATCATGGCGACAATAAAGCACCAACCCCCAACATTCCAAGAGAGGAAAAACCATCATGAGTGAAGTTCCAGTTCAACTGCTCATCGCCGCCTTCAACACACCCACCGCTGCCGAGGAGGTTCTCGACCAACTGAAGACGGCCAAGAAGGAGAAGCTGATCGGCATCCAGGCCGCCAGGGTGCTGGTCAAGGACGAGAAGGGCAAGGTCCACACCAAGGATGTGGGTCTGACCACCGGCAAGGGCGCTGTCGCCGGCGGCGTGGTTGGCGCAGTTGTCGGCGTTTTGACCGGCGGTGTAGGGCTGGCCCTGGGCGCGGCCGGCGCGTTGGTCGGCGGTCTGATCGGCAAGTCCAAGAAGGAAGGACGCTTCGACTCCTACCGCATCGAGCAGATCGCCGATTCGCTGACCCCCAACAGCTCGGCTATCATCGCCGTGATCGAGCACAAGTGGGTGGCCGAGTTGGAGGCCGAGCTGGAGGAGGCCGGCGCCGACGTGATGACGGCCGCCATCGCCGCCGACATCGCCGAGCAATTGGCTGCGGGACGTGATGTCGCCTTTTCGGCCACGGCCACTGAGGAAAGCCTGACCACCGGCCGCATCGCTGTCGGCGCGGACGAAGTCCAGGTCAGCTCGACCACTTTCACCGCCGATGCCGTCGAGCATATGGAGGCCCTGGCCAACGAGACCGGCATGGCTGCCATGCGCACCGTCGAGACGGCCGAGGGCGTCGCCGGCGAGATGATCGCCGCGACCGAAGAAGGTGTCGTCTACGTGGCTGGCGTGGTCGATGACGCTGGGGCGGACGTGGTTGCCGTGATCGCCGATGCCGAAGAAGCCGCGCCAGCGTTGGAGGCGGGTGAGGCAGAAGGCGGCGAAACTGAGGCAGAAGAGGCCAAGGACGCCTAAACTCCCCCTCTCTAGCAGTCTGCATCTTCCGTGCAGAGCTGGACAAAGAGATGAAAGCGCCGCACCGGACGCCCGGTGCGGCGTTGTTCGTTAGGCCACCTTGACCACCGCAATGTTCACACCATCGCTGGGGGCGCCGCGGGTGATGACCGGCACAATGGTGTTGCTGATGTACAGTAGCGTGCCTGAACTATCCTCAATACGGACCTGCATGCTGTAGGTGTGGTGCGGCTGGATGTCTGCGGGGTTGTAGCACACCCGGTAGGGGACGGGGGTTGCTCCCGGAGCGTTGATGATCTTTTCGCCCATGGTTACCGCCGGTGCATCCATGCGCGAGATGTCGTTGATCTTCACGCGGAAGATTGCATCCCCAGGCAAGACCGTAAACTCAGGGAGGGTAACCAGACCGGCGACACAGGCCTGGCCGGCCCCCGCTGCGGCGTCAGCTTCGTTGTCTGTCTCCATCACTGGCGAGTCTGCCGCCCGTCTGAACTTCACCGCCAGCGCGCCCTCTGCCGTGCGCAACTCCAGAGTATGGCCCTCGGCTCGATAGGTTGCCGCAGTTTGCAGAGCTGCCAGGTAGAGCCGCTCCTGTTCCATCAGGCCCTCTGGCTGCTGGCAGAGCTTTCGGGTCGTGCGCAGCGGGCCAACAGCAATCGTCTCGGCAGCCACATCACAGACACCGCTGTAGTTGTTGCAGCCAGCGTTGCCCGCCAGCGTGCCGTCCTGGCCGAACTGGGCAGTGATCGTGGAATCGGCCAGGAGGCTGACCACGGCCTGTTTGCCGTTGTTGTAGCCGGTCGCTTCCCAGGCTGTGCCGGCCAGCCCTTGCGGCTCGGCAACAAACTCCGCCAACGTTACACCCACCGAATCTTGCAGCGTCAGGGTGGCTACGCCAAGCTCATAGGCGGCTGTGGCTTGCAGCGCGTTGAAATAGGCTCGCTCCTGCTCCATCAGCGGCGGCGGGCAGGCCATCAGCGTGCCGGCCGCCGCGCCGATGGTCAGGCTTGAGCCATCGAGTTGGTAAGATGCCCGGTAGCGATTACATCCACCCGTTCCGGTGACGACGCCGTCAGCATCGAAACGGGCGTTGATATAGCTGTCGGGCAAGATCGGCGCGTCTTGCAGTGCGGCCAAGGACCAGGTGGTTCCGATCAGCGGAATGGCTGCGCCTGCTGTGGGGGTAGGGATCATCGCGTTGTGCTCCTGTTGGAGGTGTTCAGGGCTTTGCCTGGCCGAATTCAGGCGCGCAGGCGGCCAGAAAGTCCTGAATCTGCGCCTGGTAAGCGGCGAAGTCGTCGCTGATCGAGTTGCCATGCCGTGCCCCCCAGTCCGTCAGGTGCAGGCGGGAGCATAATGTTGCCGGCAACTCAGCGGCGATGTCCACCGAGTGCTGGGGCAGGGTATACTGGTCGCTGGCCGAATGGGACAGAAAGACAGGGGCGGTTTGTTCGTCGGCTGCATCGAGAGGGGAGACCTGGCTGGGTGCGAAGTCCGCGCGCAGGCCGGCAAGGGCCAGCGCGCCCGGCGCAAAGATTTGCACCCAGCCGCCGAAACGCTGCGTCGCCTGCTCGCTGATGATGCTGGGCAGGTCGCGATAGGGCGAGTCGGCCGCGACGAAGGCCAGGCCAGGAGCCAGCGGGCCAGCCTGCAAGGCCGTGGCCGCGCCATAGGATTCGCCCAGCAGGCCGATCTGGCTCGCTTGCAAGCCAGTGCGCTCCTCGAACCAGCGCAGCGCCGCCAGCGCGTCCAGCTTTTCGTAATAGCCGTAGGTGCCGTAGTCGCCTGTACTGCCGCCGTGGAAGCGGTGGTCGTAGAGCAGCAGGTCGCAGCCCTTGGGCCAGAACAGCGGCGCATATTCCAGCATGCCGTAGCGGCTGCCGGTGTGGCCGTGCAGCAGGATCACGCCGCAGTCGCCGCCCGCCGGGTTGGCAAAGTACCAGCCAGCCAGCGCCACGCCATCGCCGGGAATCGTCACCTCCTCCGGTGCGGGCAGGCCGTAGTCAGCGGGGTCGCCGTGGCGCGCCTGCTGTTGCTCCAGCGGCTGCGCGTTGAACTTGACGATCATGCTCGAGAAGTACCAACTGCCCGCGATGTAGACTGTGGCTAACACGGCCAGCGAGACGATGGCGATGCCCAATGCTTTTTTCATGATGGACCACTCCGAAGCGACAAAGGTATGGAATGGTGCGCAGTGTACCTTGAGACGCAAAGAAGTCAAGTTCCACGCAGATAGAGCACGAAGCATGTGCAAGTGCGCTCTCGGGTGTCCGGTTGATAACCGGACCTACCTGTTTTGCAGCTCGTCCCATGAACGCAGCGCGCGGCGCAGGTGCGGGATGGTGATCGAGCCGCCCACCACCAGGCCGATGCTCAACGCCTCCTCCAGTTCGGCGCTGCTGACGCCGGCCTCGTGGCACTGGATGATATGATAGGTGATGCAGTCGTCGCAGCGCAGCACCAGTGAAGCCACCAGCCCCAGCAGCTCCTTGGTGCTGGCCGGCAGCGCGCCGGGCCGGTAGGCCTGGCTGTCCAGGCTAAAGAAGCGCTTGGTGGTCAACCCGGCGTACTCCATCACCAGGTCGTTGAGCGCCAGGCGCTCGGCTTTCCAGTCGTCGATGTGGGAAGTGGTCAGGGGCGTTCCTTTCGCAATCTCTTTCGTAGTCGGGCTATCAGCCCGACGGATCGGCTGATTGTAACCCAGCGGCGGCCAAGAGGGAACTTTTGACACCCGCTTGCGGCTATGGTACAACGAGGGGCCGGCGCCGATAAGACTGCTGCGCCGAGCCTTCCTGTGACCAGGCGATGACCCAATGCATGAGTTGCCCGTAACCCAAGCCATCCTCGACACGGCGCTGAGCGCGGCGGCTCAGGCCGGCAGCCAGCGCATTGTGGCCATCGATTTGGTGATCGGCGAGTTGAGCGGTATCGTGGACGACTCGGTGCAGTTCTACTTCGACATCCTGAGCCGGGACACGCCAGCCGCCGGAGCCATGTTGCGTTTTCAGCGCCAGCCGGCCAGGGCTGTGTGCTCTGACTGCGCCCACAGCTACGATGCTGCGCCGCCGCTGGCGCCATTTTGCCCCAACTGCGGCAGCCTGCGTCTGCAAGTGACCGGCGGCCGCGAGTTCTTCCTGGAGAGTATTGAGATCGATGACTAAAGTTCCGGTAGTGCAGCAGATCCTAAGCGCTAACGACGCCATTGCGGCCGAGAACCGAGCTGCGCTGGACGCAGCCGGCAGCCTGGGCGTCAACGTCATGGCCTCACCTGGCGCGGGCAAAACCAGCCTGATCCTGGCCACCGCGCGCCGGCTGCCGGCCGGGCTGCGCCTGATGGTGATCGAAGGGGACGTGGCCGGCCGCATCGACGCCGACGCCATGGCCGCGGCCGGCATCCCCGTGGTGCAGATCAACACCGGCGGCGGCTGCCACCTGGACGCGCCCATGGTGCGCTCAGCCCTGCCGCACCTGCTGCCGGGGGGCGTGGACCTGTTGATGGTCGAGAACGTGGGCAATCTGATCTGCCCGGCCGGGTTCAGCCTGGGCACGCACATCAACCTGGTGGTGGCCAGCACGGCCGAGGGCCACGACAAGCCCTACAAGTACCCCGGTATGTTCGCCGCGGCCGATGTGGTGGCGCTGAACAAGGCCGATGTGGCCGTGGTGTTCGACTTCGACTTCGAGGCTTTCCAGCGCGGCGTGCGCATGGTCAACCCGCAGGCGCCGATCTTCGTCGTCTCGTGCCGCACCGGCGAGGGGCTGGACGCGTGGGTGGAGTGGCTGGTGGCTTTGTGTCAGCGCCGAAGCATCCCCTGAACCCTATGGAGCCGAGACCCTTCGCCAAGCCTCAGGGTGACATGGGTGCGCCGAGACCCTTCGCCAAGCCTCAGGGTGACAGTGAGTTGCGCCGTCTGCGCGTCGAGATCCACGGCGCGGTGCAGGGCGTCGGCTTCCGGCCCTTTGTCTACCGGCTGGCCGCGGAGCTGGGTCTGGCCGGCTGGGTGATCAACGACACGGCGGGGGTGTTCATCGAGGTGGAGGGGAATGAGTCGAAGCTGGACGAGTTTTTGCGCCGGCTGTCCAGCGAGGCTCCGCCGCGTGCGTTGATCCAGTCGCTGAACGCGGCCTGGCTGGCGCCGGCCGGCTATGCCCAGTTCGAAATCCGCCACAGCGACGGCCAGGGCAGCAAGACCGTGTTGGTGCTGCCCGACATCGCCACCTGTCCCGACTGCCTGCGTGAGGTGCTCGACCCGGCCGACCGCCGCTATGGCTACCCCTTCACCAACTGCACCAACTGCGGCCCCCGCTTCAGCATCCTCCAGGCGCTGCCCTACGACCGGCCCAACACCACCATGCGGCGCTTCGTCATGTGCCCGGCCTGCCAGGCCGAGTACGATAGCCCGCTGAACCGCCGCTTCCACGCCCAGCCGAATGCGTGTGCGGTGTGTGGGCCGCGTTTGTCAGTATCCGGTGAACGGTTAACGGTTAACGGTGAACAGTGGGAAGCAGAGACCGCTCACCGCTCACCGCTCACCGATTACCTCCAGGTCACCGCCAACGCCCTGCGCGCCGGCCAGATCGTCGCCGTCAAGGGTCTGGGCGGCTTTCATCTGATGGTGGATGCGGGCAACGCGGCGGCGGTAGAACGGCTGCGGCAGCGCAAGCGGCGCTACGAGAAGCCGCTGGCGCTGATGGTGCGCGACCTGGCGGCGGCGCGGCTGTTGGTAGAGGTGGACGAGCAGGCGGCGGCGCTGCTGGCGTCGGCCGAGGCGCCGATTGTGCTGCTGCCGCGGCGGGCTGATGCCCCCGTGGCAGTCAACGTCGCGCCGGGCAACCCGACGCTGGGGGTGATGCTGGCGTATACGGCGCTGCATCATTTGCTGCTGGATGCAGTGGTGGCTCGGTCGGAGACCGGCCACAGCATTGCGGCGTTGGTGGCTACCAGCGGCAACCTGAGCGACGAGCCGATCTGCATCGACAACGACGAGGCTGTGCAGCGGCTGGGACACATCGCCGACCTGTTCCTGGTGCATGACCGGCCCATCGAGCGCCATGTGGACGACAGCGTGGCCTGGATTGTCGAGGGCCAGTCGCGCCTGCTGCGCCGGGCCAGGGGCTACGCGCCGCTGCCGGTGCTGCTGGCCCGGCCTGCGCCGATGATCCTGGCCGTGGGTGCGCATCTCAAGAACACGGTGGCGCTGAGCGTGGGCCGCCAGGTCTTCATCAGCCAGCACATCGGCGACCTGGAGACGGCCGAGGCCATGGCCGCCTTCGAGCGGGTTATTGCCGATTTTCTGCGCCTGTACGAGACGGAACCGGCGGCCATCGCGCACGACCTGCACCCGGATTATCTGTCGACGCGGTGGGCGGAGGGACTGGTAGAGAAGGAGACAAGTAGACAAGTAGACAAGGTGACAAGGTGGCAAGGTGACAAGGTGAGGATCGCCGTGCAGCACCACCACGCGCACCTGGCGGCCTGCCTGGCGGACAACGGCGCGGTGGGGCCGGCGCTGGGCGTGACGTGGGACGGCACGGGCTATGGGCTGGACGGGACGATTTGGGGCGGCGAGTTTCTGCTGGGCGACGCGGCTGATTTTACACGGGTGGCGCATCTGCGGCCCTTCCGCCTGCCCGGCGGCGACGCGGCGGTCAAGGGGCCGCGGCGGGTGGCGCTGGCCCTGCTGTGGGAACTATACGGCGAGGCCAGCCTGGCCATGGACGACCTGGCGCCGATCCGGGCGCTGCCGGCCAGCGAACGGCTGGTGCTGGGCCAGATGCTGCGCCGCGGCCTGAGCGCGCCCGTTACCACCAGCGCCGGCCGCCTGTTCGATGGCGTGGCTGCGCTGCTGGGCCTGCACCAACAGGTCAGCTTCGAGGGCCAGGCAGCCATGGCGTTGGAGTATGCGGTGGACGAGGGCGAAGAGGGGGTGTATCCGGTTTTTGTGGGAACTGAGGGGAACTTAGGGGAACTGAGGGGAACTCAAGGGAATTCTACCACCCGCATCTCCGACTTTCCCTCAGTTTCTCTCAGTTCCTCCCCGTTCCCCCCCGTTCCCCCTGGTTCCTCTCCACCCCTGCTCCTCGACTGGCAGCCGATGCTGGAGGCGCTGCTGAACGACTTGCGGGCCGGCGTTTCTTCTGGTATGATAGCCGGACGTTTCCACAACGGCATGGCTGCTGCCATTGTCGCCGTCGCCGAGGCCATCGGCCAGCCGCAGGTGGCGCTGACCGGCGGCTGTTTCCAGAACCGCCTGCTGCTGGCGCGCACCGCCAGCCGACTGCGCCAGGCCGGTTTCGATGTCCTGCTGCACCGCCAGGTCCCACCCAACGACGGCGGCATCAGCCTGGGTCAGGTGGCCGTGGCCGCAGCGCGACTCGACCAATCTGCCAATTTACCCATTTACCAACCACCCTTGAGGTGAAACCATGTGTCTTGGCGTTCCCGGCAAAGTGATTGACGTGTACAATGATCCCGTGGGCATCGCCATGGGCAAGATCAGCTTCAGCGGCATCGTCAAGGAGGTGTGCCTGGCCTACACACCGGACACCGAGGTCGGCCAGTACGTCATCGTCCATGCTGGCTTTGCCATCAGCGTGGTGGACGAGCAGGAGGCGATGGAGGTGTTCAAGATGCTGGAGCAGATGGATGAGTTGGCGGAATTGGAGATTCCGCAGCCGGCATGATACAGGCGTTGCATGCCTTCAGCCCACAATTGCCTCTCAATGACACCGGAGGACCAGATGATTGTGCAGTATGTATTGAGTGACTACGTCGAAGAAGCCATGAGCCAGGCTGTATATGACAAGCTCGACGATGGAACCTACGCCGGTCGAATTCCCGCATGCATCGGGGTTGTGGCGTTCGGATCTACGTTGCGAGAGTGTGAGCACGAGTTGAGATCAACCCTTGAAGACTGGATTCTGGTCGGGCTTAAGTTGAAGCACCCACTGCCCATTGTTGCGGGCATCGACTTGAATCGAGAGCCTGTCTATGAGCCGATGGCAACCCTGTAAGCGGCGCGATTTCATCACACGCCTCCGGTTAATCGGTTTTGATGGCCCTTACTCCGGGACGCGCCATCAGTTTATGGTCTATGACCAGCGCCGGTTGACCGTACCGTCCAATGCTGAATACTCTGTCCCGCAACTACGGATGCTGTTGCGCGAAGTCGCCGAGATCATTGGACGAGATATCTTTGTCGACGAATGGAACGAACTGTGATTAACGGTGTGATTTTGCGGTGAGGAGAGTCTTTAGTGCGCTTTGTCGACGAGTACCGCAATGAGTCTGATGCCCAGAAGTTCCTGCACGCCATCCATGAGCTGGTCACCCGGCCCTGGACGCTGATGGAGATCTGCGGCGGGCAGACGCATACGCTGATCCGATCGGGCATCGACGCCATGCTGCCGGAGCAGGTGACGCTGGTGCATGGCCCCGGCTGCCCGGTGTGCGTCACGCCGCTGGAGCTGATCGACAAGGCTATCGCCATCGCGCGCCGGCCGGAGGTGATCATGACCTCCTTCGGCGACATGCTGCGCGTGCCCGGCTCCAACATCGACCTGTTGGGCGTCAAGGCGGCCGGCGCGGACGTGCGCATGGTCTACTCGCCGCTGGACGCGGTCAAGCTGGCGCAGAAGCACCCCGACCGGCAGGTGGTCTTCTTCGCCGTTGGCTTCGAGACCACTGCGCCCGGCAACGCCATGGCCGTCTGGCAGGCGCAGCAGCTTGGGCTGACGAACTTCTCGATCCTCTGCTCGCACGTGCTGGTGCCACCGGCCATGGAGGCCATCCTCGGCTCGCCCGACAGCCTGGTGCAGGGCTTCCTGGCGGCGGGCCACGTCTGCGCGGTGATGGGTTACTGGGAGTATGAGCCGATTGCCCAGCGCTACCGAACCCCGATTGTCGTTACCGGCTTCGAGCCGCTGGACCTGTTGCACGGCATCTACATGACGCTGCGCATGCTGGAAGAAGGCCGCTGGGGCGTAGAGAACCAGTATGCGCGGGCGGTGACGCGCGCCGGCAACCAACCCGCCCAACGCCTGCTCAGCCAGGTCTTCGAGATCTCCGGCCGCCAGTGGCGCGGCATCGGGCTGATTCCAGAGAGCGGCTACCGCCTGCGCCCTGAGTTTGCCGCCTTCGACGCCGAGCAGCGCTTCGACGTGGGCGACATCCACGCCCAGGAATCGCCCCTGTGCATCGCCGGTCAGATCATGCAGGGCCTCAAAAAGCCGCACCACTGCGCCGCCTTTGGCACGCTCTGTACGCCCGAACGCCCGCTGGGCGCGCCGATGGTCTCGTCCGAAGGCGCGTGTGCCGCCTATTATCAATTTGCGCGTCATGTCGAGCGCGCCGCTGAAAGTAACCCGTAACGAGTAACCCGTAACCCGGAATCGCGCACACACCGTCCTCTTTTCCGGCTTACGTGTTACTCGTTACGCATTACGCCCTCACACCATGCTCACCACTCTCTCCTGCCCCATCCCCATTAGCGACTACCCGACCGTAACCCTGGCCCACGGCGGCGGCGGGCGGCTGTCGCAGATGCTGATCGAGCGCATGCTGCTGCCGGCCTTCAACAATCCGCAGCTTGCCAGCCTGCACGACGGCGCGCGGCTGGAGGTCAACGGCGCGCGGCTGGCCTTCAGCACCGACTCCTTCGTCATCAGCCCGCTCTTCTTCCCCGGCGGCGACATCGGCTCGCTGGCTGTGCACGGCACCGTCAACGACCTGGCCATGTGCGGCGCGCAGCCGCTGGCGTTGTCGGCCGGCTTCGTGCTGGAGGAGGGGCTGCCTATGCAGGATCTGTGGCGCGTGGTGCAGTCGATGCAGGCCGCGGCGCAGGACGTGGGCGTTCCCATCGTCACCGGCGACACCAAGGTGGTGGACCGGGGCAAGGGGGACGGCATCTACATCAACACGTCTGGCATCGGCGTCATTCCCGCTGGTGTGCAGATCGATCCGCAGCGCGCCCGGCCGGGCGACCTGGTGCTGCTCAGCGGCGCGATTGCTGTGCATGGCATTGCCATCATGTCGGTGCGCGAGGGGCTGGCCTTCGAGACCGAGCTGCGGAGCGATTCAGCCCCGCTACACCGGCTGGTGGCCGGCGTGCTGCGGGCCGGCGGCGAGCAGGTCCACGTGCTGCGCGATCCAACGCGCGGCGGCGTGGCCAGCGCGTTGAACGAGATCGCCAGGTCGGCGCAGGTGGGCGTGCGGCTGCACGAAGCCCGTATCCCCGTGCCGGACGCGGTGCGCGGTGCGTGCGAGATCCTGGGGCTGGACCCGCTCTACGTGGCTAACGAGGGCAAATGCCTGGCCATCGTCGCGCCAGCGGCCGCCGAGGGCGTGCTGGCGGCCATGCAGGCCGATCCCCTGGGCCGGGAGGCGGTCGTCATCGGCGAGGTCGTGGGCGAGCATCCCGGCCGCGTCACCTTGCGCAGCCGCATCGGCGGCACGAGGGTGGTGGACATGCTGAGCGGGGAGCAGCTTCCGCGCATTTGCTAGAAGATTTCGGAAGTCGCCGCCTCGGGGCATTGCTGACTGTCGCTCAGAACAGCGTTCTGCCTGATTTTGCGGCGACTTCCGAAATCTCGCAGTTCAGTCCTGCAGCGCCGCGTCGATCAACTGGCTGAGCTGTCCATACGACTGCGCGCCAGGGATGAGCTGGCCGTCGATGGAGAAGGAGGGGCGCAGCCGGATGCCGGCGGCGGTGCGGGCGCGGTCCAGGTCGACGGCTTTGGCCGCGAATTGGCCGCTCTCCAGGCACTGGCGGAACTGGTCCAGGTCAGGCACGCCGGCCCGCTGGGCAAACTCCAGATAGAGATCGGTGCTGGGGCGGAACAGGCGGCTTTGCTCCTCGTAAAACAGATCGTGGATGGTCCAGAACGTCTCGGGATTCTGCGCGCCGGCGCACTCGGCCGCCTCGTAGGTCTTCTGCGTCGGCCCGTGGTCCAGCATCGGGTAGTAGACGTAGCGGATCAGCCCCGTGTCGGCGTAGTTGGCGATGATCTGTGGCTCGGTGGATAGCACGTATCCACGGCAGGCGCCTCAGAGGAAGTCGGAGTAGTCGATGACGGTGACGGCCGCGGCCGGGTTGCCGCGGAAGTAGAGGCCGTCCTCGGTCAGGCCAAAAGTAGCAACAACGGCAGGTGTGTCAGTGGGGGCCGGCGCTTCCGCGGGCGCGGGCAAGGGGGTGTCGGTCGGCGCAGCCGGCGCGCTGGTCGGGGTCTCAATCGCAGCCGGCGCAGGCGTGTCGGTTGGCGCGGTGGTGGCAGTGGCGGGCGGGTTGGTCGCGGTGGCCGCGGCCAGCTCGACCGTGGCCGTTGGCGGCGGCGCAGCGGCCGGGGTGCTCCCAGCGCCGCCGCAGGCTGCAGCCAGCAGCGCGACAAGCGCCAGCGCCGCCAGCCCGCTCAAACGAGTTCGCATGGTTGGCTCTCCTTCGTTCAGAGTTTGTGCGCTGCTATTGTAGCAGGTCGCTCCCCAAGCTGTGGTAACGATGCTATCACTTGAACGCGAAGACCCTTGCATTCCGACGGATGCGTTAGGCGGTAACGCAAGATGGCATCTTGCGCTACAACGGATGCGCTAGGCGGTAAC
>CAZVGR010000048.1:35014-36650 GCA_964626845.1 uncultured Anaerolinea sp.
TGCGCTACAACGGATGCGCTAGGCGGTAACGCAAGATGGCATCTTGCGCTACAACGGATGCGCTAGGCGGTAACGCAAGATGGCATCTTGCGCTACAACAGATGCGCTAGGCGGTAACGCAAGATGGCATCTTGCGCTACAACAGATGCGTTAGGCGGTAACGCAAGATGCCATCTTGCGCTACATCGAATGCGCTAGGATGTAGTGCAACACGGTATCTTCGGGTTTCCGTCGTTTGCCACGATTCGCTGCCAACGCTGCTGCCTTGTAGGCCGCGAATCGTCGCTTGGCACGGAAACCCGAAGGATCTGGGAGAAAGACTTACTTCAACAGCTCGCGCGAGATGATCACCCGCTGGATCTGTGACGTGCCCTCGTAGATCTGGTAGATCTTGGCGTCGCGCATCAGCTTCTCCACCGGGTATTCGGCGCTGTAGCCGTAGCCGCCGAAGACCTGTACTGCGTCGGTGGTGGTCTTCATCACTACGTCGGCTGCAAAAGCCTTGGCGAAGGCTGCGGCCTGGACGTTGGGCTGGTTGCGGTCGATCAGCCAGGCCGACTTGTAGACCAGCAGGCGGGCGGCCTCGATGGTCATGGCCATGTCGGCGATCATGAAGGCGATGGCCTGGTTGTGGCCGATAGGCCGGCCAAAGGCGTGGCGCTCGCCGGCGTAGCGAATCGCCTCCTCCATGGCCCGCTGCGCCACGCCCACGGCCGCCGCGCCCACCGAGGGCCGGCTGCGGTCGAAGACCTTCATGGCGATCATGAAGCCATCGCCCTCGCGGCCCAGCAGGTTCTCCTCTGGCACCTCCACGTCCTCCATGAAGACTTCGCCGGTCCAGGCTGCGTGCTGGCCCATTTTGTGGATTGGCTTGGCAGTGCTGAGGCCCTTCCAGCCGCGCTCCACCACGAAGACCGACATGCCGCGGTGGCGGGCGGCCGGATCGGTCTTGGCGAAGATGACGAAAAAGTCGGCGATGGGCGCGTTGGTGATCCAGGTTTTGCTGCCGTTGAGGATGTAGCGGTCGCCCTGCTTGACAGCCGTGGTCTTGATGCCGGCTACATCCGAGCCGGCGTTGGGCTCGGTCAGGCCGTAGGCCGCCATCTTGCCGTTGTCCATCAGCCACTCGCCCAGGTACTTGCGCTTCTGGGCCTCATTGCCGCCCAGGATGATGGGCCACGAGGCCAGGCTGTTGAGCATCATGGCCGTCTGGATGCCGGAGCAGCCCCAGGCCAGCTCCTCGTTGGCGATGCACTCGCCCAGCACGTCCACGCCAGGGCCGCCGTACTCCTCAGGGACGTTGAGGTTGATCAGGCCAAGCTGGCCGGCCTTCTTGATGATGGGCCAGGGATACTCGCCGCTGGTGTCGTAGTGTTCAGCCTGCGGCTTGATCTCCTTCTCCGCGAACTGGTGGGCCAGATCGCGCAGCATACGTTGTTCGTCGTTGAACTCGAAGTTGAGCATGGCAATTGCCTCCTCTGTCGGCTTGCTTCAGGACCGGTGTAACGCAGTGCGTCAAACTGGTCGAATTGTAGCATGGATGGGCGCAATGCACAAGAGGCGTAATGCGTGATGCGTGTGACCCAAATTTTGCGCAAAATTCCGGGGAGACCAAAAGTCTCCCTGAACCTTAACA
>CAZVGR010000049.1:0-374 GCA_964626845.1 uncultured Anaerolinea sp.
CCTTGAAACGGTGGGGCTTCGCCGGGCAAGCAAGCTCCACACTTCAGTGTGGAGCGCCATCACGCCCGCGGACGCTGCGGCGGCGTTGTGGGTTGGGTCAGCACCCCACCTTGGAAAGGTGGGGCTTCGCCGGGCAAGCAAGCTCCACACTTCAGTGTGGAGCGCCATTACGCCCGCGGACGCGGACGCTGCGGCGGCGTTGTGGGTTGGGCCAGCACCCCACCTTGGAAAGGTGGGGCTTCGCCGGGCAAGCTCCACACTTCAGTGTGGAGCGCCATCACGCCCGCGGACGCGGACGCTGCGGCGGCGTTGTGGGCTGGGCCAGCACCCCGCCTTGAAACGGTGGGGCTTCGCCGGGCAAGCAAGCTCCACAC
>CAZVGR010000049.1:474-36444 GCA_964626845.1 uncultured Anaerolinea sp.
TTCAGTGTGGAGCGCCATCACGCCCGCGGACGCTGCGGCGGCGTTGTGGGTTGGGCCAGCACCCCACCTTGAAACGGTGGGGCTTCGCCGGGCAAGCAAGCTCCACACTTCAGTGTGGAGCGCCATCACGCCCGCGGACGCTGCGGCGGCGTTGTGGGTTGGGTCAGCACCCCACCTTGGAAAGGTGGGGCTTCGCCGGGCAAGCCAGCTCCACACTTCAGTGTGGAGTGCCATTATGAGACACTGCGGCGCGCCATGACCTCTTGCAGCCGCTGCACCGCAACGCGCTCGGCGGGGTGGTTGCCGTGGCGGCGGTGGACGATCACGGCGTCTTCCAGCAGATGAACGGCCTCGTCCAGGCGATCCAATTCGGCCAGCGCCCGGCCCAGGCTGATCTGCACGGTGGCGCGACCTACCTCGTCGCCGTAGGACGTGACCAGGCGCCGGGCTGTCTCCAGGTGTTGCAGCGCTTCCTGCCAGCGGCCGGTGCGGCCGAGCAGTTGGCCCAGAAAGAGCTGCGCCTTGGCCTGGTAGACGGGATAGCCTGCGGTAGCGGCCAGGGTCTCAGCCCGGCGCAGGCGCTGCTCGGCCTCAGCCAGCCTACCCTGCGCCAGCAAGGCGCGCGCGGCGTCGATCAGCCCATCGGCCTCTTTCCAGGGCAGGTTCAACGCCGCGCCCAGGCTGGCGGCCTCCTCGGCGTAGGCCAACGCCTGTTCGGCCGCATCGGCGTTCAGGTACGTTTCAGCCAGGTTGATGGCTGCCTCGGCCTGCCGGCGGCGGTCGCCGGCAGCCAAGGCCCAGCGATAGTTTTCCTCGGTTAGCGCCAGGCTCTCGGCCAGCCGGTGCTGTCGCATATAGACCGCGCCCAGATAGTGCCGCAGCGCGAAGCGCCGCTCCTGGCTCTCCAGGCTATGAGCCTTCTCCAGCAGCTCGCGCAGCAGCGCCTCCCATTCACTCCAATGCCCCTGATACATCATGGTGGATTGCATCGCCAACGCCAGGTCGATGGCAGCCTCCAGTGCCCGTCCGGCGGCGATGCTCCAGCGCAGCGCCCGCAATGCGTGGCCCGTTGCACCGGCCCAGGCCGCAGGGTCGTTGGCCTGCGCCTGCCAGTAGCTGAGCCAGTGCTGCAGCGCGCGCTCGATGCCCTGATCGAACTGGACGCGGGCGTCGGGAATGCTCATGGGTCTTCGAGGAGATCAGGCCAAGGGGCCAGGCGGCTCGACGCCGATCAAATCGGACAGGATGAAGTACTCGGTCAGGCGGTGGATGCTGTAGAGCAGGCGGCCCTGCGCGCAGCCAGAGTCGAGCAGCGACGCGGCCACCAATTCCTCCAGCGCGCTGCGATAGTAGC
The DNA here is from genome assembly GCA_964626845.1 of uncultured Anaerolinea sp. Lineage (GTDB taxonomy): Bacteria > Chloroflexota > Anaerolineae > JAAEKA01 > JAAEKA01 > JAAEKA01. The sequence goes on from CAZVGR010000049.1 coordinate 1,829, forward strand.
CGTTGAGCGACACGCCGCTGACGGCCGCCAGGTCTTCCCAAGTGGCGCCGGCCGGGTTGAGCAGCGGCATGTGTAGTAACAACTGGCGGGCCGGATCGGACAGGCGCTGCCAGGCGTAGCGAAAGACGAAATGATAGAAGTCGTGGACTTCGGGCTGGGCTGCGGCCAGGTCGTCCAGCACCTGGGTCAGCGGCAGGGCCTGGGCTTGCCCGACCACCAGCTTGATGGCCAGGGGATGGCCGCCGGTGACGGCCACGATGCGGCGCAGGTCGCTCTCTGGGGCCTGGAGCAGGGCCGCCGCGTTGCGCTCCTGCCCCTGGTAGCGCAGGAAGGCCAGCGCGTCGGCTGGCGGCAGCGCGGTCAGCGGGACCGAAGTGACCCGGCCGCGCTGGACTGCGCACGCCAGCGCATCGGCGGCCGGCTGGATGGCCAGGTACGGTTTGTGCGTGACAACGCCTTGCGCTTCGCCAGCGGCCCCAATCGTCCCAATGAACCCTTCGACGTCATCTACGCCGCCGGCCTGTTCGACTACCTCAACCCCGACCTGGCGTCTCGGTTGGTGGAGGACTGCCACGGCTTGCTGGCGCCCGGCGGCGTGCTCCTCGTCGGCAACTTCAGCCTGGAGACCCACCCCAGCGACCGGGTGTTGATCGACTGGCTGCTGGACTGGCGTTTGCTGTACCGCAACGAGGCTGACTACCGGGCCATCTTTGCGCAGACATCCTTCGACTCAGCCAACCTGCATTTCGAGTACGAGCCGCTGCGCGCCAACTTGTTTGCTGTGGCGCAGCGTTCATAGCCAACAACAGACGCGGGCGCGGACTTCGCAATCAGGGTACATGAGAACAGCCATCCTGTCGCAACGGGATGGCTGTTCTTGCCAGTGTGATGCAGATTATCCGGCAACGGTAGTCGGCAACAAGGTAATCACGTGACGACTATCTCCTCCGGTCGGAGTACTCGTGGTAATCTGGCTTTGTCATACGGCGCATGCAGGTCCCGATGCATGGCCGCTAAGCGTGCGAGAATCTCCATCTGTCGAGCTTGCCAGTTGTTGATCATGAGCACCTCCTCAGTGCCAAGCGTCTGGCCTTCGCCTGGTTTCAAGAGGCCCTGAACTGCAAAGCGGGCTGTTGCCTTATCCAGCAGGCAGCGCATCTGAACCTACCTCCACCTCTTCCAGATCCATCAGGTCAATCTCTGTCAGGTTATCCCACAGATCGGCCTTTTGATTATCTGTAAGGGCTTCATATTGGCCCAGCGTCAGTCCTTGAAAGAAGGATTCGTCAGGTGAGAGAGGCTGGTCATCCAGAGCAGCCAGAACTTCAGCCCGAAGCGCATAAACGTTGGCTGTGGCTTCGCGCAGGGTTCTCAAAGGCGGCTGGTCGGCTAGTTGACGCAAGTCAGGAACTAGATCGAGCAGGTGTTGCTGATCTACACGGCTCATCTTCCTGACGGCGACGGCGATCTGTTCGACCGTGACGGGCAAAGTCGTCATCATACTTGACATAGCTTCTCTCCGTGAATAGCTTACAACTCACGTAACAGCAAACTCGGTGAAGGGGCGAACCTCGGCTGGCTGCACTTCGGTCAAGACCTCGCCAAAAAGCGCATCCAAGTCGTCATCCGAAAGGCCAGCGAATTTCTCGCTGATGTTTTCCAGCGCGGCAAATCCCTGGCCCACACAGCAGCAACCGGGATAGTCCGAGTCATCTCACGCACTTCGTATTGCGATTTCAACATCTTCACCTGACCTGAAGTATAACCGGATGGGGGAATCCGGTCAAGCGTGGCCGCTCTCGCTTGACCTCGCTGTTTTCATACTACCGTCTCGCCTGTGGTATCCTGGCCTCATCCCACCCACGAGGCTCAGATACCAACCATGACTCACCCCCACCCCTACCGTAACCCCGACCTGCCTATCGACCAGCGCGTGGCCGACTTGCTGGGCCGCATGACGCTGCCCGAAAAGCTGGCGCAGATGTCGATCTTCCCCGGCAACATCGCCGAGGACGTGGACTCGCTGCTGGACGCGGCCGGCCGGCTGGATGCAGCCAGAGCGCTGGCGGCCTGGCCCCACGGCGCCGGCGCGGTCGGCCGGCTGGGGCTGCACCGCTCGCCCGGCGACACGGCCCGGCTGGGCAACGCCATCCAGCGCCTGCTGATCGAGCAGACGCGGCTGGGCATCCCGGCTTTCTTCGTCGACGAGGCGCTGCACGGCCTGATGGCCCAGGGCAGCACCAGCTTTCCCCAGGCCATCGCCCTGGCCAGCGCCTGGGACCCCGACCTGGTGCAGGAGGTCTTCAGCGCCACAGCGGCCGAGATGCGCGCCCGCGGCGGCAACTACGCGCTCACCCCGGTGCTGGACCTGGCCAGGGACCCGCGCTGGGGCCGCAGCGAGGAGACCTACGGCGAGGACCCGCACCTGGCTGCGGCTATCGGCGTCGCAGCCATCCGCGGCCTGCAAGGAGACGGCCTGCCCATCGCCCCCGACCGCGTCCTGGCCACGGCCAAGCACTTCGCGGTTCACGGCCAGCCCGAGGCCGGCTGCAACGGCGGCCCCACCAACTTCGCCCTGCGCGACATCCGCGAGGTGTTTCTGCGTCCCTTCCAGGCTGCGGTCACCGCGGCCGGCGTGCAGTCGGTGATGGCCTCCTACAACGAGATCGACGGCATCCCGGTGCATGTCAACCGCTGGCTGCTGGGCGACGTGCTGCGCGGCGAGTGGGGTTTCGAGGGTTTCGTCACCTCCGACGGCTACGGCATTCACCAGTTGATCAGCGAGCACCGCGTGGCCGCGGACTTGGCCGACGCCGCCCGCCAGGCCCTGCTGGCCGGCGTGGACTTTGAGCTGGACGACGCGTTTCCTACCCTGCTGGCCCAGGTGCGGGCCGGCGCCGTGCCAGAGGCCGCCATCGACCAGGCCGTGGCGCGGATCCTGCGGGCCAAGTTCCTGCTGGGCCTGTTCGAGCAGCCCTACGCCGATCCCGACCACGCCGACCAGATCACTAACTGCCAGACGCACCAGGAGCTGGCCCTGCGGGCAGCGCAGCGGGCGCTGGTGCTGCTCAAGAACGACAGCCTGCTGCCGCTGGACGCCCAACGCCTGCGCACGCTGGCCGTCATCGGCCCCAACGCGGCTGACCTGCACCTGGGCGGCTACAGCGTGGACCCCGGCCGCGGCGTCAGCGTGCTGGACGGCCTGCGCGCCCGGCTGGAGGGGGCGGCGCAGGTACACTACGCCGAGGGCTGCCGCATCACCGAGGGGGTGCAGGGCTGGCAGGGATGGTGGAACGACGCGGTCATCCCGGCCGATCCGGCTGAGGACGACGCCCGCATCGCCGAGGCGGTGGAGATCGCCCGCCGGGCCGACGTGGTGCTGCTGGTGCTGGGCGAGAACGAGTCCACCTGCCGCGAGGGCTGGTCGGCCGGCCACCTGGGCGACCGCGACACGCTGCACCTGCCCGGCCGGCAGGATGATCTGGCGCGCGCCGTGCTGGCCACGGGCAAGCCGGTGGTGGTCTTACTGCTCAACGGCCGGCCGCTGAGCATCGTCGAGTTGGCCGAACGCGCGCCGGCCATCCTGGAGGGCTGGTACCTGGGCCAGGAGACGGGCACGGCCGTGGCCGATGTGCTCTTCGGCGACGTGAACCCTGGCGGCAAGCTGCCCATCACCTTCCCGCGCTCGGTGGGCCAGATCCCAGCCTTCTACAACCACAAGCCCTCGGCCCGCCGCGGCTATCTGTTCAACGACAACGCGCCGCTCTTCCCCTTCGGCCACGGCCTGAGCTACACCACCTTCGCCTTCGACAACCTGCGCGTGACGCCGCAGCAAATCCCGCCCGATGGCGCGGCCGTGGTAAGCGTCGCGGTGACCAACACCGGCCAGCGGGCCGGCGACGAGGTGGTGCAGCTCTACCTGCGCGACCAGGTCAGCTCGGTCACGCGGCCGGTGATGGAGCTGAAGGGCTTCCGCCGCGTTACATTGCAGCCGGGCGAGACGCAGACGGTCGGGTTCACCCTCACCCGCGAGCACCTGCAATTCCTGGACGCCCGCATGCAGCTCGTGGTCGAGCCGGGGCTGTTTGACGTAATGGTGGGCGGCAGCTCGGCGCAGGTGCAGACCGTTGCCCTGGAGGTCGCAGCCAACGCGGCGCCCGGCCTTGCCCCGTCCGCTAAAAAAGGGGTTGCGTTCGCCGGCGATTCGGAGTAAAATAGGAGCACTATGATCACATCCGTGCGTGCTGCCCGACTCGGCCAAGAAGAAAGGGCGCCTGTTGCAATCACAGGCCGCGCCAGGCTGCTGCGCGCTGCGGCGCTGGCTGGGGCGTGGCTGGCGCTTCTCAGCGTCGCATGGTACGCACGCGCGACGGCAGCGCTGATCTCGCCCACGGATGTTGCGCTCTATTTCGACCAGACGCACTATGCCGCGCTCGTCAACAGCACATTCACGGTCGATCTGTGGGTGGACGGCGCCGACCATCTGGCTGGCTGGGAGGCAAGGCTTGACTTCGATCCCGCCCAGTTGGAGGTGGTTCAGGTCACAGCGGGCGCGTTTCTTGGCAGCAGCGGCCGGGCGGTGCAAATCTTGCAGAACACGCCAGCCGCAGGGCAACTGATGATCGGGCAGTACAGCTACGGAGAGCAGGCGGCGGTGTCGGGATCGGGCGTGCTGGCCCAGGTGACGCTGCGCGCGCTCACGGCCGGGCAAAGCTCGCTCACCTTGCACGATGCGCTGCTGGCAAACATGACGGGGACTTTGGTGCAGTCGTCTGTACCGGCCAGCACGGGCGAGGCCCAAGTGGAGCTCGCCGCCCCGTTGGCCGTCGCTATCGCCAGCTTGCAGGCAACAGCCCGGCGCGAGGGGGTGCTGGTGACGTGGGAGACGGTCAGCGAGGTCGACGCGTCTGGCTTCCGCCTCTACCGCGCCGAGCAGCCTGATGGCCCGCGCCAGATGATGGCCTTTGTGCCGTCGCAGATGCCGGGCAGCAGCCAGGGAGCCGTCTACGACTGGCTTGACCGCACCGTGGTCGCAGGGACGTCGTATCACTACTGGCTGGAGGCTGTCGATCTGGCAGGAGCCGCCACGCTGCATGGCCCGGTCAGCGTCGTTTTTGTTGCGCCGACGGCGGTCACGCTGGCGGGCGCGCAGACGCCCATCGGCCAACCGCCAGTGTTGATCTGGTGGATCGCCCTGGCGGGCCTGGCGCTGTTAGCCACAGGCGGCGTGCTGGCGCAGAAAAAGCCATAACGCAAAGACAGCCGCCCCACCAAGAGTGGGGCGGCTGTCTTTTTGGGAGCTATTGGGGGCCGAAAGCCAACCCGGTGATCTATCGTCCCGCGAAGGGAGGGCCTAACACACTGCTGATCAGCTCCACCAGCGCCCGGTCGTTGCTCACGGCCAGCGCCAGCAGGCCGCCCTTGCGCCAAAAGTTCGGCGCGGCCGACCAGACCAGAGGAACACCGTTGATGCTGCTGGCGTTGGGCGCAAGGCTGGCCACGTCAGCATCCAGCACGGCCAGATCGGCATACTCAAAGACCTGGACTGGCTGGCCATTGACCTGCACCACCTTGCCAGGCACGGACAGATAGGGCTTGGCAATGGGGTTGGGCAGGACGCTGACCTGCGCGCCCTGAGCGGTCAAATCGGCCTGCAAATCCAGCGCCGTGTAAACAGCCGCTGGCGCAGAAGGGGCAATCGGTGTGGGCGTCGCAGCGCTGCCAGGGGCGGGGGCGGTTGGGGCGGCGACGGGTGCAAGGGTCGGCGCAGTGACGGCTGTTGTGTCTGGGGTGGCGCTGCCTGCGGCTGTCTCTGGCGTGATGAACGCGTCGACCAGCGTGTCGGTCAGAACTTGCAGCCAGTCGGGCAGCGCGCCTTCCTCGCCGCGCACGGTGGATCCACCCAGCAGATTGCGATAGGTCACCACGTAGCGGGCGCAGTCCGGGCAGGGGGCGTCGGGCGTGTAATCGCCCGCGCGGCCGCGCAGATCGGCCGCCTCCAGCAGTTGCAGCAAGGCCGCCATCTCGTCGCGTGCCAGCTCGCCTTCCTTGATCACGCCTGCACTGGCGACGCTGTAGGTGCGGTCCAGGTTGACCAGCACGCGCGCCTCCTCGCCGCCCTGGCTGCGCACAAACTCCAACAGCACCATAGCCGGCACCGCGGGGGGAGCAACGGTCTGGGTTAGCGTGACCGCAGGGGCAGACGCTGCGGCTGTGGGCTGGTAGGGCTGGACGCGCGCCAGATCGGGCATCAGCAGCGCGTTGGTCAGCAGGGGCAGCAGCGGTTCCAGCCACGCTGGCGCTGCTCCGTCGTGCGTCAACACCTCGCCTTGCAACAGCACGCCGCGGCGATGCACGCGATATTGCAGCGCGTCGGGAGGAACCAGCGCTGGCGGCGTGCTTTCGGCGGCGTTGCGGTAAAAATCAGCCGCGTCCAGGGCTGCCGTAAGCTGGGCCTGTTCGGCAGGGGTAAGCTGGAAGGTTACAGGATCAGCGCCCTGGCGCTCCAGCAGCACATGGCCATCCAGATACAGCCGGGCGCGTTCGGCCAGGCCGGCGATGCCGCCGCTGCGCTCTACATCGAGGATGACAAACGTGGCCGGGTCCAGGCCCAGCGCCAGAGCCGGATTGCTGCCCGGCGCGCCAGGCTGAAGCTGGATTCCATCGGCTGTGGTGGTGACACAGCCAGCCAACAAGGCGCTGGCAACGATCAATAGGGTCACGCTGAGCAGGGCAGCAGTGATGGTACGCATGGCACTCAGTCTCCTTTGGGTCGCGAGTTAGCAATAGGCCGCAGTATACCACGCGATAGCGGCAGAGACCAGTCGGAAGGGGAGCTGGGAGAGACTCAGGGGACCTGGACCGGCCCTTCGCTTCACCGCCCCTGCACCACGATCACGTGCAGGCGGCTGGGGCCGTGGATGCCAAAAGCGGGCGAGGCTTCAATGTCAGCGCTGTAGCTGGGGCCGGTCAGGAAGCTCTGTATGGCGACTGGCGCTGGCCGCCGGCCGGCGGCATGGGCTGAGTCAGCCAGCCAGCGCTCCAGGCTGGGATAGATGCGGCTGACTGGCAGCAGGACGATGTGCCGCCGCGGCAACTGGCTGACCAACAACGGCCGGCCAGGCCCGCTGTTCAGCAGCAAGGTTCCTGTGGCGGCAAAGGCTGCGTCGGCGCCGGTCAGGCCCACGGTGATCGCTTCGATGCCCAACAAATAGCGCCGTCGCTGCTCCAGATCCTGTGATCGCAGCCGGGTCTCGAGCGCGGGCAAGGTGGGCGTGATGGCCTCGATCCCCAACACCTCCAACGCTTCCACCACCCCGCCGATCGGCAGTTGGTCGCCTGCCCAGGCCAGCACCTTCTTCAGCCCCTCCTCTTGCAGCCGTGTCGCCAGCGTCAGCCGGGCAACCACAGGGCTGGCAGCCATTTCCCAGGTCACGTGCAGTTGATCCAGCCTCTGAACAAAGCGCTCAAGCAGCGTGGCGGCGTCCCAGCCAGTGGTCGGGGTTACAGGCGTCAACGCGCCCGGCAGAGCAGCGGGCGCCGCAGCCGCGCGGGCAGAAAGCCGGGCCAGGATGGCCGCGCGTCCGTCGGAACGCGTCATGAGCCTCGCCTCGCCTGCCAGCGCTGGCGGAAGGTGTGAGCAGCGGGCTGCGGCCAGGAGCGCAACAGGCTGCCGCTGCGCAGCCAGCGGTGCAGCCGGCGATAGCGGGCGGGGTCGCTCATGCCCCAGCGATAAGCGCGGCGTATCAGGCGCTGATTGCGCCGGCTCTGGCCGGCTTCCACCAGGTCGCCGCGCAGCCGAATCAACAGCCGCGGGATGTCGATGCCCACCGGACATACGTCCGCGCAGGCGCCGCAGAGCGTGCTGGCTTGGGGTAGGTCGGCAAAGGGGCTGCCGCGCAGCGAGGGGGCCTCCGCCAGCGACACGGCCGGCTGGGCCGCGGGTGGGGTCTCGGCGCGCGGCAGAAAGCGCCTGAGGCCTTGCGCGGCTGCGGCTGGCTGGTTGTCGGGCGGTTCGGGCAGCAGCGGCAGGAACACAGCGTCGATGGGGCCGCCGCCCCGATTGCTATAGGCCTGCCCGCCCACCTCCCGATAGACCGGGCAACTTTGCTGGCACGCGCCGCAGCGGATGCAGGTCAGCGCCTCGTCGTAGCCCCACCGCAGCAGGTCGCTGCGCCCATTGTCCAGCAGGATCAGTTGCAGCTCTAGCGGGCCATCGGGAGCGTCGGCAGGCATGGGGCCGCTCAGCCAGGTGGTATAGCTGGCCAGCGGCCGGCCGCTGGCGCTGCTAGAGAAGAGCGGCAGCAGCAGCGCCAGGTCGTCCAGTCTGGCAGTCACCTGATCGATGCCCATGATGGCCACGTGCAACGGAGAGGTCGCCAGGGCAAAGCGGTCGTCGCCGTTGTCGCTGGTCAGAACCAACGTGCCGTTCTCGGCCACGCCAAAGGTCACGCCGCTGACACTGAGCGTGGCTTCCATGATCGGCCGGCGCAGCTTGAAGCGCACCATGCTGGCCAGGGCCTGGATGTCCAGCGTTCTAGGCACATCCAGCCTGGCCTCGAAGAGGTCAGCCACATCCTCCTTGCGGCGGTGCAGGGCAGGATAGACCATGTGCGAAGGCGTATCGCCGCCAAGCTGCACGATGTAGTCGCCGACCTGGGTCACTATCACGGGGATGTCCAGCGCGCTCAGTGCAGCATCCAGCCCGATCTCGTCAACGACGGTTGAATGGCTGCGCACCACCTGGCGCACCCGCCGCGCTTCGACCAACGCTTGCAGATAGCGGTTAGCTGCGGCGGCGTCCTCCGCCCAAAACACCTCGATGCCGTTGGCGCGGGCCTGGCGCTCCAGTTGTTCCAGCAGCGCGGGCAACTGGGCCAGCGCTGCCAGCCGCACGGCGCGCGCCTCAGCCTGAAGCTGGTGAAAAGGCGCTGTATCGGCAAAGGCGCTGGCGCGTTGCTGGTTGAGGATCCTCGTCGAGCGCGTCAAGGTGGTGCGCAAGAGGTTGTCGTCCAGGGCGGCGGCAGCGCGGCGGTGGAAGTCTTGTGGCATGGCAGGGTGACAGGTTGACAGGGTGGCAGGGTGGCAGGGTGAGCGGAGTGTCACCCCTTCACCTTGTCACCTTGTCACCTTGTCATCTCAACTTAGTCGCGCTTGAACTTGGAGTAATCCGGCGTGCGGTATTTGCTGGCGCCGACGCCGGCGATGTCCAGCATGGCCTCGACCTTCATGGGCAGGCCGAAGATCTTGATGAAGCCCTCAGCGTCCTTCTGGTCGTAGACGTCCTCCTCGCCGAAGGTGGCGTAGTCCTCGCGGTAGAGCGAGTGCGGCGAGCGCCGGCCCACCAGGATCACGTTGCCCTTATAGAGCTTGAGCCGCGTGCTGCCGGTGATGTTCTCCTGGGTGGCCTGGACGAAGGCATCGAGGGCCTTGCGCAGCGGGGTGAACCACAGGCCGTTGTAGGTCAGCTCAGCGTATTTCAGCGCGGCCTGCTGTTTGAACTGCAAGGTTTGCTTGTCCAGGCACAGCTCCTCCAGCGCCTGATGGGCCGCGTAGAGGATGGTCCCGCCGGGGGTCTCGTAGACGCCGTGCGACTTCATGCCCACCAGCCGGTTCTCCACCAGATCGATGCGGCCGACGCCATGCTTGGCGCCCAGCTCGTTGAGGGTGTCCAGCAGGCCGATGGGGCCGCGCGCCACGCCGTTGATGCGCTTGGGGATGCCGCCCTGGAAGTCGATGGTGATCTCTTCCGGCTCGTCGGGCGCAGCTTCGGGGCTGACCGACCACTGGTACATGACCTCTTCTGGCTCGTTCCAGGGGTCCTCCAGCAGGCCGCCCTCGTGGCTCAGGTGCCACAGGTTGCGGTCGCGACTGTAGATCGACTTCTCGGTGGCGGTGACAGGGACGTTGTGCTCGGCCGCGTAGTCCAGCGCGTCCTTGCGGCTGCGGATGGTCCACTCGCGCCAGGGGGCAATGGTGCGCAGCCGCGGGTTGAGCGCCATGACGGTCAGCTCAAAGCGCACCTGGTCGTTGCCCTTGCCGGTGCAGCCGTGGGAGATGGCGTCGGCGCCCTCCAGCTCGGCGATCTCGACCATGCGCTTGGCGATCAGCGGCCGGGCGACGCTGGTGCCCAGCAGGTACTTGCGCTCGTAGACCGCGCCGGCCTGCAGCATGGGGTAGAGGTAGTCGGTGATGAACTCCTCGCGCAGGTCCTCGATGTAGATCTTGCTGGCGCCGGAGGCGATGGCCTTCTCCTCCAGGCCGCCCAGTTCCTCGCCCTGGCCCAGGTTGGCGGTGAAGCAGATCACCTCGCAGCCGTAGTTGTTGCGCAGCCAGGGGACGATAACAGAGGTGTCCAGCCCGCCAGAGTAGGCGAGCACGACTTTTTTGACGGTTTGTTGTGGCATGAATGGGTCCTTGGTTGGTAGATTGGTAGATTGGTAGATTGGAAAGATGGTAGGTTGGTAGATTGGTAGATTGGTAGATTGGTCGTGCTAGGAATGTAGATTGATCGATGGATGATCGGCAAATGAGGTGATTCGGTAGGCGGCGACACCGATATACCACTCTACCGATTTACCAATCTACCAATTTACCAATCTACCGATACAGATTCACCACATCACGCAGCATGGCCGCCGCAGTACCCGTCGGGCCGCGCTCGTCGATGCTGATGAAGATGGTCTCGAACAGGTCGCTCTCGAAGACGACGCCCATCTGCCAGCCGTCCACGCGGGCCAGTGGGTGGGTCATGGGCAGCGCCGCCGGCTGCACGCTGAGGTCGTAGCCGCCATCGGCCCGCCGTTCGGCAACGCCCAGCAGGCGCCAGACTCCCTCTCCCTCGAGAGAGGGGCCAGGGGAGGGTGAAACGCCCCGGATGCCCGTCACCGGCTGCACATCGCGCACCGTCGCTGGGAAGCCCAAGACGGCGTTGGCTACGATGGTCAGCTTGTTGGCCGTGTCCCAGCCGTCCACGTCCAGGGTGGGGTTGGTCTCGGCGATGCCGCGACGCTGGGCCTCGGCCAGGGCGTCGGCGTAGCTATGGCCAGCCGCCATCTGGCTGAGGATGTAGTTGCTGGTGCTGTTGAAGACGCCCTCAACCCGCTGCACCTGCGCGGCCACCAGGTCGCGCAGGCCCACGTTGACCACCGGCAGCCCGCCGCAGACAGTAGCTGAGAAGGCCAGCCGAGCGTCGTGCGCGTCCGCGGCTACGCGCAGAAGGGGATAGTGCAGCGCCAACGGCCCTTTGTTGGCCAGCACCACGTCCAGGCTGCGCTGCAGTGCAGCCTGAACGTAGCCCAAACTGGGTTGGGCATCGACCAGGTTGACCGGCGAGGCCTCTAACAAAACGTCGGCTTTCACCTGTTCCATCAGGTCCAGCGCTGTTGCGCCGGCCCTGCCGCCTGGGAAAGCTGCCAGACTGGCGCCGCTCTGCTTATGGGCCAACAGTGCGGCCGGGTCCAGCCCACCGGCATCGGCCACGGCGCCCTGGCTGTCAGCCGCGCCCATGACCCGCAGCCGCAAGCCATAGCGCTGGGCCAGCAGCTCGTCACGTGTGACCAGCAGGTGCAGGAACTGGCGATGGACGTTGCCCAAGCCCACCAGGATGACATCGACGGTACGCAGCAGGGTCATGACGCCTCCTCCTGGCGCTCGGTTGTAACGGAGGCAGCGACATCGGCCTGGATGCTGCCAGCCGGCTCGCTGGATAGCGCTGTTGTCTGGCGGCCGGCGCGGCGCTGCTCCAGCCAGTGACGCAGACGGCGCCACCAACGCTCGTGCGACGCCACAGGCTCGACTGCTCCGGCAACCAACGGCTGAGCCAGTGGATCGCGATCGACAATCTTGGCGTGGGCATACATACCCAGCACCTTAAGCGAGGCCAGGATAGGCGCTGCCAGGAATGCACCCAGGATGCCAGCGAAACGGGCGCCTACTACCACGCCGATCAGCACCAGCAGGGGATGCAGGTTCAAGCTGTGCCCCATGATGCGCGGCACCAGGTAGTTGTTCTCGATCTGCTGAATGAGGATATACACCCCGATGACGATCAGGGCAAAGACCAGGTTGCTGACCGGCAGGGTGTTGGACCCCTGGATCAGGGCCACCAAGACGGCGGGGATCAACGCCAGCACCGGCCCCAGGTTGGGGATGACCTCCAGAATGCCGGCCAGAATGCCCAACACCAGCGCGCCCTGCAATCCAAGGATGGACGTAGCGATCGTGACCATCGTGCCGACCACCAGGGCGAGCAGCAGTTGGCCGCGAAAGAAGCTCTTCCAGACCAGGTCCAGCCCTCGCCCCAACTCCTCGACTTCCGCTTGATAGGGGGGCAGAACCATGCTCTTGATCCAGACGCCCAACTGCCTGCCATCCTTAGTCAGAAAGAAGATCAAGATCAACAACAGCAGGGTGCTGAAAGCGGCCGATACCACGGTGGCGGCGATGCCGACGGCTGTCTGCAAGATGCCGCCGGCTGTGCGTACACCGGTGAAGGTGTAATTGACGATTTCGGTCAGGCTGGGCAGTTGAAACTGGCCAAAGGCATCAGACAGCGAGGCCTCCGTTTCCTCCACATAGGCTGCCAGGTCGAGGGTTATGCCGGCAAAGCTGAACACTGGCTGGTTGTCGGCTATCTCAGCCATCCAGCCCTGAAACTGGTCGGGCAGCAGAATCAACACGTCGATGAGCGCCCGCACACCGTTGACGATCGGCGGGATCAGCAGCACCGGCCCCAAGGCCACCAGCAAAAACAATATCAGCAGGCTCAGGGCCGCGCCCAGGCCGCGCGGCACGCGGCGGCGTTCCAGCCAGCCCACCAACGGCTGGAAGATATAAGCCAGCACAGCCGCCAGCGCCAGCAGTGGGATCACGCCGCGCGCCAGGTAGGCGAGCGCCACGAAGACCAGCAGCGCGATAACGGTCACAAGAACCTTGGTGTCACGATTCCATTGAGGAGGCGCAGTTGGACCGGTCATAGGGTTGGTGCATCTACTTATCGGTAATGGCAGTCTGTCAGGGTAGACTGAAACAGTCAGTGATCGTAGCAGTGATTATATCCACGCGACGCCGGATGCGCCAACGTTATGGCGAGGGTGGAAACGGGATGACCGGCATCGCGTCCCAAAGACTGATCACGCGCGCCGCTGGGCCAGCAGACGCAACACCGGCTGCGGCGCGCGGTCGGCCAGGAAGTGCCACCACGGCGCAGGATTGGGCGCAGCGGCCGGGTCGTGCAGGTTCAGCAGCATGGCCACCTCGTCGCAGCGGTGGAACTTGGGGCAGTAGACGCACTCGTGCCAGATCTTGGGCGTCAGGTTCCAGCGGTCGACGATCTGGAAGCCCTGGCGCTGGAAGAAGTTGGGCCGCAGCGTCAGCGCGCAGACCTGGTCCAGCCCGCGCTGGCGGGCCAGGTCCAGCAGCGCGCCCACGATCTGGCCGCCCACGCCGCGGCTGTGGTAGTCGGCCGCCACGGCCAACGAGCGGATCTCGGCCAACGCGGGCGTCAGCTCGATCAGCGAGCCGCAGCCGACCACGCGGCCATGCTCCTCCGCCACGCGGAAGTCCTCCAACGCCAGCAGCACCTGCGCCTCGCTGCGCGGCAGCATCAGGTTCTGGGCCGCAAAGCCGTTGACCAGGGCCGTAATGGCGGGAGCGTCGGCTTCAGTGATGGGGCGAATGGTGATGGTCATGGGTGTGATAGGGGGTAAATTGGTAGATTGGTAGATTGGTCGAGTCGCGCGCACGACTCGACCAATCTACCAATCTACCCCTCTACCAATTTACCAAGATGTTCGTTAGCCGCTCTACCACCTGATCGATCTCAGCCCGGCTGATGATCAGCGGCGGGGCCAGGCGCAGCACGTTGGGGCCGGCGCCGACCAGCAGCAGGCTCTGGCCGTAGCCGGCCTGCACCACGCCGGCGGCGGGGATGTCCAGCTCCAGGCCGACCAACAGGCCCGCGCCGCGCACCTCCAGGATGTGCGGGCTGTTGATCTCGGCCAGCCGCCGGCACAGGTACTCGCCGTTCTCCCGCACTGTTTGCAAAAAGGCTGGCTGGCTGACCTTGTCGACCAGCGCGGCGGCCACGGCCGACACCAGCGGCCCGCCGGCGAAGGTGCTGGCGTGGTCGAAGGGGTGGATGGCGTCGGCCACAGCCTGGGTCAGCAGCACCGCGCCCATGGGCAGCCCGCCGGCCAGCGGCTTGGCCGTGGTCAGCATGTCGGGCTGCACGCCGTAACTCTCGTAGGCCCAGAGCGTGCCGCTGCGCCCCAGCCCGCACTGCACCTCGTCGAAGATCAGCAGCGCGTCGTGCTGGTCGCACAGAGCGCGCAGGCCAGCCAGGAACTCGCGCGTGGCCGGATGCACCCCGCCCTCGCCCTGGATCGGCTCGACGATCACCGCGCACACGTCGTCCCCCATCGCAGCCTTGGCCGAGTCCAGATCGTTGAACTGCGCAAAACGCACGCCAGGCATCAGCGGCTGGAAGGGCTGCTGGTACTTGGGCCGGTCGGTCGCGGCCAGCGAGCCGAACAGCCGGCCATGAAAGCCGCCGCTGAAGGCGACAATGTGGTGTTTGTCGAAGCTCGGGCCGGTCTCACCGTTGCTCGGGCCCGTCTCACTATCGCTCGGGCCGGTCTGTGCGAAGCCTCCCGGAGGGACCGACCGAGCCCGTTCGCGTGCGTAACGCCGCGCGAACTTGAACGCGCTCTCGTTGGCGCTGGCGCCGCAGTTGGCGAAATGCACGCGGTCGGCAAAGCTGGTCTCGCACAGCAGTTGGGCCAGCCGCGCCTGCGGCTCCGTGTGATACAGATTGCTCACGTGCCACAGCTTGCCTGCCTGTTCGTGCAGCGCGGCCAGCAAGTCCGGGTCGCCATAGCCCAGCGCGTTGACGGCGATGCCCGCCACACAGTCGATGTACTCGCGGCCCTCCGTGTCCACCACGCGGCAGCCATCACCGTGATCCAAGACGATATCAGGTCGTGGGTAGACTTGAAGCAGATAATTGTGTTCCATATCGATGATCGTTTGCGTATCCATACCATCTCCAAAGTCCAGACCGCCAGCGCCGGCCGACTTGTCTACTTGTTTACTTGTCTACTTGTCTACCTGCCATCACGACCGTCCCGCTGCCCACCTCCAGCCCAGCCAGGTTGGTGATGACCGCCGCCGGCGCGCCAGCTTGCACGGCTTCGATGGCCGCGCGCACCTTGGGGATCATGCCGCCGTTTATCTGGCCGCTGGCGATGTGGGCCTCGACCTGGTCGATGGTCAAGCGGGGCGCGACCGCGCCGTCCAGCAGCACGCCAGGCACGTTGCTGACGAAGACCAGCCGGCTGGCGGCCACGGCCACAGCCACGGCCGCGGCCACCTGGTCGGCGTTGACGTTGTAGGACTGGCCGTCCAGGCCCAGGGAGATGGGCGAGATCACCGGCGTGATGCCCTCGGCCAGCCAGCGCTGCACGGGATCGGCCTGCACGTCCACGATACGGCCCACGAAGCCGATGTCCTGGCCGTTAGGACGCAAGGGCTCCACGCGCACCAGGCCCAGGTCCACGCCGCTGACGCCCAGCGCTGGCACGCCTGCGTTGACCAGCCAGCGGGTCAGCCGGGTGTTGACCGATCCGCTGAGCACCATCTCCACCAGGCGCAGGCTGTCTGGCGTCGTCACGCGCAGCCCTTCTACGAACTCGAACGGGATGTCCAGCCGCCGGTGCAGGTCGCCAATCTCCTTGCCGCCGCCGTGGACGATCACCACTGGCGTCTGCCGCCGCAGCGCAGCCACCGCAGCCACGAAGCCGGCCAGGAAGCCGTCGTCGTCGATCTCGTTGCCGCCGACTTTGAGGAGGATGGGGGAAGTGAGTGTGGTCATGGTGGTAGTTTCTGCGAATAACGAGTAATGCGTAATGCGTAACCCGGAAGCCGCGTTCGCACACGCGTCTCGACTTCACATGCGGGCACAGCAGTTACGCATTACTCGTTACGCTGCAAGTCCTATCGTCTCCGCCAGCCCGAACACCACGTTCATGTTCTGCACCGCCTGGCCCGATGCGCCTTTGAGCAGGTTGTCGATGCTGCTGGTGACGATCAGGGTGGTCGTGCCGGGCACGAAGGTCAGGCCGATGGCGCAGCGGTTGCTGTGGACGACATGGTGCAGCGTGGCCACCTGGCCGGCCGGCAGCAGATGCACGAACGGCTCGCCAGCATAGGCTTCAGCATAGACTGCCCGCACCACCGCCTCGCCCACGCCCGCCGGCAGCGTGACATACATGGTCGACAAGATGCCGCGGCTCACCGGCAGCAGGTGGGGGGAGAAGATGATGCGGAAGTCTGCGACAGGGTGAGTGGGTGACAAGGTGACAGGGTGACTGGGTGACAAGGTGACTGGGTGACTGGGTAACTGGATCGCTGCCACCTGCGACGTGCCACCTGCCACCTGCAACCTGCCACCTGCAACCTCCGCCAGCTCCTGCTCCATCTCCGCGATGTGCCGGTGGCTGTAGCCGATGCTGTAGGGCGACAGGTTCTCGTTAACCTCGACAAAGCTGTTGCTCAGCTTGGCCTTGCGCCCGGCGCCGCTGACGCCCGACTTGCTGTCCACGATCACCTGGCCGTGCAGCCAGCCGGCGCGGGCCAGTGGGGCCAGGCCCAGGTTGACGCTGGTGGGGTAGCAGCCGGGGTTGGCCACCAGATCAGCGCCCGCGATCTCAGCCCGGTGCAGCTCCGGCAGGCCGTAGACGGCTTCGGCCAGCAAGGCCGGCTCGCTGTGCGGCGTGTCGTACCAGCGCTGATAGGTCGCCGCGTCGCGCAGGCGGAAGTCCGCGCTGAGGTCGATGGCCTTGACGCCGGCCGCGCGCACGGCGGCCACGGCCGGCATGGAGGCGGCGTGGGGCAGGCAGAGGAAGACCACGTCGGCCTCGGCCAACGGCGCGCCAGCCATGGGCAGCAGCGGCGCGTCCCACGGGCAAGGAAAAACATCGCTCAGCCGCTGGCCCGCGTAGCTCTCGCTGGTCAGCCAGGCGACTTGCACAGCCGGATGGCCGCGCAGCAGTCTGTATAGCTCGATACCGGTGTAGCCGGTGACGCCGATGATGGCGGCTTTGATCATAGGTATTCCTTCGCTCAGGCCGGTCTTTGCGAAGCACCCCGGAGTGGGCCGACCGAGCCTGCCAGGACACTCCATGCTCCCAACGGCGGGTTCGGTCAGAGACCGGCCCGAGCAACAAAACATCAGGAACAAAAAAAGCTCTCCGTCTGGAGAGCTTTGCTGCCGCGGTCAACGCTGATCTCGGCCCAAGCACAACTAGCCAGACAGATGTCCGGGTTGGTTGGCGGGCCTCCTGGCAATGGGTAACGGGATCAACATAGTGTTGAGCTTATATCACAGAAGCAGTGTGCTGTCAAACCGGCTGGCGCTTGCCGAGCTTGGGCAGCTTAAGCTTCTTCCTGGCCGGCTTGCCGCCGGTTGTTTCCAGCAGGGCTGCGGGGTCCCGCTTGGAGCGCACCTGCTCGACGGTATGAGCGGCAGCCGCGCGGCCGCGCGTCATGGCGTCGTCGAACAACCGGCGCAGGTCTTGCCTGTTCAACTTCTCTCCGGTGACAAAGTACTGATAGACAGCCTGGCCAGTGGCATAGGTGCCGGCGTAGGCCACGGCGGTCTTGAGGGCCACGCCCAGCGGCAGAAAGCCCACCAGCTCGCGCGCCACCTGGCGCCACATGAAGCCTGCGCCCACCACGGCCGCCACCTTGGGCAGGATCTCGGCCAGCGTGCCCGTCTCGCCCATCAACATGCCCAGCTTGTAGGCCATTACTACCTGATTCTTGGTCAGAATCACCATGTCGGCTACGGCGAAAGGAATACCCAGCCCAGGGATCATCTGGGCCACGCCAGTGCCGGCCGCGTAGCCCGCGTTAACCTTGCTGGTGTTGAGAATCAGCTTCTGCGCCGCAGCCGGCCGCAGGCCAGGATAGGCGCGGCCAGCAGACAGTTCATGATCAGGCAGCAGCTTGAGGATAGCCAGCAGCAATTCCTTCTTGACCGCCTCCTTGTCGTCCAGCGAGACAGCCACCGAGCGCACGTTGGCGGCCGTCTGCCCGCCCAGCGACGGGTCGATGGACAGCGCCACCACGCGAGCGGGGTCCTGCACCAACAGAATCGGCGCGGGATGGGCCAGCAGGCTGCGCAGGTCGTCGCGGCGCGCCTGATCGGGGTCGTCCAGCAGCACGATGCGCAGGTCATAGCCGGCCAGCGCGGCCAGATCGGTCTCGCCCAGCGGCAGATGATAGGCGGGGATGGCCGTCACCATCTGCTCGGCGCTGCGGGGGCCTTGTTGGAGCAGGCGCTGAAAGACGCCGACCTTTTCTTCCGAGCCAACCAGCGCCAGCCGCGGCGTCTGCTCCGCCTCGTCACGAATGGCGTTGATGTCGATTTCGGAGAAGGTTTTCCACATGGGACCAAGGCTAGGCGACAGTGACGGCATATGTGTTCCTCAGGATATCTTCCAGCAGAGCCTGATTCTCCAGCGGCGGCAGGCCCAAAATGGTTTCGTGATCGCCGGCCGGCCGGCTCTGGGCATCGACCGGGTGATAGCGTAACACCAACGCCTGTCCTATGCGAGGCGAGATCTCCACCGCGGCCAGATGGCGCAGGTCTACCGTGCGCGGCCGGCGCAGCGGCGTGTGCAGCGTCAGCCGGTCATCCTCCAGCGTCACCTTGGACCAGCCGCGCGGCACGGAAATCCCTGCCAGGATCAGCACCAGCAGCAGAAACAGCCACTTGTCCGCAGCCGGGGCGAACAGAGCGTCCACCAAGATAGCCAGCGCCAGCAACACTGGCAGGGTGTAGAAGAACCGGAAGCCCGGCTTGACGCGAAACGTCAGCTTTTCGCTCAGACCGGTTTCATCCGTACTCGGGCCGGTCTGCACATTGCTCGGGCCGGTCTGTGCGGAGCCACCGAGCCCGTTGTGCCCGCTCACGCCAACTGCTCCAGCCGGCGCTCGATGGCCTGGCGCACGACGCGCGTCTCGGCCGGCAGGTAGATGGGCGGGTTAGCCAGCGTCGCCTCCACCTCGGGCAAGGTATCCTCGTGATAGCCGGTCTTGAACGCGGTGAACTTCAGGCCGTGCGCGGTGGAGATGACCACCACCCGGTCGTTGCTCTTGATCACGCCGCGCTCGGCCAGCTTGAACAACACGGCCAGCGCAACGCCAGTGTGCGGGCAGCAGTACATGCCGGTGCGGTCGGCGCGGGCGGCCGCGTTGGCCAGCTCGTGCTCCGTGGCCTGCTCGACGAGGCCGTCGAATTCCTGCACAGCCCGCACCGCCTTCTCATAGCTGACGGGATCGCCGATCTGGATGGCCGAGGCCAGCGTGCCCTGCGCCTGCACCGCCACCTTCTCGCGGAAGCCGGCCTGATAGCTGAGATAGAAGGGGTTGGCCTTGGCGGCTTGGGCAGCCACCAGCCGCGGCAGCTTGCTGATCACGCCCAGGTCCTTGAGCAGCCGCAGCCCCTTGGCCAGCGCGCTGATGTTGCCCAGATTGCCCACCGGGATGATGATCCAGTCGGGCACGGCCCAGTCGAACTGCTGCACGATCTCGATGCCCACAGTCTTCTGGCCCTCGATGCGCAGGCTGTTCATGCTGTTGGCCAGGTAGATGCTGTTGTCCTCGGTGACCTCCTGGACGATCCTCATGCAGCCGTCGAAGTCGGTGTCCAGGGCCAGCACCAGCGCGCCGTTGGCGATGGGCTGGATAAGCTGGGCCGCGCTGACCTTGCCCCGGGGCAGGAAGACGATGGTGGGGATGCCAGCGGCCGCGCCGTAGGCCGCCAGCGCGGCCGAGGTGTCGCCGGTGCTGGCGCAGGCCACCGCCTTGACCGGGCTGGCGCCGCTGCGCATCATCTGGTTGACCACGCTGACCAGCACGGTCATACCCAGGTCTTTGAAGGAGCCGGTGTGCGAGTTGCCGCACATCTTGACCCACAGGTCCTCGACGCCGATCTGCTTGCCCAGACGATGGGCCCAGAAGAGGTTGCTGTTGCCCTCGAACATGGAAACGACGCTGTCGTCGTCGATATCGGGCGCCACCCACTCCTTCTTGCCCCACACGCCGCTGCCGTAGGGCCATTGCGAGGTGGCGGTGCGCGAGTTCAGCAGTTGCATCCAGGCCGCGGGGCTGCGGCTTTGCAGCGCGGCCACGTCATGCACGACCTCCAGGAGGCCGCCGCAGGTGGGGCAGCGGTAAATTACATCATACAACGACCAGCGGCCCTGACAGCCGCGCACGCATTGAAAATCGGCGGAGAATGTCATGTTTGATCTCGAGGAAAGAGATGCATCGAGATGGCTTCTCTTCTGAGAAAAGCCATCTCGATGCTTTCAACCTGGCGAAAGTCTAACATCGTTCGTGGGCAATGTCAAAAGCCTGCGGTTTGACCGTGCTGACGCGCAAGAGTCGAGCCTTCAGGCAGGGCGGGCTACGATCCGCCTGAAGGCTCGACTCTCTGGCTACCAAAGACACAGGCCGGACTGTGCAGAGCAATGGCTATGTTTCCGCAGCCCGTTCCGTCAGAAGCTGGATCACGTTGTCCAGCAGAGCGTCCTTCTTTTCGCCCGCGCCGTTGCTGCCATTGCCCACCGGGGTGCCCAACGCCTGGGCAGTGGCGCGCGTGGCTTCCCGCTCTTCGGGCGACAGGTTCTTCAGGCTGTTGCTCTGCGGGGTCACGCCCGGCTCCGGCGTCTTGACCTCGCTGACCCCGATTTCCACGTAGTAGACCTGGAGCACGGCGTTGGTCAACTGCAACTGGTCAACGGCGGCGATCTGCGCCGGAGTCAGGGCAGCGACGATTTGGTTTTGCACCGCAGCGATCTCCTCCGGCGCGGCCATAGAGCTGGCATCCAGCGCGCTGAGGGCCTGCCACAGCGGCAGCAGTTGCGCCGCCTGTGCTGGGGTAACTGCGTCGGCTGTGTCTTCCAGTTCCAGAATGCCCAGCGCCAATTGATTGCGCAGGCTCAACGCATCAGGGTAATCGTCGGCCAGCTCAGCGCTGGCTGGCGTCGCCTGAGGAGCGGCCGCCTCAGCGGCCGGGGCAGGTGTCGCAGCCTCCTGCGGGGCGGGCGCCTCGTTAACCTGGGGAGCAGGCACTTCAGCGTCCTGTGAGGCGAGGGCCTCAACGGCTGGAACGACAGACGGCTCCGGTTGCGAGGCCGGTGCGCCGCCGCAAGCCGCGCCTAAGACGGCCAGACTCAACACGATTACGAACAAGATCAGTCTTTTCATCAGGGTATCTCCGCATTTCTTTGGCACTGTTCAGGCACTCTGTGCATGGGTAGAATTGGCCCACATCTTGAAAGATCTGGCTGGGCCAGAGCGTCGCATCGGGGACAGCCCCACAGTTCAGTGTAGGGACTCGCCTACGAACTGTCGGACGCCACTATCAGTTAGCGCTTTTGCGCTCGAGCAGAACGATCACCGCGTCGACCAGCGCCTGGCTGAGGCCGCCGCGATCCTGGTCGCCCCGCTCGGCCTGGCGCGTAGCGCGCTCCTCAGCCGAGAGGGACTGGCCGCTGCCCGGCTGGCCCGTGCCTGCGCCGCCGCCGCTGCCGCTGCCAGTTCCTACCGCCAATCCTTCATCGCGTGCCCATGCCTGCAAGTCGACCTGGGTCAACTTCCAGCCGCGAATGGCGGACAACTGCTCAGGCAGCAGCCCAGCCTCGATCTGCAGCAGCAGCGCGTCGGTCTCGGCCTGGGCTGAAGCGCCGCTGTTCATGGCGCCCCGGATCCCTTGCCACAACGGCAGCAGCGCGCGGGCTTGCGTTGCGCTCAGCGGCCACTGCGTCTCTTCCAGCTTCAGCGTTCCCAACAGCAGTTGGTTGCGGGCAGGCAGCGCGTTCTCATAGCTCAGGTCCAAACCCGCTGCTCCTGGCGCTGGAGTGGTCTGGCTTGTCGCCGCCCCCGCTTCGTTGCCGCAAGCGGCCATCGACGCAATGGCCAGGGCCAACAGGACAATAGTAAAAATCAATCGTTGCATCGTTCGTTTCCTTAGCTTCTACTCGCGCCGTAGCGCTTCGATAGGGTCAAGTTGCGCCGCCTTAACGGCGGGATAATAGCCGAAGAAGATGCCCACGGCCGCGGCTGCGCCGAAGGCCAGCGGGATCGAGAGGGGAACGATCTGGGTCTCCATCTGGCCCAGCCGGCCGAACAGCTCCGCGCCGCCTACGCCAAAGATGACGCCCACCAGGCCGCCCACCAGGCTGAGGATGACCGCCTCGATCAGGAACTGCAACAGGACGTCGCGCGGCCGGGCGCCCAAGGCCTGGCGCAGGCCGATCTCGCGGGTGCGTTCCGTTACCGACACCAGCATGATGTTCATGATACCGATGCCGCCGACCAGCAGCGACACGGCCGCCACCCAGGCCAGCAGGCTGCGAAAGGCCTCGGTGGTGGCCTGCTGCGTGCTGATGATGTCCTGCTGGGTCTGGATGGTGAAGTCGGGCTTGGCCAGATCCACGTCGTGGCGTTCGGCCAGCAGCACATTGATCTGGTTGATCACGCTGTCCATCATCTCCTGGCTCTCGACTTTGACGTAGATGGTGCGCACCCGGTCGCTGCCGATGCGCGTGGTGCTGAACTTCTGGTGCAGCACAGTCAACGGCAGGTAGACGCGGCCGTCGTAGTCGATGTCGGCCACCACACCCTTGGGCTCCATCACGCCCACCACGGTCAGCTTGGTGGAGCCGGCCGTGATCACCTGGCCGATGGGGCTCTGATCGCCGAACAGGTCCTGGGCGATACCATAGCCCAGCACGGCCACCTTGAGCTTGCGCTCGTTCTCTTCCGCCGTGAAAAAGCGCCCCTCGCCGACGGCATAGTCGCGCACAGTCGGGAAATCGGCGGTCACGCCCAGCAAAGTCAGCCCTTGCAGCTTGCTGCCGCCGCCGCTGACGTCCTGCGTCGACTGAAACTCGGCCGAGACGCCCTCGATGTTGCGCACGCTTTCGGCCACGGCCAGCGCATCGTCGTAGAGCAGAGTCTGCGCCGCGCCCGGCACGCCGCGCACCGGGTTGATGATCAGCAGGTTGGCGCCCAGCGCGTTGATCTGGCTGGCAATCGCGGCCTCGGCGCCGGCGCTGACGGCCAGCATCATGATGACCGAGGCCACGCCGATGATCACGCCCAGGGTTGTCAGGAACGAACGCACCCGGTTGAGGGTCAACCCCTCCCAGGCGACTTGCAGGGTTTCACGCAGCGACATCGTGGTCTCCTCGCTCCAGACAGGGGCCGGCGCCGTTGCGGCCGTCGGAGATGATCTTGCCGTCGCGCACGCAGATGACGCGCTGCGCGTGGCCGGCGATGTCCGGCTCGTGGGTCACCATGACGATGGTTGCGCCGCCGGCGTGCAGCTCGTGCAACAGGTCCATAATCTCCACGCTCGATTTACTATCCAGGTTGCCGGTCGGCTCGTCAGCCAGGATGATGGCCGGTTGGTTGATCAGCGCCCGGGCGATGGCCACGCGCTGCTGCTGGCCGCCCGACATCTCGTTGGGGCGGTGGTGCAGCCGGCTGCCCAGCCCCACCGCCTCCAGCGCGGCGATGGCCCGTTGGTAGCGCTCGGCCTCGCTCAACCGCTCCTCGCTGTTGTAGAGCAGCGGCAGCATCACGTTCTTGACTGCGCTCAGGCGGGGCAGCAGGTTGTAGGCCTGGAAGACAAAGCCGATCTTGAGATTGCGCACGATGGCCAGGTCGTTGCGGTCCAACTGGCTGACATCCTCGCCGTCCAGGTGATACGCGCCGTCGGTCGGGCGATCCAGGCAGCCCAGGATGTTCATCAAGGTCGATTTGCCTGAGCCAGAGGGACCCATGATGGCCACGAACTCGCCTCGCTGCACCGCCATGTCGATGCCGGCCAGCGCGTGGACGGTGGCGTCGTCAAAGCCGTAGACCCGGGTCAGGCCGTGGACCTCGATCACGTTGTCGTTTGCGCTCATCTCATCGTACCTCGGCTCGCTGCTTTGCTGCCTGTCATTGCGTTTCCACCGTGCCCGTGCTGACCACATCGCCCCTGGCCAGGCCGCTGAGGATCTGCGCGCTGGCGAAGTCGCGCAGGCCCACGGTCACTGGCCGCAGCTCCAACTGACCGTCGTCCTTGACGACGAAGACTGCGTAAGAGCCCGGCGCCAGCTCGCGCAGGGCCTGAACAGGTACCAACAACGTATTCTCAGCCTCGCCTGCAACGATCTCCACCTCGGCTGTCATGCCGGACAGCAGCTTAACAGGATGCTCTGTGATGTTGATGTTGGCCCATGCTTGCACAGCAGGTGTTCCACTCACCGTAACAATCGCCGGATCAACGCGCGTCACAACTCCTGAAAAGACCAGGTCTGGGAGGGCGTCGAAGATGATCTCTACAGGATTGCCAGCCGCCACACTGATCAGATCTGTTTCCTCAACCCAAAAGCGTAGCTGCGGCATGCTCAGGTCTGCCACGGTGATAATCGGGGTTGAGCCGACCGCTGCGCCCACGGTGGCATTAACAGTCATGACAGTGCCGGCAATGGGCGCGCGCAGCTCGGTGTTGCTTAGCGCACGCTGCGCGTTCTCCAGGGCATAGCCCGCCAGGGTCACGCTCAACTGCGCTGTTTCCAGGTCGTTCTGGCTGGCGCCGGCCAGCAGCGCTTCCATCTGGGCCTGGGCCTGGGCAACTTTCGCCTCGGCTGCCTGCAGCGCGCCGGCGTCCGGCCCGACCCGCAAGGCATCCAGTTGCGCCTGGGCAACGGCTACTTTGGCCCGCGCCGCGGCTACAGCATCGGCCGTGGGACCTGCCTGGATCTCGTCGTACTCCGCCTGGGCCTTTTCATAGGCGGTGGTCGCCTGCCAGAGGGCGGCAGCCTGCGGGGTGGCGCCGGCATCGGGGCGGCCGGCGATCTTGTCGTAGGCGGCCTGCGCGGCCCGCACGTTGATCTCGGCCAGGGTCAGATTGGCCTGGGCCACAGCGAGTTTCTCAGGATCGGGGCCGGCTGACAGGAGGGCCAACGCGTCCTGGGCGCTGCGCAGATTTTCCTGCGCCGCCAGCAGGGCGGCGTCGGTGGGGGGCGCCAACAGCCGGGCCAAGTCGGCCTGCGCCGCGGCCAGGCTGGCCTGGGATGCGGCCAGCGCAGCCGGGTCAGCACCCGAGGTCTGTACGGCCTGTTTGAGCTCGGCCAGCCGCAGGTTGGCTTCAGCCTGCGCCACCTGGGCGCGCGCGTCGGCGTCATCCAGCCGCGCCAGGATCTGCCCGGCCTCGACCTGGTCGCCAGGCTGAGCAGTCAGATCGGCCAGGACGCCGCCGGAGCGAAAGCCCAGCGCCACTTCACTGGCGGGCAGCAGGTTACCGCTGCCGTTAGCGGTAATGATGATATCGCCGCTGCGTACTTTGGCTGTTTGCAGCGTTGGCGTGGTCTCGGCTGCATTGGCAGCCTCGCGGCCGTTGAGATAGTACCAGCCACCGGCTGCGGCGGCGGCCACAACCAACACTACAACAAACAACGGCCAGCGCCGCTGGCCCTTGGTCTTCCTGGTCTGCTTCATCTTGCCTCCAACACATAAGCTACGGACACGATCTCAGTATAGATGAAGCTTGTGGTGGGGTTATGGATAGAATGTGGAGATGATGTGGAGAGACAGCAGGCGCCGGGTGCGAGCACGTTGATTTCGATACGGCGGCCTACTCAATCAACATGCTCGCACCCGGCGCCCGAGAATTCCCCCGACGTGTTGGTCTATATCCCCCGTCGGTGCAGTGTCATACGCATGCCGTGCTTGGGGCGCAAGGTGATCAGCGGGTCCAACTCCACAGGATGGCCCAGAACCAGCCGGGCCTGCCAGCGCTGGGCCAGGGTGGCCAGCACCAGCATGCCCTCAGTCCAGGCGAAGCCCTCGCCGATACAGTTGCGCGGGCCGGCGCTGAAGGGGAAATAGCTGAACTTGGGCCGCTGCGCCACAGCCTCCGGCGTCCAGCGGTTGGGGTCGAAGCGCTCGAAGTCAAACCAATAGCGGGGGTCGCGCTGCATGACGAACTGGCTGACGAAGACGGTCGAGCCAGGCTGGATCACGTAGTCGCGCACCTGGTAAGGCTCGACCACCTGGCGGCCGACCACGTAAGCTGGTGGATAGAGGCGCATGGCCTCGCTGAGCACCATGCGGGTGTAGGGCAGGTTGGGCAGATCGTCCACGGTGGGCAGGCGGCCGGCCAGCACCCGGTCCAACTCGGCGTGCAGTTGACGCTCCTCGGCAGGATTCTGCGCCAGCAGGTACCAGGTCCAGGTCAGCGCGTTGGCCGTGGTTTCGTGGCCGGCCAGGAAGAGGGTCATGGCCTCGTCGCGCACCTGGTCATCGCTCATAATGCTGCCCTGGTCGTCGCGCGTTGCCAGCAAGATCGACAGCAGGTCGCCGCGATCCTCGCTGCTGGCCCGTCGTTCGGCGATGATGCGATAAACTGTGGCATTGAGGCGCTGCAGCGCCTGCTCGGCCCGCTGATTGGCTGGCAGCGGCAGCTTCTCCGTCAGCTCCCCGCCCGGTAACAACAGCCGGTTGACGGCGTGCAGCGCCTCGGTCAGGGCCTGGCCGATCTCGGCCGCCTCCCCTTCCACGTCGGCGTCGAACAGCGCCTTGCCCACGATGCCCAGCGTCAACCGCATCATCTCCTGGGACATGTCCACGGCCGCGCCGTTGCCCAGGGTCTGCCAGCGCTCGGCTGTTTGTGCGGCGTAGCTGCTCATCACCTGGCCGTAGGCTGCCATGCGCTGGCGGTGGAAGGCCGGCTGCACCAGGCGGCGCTGACGCAGGTGCTGATCGCCCTCGCTGGTCAGCAGCCCATCGCCCAACAGCCGGCGCGCTGCCTGCAAGGCGCGGCTCTTGATGAAATTGCGGTGGTGCGTCACCAGCACGTCCTGGATCAGCTCTGGCTGGTTGATCAGGTAGAAGTGCAATCCACGCGTCATCATGTGGGAGATGTCGCCGTAGGACGCCATCTCCTGCAAAAAGCCCAGCCGGTCAGCGCCGAAGCGCAGCACGAACTGCATGGGAAAGCGCTCTTTGGGGCCGGGCGGATAGTGAGGTGTGCGGCTGCGTGCGGTCATAGGGGGTCTGGGAGGAACTCGGAGGAGCTGGGGAAACTTTGGCGACTGTTTACCGATCGCTGTTTACCGGTTACCGATCATCCGGCCGCCATATAGCGGGCCATGCCTACCACCGCGTGCAAGGCCTCGTCGCCGCTGGCGCCGCCGTCCAGGCTGAGCTGTGCGGCCATCTCGGAAAAGCGCACCCCATCGACCTGCTCGACGATGGCGGCCAGCGCGTCGAAGTCATCGGGCAAGGGCGGCTTGCGCGGGGCATGGTACACAAAGCTCATGGCCAGTTGGCCCAGCGAGTCGGGCAGCAGGTCGCCATCAGCCTGAAAGAGCAGCACGGCGCCTGCCACTGTGTGGGCCAGATGAGTTGTCGACTCGCCGCCATCGGCCGCCATCTGGCTGGCCAGGTTCAGGTGATGAACCGCGCAGCGCAACGGATCATTGGCGGTATAGGCGTTGCGCAGGGCAATCTGTTGGGTGCGTATGGGTGTGTCTGGCATAACCGTTCAATCATCCGGCGAGGTTGCTACTCAGGTGCCGGGCACTTGCTCGACAGACGTCGCTGGAGGTGCAAAGGCAAGTGCCCGGCACCTATGATAAAACGAGGACCAACGACGACTCTATTCTAGCCGCGTTGCAGCCAGCGGGCAAACCGGGTTGGCACAGATGCGCCAGGGCATCGAGCGATTGACAAGGCGCTCAGGCCGGTCTATAATTGCGGCAACAGTTACTACTCAGGCCCAGGTGCCGGGCACTTGCATTTACGCCTGCTAACGAAGTCTGTAGAGCCGATTGCAGCCGTCCACGGGGTGCAAGTGCCCGGCGCCTGAGTAGTAACTCTGACGCTTGCCTGTTCGTGTTGTGTAGCAAGAAGGAGGAGGCTCATGAGGCTGATCCTTGCCTTCGTTCTCGCCCCGCTGCTCTTGTTGGCAGCAGCCTGTACCACCCCGCCGCCTACGGAACAACAACTGGAGGCCTATGCCCAGTACGCCCAACTGCGCGCCACCGACGCCGCCGCCGGCGAGATGATCGCCGCAGCCAAAGCCACCGAGGCGGCCGCGGTGCAGTTCATCCTTCAGGCGACCGAAACTGCGCTGACGCCGCCCGCCACGGCGACCCTGACGCCAACGCTGGCCATCACCGCCACTGCGCCGATGACCATCACCGGCGAAAGCGTGGCCGCAACCGCTCCACTGACCGCGGCCGGCGCAATCACGGCCACCGCCTCGCCAGCGCCGGCCAGCATCATCACAGCCACGATAGCGCCCACGTCCACCCCGCGCGCGCTGTCCACGGTCGTGATCACGCCGACGGCAACCGGCGCTGTCACCCCCGCTGCGACAGTCACGGCCACCCCCGCTGTGCAGCAACCGGCCAGCCCGATCGCAGACTCGCCCTGGTCAGCGCTGTTCTCTGGCGCGGCAGGCCAGGCCCTCGCGGCTACGCCGATCGCGCCTTCGCCCACCCCCACACCAGCCGGCCAGGTGATTGTCACCTCCCAGCAGGCTAATCTGCGCGGCGGCCCTGGCATGGCCTTCGACGTGCTGGCCACGGCGCGCCAAGGCGATGTGCTGGATGTCTACGGCCGCGATGAGGGGCAGGTCTGGTGGCGGGTGTGCTGCGCGGATGGCAAGGCAGGGTGGGTCAGCCGCACCATCGTGCGCTTCCAGGGCGATACCCAGTCCGTTCCCGTGGTTGGCCCGGTGTTGCCGGACGACCTGAGCGCGTCGTGGGCCATGCGCTGGGAATGCAACGGGCGGGGATGCCAGCAGGAGTTCTGCATCGGAGAGAGCCAGGCTGCGGCGCTGCGAACGCTTGGCGACCGCTGGCTGGAAGTCCAACGCCAGGCGACCTGGGAGGATGGCTGCGGCGCGCCGGAGCGTTGGCTGACCCAGGTGGACCGCTATACTGGCCGTGAGCGCCAAAATGCAACCAACGCGCCGCTGTTCAACATCTGGGAGGGCGCCAATCCAGGGCCAGCCAGCCGCACCGCCGACCTTGCCGGCGCCACGCTGGCCTTGTGGTGTACCGAAACCCGCTCACAGGAAGTGACCCAAGCCGATGGCTGGACGGCCGTGTTCGAGGGGCAGGCCTGCTACGACACCCAAGCCGGCGTCCTGGCCTTGATGCAATACGTCAAGCGCTGGCTGTTTACAGGCACGGTCGACGGCCGGACTTTCGACCGCGAGTACTTCGGCGATTACGAGGTCATCCAGCAAGTGTTGTTGGACACCAACGCGCCGTTGACCGGCAGGGCGGATTGAAGCTTCGTTCAGGACAAAGACAATCGGCCAGGAGCTGCGCTCCTGGCCGATTGTCTTTGTGAAACAGGGCAGACTAGCCTGTGTACGGCTCGCCGTCGACCCAGATCTGAACATCGTCGAAGTAGGCGTTGACGTTCTCGGCCAGCGGGCTGATCACTTGCAGGAAGATCATGATCCGGCCTTCAGGTCCGGCGGTCACAGTATGCTCCAGCGGCAGCCACTGGCCGTGCCATGGGCCGTTGACCCACTCGGCGTCCATGTCGTCACACTTGACGCCCAGCGCGGCCCACTCGTAGGTCAGCACGTTGCCGTTGTGCAGGCCGCCGTGATCGTACAGTACGTACATGGTGCGCACCTTGACCTCCGAGCCCGGCGGCACCTTGATCTCACGCGAGATGCCAGCCTCAAACGGCACCGATGCGGCGATCTTCATCGAATAGCTGCCGTCGTAGGGACTTTCATCTTTGACCACTTTCTCAGCCGTCAGCACCACGCTGTCAGCCCCGCGGTAGGCGTATGCGCCCCAGAGGTGCGGTATCTGACGCCAGGTGGTGCCGTAGAAGTGATCGAAGGTCTCAAAGAAGGGGCCGGGATTGGCGGAGTTCAACAGTTGATTGCCATAGGCCCATTGGTTGCGGGCCGCAGCGCCGGTGGCTGCTGGGCCATGGCCGACAATCGTGGTGTGATCGCGGGGGCGCGCCGCCTCTTCGGCGTGGGCCATCTGCGCTGGCTCTGGCAAGGTGGGGATCATGTTGACCCAGGCCTGCAAAAGCGCGTTGGATGGCGATTGTGTCGGGATCGGCAACCCGGCGGGGCTGGCTGGCCCGTGCGGTGTTGCCGGGACGATGGGGGTGAAATAGGCTTGCCAGGCCGACCAGTCGGACATCGTAGCGCCGCCAGAGGCGCCGGCAGCACCGGTAGACACGACCAACAGTGCAACGATGGCCAACAGAGCGAGAAAATGGTTCCGACGTCGTTCCATGGGTATCCTCCCTGCTGAACGAGTGTGGCCGCAGCGCCACGATGGCGAAACACGATTAGCTCCATTATACGACTGGGACGGGCGTAAGTCAAGCACTTTTCGAGAACAGGAGAATCAACGTTGCCCCGGCCAGCGCCATCACTGTTCCCACCACCGCCCGCCACGTCACCCGCTCGCCAAAGAACAGCGCAAGGAAGAGCACGGCCGCCACCAGCCGCGCCCGGTTGACGACGGGCGAACTGACGCGGCGGCCGGCTAGCGTGAACTGGATGGAGGTGAACGACCAGAGAGCGGAGGTAGCCAGCGCGGCCAGCTCACCCATGGGCGGCCTGATC
Organism: uncultured Anaerolinea sp.; assembly: GCA_964626845.1. Lineage (GTDB taxonomy): Bacteria > Chloroflexota > Anaerolineae > JAAEKA01 > JAAEKA01 > JAAEKA01. The sequence continues at coordinate 32,514 of CAZVGR010000049.1, forward strand.
TTCAGGCGTTGCAGGAGCCTGTTTGTGCCGGCTGCGCATCAGGTCCAGCATGCGCGGCATGGCGTCGCTGTACAGGTTGTAAAGCAGCCGGTTGACCGGATAATCCCACGCGCCGATGTGGGGCGCAAAGCGCGCGCCGAACCCCTCCTTGAAGCGCCACACGCCCCACAGCGCGTCGCTCTCCTCCAGCACGTCGGGCGCGCCCCACAGGTCATAGGTGGCGCAGCCGCGGGCAATCGCCAGGCGCATGGCCTGCCACTGCAAGAGGTGGTTGGGCATCAAGGAGCGCTGCCGCTCGCTGGATGCGCCATACAGATACCAGGCCGTTGCGCCAAAGCCGAAGAGCATCAACCCCGCCACCGCGTCCCCTTCGACCTCGGCCAGCAGCAAAGACGCCCAAGGCGCTTCATCGTCAGCCGGCTGCATGAAGCTCAGCCAGGTCTGGTGATAATATTCAAAGGGGCGAACGATAAAGCCATCACGGGCGCCTGTTTCAGCGTAGAGCGCATAGAACGCCGCCAGGTCGGCCGGGCTGCCGATGCGCACTGTCACCCCGCGCCGCTCGGCCAGGCGGATGTTATAGCGCCACTTGGGCTTCATGCCGGCCAGCAGCGCTTCCTCACCCGCGGCCAGATCCAACAGCGCGGTGTTGCGGAACTGGATCTGCTCGGCCGAGGGCTGCCAGCCGCGGCGGCGCAGGGCATCCACAAGCTGCTGTCCAGCCGGGCTGGTCGGGTCCAGGTCAGGGTCGATCTTGACGAAGATGGCGCGGCGTTGGCGGGCGGCCGTCTCGATGCCGGCCAGCGCCAGCTCGACCGCGGCCGGATCGTTCCAGTCCAGCACTGGCCCCTTGGGCACATAGGCCACGCCCCAGGGGAGGCGGCTGAGACGGCGCAGCAGCAGGCTGGCAGCGGCCGTGACTGCGCCGGTCTCCGCGGACTGCCAGAGCAGACGGTGGGCGGCCCAGCCGGTCTGCGCCTTGCCAGCGCCCCACTCCCAGCTTTGCAGCAGATGCGGCGCTGGCAGAGTCAGCAGCGCGCGGTTCCAGCTTGCGCGCTCGGTGATCGTTTGCAGGTTCATCCGCTTTCGTCCTGGTCCCCAAAAGAGTCGCCATCCAGGCGCATTTCCAGGATACGGTCCATGCGAAACGTGCGCTGCTCGCCGCGCTCCAGACAATAGGCGGCCAGATAGACCGCCTGGCCATCGCCGGTCACATCCAGCGGCTCGACCCACCGCTCACTGACCCGACCTTGTGGGCTGCGATAGCGCAGCCAAAGCCGCCGCCCTTCATTCAAAGCGGTTTCCAGCAGCGGCGGCAGGTTGCGGGCTTGCGGCTCTGGCCAAAGCACGTTGCCCCCTTGTGCGTCCAGCAAATGGCCCAAGGTCACAGCCCCCTGCCGGTTAAGATCGGCCAACATCACCTGCAGCACGCGCAGCGTCGTCCACACGTCGCCCATGGCCCGGTGCTCGCGGTCGATGCGCACACGCAACGAGCGAGCGACATCGACCAGGTTGTTGCGCCGGAAGTTGTACAAGCGGCGCGCCAGCAGCAGTGTATCCACCGCGAAACCGAGGCGGGGCGGCCAGCGCAGCCGCCGCCATTCGGCCGCCAGAAAGCTCAGATCAAAGGGGGCGTTGTGGGCCACCAGCACGGAACAAGCCAGCATGGCCTGCACATCCTGCGCCACCTGGCTGAAAATGGGCTGACCGTTGAGCTGAAAGTCGCTCAGCCCATTGACAGCCGACGCGCCCGGCGAGACAGAGCGCTGTGGATCGATCAAGCTTTCAAAGCTGTCCAGCACCTTGCCGCCGCGAAAACGCAAGAGAGCGATCTCGCAGATGCGATGCCCACTGTCCGCGCTTAGCCCCGTGGTCTCCACGTCCAACACAGTGAAGGTGATGTTGCCCAGGTAATCGTTGGGGGAGGGATCGTTGCTCATGCAAACTTTCTATCTATCAGCGTTACTACTTGCCACAGGCCCAAGGGTAAGATAGAATATAGCACATTTGGCGGCGCTGGTCAACGCGGCCGCTGTAGGTCTATTGAATCGAATGGCTGGACGGCGTTGTCTCGTGCCAGATTGTCACGGTCTGCGCCCCCATCCATCCCCAGGCACGCGCATCCTCAGCAAGGAGGCCTTTATGAAGGTTATTGCCATGGTCATGGCGGGCGGCGCAGGCACCCGTTTGACCGTTCTCTCGGAGCGGCGGGCTAAGCCATCGGTGCCCTTCGCTGGCAAGTATCGCATCATCGACTTCACCCTCTCCAACTGCGTCAACTCCAACATCTACAACATCGCCGTGCTGACCCAGTACCGGCCGCACTCGCTCAACGAGCACATCGGCATTGGCAAACCGTGGGACCTGGACCGGGCTTCGGGCGGCGTGCGCCTGCTGCAGCCCTATCAGGTAGGCGGCGGCACCCAGGTGTGGTATCGCGGCACGGCCGATGCCGTCTTGCAGAACCTGGACTATGTGCGCGAGATGCGGGCCGAGCGCGTGCTGGTGCTGGGCGGCGATCACATCTACAAGATGGACTACGCCAAGATGCTGCGTTTCCACGAGGACAACCGCGCCGATATGACCGTGGCCGTCATGGAGGTGCCCCTCGATGAAACCGACCGCTTCGGCATCATGTCGGTGGACGAGGACATGCGCATCTCGGCTTTTCACGAGAAGCCCAAGGAGCGCGACAAGGGCAATCTGGCCAGCATGGGCATCTACGTCTTCAACGCCGAAGTGCTGGAGCAGCGCCTGGTGGCCAGTTCTGAGGCTCACCCAGAGCTGGACTTCGGCAAGCATGTAATCCCTGAGATGATTCGCGACTATCGTACCTTCGCCTACCGCTTCGATGGCTACTGGGTAGACGTGGGAACGGTGGACAGCTACTGGGAGACCAGCATGGCGCTGCTGGACCCCAACTCGCCCCTCAACCTGTACGACAACTCCTGGCCGGTGCGGACCCGCAGCCAGGAACGGCCGCCGGTTAAGCTCGGCCCGCAGGCGCGCGTCCACAACAGTCTGCTGGCCAACGGCTGCGTCATCCGCGGCCAGGTGGAGCGCTCGGTGCTTTCGCCCGGCGTCTACGTCTCGCCCGGCGCGGTCGTGCGCGAGTCGGTGGTGATGAACGACGCCTGGATCGGCCCCGGCGCAGTGCTGGATCGCGTGGTGGTGGACAAAGAGGTGGTCGTCGGGTCGGGTGCATTGCTGGGCTTCGGCGGCGACTTTGACGTGGCCAACAAGCAGGGACCGGACAAGCTGTGGGCCGGCATCAGCGTCGTCGGCAAGGGCGCCCACATCCCGTCCAACGTGCGCATCGGTCGCAACGTGCTGATCAATGCCGCTGTCGAAGAAGAGGCTTTTGCAGCTTTCAACGGCTTCGTGCCCAGCGGCGAAACGGTGTAAAGGAGCTTTCCATGCGTATCCTGGCAATGATTTTGGCCGGCGGCCCCAGCCCAGCCCTCAGCGTTCTGACTACCGAGCGAGCCGAGCCTGCTATCCCCTTTGGCGGCAAGTATCGCATTATCGACTTTTCGCTGTCCAACCTGATCAACTCTGACATCTTCGATGTAGCAGTGCTGACTCAGTACAAGCCGCGCTCGCTGAACGATCATATCGGCAACGGCAAGCCCTGGGACCTGGACCGGGCCGTAGGCGGCGTCCACCTGTTGCAGCCCTATGTCAGCGGCGAGGGCGAATCAGGAGCCTGGCAGCGCGGCACAGCCGATGCGGTGCGCTTCAACCTGGACTACGTGGCCGAGCGGCGCGTGGACACCGTCTTACTGCTGGCCGGCGACCACATCTACAAGATGGACTACCGCCCGCTGCTGCGCTTTCACGAGACCACGGGCGCGGACTGCACCATTGCGGTGCGCTCGGTCAGCCCGCATGAGACCCATCGCTTTGGCATGGTGGGCACAGACAGCAGCGG
>CAZVGR010000050.1:0-35695 GCA_964626845.1 uncultured Anaerolinea sp.
GCATCTTGCGCTACACCCTGCTCTGCCGCTGTGCTGCAAGATGGCATCTTGCGCTCGATGTTGCCGCACTCTGCCCGATCTTTGGGCAGATTCAGAACACGCAACCACCTGGTTTTGATTGACCCGAGGCGCCTGCGTAAACTGGATTGATTAGCCGTCACTACAAACGCTCGGCCGTCACTGGGATCCTGTACCGCGCGCTGCTTGCGCTGTTCGCCGCTTCGCCCACCAGGACGGATCCAGGTCGAACCATTGCGACACAAGCAGCCAGCCCAGCCCCAGCAGATCCCAGCGCAACGCGCGGCCGCGCGCACGCCATGACGCCATCTCATAGCTGTGCGCCGGATAGGCCATCTGGTGCGGGATGCCGGCCAGACGGAAGATGCGGCTGGCGCGGCGCACGTGATGGGGCGTGGTAACGACGATGGCGTCCCGCCAGCCGCGCACCTGCATGATCTGGCGGCAATAACGGGCGTTCTCGACGGTGTCGCGCGACTGGGTCTCCGTGATGATAGCATCAGCCGGCACACCCTGCTGCACGGCCAGGCCGGCCATCACCTGCGCCTCGACGTGCTGGTTGTAGACTGCGCCGCCGGTGCAGAGCAGCATCGGCGCCAGGCCAGCCCGGTACAACGCCGCCGCCAGCGCCACCTGCTCGCGCATAGCCGGGCTGGGGCCGCCATCGGCATTGGCCGGGTGGCCGAGGACGATGATGACATCAGCCGGGCGCAGCGGCTGGGCCGGCGGCACGTAAGCTAATACCAGCCGGCGCAATGCCGCCACCAGGGCCGTCATCAGGACAAAGACCATCACAAGATAGCGCATCATCAAACCTCGACGACATGATACGCGCGTCTGACATAAATGGCCAAGCGCGGAGCTTACACAGAGTTCGCAAAGGAGACACAGAGGACGCAGAGAAGAGGGAGAGGGACCTCTGCTTTTTCTCTGTGCCCTCTGTGACCTTCAGGAGATAAAGTATGGACCTACAAGACCGCTTCCGCGGCTGCCTGCTGGGCCTGGCGGCCGGCGATGCCGTGGGCACGACCATCGAGTTTCGCCCGCGCGGCAGCTTTGCGCCGCTGACGGACATGGTGGGCGGCGGGCCGTTTCATCTGGAGGCCGGCCAGTGGACCGACGACACGTCGATGGCGCTCTGCCTGGCTGCCAGCCTGGTGGAGCGCGACGGCTTCGACGCCGCCGACCAGATGGCGCGCTATGTCCGCTGGCGCGATGAAGGCTATATGAGCAGCACTGGCCGCTGCTTCGACATCGGCAACACCGTGGCCGCCGCGCTGGCCCGCTATCAGCGCACCAGCGACCCCATGGCGGGATCCACCGATCCCTACTCGGCCGGCAACGGCAGCATCATGCGGTTGGCGCCGGTTCCCATGTTCTACTTCCCCGATCTGGACGCGAGCGAACATTACGCCGTGGAAAGCTCGCGCACTACCCACGCCGCGGCCGAATGCCTGGACGCGTGCCGGCTGTTCAGCCGCATTCTCTACCGCGCGCTGCAAGGCGCGCCCAAGGAGGGGGTTCTGCTGGGCGACCGCACCAGCTTCACGGGCGCCGGCAAGATCGCCGCTATCGCCCGCAGCGAGTACCTTACCAAAACCGAAAGCGCCATCCGCGGCTCCGGCTACGTGGTGGACAGTCTGGAGGCGGCGCTGTGGTGCTTCTACCACGCCGACAGCTTCGAGCAGGCCATTCTGTCCTCAGCCAACCTGGGCGATGACGCCGATACCACGGCGGCGGTCTGCGGCCAGGTGGCCGGCGCGTTCTATGGCGCGTCCGGCATCCCGCCGCATTGGCTGGCCACGCTGGCGCTGCGATCAGAAATCGAGCAACTCGCCGTTCAACTGATGCAGAAACGTTGAAGCAAAAACCAGAACGGAACCGGTGACATGACAACGCCTCAGTCCCAAACGCCTTCAACAATCCACCCCCTGGCGCCGCGCTTCATTCTGGAGCAGCACCGCAGCGGTGTGTTCAGCGGGGCGTTCAGCGCCGCCACGCTCTTTGCCGACATCTCCGGCTTCAGCGCCATGATGGATGCCCTGATGGCGCACGGCCAACACGGGGCCGAGGTCGCCGCCGACATCATGCGGGCGGCCTTCGACCCAACGATCGAGGCTGTGTTCCAACACGGCGGCTTCGTGGCAAGCCAGGCCGGCGACGCGTTCACTGCCATCTTCCCGGTGAGCGGGAACGGCAGTGACCTGGACGCAGCCCGCAGCGCGCTGGCAGCCGCCGTGCGCATCCAGGCGGCCTGCCAGGAGCATCCCATCCACGCCTCGCCCTACGGCGCCTTCGCGGTCGGCGTCAAAGTCGGCCTGGCCTTCGGCCAGGTGCAGTGGGGCATCGTGCGCTCATCCGATGACCAGCGGGCGGTGTACTACTTCCGCGGCGACGCCATCGACGGGTGCGCCGCAGCAGAGCACCACGCCCGCGCCGGCGACATCATGCTCAGCCAGGAAGCCGGCCGCCTGCTGGCCGGAACAGCGACCGCCGAAGCCAACGGCGAGGTCGGCCGCGTGGTTGGCATCCACACCGGACTGCCGGCAGGCCATCCAGCAACGCCAGACACTCCGGACCTTGCTACCCTCAGCCGCTATTTCCCGCTTTCCGTCCTGACCCAGGAGTATTCCGGCGAGTTTCGCTGGGTAATCAGCGTCTTCGTGGCCTTGCCCACGGTGCGCACCGAGACCCAATTGCACGCGTTCGTCCAGACCGTGTTCGAGCTACAGCAGCTTTACGGGGGGTTCATCAATCGGCTGGATTTCGGCGACAAGGGCGCCAACCTGCTGGTCTTCTGGGGCGCGCCGGTGACCCATGAGAACGACCTGCAGCGCAGCCTGGACTTCCTGCTGGATCTGCAGGCGCGCACCAGCATCCCCGTCAGCGCGGGCGTCACCTATCGCATCGCCCATGCCGGGGCCATCGGCGGCGCACGCGCTGAGGAATACACCTGCTATGGCCGCGGCGTCAACCTGGCGGCGCGGCTGATGACAGCCTCGTCGCCCGGCGAAATCCTGCTGGATGAAGAAATCGCGCGCCGGGCCGAACAGCGCTTCGAGCTGGAGTTCGTTGGCGAGCGCTCCTTCAAGGGCTTCGCCGCCAAACAGAGTGTCTACCAACTCCTGGACCGCAAGGAAGGGCACGACAGTCTGTTCCGCTGGCCGCTGGTTGGGCGCGAGCGCGAGCTGCGCCAACTGGAGGCGTTCCTGCAGCCGCTGAGCCAGGGCGACTGCGCGGGCGCGGCCATCATCCTGGGCGAAGCCGGCATGGGCAAAAGCCACCTGATCCATGCCGTGCGCCATGCGCCGGCCGTCGAGGCGCTGCACGCAGCCTGGGCGCTGTGCCAGGCCAATCAGACGCTGCGCGCCAGTTTCGGCCCCTTCCGCCACTGGCTGATGGACTATTTCGGCCAGTCCCCCACCCAGATCGACGCCCGCAACAAGCTGGCGTTCAACCGGCGCATGAACCTGCTGGTGGCCGAGGCCGGGGACGCCGCCCTGGGCCGCGAGCTGGACCGCACACGCAGCTTCATCGGCGCGCTGGTCGGACTGCGCTGGCCCGACTCGCTCTACGAGGAGATGGACCCGGAGGGCCGCTTCGAGAACACCGTCGAGGGCCTCATCACCCTGGTGCTGGTCGAAAGCCTGCGCCAGCCGCTCATCCTGCTGCTCGAAGACGCCCAATGGCTGGACGCGGAGTCGCTGGCGCTGCTGGAGCGGCTGTGGCGGCGCGTCGCCGGGCGGCCGGTGGCCCTGGTGGCGACGGCCCGCAGCGAGCAGTTGGCCGGGGAGTTGAGCGACCGCCTGGTCCGGCTGGTCGCCGACTTGCCCTGGACGCAGATCGAGCTGGCCCGCCTGAGCGAGGACGAGCTGGCCCGCCTGGCGGCCGACATCCTGGGCGCGCCCACGGCCCCGTCGCTCCTCGCGCTGCTGCAGCGCCAGACCGAGGGCAATCCCCTGTTCGCCCAGCAGTACGTCCTGCACCTGAGGGAACAGGGACAGCTGGCGCCGGACGAGACAGGCGCGCTGGGCGTCCCGTCGCTGGACCTGGCGGCCGCGCCGCCCGACGTGCAGGCGCTGATTATCGCCCGCATAGACACGCTGGCCCAGGAGATCCGCACGGTGGTGCATACCGCGGCCGTGCTGGGCCGCGAGTTCGAGGTGCGCCTGCTGTCGCAGATGCTGCACAACAATCGCCCGCTGGAGACCGTGGTGGCGTCGGCCGAGCAGGCCGCCATCTGGCAGCCCCTCAACGAGCTGCGCTACATCTTCCTCCACACGCTGGTGCGCGACACGGCCTACGGGATGCTCACCCACCAGCGGCGCCAGCAGTTCCACCTGCTGGCGGCCGAGGCGCTGGAGACGCTCTATGCGGCCGACGTGACGCCGGCGGCCGCGGCCATCGGCTTGCATTTCGAACAGGCAGACCAGGCGGAGCCGGCGCGGCGCTACCTGACCCTGGCCGGCCAGGAGGCCGCCCGCTCCTATCACAACCAGGCCGCGGTCGACTACTTCACGCGCGCGCTGGCGCTGAACCCGACGCCGCAAGAGCGCTGTGACCTGCTGCTGGGCCGCGAGGCTGTACTCAACTGGCAGGGCGACCGCCGGGGACAGGCGGAAGACCTGCAAGCATTGGCAGCCCTGGCAGAGCAACTGGCCGACCCGCGGCTGCACGCTGAGGTCAGCCTGCGCCAGGCCAACTACCGGCGCGCCACCGGCGACATCCCTGCGGCCCTGGCCCACGCACAGGCGGCCATCAGCTCGGCCAGGCTGGCAGGCGACGACGACGCCGAAGCCAGAGGCCGCGCGCTGTCGGGGCGCATCCTGCTGCACCGGGGAGAATACGAGGAAGCCATCCAATGGCTCGAACAGGCAAGAGACCTGGCCGGCCAGGCCGGCGATATCCGCACCGAGGCGCAAAGCACCTACGACATAGGCGTCGCCCGCTACTACCAGGATGACTTCGAAACGGCCGAACGCTACGTGGCCAGCGCCAGCGCCCTGTACGCCCGGATATCCGACCTGAAGGGCGAGGTCAGCGCCGGCTACATGGTGGCGACCATCAACAAGCAGTTGGGCCGGTACCAGCGCACCCTGGATCAGTTCGACGAGAGCCTGGCAGTCGCGCAGCGCGGCGGCTGGCGTCAGGGCGAGGTGCAGATCCTGGCCACCCTGGGCAACACCTATCTGCGTTTGGGCGCCTACGCCGAGGCGCAGCGCTGCCATGAGCAGGCGCTGGCCGGCTGCCGCGCCATGAACGACCGCGAGGGGGAAGCCGCCAGCCTCGACGTGCTGGGGCTGGCGGCCGCCGACCTGGGCGATCTGGACGCGGCCGTGCAGCGCTACGACCAGGCGCTGGCCATCCAGCGGGCCATCGGCTATCGCCGCGGGCAGGGCTACACACTGACTCACATGGGCCACGCGCTGCTGCAGCTTGGCCGGCCCGCCCAGGCCGCGCAGGTGTTGCAAGAGGCATTGACGATCCGCCGCGAGCTGTCCCCCGGCAGCGGCGCGTCCATCGACGACCTGGCCGGCCTGACGCTGGCGGCCCTGGCCCAGGGCGAGCCGGCCGAGGCTGCGCGTCTGGCCGGGGAGTGCCTGGCCTGGATCGAGACGCACGGCCTGGGCGGCATGGAGTCGCCGGCGCAGGTCTACCTGGCCTGTTTCCAGGCGCTGCAAGACAGCGACCCGCCGCGGGCGACCCGGGCGCTGGACGAAGGCCACCGCCATCTTCAAGAGTTGGCCGAGGCTATCGACGACCCGCGGTTGCGCCAGTCATTTCGCGAGGCCGTCCCCGCCCACCGCGAGCTCATCGCAACCTGGCAGGCGGCCAACGTTCCAGGCCGGTAAATCCTGTCGAACAACCTCTACCACACGTCGACGCAAATCACCCGCCAGCGATGTAGAACAAACCGCCGGATTGTTCAGCCGCAATCCGGCGGTTTGCGCTACGAGAACTTGCCTGGCTCCCAGGGCAACGCTGAGCTTATCCGCGCCGCCTTGTGCTATGGGCTGGCCTGCAACAGGCGGACGCCGGAGCTGCTGAGTTCGGCGATCCAGCCGGTGACCGCGCCGAAGCGCACTTGCCACCAACGCAGCCCATCGGCCGTCACCGGACCCGCCATGACCTCGCCCCGGTCGCCGGCCTTGACGCTGGCCGCCACGTCGCCGTCCGGCTTGTCCACGTAGCCGGCCGAGCGGCGCAGGTTGGCGCCGACGTAGACAACCACGACCTGCCCGCCAACACGAATCCCACCGGCGGGCTTCGCGACGACCACCACCGGCTGCGCGGCCGGCGCCGTCTGGCGCGCGTTGTCCCAGGCCAGGTTCTCGGCGATCACCTCCTCGCCCAGGCGCAGCGTCACCGGCCGGTCCGGCCGGCCGCAGACGCTCAACGGGCCGGCGTCGGCGCCATCGACCTTGATCAGATAGCGGCCTGTCCCAGTCTCGTCGTAGGCAACCGCCGCCGCGCCGCATCCCTCGACGCCACCCACCAGGGCCGTCACCTGCGCATCAGCAGCGCCCGGCTGAGCGTCAATCTCCCCAAAGTAGACCGCCGGCGGCACGCGCCGGCTGACCGGGCTGGCCAGCGCGACTACCTGGGTTGGCGTGAACGGCAGCGCCGGGCCAACCTTCAGCGTCAGGGTTACAGGCTCGGTGATGTTGATCCAGTAGCCCTGGCCGAAGTCAAGCCGGGTGAGATCGTTGGCCCATGCTTGCTCCGAAGCGATGCGCCGATCGTAGACCTTCCAGGGGTCATCAGGGTTGGACAGGTCGAAGCCATAAACAGACGTGTAGCAACAGTCAATGGACGCCAGCGCCTCTTCGATGGACAGACTCTGGGGTACCGGGTAGGCGAACAGGTTCCAGCCGGCTGTGTAGAATGGGATCTCGACCGCGGCAGTCAGCACGTAAAGGCCCGACTCGTCGGCCGGCGCGGTGGCCTGGTTGTCGTCCATGGTCAGCTTCGTGGGCAGACGCGTCCAGGTTGTGCCCTCGTCCGGCGAGTGGTAGATGGTCAGCGTGTGCTCGTAGCCAGCCGGAACCTCGCGCTGATAGTATCCGAACTCGATGGCGCGCGGGGCGGCTTCGGAGGCCACGAAGCGGTGGGCCTGGCCGACCGGCGTCAGCCAGGCGGGCAGGTTGGGCGCGCCCGGCAGCGCCTCCAGCGACTCCACGCCGGGGTCGCCGGTCAAGGCGCTGCTGCGATTGAAGATCGTCACGCCCCCGTCCGCGGAGGAAATCGGCGCGCCCGGCGAACGGCGATTGGCGTACAGGCCGCGCACGTCCGCGCCCAGCAGCGCCCGATCATCCGTGCCCAAGAGCGCCCGGTCGTCCGTGCCCAGCAGCCCGCGATCATCTGTGCCCAGCAATGCCCGGTCGTCGGCGCCTAACAGCGCCCGGTCATCGGTGCCCAACAACGCCCGGTCATCCGTCCACAACAGGCCGCGGTCATCAGTGCCCAGCAGCGCCCGGTCATCAGTGCCCAGCAGCGCCCGGTCGTCGGTGCCCAGCAGCGCCCGGTCATCGGTCCACAACTGCCGCCAGAAATCCACGCCCAGCAGCGCCCGGTCATCGGTGCCCAGCAACGCCCGGTCGTCGGTGCCCAGCAACGCCCGGTCGTCGGTGCCCAGCCCAAGCGGATCCATCACGGCCAACCGGTCTGGGCCTGTCAGGGCCTGGATCTGCCCGGCGCTGTAGCCTTGCGCCCGATATTCGGCCAACTGCTGCACCAGGCTGAGCTTCTGTTGCCAGGCCGGCAGGAGGGCGATGGCCGAGTCGCCCCACGCATAGGCGCCATCGGGGTTGCGGCTGGCCCTGAGGTAGAACCGGCTCACCGCCTCGCGCACGTCGCGCTTCCACGTTCCAGACTCATCGCCAGGCGCCTCGACCCAGGTGCGCACGAAGCCGCTGTAGGCAGGATAGTCCAGGATTACCTGCGCCCGATGCTTCGGGTCAGCGCTATCGGGCACAGCACTCGCTGGGGCCGCGGGGGAATAGGGCTGCGCGCCGATCTGATAGCCCGGCATGACCTGGGTTCGCAGCCGGACGCCAGATGAGATGGGCTGGGTGACGGTGATCGCCAGCCCCGGCCGGGAGATCTGGATCAGCGCGGGCTGGCCTGCCGCGGACGGCTGGATGGTCGAAATGGCCAGCGACGCGCCGCTGTACAGCCAGGCTTCCACGCTGGGGACGGTCGAACTCAGCGTGTTGGCGCCCGATATCACCACCGTGAAGCCCCGGCCCTCGCCCGCGGGCGGCTCGTAACGCACCGAGGCCAGGCCCAACGGAGAGACCTGGCTGACGGTCACAGCGCCCGTCGGGCCGAGCGGCTGCACCCTGATCTGCGGCTCGGCCTGCCCGGCGACCTGGGTCACGCTGATCGACAGCGTCGGAACCATGATGGGCTGCACCTGGACGTTGGGCTGCCAGCCGGCGACCGCGGCGACGGGAATCGACGAGGTGAGCTCCGTGACCCCTTCCGCGCAGCCGATCTGAGCCGATCCGCCGTCGTTGGCGAACACGCAGACGCGGTCTCCCGCGGCGGCCCCGCGCACCTTGATCGAGTCGCTGCTGCCGGTCGATCCCAGCAGGACCACCGTGTCATCGCTGATCTCTGGGGTGCCCTGCGTCTTGAACAGGTAGGCCTGGCCTTGCGCCACGGCCAGCCTGCCGCCCTGCCCGGCCGCGCGCAGATCGAAGAAGCGCGCGGGCAAGGCACGGCCGGCGGTTGCTGGCTGGACAAACTGCACCTGGGTCAGCGCTAAAGGCAGGGCCGCCGGGCCTGGGTTGGGCGCAGCGCCTGGCTTGCTGACCATCGGATACTTGCGCTGGATCGTCTCCCAATCGGAGAAACCGGTGGTATGAGCTGCCACGGTCTTGCTGCACGCGCCGGGCCAATTGGCTGGATCGAGATCGCTGAAATCGAGGAACTCGCTGTAATCGTCGTCGTAGGCAGTGGTCATCACGCTGCCTTCGCAGTCGACCCTGACCACACCCACGATGTCGCCGTTCTCATCGAACTCATAGCCCAGGTAGTTGTCGGGCAGAAACAGCAGATGATGCCCCAGCTCGTGCGCGAAGGCTCGCCACCAATCGCGCCCCAGGTCGGCCCGGCTCTGGCCGAACGGGTCCCACACCGGCCCCATGCGAACGGCGCCCGGCTGGTAAGCGTTCGGGATGATCTCGCCGTCCCGGCTCACGTCGGAGAGGGTCTGGCGGGCAATGCCGCCCATGCTGGCCCGCGGACGCACCCGGTTGTTGGCGTAGATCTGCACGTCGGAGGTCAGCCAGTTCTCCTTGTCCTGGAACACGCGCACCCGGCCCAGCGCCATCTGGCCGTCGGACAGATCATACAGCACCTCGGACGAGCGCTTGAAAGCCGCATCAAGCTCCTGCAGGAACTCCGGGTCGTTGCGAGCATCCCACTCCAGCGAGACGTTCAAGTCGAACAGCAGCAGCGGGTTGGCAGGAGAGACGACCAACTGGTGCAGCAAGGTGTTGGTGGGCGCCGACGCCGCGTCGATGGTCGTGCTGATCGGCCGCGCGCTGGTGTGAAACAGGGTATAGGCCGTGGTGATGGTGCGGGTGCGGGTGATCGGCAGCAGCGCCACCAGCGTGTCGCCGGCCGCAACACTGCCGCGGCCTTGCAGGTAGCCCTGGCCGTCGGTCTGGTAGGCGCGGCCGGCGCTGCCCATGGCCACACCCCCGGTCTGTTCGCCGGCCGGGATTTTGAACACCAACGCGCCGGCCGCGGTTTCGGGTGCGGCGTCTGCATCACTGACATCCAGAACCTGAACCTGCACGCCGCGGGCCGCAAACGGCGCGGTTGTGGCGGCTACGTAAGGGTGCGGAGAGATAGCAGCGACTTCGCCGGGACTGGGCGCGTGATCGGGGTAGACCTCGGCGCGCAGCACCACGTTCTGGCTCTGGCCGAAAAAGCCGCTGGCGGCCATGTCCCACTCGAAGGTGGCCGCGCCCTGCCCGTCGAAGGCGGGGCCGCTAGCGCGCCAGTCCTCCAGCGTCTGCTCCCGGTACGGGCATCCGTTGGGCGGCTCGACAATCCGCTCCCCGGCGTCGAGCGTCTGGCCGGGCTGGAGGGCGAGGTTCCACTTGCCGCCGCCGTCCAATGAGTAACAAACGCGCACAGGTCCGGGGGCATAGACGCCGGGATCCGAAACCTGCACAGTGAACGGGATCACTCCCGGCCGGCCGGCGGCTGTATCCGGGGCGGCCCTGCCGGCCGGGCCGGAAATGGCGACGTATGGACCCTGGCCGGCAGCCTGGCGCAGTGTGTTGAGATAGACCTGGTGCTGGCGTTGACGCTTGCTCACAACCAGGTCGGGAGCGCCATCGTTGTTCAAGTCGCCCACGGCCACCGGCTCGGGGAAGGCATGGTCGCGCCGGCCGGCAGCAGCGCTTGGGTCCAGCGAGCGCCGGAGGCCAAAAGCGGCCTGCCCGTCGTTGAGGAACACAACGGCATCGGTCACAATGTCCGGATGGCCGTCGCCGTCGAAGTCGTTGGTCGTGATAAAGCGGATGTCGTCCAGGTCGCCGCCAAATGGGCGCTCGCTGCCGGCCCAGTCGAACCTGCCCCGGCCATCGTTCAGGTAGACGGCATTGCGGCCATCGAACCCGCGCCGCACCGCCGCCACGTCAAGATAGCCATCGCCGTCGAAGTCAGCCAGCGCCACGGCGAAGGTGCTGCTGGCGCCGGCGCCCAGCGCGACCCTGGCGTCGAAATCGGCCTTGCCGTCGTTGCGATAGACCCAATCCTGCTGGCCGGTGAGGCCCTTCGAGGTCCCGGCGACGATGTCCAGGTCCCCGTCGCCGTCGAGATCGCCCAAGGCGATGCTCTGGGTGCTCAGGCTGGGCTCGCCAAACTCGCGCGGCCGCAAGAATCCCCCGCTGCCATCGCTCAGAAAGATGACGTTGCGTCCGCCCTGGATGGCGAGCACAATGTCGAGATGGCCGTCCCCATCGAGATCGCCGGAGGCCGCATCCAGCACCAGACGCTTCTGCTCGTCGAGCACACGGCTCTCAGCGCTGCACGACTCGCCAGCCTGGCAATCCTGTACGTTGAACAGAATCTGGCTCGGCTGGGCATAGTTGCCCAGCACCACGTCGGGCAAAGGGTTCTGGTCGAAATTGCCGACAAGAGCAGCGGCCGTCCTGACGCTGCTTGGTCCCAGGCGCGCGGCGGGCAGGAACACAGGGTCTCCGGCGCCGCGGCCAGCGCCGCTGTTCAAATAGACGGCGTTCGCGCTGGCCGGCCGGGCGTCCTGCGCTACCACCAGGTCCAGATACCCATCGCCGTTGAAGTCGACGAGTTTCACCTCCGATGGCCGTTCCAGCCCGCTGCCAAACTGCTGGAGCATGGCCAGCTCGCCCATGCCGTTGTTGCGATAGATCACCCCCTGCTGTGAGTCGTTGACGAAGACCAGATCAACGTCGCTGTCGCCGTCGACATCCGCCAGAGCCGCCCCGCGGGTCACGTCAATCTCATTGCCAACGCCAAATCCTGGCCGAAACTCACCCTTGCCAGCGTTCAAATAGACGACGTTCTGTGCGAACGGGTGGGCCGTAACGATGTCGATCCTGCCGTCTCCGTCGACGTCGCCAACCGCCACATCGGTGGTGGTCAGCAACTCGCTGGCCGGGCGGATCTCACGCGCAGGCAAGAACGACCCGCGCGCGTCGGCCAAAAAGATGCGCAGGCGGCTGTCGGATGTAGCCTCGATCAGATCAGGGTAGGAGTCACCATTGAGGTCGGCCGCCGCCACATGCCTTTCGCTGACAGCCTCGGCAGCGCCTTGAACCGGACCGGTGTCCTCGCGGCAAATCCTGGCCGGACACCTCCAATTTTGGAGCCATTCTGCCGCGCTCGGTGTTGTCAAGTCGCGCGACTGAAATGCCCCGTTTCCCTGGTTGTGGAAGAGCACCGTTTGGCCGGCGCTGCCCACAACCACGTCAAGACCATTCCCGCGATCCAAATCGACCAACGCGGCGCTGGTGCTGCGAGCCACGCTGTCGCCCAGGGAGATACGGGACTCCAGCGCATACCCGCCCGCGCCATCGCCGCGGTAGATGTAGTCCTGGCCGTCGTTGGCTGCCACAAGGTCGTACAGCCCATCGCCCGTCACGTCGCCGGCCGCCAGGGCCAGCGTCCTTTCGTCCGCTGCGCCGAAGGGCGTGGCTGGTCCATACAGCGCCGGCGCGCCGGACGCGGAGGGGTCGCGGCCAGGCCGCTGGTTCAAGTAGACGTAGTTCTGCCCCGCGCTTCCGGTCACAACATCGAGATAGCCGTCGCCATTGAGATCAGCCAACAACAGAGCACTGACCTCGTTGCGGGAGGCGCCGAATTCAGAGCTTCGTGCGTAATTGCCGGTTCCGTCGTTAACGTAGACGACGACGCGGCCATTCCTGCCCCCGACAACCAGATCCAGATCGCCGTCGCCGTCCACATCGCCCACCGCGACAACCTGGGCAAAGTCGCTGCCGCTGCCGAACCACACCGGGTCTCCGAAGATCGGCGTGTTGGCGCGGGCCGGCCCGACGCCTAGCAATGTCAATGTCACGGCCACCACTATGGCGATGGCGCTGAACCTGCCTATCATCCAACCATGAGCCTGGCTAGCATTCATTCAGCGAATCTCCCATTTAGCGTATAATTCAGCAAACCGGAACCGTAATCGTTCAGTTGGCGGGTGCCCAAAACCTGTCCATTCGTCGATGCCGGTTGCGTCCTTCGTTCTGTTGGACGTCGATTCCTGCGTTTTCAGTCAAGCAAGGACGGCGGCCCGCCCCAATGGCGCCACTTGACACAGAGCTATTATCGCACAGGAGCAATACGAATGAGGAATCTGAGCGACCAACGCACTGCCGAGGGCATCCTCTTCACTGACCAGTACCAGCTCACCATGGCTCAGCTCTATTTCCGCCTGGGCTTGCACAAGCGGCCGGCGCAGTTCGAGCACTTCTTCCGCCGCTACCCCAACTACGGCTCGCACCAGGCTGGCTACTGCGTCAACGCCGGGTTGGAGTGGCTGGTCGACTGGATGCAGCAGACCCGCGCCCGCGACGAGGACATCGCCTACCTGCGCAGCCAGCGCGGGCTGGCCGGCGAGCGCATCTTCGGCGATGATTTCCTCAATTGGCTACGCGCAAATGGCCATTTCGAGAGCATCACGCTGCACGCCATCCCCGAAGGGCGCGTCGTCCACCCCGAAACCCCGCTGACGGTGGTGCGCGGGCCGATGGCCGTGGCGCAGATCCTGGAGACGCCGCTGCTCAGCCTGCTCAACTACCAGATCCTGATTGCCACCAAGGCCGCCCGGCTGCGCGAGGTGGCCAAGGAAAGCACAGTGCTGGAGTTTGGCCTGCGCCGCGGGCCGGAGCGGGGCAGCAACGCCGGCGCGCGCGCCGCCCTGATCGGCGGGGCCGACTACAGCTCCAACGTCGGCTTATCGCACGTGGTAGGCCTGCCGCCCAAGGGCACCCACGCCCACAGCATGGTGCAGGTCTTCATGGCGCTGGGCGAGGGGGAGCTGGCCGCCTTCCGCGCCTACGCCGACGTCTACCCCGACAACTGCCTGCTGCTGGTGGACACGGTGGACACGCTGGCCAGCGGCGTGCCCAACGCCATCACCGTCTTCGAGGAACTGCGCCGCAAGGGTCACCGGCCGGTCGGCATCCGCCTGGACTCCGGCGACCTGGCCTATCTGTCGATCCAGGCCGCCAGGCTGCTGGACGCGGCCGGCTTCCCTGAGACGACTATCGTGCTCAGCAACGACCTGGATGAGCTGACCATCTGGCAGATCACCACGCAGATCGCGCACGAGGCGCCGCGCTACGGCGTGGACGCCGACGCGCTGATCCGCCGGCTGACCTACGGCGTAGGCACGCGGCTGATCACCTCGCGCGGCCAGGGCGCACTGGACGGGGTCTACAAGCTGGTAGGCGTGCAAACGGACGCGAGCTGGACGCCGGCTATCAAGATCTCCGAGACCGCCGCCAAGACCATCACGCCGGGCGACAAGCGGGTCTGGCGGCTCTACGACCAGCGCGGCTACGCCACGGCCGACCTGCTGGCCCTGCACGAGGAAGAGCCGGCCAGCGCAACTGAGATTGCCTTGCGCCACCCGTCCGATCACACCAAGTACCGCAGCGTGGCCCAGGCCGAGCTATCGGAGCTGGAGCCGCTGCTGGTGGACGTGCTGGCGGAGGGCCGGCTGGCGGCTGAACTGCCCGATCTGGACGTGTTGCGCGCCCGCCGCGTGGCCGATGTCGCACGCCTGGATCCCGGTGTGCGCCGCCTGGTGACGCCGCACATCTACCACGTGTCGCTGAGCCAGCGGCTGTGGGAGTTGAAGCAGGCGCTGATCCGGGAGGCGAAGGGGGAGACTGTGGAGTGATAGATTGGTGGATTGGTAGATTGGTAGATTGGTGGATTGGTAGATTGGTGGATTGGTAGATTGGTGGATTGGTAGATTGGTAGATTGGTGGATTGGTGGATTGGTGGATTGGTAGATTGGTGGATTGGTAGATTGGTCTGTAGGCCGAGGGATTGCCGGCTGGTTGGAACTGTGATATAAGCGGGTTTGGACTAAGTTAGTCGAGACTCGCTTATTCACTTGAGACGGTCGATGCTCGCCAGTATGTTGAGTGGGCAGGCCGGTTACACAGCTTACGAAAGAAGCACAACCACCATGCCCAAACCACCCATCACCCGCACTGCGCCCCTGAGCGAGCATCTGGAGGCCTACAAGAACGACACGCTCAAGGGACTGGCCCGGCATCTGGGAACCTATCCGCCCACGCGCAAGACGGAGCTGGTCGCATGGATTCACCAGCGGATGCTGGACCCGACCGGCGTGCGCCAACTGTGGGACAAGTTGGATCGCTTGCAGCAGCAGGCCGTGGCCGAGGACGAGAAAGCCTTCCGCCGCGGGCTGCGGGAGCTGGGCTATGCGTGGGCGCCGGCGCGGTGAGGGCGGCATTCACCACCGTAAAGCAATCCGCCGGATTGCCGCCCACACATTCCAGCCCGGTTGGTTATGCCGCGTTCCATTGCCGGGATGGCGCGGGCTGGTGTATAATACGCCCACCACGACCTGCCAGGCGCTGACCGGTCAGCCAGGCAAGCGCAACGTCGTCGCTGAGGTGACACCATGATCGTCGAAATCGAAGCTCTGTCTTACCGCTGCCTACGCTATGTGCGCCAGCCATTGGCCCCGTTTCAGGTGTTGATCGGCCCCAACGCCAGCGGCAAGTCCACTTTTCTCGATGTGGCGGCCTTCCTGGCTGACCTGGTGCGCGAGAAAGAGGGTGTGGCCAGCGCAGTGGCCGAACGCGCCCCTGATGTGCGCGACCTGGTTTGGATGCGAGAAGGAGACGCCTTCGAACTGGCTGTGGAAGCCGCCATCCCGGAGCAGTTGCAGAACCGCAAGAATGGCGCCTACGCGCGTCTGCGCTACGAAGTGCGCGTAGGGTTGCACGCTGACACCGGGGAGATCAATCTGCTGGCTGAGACGCTGTGGCTCCGGCCAGAGCCGACCGGCAACGGCGAGCACGCCGAGACGCAGCGCACACTCTTCCCCTTGCCGCCTGCGCCGCCTGATACGATCGGCATTCCTTCAGGCAAGAAGGCTCCGGCCGGTTGGCGCCGTGTGCTGAACAAAGTCCCGGAGTCGGGCAACGACTATTTTCGCTCGGAAAGCTCAGAGTGGAACAACCTCTTCCGGCTGGGTCCGCGACGCTCCGCTTTGGCCAATCTGCCCGAAGACGAGGAGAAATTCCCGATCTCGATCTGGTTCCGCCGGCTGCTGCTGGAGGGGGTACAGCGGCTGGCTCTCAACAGCGCCGCCTTGCGCCGGCCCAGCCCGCCCGGCAGCCCGCGCCAGTTTCAACCGGACGGATCCAACCTGCCGCTGGTGGTCAATGACCTGGAGGAGCGCGCGCCGCAACGCTTGCAGGAGTGGATCGCCCACCTGCGCACCGCCCTGCCTGACCTGGAGGGCATTCGCACAGTGGAGCGGCCGGAGGACCGGCACCGTTACCTGGTGCTGGACTACAGCACCGGCCTGCACGCACCCTCCTGGCTGATCTCAGATGGCACCCTGCGCCTGTTGGCCCTGACCGTGCTGGCCTACATTCCCCAGTTGGCGGGCATCTACCTGATCGAGGAGCCGGAAAACGGCATTCACCCCCGGGCCGTTGAGACCATCTTGCAGTCGCTGTCGTCGGTGTACGGCGCGCAGGTCTTGCTGGCCACGCACTCACCGGTGATCCTGGGCCTGTCTGAGCCAGACCAGGTATTGTGCTTCAACCGCACTGAGCGGGGTGAGACCGACATCGTGCTGGGATCGGCGCACCCAAGGCTACGCCAGTGGCGCGGCGAGACCGACCTGGGCACCCTTTTCGCCAGCGGGGTGTTGGGATGAGAGACCTGATCGTGCTGGTAGCCGACAAGAACATGGAACACACCGTGCGTGGGCTGCTGCAGCGCCCTCAGGCTTTGGGGATACGGGCCGTCGACGCCGAGATTTTCGTCCACCCGCGCCACGATCCCGGCTGCGTCAACGAGGCGCACGACTTTCTACGGCCTTTCGCCGCCAGCCACCGCCATGCCCTGGTCTTGTTCGACCACGATGGCTGCGGCCGGGAGGATACGGCGCCCGACGCGCTGGCCGACGACGTAAGGCAACGTCTGGAGGCCAACGGCTGGAGCGACCGGGCGGAGGCCATCGTCCTGGCGCCGGAGCTGGAGGTCTGGGTGTGGAGCGACTCGCCGCACGTGGCAGCCTGCCTCGGCTGGGCGCAACGGCAGCCGCCGCTGCCCGAGTGGCTGGCCGCGACCGGGCACTGGCCGGCAGATCAAGCCAAACCCGACAATCCCAAGCGGGCCATGGAAGCAGCATTACGCGAGGCGCGCAAGCCGCGCTCATCGGCGATCTACCTGGATCTGGCCAGGAAGGCTAGCCTGCGCGGCCATATCGAGCCAGCCTACCTGCGCTTTACGCAAGCCCTGCAACGTTGGTTTGCGGCGTAAACAGGCGTCGCCTCCACCCTCACCAGTGCGAGGAGAAACTATGGCAGTTCCTTCACAAAAGACTTAGATTTCTTCGCCTACACCATTCCAGGTGTTTTCTATCTGCTAATTGGCCTTGTCGCGCTAGCCTTGTTTGGCGTTACCAATGTCGATCTGCAAACAATTAACAGCCTCTCCCTGGTCGGAGCCGTCTTGTTAGCAGGGGCCGGCTATGCCACAGGTCTGGTCATGGATCCCCTGGCCATGCGCTGGCATGGACGCTTTGGACCACGCCAGAAAGAAAAGATCGAGGCCTTTGGCGAGCTCATGACAGATTACCCGCACCTGGCCCCGCGTTTCAACGCCCACGATCGCAGCCTGCTTCTGGCATTTCTGCGCCGGCGCGATATCGTTGCGCCAAACTGCGCTATACTGCTGGCATCCAGAATGGTTTCTGGCATTCCGAACGACGTGCCCGCCGGTCAGAAACCGGGTTTTTCTCGTGCGGCATGGTTTATGCCTTCGCAACCATTTTTCATGGTGCCATGACCTTGGTCTGCGAGACAAAAACCCGGTTTCTTATGCCACGCCTGGGAAGTTACGCAAGGAAACATGCGATGGTTACAGACCAACTTACATTCGAGCAAGTCGTGCGCGCCGTTCACCGTTGGCGGCCGGAGCAAAAGGCCGCCCTGCTCACAACACTGCAGCATGAGCAGGCTGCGCCGGAGTTGACGCGCGAGCAGCTGATTGCCGAGCTGAACGCCTTACGCGCGGCCGGCGCGTTCGACCGTGTCGACAGCCTGCGCGATGAGTACCCAAGCCCAGCTCTGGATGACGTCTCCGACTGGGAGTTGCGTGCCGCCATCCGCGAAGCAGCCACAGAGTACAAGACGGACATGCTTGAGATCTTGGTGCTCCGCTGATCTCGTCAGATCCAGAAATCACTGACGCCGCGACAGTCAGGGTTGTCTGGTAAGGATGTATGTCACAAGTGCTTTCGCCCGCAGAGATCGGGCTGATCCAGGCAATATCGCATGGATCCACTGCATCCCAAGCATCCACCACCCCCACAATAGTCTCGTCCTCGGCGTCCGTTTCGCTTGGTAGGGCTGTTTCAAGCCTTTCGTATCACCATCCATTCCCATCACCCAAACCGGAGGGTACCCCCATGTCTCACCCAGTTTTGCGTCGATCGCTCCTTGTCGTGCTGGTCTTGCTCGTCGCGCTGGTCGTCAGCAGCGCCGCGCCGGCAACCAGCACCCCCGTCCAGGGCAGCAACGAGTTCGTACTCAAGCCGCCGCCCTTCATCGCTGTCGCCCAGGCCCAGGAAGGCGTGGATGCCTTTCCACAGGATGAAGCCGGCATGTCAGCCTACTTCCGCGCGCCGTTCCCGCTCACCATCGCCACGGTGCGCCCGGTCTTTCGTACCATTGAGGTAGAGACCAACGACTACATCATTGGGTCGGTGCCCTTACCAGATTATGCAGAGTCTCAAGACGTTCATGTCTATGTTCACCGTGACGGGTGGTTTCTTGCTTACTACTTGGCCACCAACCCGGCCGCGAAGATTATCGACTGGCGCTTCTACTACAACTCAGGGCGAACCAGCCTCTCTACGAAGTTAGAGAGTGCTTTGTCAGTGGTGGCGCTTCCCGCTGGTGTCACACCCAGCGGCGTTAGTTTTTATGACTTTCGATATCCTAATGCCAACCGCATATTGTTCGTCGCAGATTGGGCACAGGGTAGCGCAGATACATTTCGAGTTAATCTCCCGACAGATTACACGTACTTTGAACGTAGCTGGTCCCTCACTGCTGACGGTAGCGGTACTCTACAACTGAATGGGCAGACCTTAGCTAACACTGGGAATTGGGCTAACACATACGGCACGTTAACTGCCAGTCAACTGGCGCCAAGTCAGTATCATGAATTTCGGGTCAGCGCTGGTTCTACATCTTGGTACGCCTACGGTGGTTTAGTCCTGGTCCATAGGGTACCATGATGAAAGACCGAAACTTTGTTGCGCTACTCCTAATGGTCGCTATGGCACTGGTGATGGTAAAACCTGCTTTCGGCCAAGGCGGGATTATCATCGATGGTGCAAGAAGTGTGCGGGAGGAAGGTGCCGGCCTGAGTCCTGATCTGAGCTTGACCATAAACAGCGTGGGACCTCGCGTGACGGTATGGAATGCAAATACACTGGATCATCGGCCGATCACGAATCCGCCCAACAGCTTGCAAGGTCTTTTCAGTCAAGTACGTCCGCGCATCATCCTTCTGACTGTCAACACCAACCGACACGCTAGTCTGTCCACGCCATCGGCTGCTCTGCAGGGTCTGTTAAGCGCGGTGCAACCTCGGGTCGTGATCGAGGCCGCCAAGACGAACCGCTCGAACGCGCTGAGCTATCCTGTGGCCCTGATCGGCGACACCACGCAGCCCCAGATCAGCGCCATCGCCGCCAGCCGCCAGGGCAACACGGCCACGGTCAGTTGGACGACCAACGAGTTCGCCGACAGCGCCGTGCTCTACGGGACGCAGTCGGGCAACCTGGGCCAGACCGCCAGCGATCCCCTCTACGCCAAACAGCACGAGATGACGCTGACCGGGCTGGCGTCGGGCGTCGCCTACTACTACCGCGTGCGCAGCGTCGACCGCAGCGGCAATGTCGCGCTGAGCCCGGAGCGCGTGCTGCAGGGACAGTCGCTGCTGTTCGTGCCGTTGATCCGCCGGTCGAACTAGCGAACACCTTTCGACGTATGAGGAGTCCGCCGTCCGCCAGCGCCGGTCCGCACGTGGGCGTGCGGACTCCTCAGTGTGGATGCCACACGATCGGCTCTATCTTAGCATTTTTTGGTTATGTAAATCTTAATCCCTGTTTGCCGAGATCGCCGACTCATGCTATACTGACGCCAGTTTGGCGGGGGATGCACCGCGCGCAGGCAGTCGTATGCTACTGCACCGGGCGGGGAATAGCTCAAAACTCAGTAGTTCACAATTCTCAAGCAAGAACGCGAAAGGAACTGTACCTGGCGCTGGAGCGCATCGAGGCCGGCGTCTACGGCATCTGCCAGCAGTGCTGCCGGCCCATCAACCGCGAGCGGCTGGAGATCCTGCCCGCTACGCCGCTGTGCGTGGCCTGCTCCGCCGCCGTCGAGGAAAGCGGCGTCCAGCCGGACATCGTGCTGGCCGTTTAGCGCCACACCACAAGGACATCATGAACGAAGACAAAAGCTCCCAAAACAAAGTAACGGCCAGCCAACCATCGGCCCTCTCCAACCGCGCCCTGATCATCGCCGCCAACCGCGGCCCGGTCACCTTTCAGACCGCCCAGGACGGCAGCCGCACCTTCAGCCGCGGCACCGGCGGCCTGGTCACCGCGCTGATGGGGCTGGCGCAGCACAGCGACGTCGCCTGGATCGCCTGCGCGCGCAGCGAGGACGACGTGAGCTGGGGCCAGGGCCAGGTGACGCTGGACATCGGCCGCAAGCCGGCCACCATGCACCTCAACTTCCTCTCGCCCGACCCGGCCGCCTACGACGGCTACTACAACGTCATCGCCAACCCGCTGCTCTGGTTCCTGCAACACAGCATGTGGGACCTGCCGCTGGCGCCGGTGATCGACCACAGCACCTGGCAGGCCTGGCGCGAGGGCTACGTGGCCGTCAACCAGCTTTTCGCCGACGCCATTGCCCAGGAGACGCGCAGCGCCGGCCAGCCCGTGCTGGCCATGCTGCAAGATTACCACCTCTACCTGGCGCCGCGCCTGGTGCGCAGCCAGATGCGGCCGGCCGAGCGGCCCACGTTGTTGCACTTCGTCCACATCCCCTGGCCTGGGCCGGAGTATTGGCGCATGCTGCCGCCGGCCATGCGCCAGGCCATCCTGGACGGCCTGTGTGGGGTAGACCTGTTGGGCTTCCAGACGCAGGCCGACGCGCTGAACTTCATGCGCACCTGCCAGGCCTACCTGCCGCGCGCCAGCGTCAAGTACGGCAAGGGGCGCATCTGGTACCGCAACCACACTACCCACGTGCGCGAGTTTCCTATCTCTATCGACGTCGCGCGCCTGCGCCAGATGGCCGAATCGGCCGAGGTGGCCGGGCTGCGCGACGAGATCAACCGGCTGATGGGCGACCAGAAGCTGATCCTGCGCGTCGAGCGCATCGAGCCCAGCAAGAACATCGTGCGCGGCTTCCAGGCCTTCGAGGAACTGCTGGACAGCCACCCCGAGCACCTGGAGCGCGTCACTTTCGTGGCCATCCTTGTGCCCTCGCGGCTGGAGGTGCCGGAGTACCGCAGCTACCTGGACGCGGTCATGGCCGCGGTGGGCCGGATCAACGCCCGCTTCGGCAACAGCCAGTGGGAGCCGGTGCGCGTGCTGCTGGGCGAGAGCTACCCGCGCGCCGTGGCTGCCATGCAGCTCTACGACGTGCTGCTGGTCAACTCCATCGCCGACGGCATGAACCTGGTGGCCAAGGAAGGACCCATCGTCAACCAGCGCGACGGCGTGCTGGTGCTCTCCGAAGGCACCGGCGCGCGCGAGGAGCTGGAAGGGGGCGCGCTGGTGATCGCCCCGTGCGACGTCTATGCCACAGCCGAGGCGCTGCACCGCGGCCTCGCCATGCCGGCCGGAGAGAAACAAGAGCGCGCAGCGCTGCTGCGGGCCGCCATCGAGCAGAACGACATCGGCCATTGGCTGAACAGCCAGCTCGAAACGGTGAACCGCCTCAAGCTATAGCGCGCAGCGCATGAAGGATATGATGATGAATAAGTCCATTCCGGCGTGCAGCGCCGACGAGTTGCTGCACGCGCTGGCCCAGGCAGAGCGCCTGTGGCTGTTTCTTGACTACGACGGCACGCTGGCCGAGTTCGCGCCCACGCCGGACCACATCTTGCCCGACCAGGAGCTGCACGACCTGCTGGGGCGGCTGGCCGCGCGGCCGGCCACGCGCGTGGCCGTGGTCAGCGGCCGGCGGCTGGGCCACATCCAGGCGCTGCTGCCGCTGCCGGGCGTGCTGCTGGCCGGCACCTACGGCGTCGAGATGCAACTGCCCGACGGCAGCCGCGTCGACCGCGTCTCATGGGACAGCATCCGCCCCACCCTGGAGGCGCTGCTGCCGGTCTGGGCGCAGCTCACCGACCAGCGGCCGGGCTATTACCTGGAGGACAAGGGCTGGGCCATCGCGCTGCACGGCCGGCGGGCCGAGGATGGCCAGGCCGAGGCGGTGCTGGCCGAAGGACGGCGCCTGGCCGAGGCGCACCTGGCGCAGGCGCCAAACGACCAGCTTCACCTGTCGGACGGCTACAAGTTCCTGGAGCTGAGCCCGGTGCAGGCCAGGAAGGGGCTGGCCCTGCGCTATCTGCTGCAAGAGCAGCCCTGGCCAGGCGCTCGCCTGCTCTACCTGGGCGACGACGAAAAGGACGAGGACGCCTTCGAGGTGATCCAGGAGCACGGCGGCATGGCAGTGGTGGTGAGCGCGCAGCCTCGCCCCACCTACGCCGACTGTCTGCTGACCTCGCCCCAAGCCGTGCGCGCGTTTCTGGGTCGACTGGCCGCAAACTGAGGAGGTCAGGTTCAACATGATCCGCGTCCTGATCGTCCACGAACAGCATCTCATGGCCAGCCTGATCGCCGCGGTGCTGGCCGATGAAGACGATATCGAGGTCGCCGGCCGGGCCAGCGACGCTTCGGCTGCCCTGGCGCGGGCAGCCGAAGCCAGTGTTGCGCTAGTTAGCACCCGCCTGCCCGACGGCAGCGCGTTGGCGCTGGTGCGCACCCTGGCCCGGCAGCATCCCGATCTGACTGTGCTGGCCGTCGGGGTGGCCGAGGCGCAGTGGGAGATCATGCAATACGTGGAGGCCGGCGCATCCGGCTACGTGCTCAAGGACGACAACGTTGCGGAGCTGCTGCGCCACATCCGCGCGGCGCACGCGGGCAAGGCGCGAGTGTCGCCCGAGATCGCCGCGGCGCTGATGAGCCGCGTGGCCGAGCTGGCCCGATTGGTGAACCAGTCGTCGATCAGCGCCGATCTAATCGACCTGACCCCGCGCGAGATCGAAGTGCTGGAGCTGATCGGCCAGGACCTGACCAACCAGCAGATCGCCGAGCGGCTGGTGATCGAGTTGGGCACGGTCAAAAACCACGTCCACAACATCTTGGACAAGCTGGGGGTCAGCAGCCGGCGCGACGCGGCCGGCTATCTGGCAGTGGTCGAGAGACAGAGCCGCAAATAACCTATCCACATCTGTGTCCTGGCCACATATACCGATCTATGGTCAAACTTGGGCGGGGGTGTTATCCTTAAGGAGAGCTATTGGGCAAGCAGTTACAGGTCTGCCAATCCACCTGCCGCTGTAAAACGTGACCCGTGAGCGCTGATCGCGTATGCATGCTGCATCACGGTTCACGTTTTATCTCCATCTCAGGGAATGCTATGAGATCGAAGTCTGCAAACGAAGCGCCAGTCAAGGTCATCCTGGCGAACGACACGCTGTTTCTGCGCGGGTTGTTACAGCGAGCGCTGCACAACGCCCCGCAGATCGACGTGGTGGGCGTCACGGGCAGCCTGCAACAGTTGGCGTCTCTGCTGAACGCCAGCGCGGCTGACTGGGTTATCCTGTCGTTGACGGCTGAGGGCGGGATTCCACAGGTCGGTTCGGCGCTCTTGCAGGCTCACCCATCGCTTCAGGTACTGGCTATTGCTGCTGACGGAGGCACAGCAAAACGCCTGGCCTTGGCGCCGCAGGAGCGAGCGGTCGAGATTCGCTCTGTGGCGGAGATCGTCGACCTGCTGGCGGCGCCTGATGACCGATGAGAAGCCAAAGATAGATCGACAACTATATCTCTCGTCTGTACCATCATCCATTGACCTGCGGCTCGTCTTGTTGTAGGATTGAAGTTGAAAAGCCACGCGCTCCGGGCGCGTTTGATCCCGATATATCCGGGGCCTGACCAGAACCAGAAACGGAGGAAAACCATGAAGTGCTACATCGATGCCAAAGCAGGAATAGAGAAAGAAGCCGTTGCCGTCTGCGCCATTTGCGGCAAGGGGCTGTGCCTGGAGCACGCCCATGAGACCAAAAAGCAGATGAAGCGCGAGCCCGGCTGGGTACTGCACGAGACGGTCTACATCCTGTGCCATACCTGCCTTGAGGCCGTTAGCTAAGACGATTCACGCTCGCACAACGGCCTGACAAAATTCCTGAGGTACCCGGCGCTTGGTTTGCCAAAGCGCCGGGTACCTGGACGCAGGTGCTTTATTTGCGCTGTACTTACCTCGAAACCAACAAAGGAGATCACAGATCACTATACTCCGTGAGTTCGGCCTTCAGCGACGCCGCCGCCAAGCTCAAGAGCTAAAGAACCAACCTGTAGCGACACGTGTTGACAGTAACGGCTGCCAGTCCTCAGAAGGACTGGCAGCCGTGCTTTACGAGGCCGTCGTTTTCCCGTTCCCTCCCCGGCTGTGGTACACTGCAAAGCAATCCACCAAGAGGAGAAAAACCATGACTGAACCCCTGTTGACCGGCGCCGAGGAAATTGCCTGGAACCTGGCCGACCTCTACGCCGGTATGGACGATCCGCAGCTCGACGCCGACCTGGACGCCTGCGACGCGGAGGCGGCGGCCCTCAGCGCCGAGTACCGCGGCCGCGTGGCCGAGCTGAGCGCGGCCGGGCTGGCGGCGCTGATCACCCGCTACGAGGCGCTGGGCGACCTCGCCGGCCGGATCGGCTCCTTCGCTGGCCTGAACTGGACGCAGAACACGGAAGACCCGGCGCGCGGCGCGCTGATGCAGCGCGTTACCGAGCGCGGCTCCCGCCTTTCGCAAGAACTGGTCTTCCTGGAGCTGGAACTGGCGGCCGCGCCTGACGAGACGGCCGCGGCCTGGCTGGCCGACCCGGCGCTGGCCCACTGGCGCCACTGGCTGGAGGTGGTGCGCATCTTCAAGCCCCACCTGCTCAGCGAGCCGGAAGAGAAGTTGCTGACCGAGAAAGCCGTCACCGGCGCTGCAGCCTGGACCCGCTTCTTCGAGGAGACCCACGGCGCAGCCCGCTACGAGCTGGACGGCCAGCAACTGAGCCGTGACCAGGCGCTGAGCAAGCTCTACGAGCAGGATCGCGACCTGCGCCGCCGCGCTGCGGCCTCAGTGACGGCCGGCCTCAAAGCCATGCAGCGCAGCAACACCTACGTCTTCAACACCCTGCTGGCCGACAAGGCCTCGGATGACCGGCTGCGCCAGTACCCGTCCTGGATCAGCGGCCGCAACCTGGGCAATCAGGTGGACGACCGCACCGTCGAGGCGCTGGTCGATGCTGTCACCGGCCGCTACGACATCGTGGCCCGCTATTACCGGCTCAAGCGCCGCCTGCTGGGGCTGGACGAGCTGTTCGACTACGACCGCTACGCCCCGCTGCCGGCCGCCGATCGCTTCTACTCCTGGGAGCAAGGGCAGGAGATCGTGCTCAACGCCTTTGGCCGCTTCCACCCGCGCATGGCCGAGGTGGCCGGCTGGTTCTTCGAGCAGCGCTGGATCGACGCGCCGCCGCGGCCGGGCAAGATGGGCGGCGCGTTCAGCAGCAGCACCGTGCCCTCGGTGCATCCCTACATCCTGCTCAACTACGAGGCCAAGCCGAGGGACGTGATGACCCTGGCCCACGAGTTGGGGCATGGCGTCCACCAGAAGCTGGCCGGCGTGCAGGGCGTCCTGCTGGCCGACACGCCGCTGACCACGGCCGAGACCGCCTCGGTGTTCGGCGAGATGCTGGTCTTCCAGGATCTGATGGCGCGCGAGAGCGATCCGGCCACGCGGCTGGGCATGTTGACCGGCAAGATCGAGGACAGCTTCGCCACGGCCTTCCGCCAGATCAGCATGAACCGCTTCGAGCACGCCATGCACACCGCGCGCCGCAAGGAGGGCGAGCTGACCACCGAACGCTTCAATGAGCTGTGGCTGGGGACGCAGCGGGCCATGTTCGGCGACAGCGTCACCATGACCGAGGACTACGGCCTGTGGTGGAGCTACGTGCCGCACTTCCTCAACACCCCTGGCTATGTCTACGCCTACGCCTTTGGCGAGCTGCTGGTGCTGGCGCTGTATGCCCGCTATCAACAGGAGAGCGACGGCTTTGCCGACCGCTACATCGCCATGCTGACCGCTGGCGGCTCCGACTGGCCCCACGAGATCGTCAAGCCGCTGGGCGTGGACCTGACCGACCCGGCCTTCTGGGGCAACGGGCTGGCGATTCTGGAGGAGCTGGTGGCCGAGGCGGAGCAGTTGGCCGACAGCCTGAACTAGCGTCTCGACCGATCAGGGAGGCCGCTGGCTGTGCGGCGACGCCATGTATCAAGAAGAAAGCCGGACTTCTCGGAAGAAGTCCGGCTTCTCTTTGTGGCTTCTCTTTGTGTCAGTAGGTCCGGCTAGTAGCCGGACCTACCTCGTTCAGCGATGTTCAGCGATTAGTTGGCCGTGCGGAAGTAGACCCGGATGTAGCCGAGCTTGCTGGCGTCAAAGTATTCTTTGGTAGCCATGCCGTAGCGCACGCCGATGTTGTCGTCGTTGGTGAGGATGAAGCCCCGGTTGGGCAGCCCGCGCAGGTAGTTGGTGATGGCGTCGGTCACGTCCAGCCGCAGCCAGGTGTTGATCTTGCCCGAACCGATGTGGTTAGCGCCCACCACCGGCCCGTAGTCGCCGCCCGGCATGGTCCACGGCGTCCACCAGTTCACCGCGTCCGGCATCCAGTCCGCAGCCACCGGCCGCGCCTGCACGTTGATCACCGAGTTGGACCAGTTGCTGAAGCCGCGGCCCTCGACCACGTACAGGTAGAGGTAGGCCACATCCACGTAGGCGTCACTGGGGATACCGTTCAGCGGCGTGTGTACCAGCGGCCGCATCTGGCCGAAGAAGCCGGTCCACATGGTCTGGGCGCTGCCGAAGAAAACCGCGGGCTGCGCGCCGTTGATGAAGGTATCGCGATCGACGTTGAAGCGGCGTGACCGGTTGACCGGATAGGCGCTGTTGTCCACGATGGGCAGCGCATCGCTGGCCAGGGTGGTCAGCAGGGTCGCGTTGTCGAACAGCGCCACATCGTGCTGCACCTCGCCGCTGCTGGCCGTCACCTGGACCCGGAAGCCGAAGTCCACGGTCTGGCCAGCCGCCAGCTCACCCATCCAGGCCACGGCCACGATGTCATTCGCAGCCCGGCCGCTGTCGCGCGTTGCGAAGGCAGACAGGTTCTTGCCTGCCGTCACCTGCGCCACCTCGCGGGCCGTCAACGGCATCGCGCCGCCATAGGCGCTGCCTGGCACGTAGCTGGTTTCGGGGTCGATGGGCGCCAGAGCCAGGAAGCCAGCGATGCCATCCGGCATGTTGTTAGTCACGCTGACATCCACGTCGATGAAGGTACCCGGAACGACCGGGTTGGTGCTGGCGGTCTGGGTGACCGAGCCCTCGATCATCTGCGGGTTCGAGAAGACAGCGGTCGTGCGGCCGGGGACGGTGAACGTGCCGGTTCCAGCATCGAAGGTCGAGGTCTTGACGACCGGATCGACGCCGTCAGCCTGGATGGCGTAGAGCGCCAGGTCGAGGCCCACGAAGTCAGGGTCGCTGAAAGTCTGCGCCATGTCGTTGGCGTTGACCAACACCACGATCTGCTCGCGGTCCGGGTCCAGGTCAGGTTCAACCTCGTCCGACAGATACATGACGATCAAGCCAGGTAGCTGGTCGGGGCCGTTGTTGTAGAACATCACGCGGTCGATGACATCCTGTGCTGTCTCCAGGCGGAACAGCGGCGAACTCTTGCGGATCGCCAGCAGCTCTTGCAGCATGGCCGAGGTCAGGGCGATGTCGGCCGGGACCGGCTTCAGCGCCGGATTAGCCAGCAGCGGCTGCATCAGCGGCCAGTTGTCCTGGTTGACGGCCGCGCGCGGCAGGCCCGCGCCCCAGGCCGTGTTCTGATAGGTCCAGTCCAGCCGGTTGAACCAGTCGCCGGAGTTGTAACTGTCGCGGTCCAACGACTTGGAGCGCAGCAGGTCCACACCAGCGTGCAGGAAGGGCACACCCTGGCCCAGCACCACGGTGCTCAGCCCCACGATCTGCGCCCGCACCCGGTCTTCCGTCGTCCGGCCGACCGGCATCTTGTAGGCGTTGATGTCGTAGAGGGTCTGGTTGTCGTGCTTGCTGATGTAGATGATCTGCTCCTGCGGGTCCAGCGTGTAGCCGGCCGGCTGGCCGTTGTAGTCGATCTGCGCGCCGGTGACCAGATTGCCGTCCTTGTTGACCAGCGGGAAGTTGGCCAGGTTGCCGGCCATGCCCAGCTTGGTGATGTCGGTCTGGTGCAGCAGCGTCTGCAGCTCGGCCGCGGAGCCACTGTTCAGCGCGTTGGGGTCGTAGTACAGGCCATTGGCCCAGCCCTGGCGGCGGATCAGGTCCTGGCCGCCGTCGAAGGGCCCGCCGCCGCGCACGGCGTCGCGCAACCGGTCGCTGAAGGTGCCGATGCCGGTGCCAGCCATGTTGAACTGGGTAGCGTTGACGCCGCGGGCGTTGTCGGCCACCTCGCCGAAGTTCCAGCCCTCGCCGTAGACGTAGATCTCCGCGCCGTCGACGCCGTTATCGGCCACGGTCAGCGCGTCCAACTCGTCGCGCAGCTTGAGCATGTTGCGCTTCATGTGGTGGCCCATCAGGTCGAAGCGGAAGGAGTCGACCTTGTAGTCCACCGCCCAGGTCAGCACCGAGTCGATCATCAGCTTCTCCATCATGTTGAACTCGGTGGCCGTGTTCTGGCAGCAGGTGCTGGTCTCGATCTGGCCGCGGTTGTTCAGACGATGGTAATAGCCGGGGACGATGCGGTCCAGCACCGACTTGTCGCTCTGGCCGGCCGCGTTGGTGTGGTTGTAGACCACGTCGATGGCCACGCGCAGGCCCATGTCGTTCAGCGCCTGCACCATCTCGCGGAACTCGACGATACGCTGCGGGCCGTCGGGATCGGTGCTGTAGCTGCCCTCCGGCACGGTGTAGTGCCACGGGTCGTAGCCCCAGTTGAAAGCATCCAGGTCGATGGTCGGCTCCAGCAGCGCCTGTTGCTGCGGCGAATCGGGCGGGAAGGCCGCCAGCTCGTCGAAGGTGGGCGACTGCCACTCGGCCTTGTTCTCGTTGATGGTGGCGATGTCCATGGTGGGCAGCAGGTGGAGCAGCTTCAGGCCCGCCTCCTGCAAGGCCCGCAGATGGCGCACGCCGTTGCTGTCGGGCAGCGCAAAGGCCGCGAAGGTGCCCTTCATGGCGTCCGGCACCGTCGGATCGTTGACGCTGAAGTCGCGCACGTGGATCTCGTAGATCGTCAGGTCCTCAGGCGCGGCCAGCGCCGGCTTGGCCAGGCTGTCCCAGCCGTCCGGCTTCAGCGCCGGGTCGGCCAGGTCCACGATCTGGCTGCGCGTGCTGTTCATGGCCAGGCTGAAGCTGTAGGGGTCGGTGACCACATTACGCTCGACGCGCTGGGTCGAGTTGACCCACACCTCGACCTCGAACAGATAGTACTGCCACTGCCAGTCCGGCTGGCCGCTGATGCTCCACACGCCAGTCGCCGGGTCGTAGGCCATCGGCGTGGTGGCGCTGGTGGTGGCCGGGTTGCTGTCGGCGAAAAGGTGGAAGATCACGCTCTTGGCCGTCGGCGCCCAGACGCGGATCGTCGGCGTGTCGCCGTCCCAGGTGACGCCCAGCGGCCCGTCGTAGGTGAACAGGTCGTCCAGAACGCCCTGGATTTGCAGGCCGGTCGCGCCTTGCGCTGCGCCGCCGGCATCCAGAGCCGAGACGGCGATCTGGCCGCGCAGGATCTCGGGAACCAGGTCCAGATCATCGGGGCTGATCTTGAGCGCCGGCAGGCTGGCGATGTGCGGCATCTTCTCGCGCACATCCTGCGGCAGACCGGCCGGATCGCGCGTCAGGTCGATGCAGTCGCCGCCGGTGACGCCGTTGGCCGTGGCCTCCAGGCCGCCTTCAGCCGCGTAGCACAACAGGTAGGTGTTGGCTGCGCTCTCGGCCCCATCCCAAGCAATTGTGTTCTCCAGCACCCAGTAAGCCCGCTGCTCCTGGATGTTGCCCGAGTTGCCGCCGCCGCCCTGGGGCACCGGCCGCACATAGGGTTCCTCAGGGTCTGCGCCTTGCAATTGCCATACCTCATAGCCCTTGTCGGCGAAGATCAGGAACTGGTCGGGGCCAGGGTCCTTCTCGTCGCCCTTGTGGAAGATGTAGCCGATCTGCTGGGCAGTCGGGGTCAGGTTCACCTTGAAGATCGCGCCGAAGGTGTCGAACGCCACGGGGCGCAGCGGGTTGTCCCAGGTGACGCTGTTGGTGGTGTCGCCCCAGACATGCATGCCCCAGAAGTCGTTGAAGTTGGCGCTGGTGTAGTCGCCGTAGTCGCCGGCCGGCCGGCGATAGTGCAGCAGGGCAAAGTCGCTGGCCGCGCCCGCCTGGGTGTAGACGGTTACATCACCCGACTGCAGCCAGATGGTCGCGTGCTGCGCTGGCTGGAAGCTGCGATCAGGGCTGTCCACCGGGTCCTTTTCATTGCCGCGGTGAACGATGAAGTTCAGCGGCAGCGAGAAGTCCAGCACGCCAGGGTAGTCGGCCTCGTTGATGATGTAATAGGCGCCGAAGTCGTCGATGCCGTCGAAGGGCTTGGGCTCAGTCCAGCCGGTCAGGTCGCCCAGCGGCGTCCACAGGTGCAGGCCCCAGAAGTCCTCGAAGTTGGCGCTGGTGGGGTCGCCGTAGTCGCCGTCCGGCCGGTGGTAGCGCAC
Organism: uncultured Anaerolinea sp.; assembly: GCA_964626845.1. Classification (GTDB taxonomy): domain Bacteria; phylum Chloroflexota; class Anaerolineae; order JAAEKA01; family JAAEKA01; genus JAAEKA01. The sequence continues at coordinate 30,843 of CAZVGR010000050.1, forward strand.
AGTCACGTAGCCCTGCGCGTCAGCCTGGCTGGTGTAGATGGCCACGTCGTCCTGCTTGAGCCAAATCTGCGGGCTCTGCAAGGCGTTGAAGAAGCGGTCCGGGCTGTTGGGCGGGTCCTTGGTGTCGCCGCGGTGGACGATGAAGTTCACCGGCTGCGTGGCGTCGCCCAGCTCCACCCAGGCCCAGACGCCGTAGTCGTCCTCGCCGAAGAAGGGCATGGGCTGCTGCCACTGGGTCTGCGACCCGCTGGCTACGCCGTCGCCCCACAGGTGCAGGCCCCAGAAGTCATTGAAGTTGCTGCTGGTGGGGTCGCCGTAGTCGCCGTCCTCGCGGAAGTAGTGGATCAGCGCGTACTTGGGCCCGGCCGGCGCGGGCGGCTCGCCCACGGTGACGCTCAGGCTGGCGCCGCTCAGGTGCTCGTTCAGGTCGTTGGCGATGGCGCGGAAGGTCAGCGCCGTGCCGGCGGCCAGACTGCTGGCGTCGTAGAAGACGCGGTAGGGCGGGTTGGTGTCCACGCCCACCAGCTCCCAGTCGCCCGCGCCTGCCTTGACCACGAAGGTCACCTCGGCCAGTTGGTCGGTGCTCAAGTCCACGCCCACCTCGAAGCGGCCGTTGACCTCGGCGCCGGCGGCCGGGGCGTTGAACGCCACGGTCGGGGCGGCAGGGCTGGGCGGCAGCGCCTCAGCAGCCTTGTAGATCGCCACGCCGCCAGGCCCCAGGTTGACGGTCAACTCGCCGCTGGCGCTGCTGGTCAGGGCTGCGCCGCCGGCCGGGTAGACGGCCTGGTACTCGACGTTGTTCAGGTAGACCGGGAAGGTCGCGCTGGCGTTGGCGTTGGCGCTGTTGAAGGCCACCACGTATTCGATCTGCTCCTCGCGCTCGATGCGGGAGAAGGCGTAGACGCCAGGGCCGTCGGTGCTGTAGCGGTGGATCTGCGCGCCGCGGCGCAAGGCCAGGTTATCGGCTCGCACTTGGGCCAGCTCGCCGATGGCCTGATAGAGCGGGTGGGTGACGTCGAAGTTGGCGTCGGCGGGCGTGGCGTCGGTGCCGATCAGGTTGTTGTTCATGTAGTCCGGCACCAGGCTGGGCATCATGTCCTCGCGGCTCAGCTTGTCGCTGCCGCCGCCCACGAAGCCCTGCTCGTCGCCGTAGTAGATCACCGGGAAGCCGCGCGCGAAGAAGAGCATCGCGTAGCCCCAGGTCATGCGCTGCACCAGCTCGTCATCTGACGCGCCAGGAAGGGCGTTGCGCAGGGCAAAGCCGGCCCGGCCGATGTCGTGGTTGCTGATGAAGGTCGCCAACTGGTAGGCGTTGCTGTCCGCGTCGGTGAAGTAGTCGTCAGCCGCAAACAGGTTGCGCAAGTTGTGCGTCGGGCCGTTGTTGATGCCCACATTGCCGATGGTCCCGTGCAGGCCGAAGTCCAACACCGACTGCAGGTTGCCGGCCGTGGTGAAGGTGCTCATCACCGCCGCGCTGCCGTCAAAGACCTCGCCGAACATCAGGAAGTCCGGTTTGCCCTGCGCCTCGGCGTAGGCCAGCACGGCCGGGGCCAGCTCCTGCCACAGCTCGATGTGGACGTGCTTGACCGTATCCAGCCGGAACCCGTCGATGTCGTAGGCGTCGATCAGGTTCTTGAAGATCTCGGTGAAGCCGTCGATTACCACCGGGTGCGACGTAAACAGGTCGTCCAGGCCGAAGAAGTCGCCGTAGATCGAGCTCTCGCCGCTGAAGGTGGAGTCGCCGCGGTTGTGGTAGTAGATGGGATCGTTCAGCCAGGCCGGGTTCTTGGCGTCGTCGCCGTAGACCGGATCGGGGAAGTAAGGCGTGTAGGGGAAGCTGACGTTGGCATCCAGCTCCGGGAAGTTGCCGGTGCCGACGTAGTCCATGTCGTCGAAGGCCACACCGTTGGCATCGCGGAAGGGATAGTCAGTCTTGTTGCGGTAGAGGTTGCTGCCCTCGGTGTAGTTGATGACATCAGCCGTATGGTTGACCACGATATCGAAGAAGACCTTGATGCCGTTGGCATGGGCCTCGGCAATGAAGGCCTGCAGCTCGGCGTCGCTGCCCAGGTGTGGGTCGGCCGTCTCGTAGTCCAGGATCCAGTAGCCGTGGTACGCGCCGCCAATGCCTTGAACGGTCGAGCCGTCTGGCTGGGTCGGCTTGTTGGCCAGCACCGGCGTCACCCAGATCGAGGTCACGCCCAGCCCGGCGATGTAGTCCAGCTTGCCCTGCAGGCCGGCCAGGTCGCCGCCGTGGTAGAAGGACTTGTCGGTGGGCAGGAAGCCGGTCTGCGCCAGCGTGCCGCCGGGGAACGCGCCCTCGTCGTTGCTGGGGTCGCCGTTGTCGAAGCGGTCGGGCAGCACGAAGTACATCACCTCGTCCTGGATCGGATGCTGCACGGGCACAGCCACCAGGTCCTCGTCGGGCACCGCGCCGGTGATCTCCTCCCAGACCTCGTTGTTGGCGCCGTCGTAGTAGAAGGTCACGTCCGCGCCGCCAGCCGGCACGCTAAAGGCCCGGTTGTCGGCCGGGAAGGCCACGTCCCAGCTTTCGTTGAGCGCAACCTTGTACTCCCAGTTGCCGGCAGGCACCATAGCCATGAAGGTGTAAACGCCGTCGCCGTCGCGGTCCTTCATCCAGGTCTTCAGGTGGCTGGGCGACCAGTCAGCGCCGCCAATGGCGCCCACGAAGTTGCCCGCCACCACCGGGATGGTGTAGTCGGGCCGGCTGGCCACGAAGTTGTCGCTGCGATCGTAGTAGAAATGCACGTCGCCGCCGGTCGCGGTGAAGGGCACGTTCGGGCCGCCCGGCACGCCGTTGACGCCGTAGTTCTCGTCCCAACTGCCGCCGACCGTGGCCTTGAACTCGTAGCTGCCGGCAGGCACCGGCGCAACGAACTTCCAGACGCCGTCGTTGTTGGCGTCAGCGGCCTGGGTGGCCAGGTTGCCAGGCTCCCAGTCGTTGCCCAGCCCGGCCGCGTTGACCCAGTTGCCGGGGAATGTGACCACCAACGGCGGCGTGCCGCCGTCCACCTCGTGCCAGACGCTGTTGTCAGCGCTGTCGTAGTAGAAGGTCACGTCCGCGCCGCCGGCCGGCACGCTCAAGGCCACGTTGTCAGGCGGGAAGTTGACGTCCCAGCTCTCGTTCAGCGCGACCTTGTACTCCCAGTCGCCCTCAGGCAGCGCGGCCATGAAGGTGTAGACGCCGTCGCCGTCGGGGTCCTTCATCCAGGTCTTGAGGTTATCGGGCGACCAGTCAGCGCCGCCGATCTCCGAGGCGAAGTTGCCCGCCACCACCGGGATGATGTAGTCGGGCCGGCTGGCCACGAAGTTGTCGCCGCTGCCGCGGTCGTAGTAGAAGTGGACTTCGCCGCCGTCGGCCGTGAAGGGCACGTTGGGGCCGCCCGGCACGCCGTTGACGCCGTAGTTCTCGTCCCAACTGCCGCCGACCGTGGCCTTGAACTCGTAGCTGCCGGCAGGCACCGGCGCAACGAACTTCCAGACGCCGTCGTTGTTGGCGTCAGCGGCCTGGGTGGCCAGGTTGCCAGGCTCCCAGTCGTTGCCCAGCCCGGCCGCGTTGACCCAGTTGCCGGGGAATGTGACCACCAGATCGGCCGGCGCAGCCTGCGGCTGCGCGGCCAGGCTGGCAGCGGGCAGCAGACTGGTGACAATCATGGCGACCATCACGATGAAGGAAACAAGCTTACGTCTGTCCATTGCAGATCAACCTCCTCGTTGAAACAGGTAAAAGCCATGGCTAGCGTGATCGCCGGCCATCAGTTGGAATCCCGAACGCAGGGCAAAAAAAGCCGATTACCTTCCGAAGATGGCAATCGGCAGAGACCTCACTTGTTAGGCAGAAACCGGGCAGTGATGTGACGAGTCATCAGTGACATCCGCAGTTTGGGGTGAGAACAACGTTGTTTGACAGCGCTTCCATTGTGCCATAGGTTGTGAACCTGCGCAACTCTTGCGGAGTAATTTTCAATCCAAAGCTGCTGCCAGAGCGGCCACCTGCTCCACCACCTGCTCGATGGTCAGGGCCGTGCTGTCCAGGATGACGGCATCGTCGGCAGGCCGCAGCGGCGCCACCGCGCGCGTGGAGTCGATCTCATCGCGACGGCGCACTTCATCCAGCACAGCTTCATAGGCGCGCGCGCCGCCACGCGCCTGCTCCTCCAGCCAGCGGCGCCGCGCCCGCTCCTCCGCCGACGCGTCCAGGTAGATCTTGAGCGGCGCATTGGGCAGCACCACGGTGCCGATGTCGCGGCCCACCATGACGATGCGACCGCGGGCAGCCAGCCGGCGCTGCTGCACTACCAGCGCAGCGCGCACGCCTGGGTAGGCCGAGACCCGTGACACATTGTTGGCCACCGCAGGCTCACGAATCGCCCAAGTCACGTCCTGGCCGTCCACCAGGACGGTGTACTGGCGGCCATCATCCTCGACGGCTGGCAGCACGTCAATCTGTGCGGCCTCAGCCAGGGCTGTCACCTGCGCCTCGTCGCTCACCGGCACGCCCTGGGCCAGCGCCAGCCAGGTGACAGCCCGGTACATGGCGCCGGTGTCGAAATAGAGATAGCCCAGCCGGGCCGCCACCGCCTCGCCGGCTGTGCTCTTACCCGACGCGGCCGGGCCGTCGATGGCGATCACTGTATCAAGTGCGTGCATGTCACTCAAGCGTTCTCCCTGGATCCAGCCGCGACACCGGCAGCCGCAATCCGGCGGATTGCGTTACGTCATGGCAGCAGCTCAGCGCTTGCCGGTCTTCTTGCCAGCCGGCCGAGGGCCGCTGCCAGGCTTCCGGCCGGCTGGCCGGCTGCCGCCAGGGCGCGGTTTACCCGGCGCCGCCG
>CAZVGR010000051.1:0-28752 GCA_964626845.1 uncultured Anaerolinea sp.
GTGTTGCGCTTGCTGGCCCGCGGATGGGACAACCAGCGCATTGCCGGGGAGCTGCACATCAGCGAACACACGGTTCGCTTTCATCTGCGCAATATCCGCGAGAAGATCGGCGTGCAGACCCGCACAGAGGCGGCCGTGTGGGCCGCGCGGCGCGGGTTGGCCGAGGATTGACAGTAAAAGGGGGGACGCTTCGGGAGCGTCCAGAGGCGCACAGCGGCTGACAGGGTTGACCTGCCAAAACTGGCAGGTCAACCCTGTCGTTCTGGCCGTTGCACTAAGACCGCCGATTTGGTAAGATAATCCTGCCATTGGAAATTCCAATGAGCCATACTCTTTTCAGGAGGAGATACGTTGAAATCAACACATCGTCGTTTCGCAGCTGACGCTCCGGTGGGTCTGTCTTGGGCAAGTTGCGCCGTGGCGGCCATGATGGCCTTTGCATTGGCAATCAGCGCTCTCCCTACGAAGGTCTTTGCGCAACAGCCCGTTTCGCAAGCCACTCAAGGTACCCGTCTCGATCCCAGTGACCCCACTGGTTCAGCTAAGTTCTTCAGAGTTGACCCGAAGAACTTCGAATTGACTGACATCAGCAAGGAGATGGCGCAAACAGAATTCGCGCCGGAGAGCCTCTGTGTGCGGACGCCCATTGGCCCAGGGCGTGTGTACTGGACGATGGCAAATCCGCGTGGGGCTGGATACTCAGTCAAACCAGAGGCATCGAGTAGTCTGATTTGGGCTCAACCTCCTACTCAGGGGATCGATGGCATCTATCGTTCTAGTTGGAGCGACTGCAATGCCGTCAAGGTGCCTGATCACTGTACGGTGGATTGGTATAGCAACGACACTTACTATGAATGCTGCAATCTTGCCGCATCTCAGCTGCTCGGGCGATCGCAGCCGGTAAACACCTGTCAAATGTCAGATTGGCCAGATCAGCCTCTGCGTTAAGCGGCTCGAAAGACACCGAGAAGTGGAACTCTCATAGTGAGCAACTCTCCTCGGTGTTGGCAATTAGAAAGGTTTGGCATGATCAAATCAACTAGATGCCCAGCGGGCGGGCTTCTTGACACAGCTTGCGCCGTGTGGGGCGGATTTCTCATCCTTTTCAATGTGGTCGTGTTGTCGAGCGATGACGGCTTTATACCGGGTGGTGCATTGCTACTATTGATCAGCTTGGCAGCAGGCGCCGGATTTCTTTCAGCTCTGTGGCTACATCGTCGTAGCGGTTATCTAGTGCTGGCGTTGGCTGTTCTGTGGTTTCTGGTCGTTGCCTGGTTTCGCCGCGATGATGCAATTCTCCTTGTCTGGGGATTGGTGTGGGGAGGAATCGCCTATATCGCGCCTGCAGTGGCCTTGATTCTTTTTTCCAGGGACCACCGACCACCCAGGGCGGCCTGGAGATGGGGTGTACTCGCGGTCGGTCTGCTGGCTCTCGTGGCCGCGATTGCATTGTTCCTCGGCGCCGGGGTCGCTACCGTCCCGCCCGATAGTTCTCCCCAGACTGCTCCCACCGTGCGCCTGCCGACACCGTTTTGGGACCTGGATCGGGGCGCTGAATAGGTCAAGGGTCACTTGAGGCAACTCAATGGCATCCTCAATTCGGATTCTGCTGGTTGACGACCACCCCGCGCTGCACATGGGGTTGCGCATCGTGCTGGAGCAGGCGCCGGGCGTGCAAGTGGTGGCCGAGGCTGGTTCCGGTCGGGAAGCGCTGGCGTTGATCCAGGCGCTGCGGCCCGATGTGGCCGTGCTGGACTGCCAGTTGCCCGACATGCCCGGCAGCCAGGCTGCGGCCGAGCTGCGCCGGCTGGGGCTGGCCACCCGGGTGCTGGCCTTGAGCGCTTACACCGACGACGCGGCCATCCGGGGCATGGTCGAGGCCGGCGCAGTGGGCTATCTGCTGAAGGAAGAGGCGCCGGCTGCCATCGTCGCTGCCGTGCGGGCCGCGGCGCGCGGCGAAGGGCGCTGGAGCGCGTCTGTAGCGTCGCGGCTGGCGGCGTGGGCTGTTCGACCTGCGGCGGGCGAGGCGAACGCTGACTTGACCAGCCGGGAACTGGATGTGTTGCGCTTGCTGGCCCGCGGATGGGACAACCAGCGCATTGCCAGAGATCTGCACATCAGCGAACACACCGTTCGCTTTCATTTGCGCAATATCCGCGAGAAGATCGGCGTGCAGACCCGCACAGAGGCGGCGGTGTGGGCGGTTCGGAGCGGGTTTGGAGAAGGCTGAACGGGTGCTGTCAGTTCTGATAGACGCAAACTGTCAAAAGTGACAGATCACGACCTACCGTTTTGGCCGTTGTGTTTTGAACCCAAGGCTGCTATGATGACTATGCCATTGGTAAACCCAATGAGTAGTTCGATTTCCAGGAGGCAGCATGATGAAGTCTGTAAAGCTCCGTCTCGCAATCAGCACTTCGGTAAGTCTGATGCTCTTGATGTCTGCCGTTGCAACGGTTCTGGCGGGTTGGGTCAACTTGACCCATGGACATGCTTGTGGGCCAACACAAGGCAATTTCACGTGGAGCCAGAGCAATAACACCAATGACGTCACATGGTATCAGTACGCAAAATGGAGTGGCTCGCAATATAACTGCATTCAGGGCGCTGGAGATTGGTATCAGCTCGAAGCTGAGGCATATAATCCAGCAGGTGGTGGCACAAGCTGCGACAAGCTGCACACGTACTCGACGAGCTACACCTTGCCACTGAGGAGTAGTCCATCGGTTGCCAATGGATGCGGGTCAACGACTTATAAGGAGGAAACCAAGTTTCCCATCAAGAGTAGCTCCATTGGTAACAACGTCGAGTACTGGACGCTTACAAGGAATTACAAATACAACGCCGTTAATGGCCAGGTTCACGAGGTTAACTGGTCATTCTCTAACCTAGCTACCGATTGGTGGGCGGGAAAGGTGCGCTATCGTATGGAATCTGGAGCGCCTTATTTCGGCTATTTTCCCACATGTGCCTCCCCATCCGGTATCCTGAGTGGTTATCCAGGTTGCTAAAGGCGCAATCTCCGCCGCGTACAGGAGACTAATACGTATGAACATTCAACGAAACAATGCATTCCGTCACACAAAGGTGGTAATCGCCGCTACCAGTTTGGTCTTCGTTCTTGGCCTGTGGCTCCTTGGCCCCCGGATTGCTACCGTGTTGTCAGGTGGTTTCACCCAGTCTGCTCCCAGCGGAGCCTTCCAATACGCTGTTCAACGTGAGCATGCATCGGTGGAGATCGACGTCACGTTCAACGGCAACGGCGGTCAGGCAGACGTTCAACGGTATGTGCAAGTGAATATGGCGCGAGCACAAGCCTTGCTCCAATCGGCCGCGGGCGAGCGCCTCCGGACCACCATCACCTTTGCGCAGCCCCTGGCGGCGCGGGAGGTGGAAGAACTGCTCCGCAACGCCGGCGTGGAGGCCGCAAGCTACACCCAGGTCGGTTGGACGGCCACCGGGCAGCGCATGGCCTCGACCATCTTCAAGGAGCCGGGTGCAACCGACTTCGACCTCGAGCGGGCAGCCCAGGAAGCCATCTCGTCCGATCCGGCCGCGCCGGACTACGGCGCGACCATGGCCGGCTTTATGGTGATGGACGGCTTCATGACCATCTCCGAGCAAAGCCTGGGCAGGCTGTTGGCCGACCCGCGGGTGTACCTGGTGGACACGACGGCCTATGAGGCGCAGAAGCTGGTGGGCGCCGCCGATGCTGTCGTGCGCCTGCCGACGCCGTTTTGGGACCTGGACTGGGGCGACGAATAGACTTCACGTCTGCTCAGCACGCACTTGACAGATCGGCCGAAAAAGCGACAATAGCTCTCGACGCCGTTGAAGGCGTTTTGTGACCTACACCTTTGCGACCCATCAGAAGACGCCAGCACTGCTGGCGTCTTCTCTTGTGGTTTGCGTGCTGTGGTTTTTTGGACGGTAATTTTTCTAAGCAAGATCATATAAATTTGACAATGACCCGCGCGTGGATATAATCGCCACAGGGTCAGGCCAGCGTCCATGCCGTTTTTAGGACCCTGCCAGCCTCCAACGTCTCACTTTATTGGATCGTTCCCCCAAGAACAGCACCCAATGACGCCTGGATTTTCGGAACAAGAGAGGTCTAGCTGTGCGCGTTCTCTTTATTGAAAAACAGATCGACTACGAACCGCAAGGCATCATGCAGCTTTCCGCGTGCTTGAAACGGGCCGGCCATGAGACCCACCTTGCTATCGCCGCCCAGGAAGATCCCATTCAACTGGTGCGCGAGATCGAGCCCGATATTGTCGCCTACAGCGTGATGACCGGCTCGCACCAATACTACTTCGACCTCAACCGCCAGGTGAAGAGCGCGCTGAAGGACAAGGCGCCCTTCTCGATCTTCGGCGGCCCCCATCCCACCTTCTTTCCTGAGATGGTCAGCGAGCCCGGCGTGGATGGCATCTGCGTCGGCGAGGGCGACGAGGCGATCGTCGACCTGGCCAACGCGCTGGGCAACGGCGGCATCAAGCCGGACCTGCCCAACTGGTGGCTCAAGATCGAGGATGAGATCGTGCGCAACCCGGTCCGGCCGCTGGTGCAGGACCTGGGCGAGTTGCCGTTGCCCGACCGCGATCTGGTCTACAGCAAGCACGCCTACAGCCGCGTCACCCCCATCAAGCATTTCATGGGCTCGCGCGGCTGCCCTTATAACTGCACCTACTGCTTCAACCACGCCTACTACCAGATCTACAGCCGGGAGAAGCGCGGCAACCAGCGGCCAGTGGACCAGATTATCGAGGAGGCCAAGTGGGTGCGCTCGAAGTGGCCCTTGCAGTCGGTGGTCTTCATCGACGACCTGTTCATCATCTACGACGACTGGCTGGAGGAGTTCGCCGACAAATGGCCCAAGGAAGTGGGCCTGCCCTTCTTCGCCAACGTGCGCGCCAACCTGATCGTCAAGGGGCCACAGAAGGTCGAGCTGCTCAAGCGGGCCGGCTGCGGCACGGTCAGCATGGGCGTCGAGGCGGCCAACGACCGCATCCGCGTCCAGTTGCTCAAGCGGCGCATGACGCGCGAGGACATGATCCAGGCCGGTAACATGATCCGCGACGCCGGCATCCACATCACCAGCACCAACATCCTGGGCCTGCCCAGCAGCACGCTGGAGGATGACCTGGACACCATGCGCCTCAACGGCCAGGCGCGCATCAGCTACTCCCATGCCTTCCTCTTCCAGCCCTATCCCGGCACCGAGCTGGGCAAGTTCGCCGAGGACGAGGAGTACATGGTGGGCAGCTTCGACGACATCAGCGAGATCGCCTGGGAGCGCTCGATCATGGTCTTCGACAACCCCGAGGAGAAGAGCCAGGTCGAACACCTGCAGCGCCTCTTCGCCATCGGCGTCGAGTGGCCGCGGCTGGAACCGCTGATCCGCTGGCTGATCAAGGCGCCGCATAACGTGCTGACCGACAACCTGTATTGGTGGATGCACAAGCTGTTCAAGGGCTGGATGATCAAGTCCCGCATCCATCCCGTGAAGATGAGCCTGCGCGACCTGTTCACCGCAGCCAAGCAGTTGATGGCGATCCGGTCTTAGTCTCCCAAATGCCACTCTGTGTCATGCTGAGGCTTGGCGAAGCATCTCCTGCGAGCACACACCTAGATGCTTCGGCGGACCTCAGCATGACACAGTATGACATAGCATGACACAGCATGAGTTTCTCCCTTGGCCAATGCCCCCACAGGATGTGGGGTTCTGCAATGGCAAGAGCAGAGCGACGAGAGGAAAACCATTATGCGCGTAGCACTAATCAACCCGCGCTTTCGCCTTCCTATTGATACCCGCACCACCGCGCACCTGGGCCTGGCCTATCTGGGCGCGGTCTCGCAGAAGCGCGGCGACACGGTGCGCATCTTCGACGCCGACGTGGAGGAGCAGCCGGTCGACGAGTTCGTGCGTGAGTTCAAGCCGCACCTGATCGGCATCACCGCCAACACACCCCAGGTCAAGCAGGCCTGGCGCACGGCCAAGGCTATCAAGGCGGTGCATGACGTGCCCATCGTCATGGGCGGCCCGCACCCCAGCGTGGCCTCCGAGGGGCTGGACTTCGAGTCGGTCGAGCGCCCCTATGTGGACATGGTAGTGCGCGGCGAGGGCGAAGGCCCCTGGCTGGAGATCTCGGCCAAGGTCGAGGACTTCCTGCGTAATAACGAGGACACCTCCACGGCCGCGCTAATGGACCCGGACAAACACATCTGGGACGACGTGCTGGGTCTCACCTACAAGACCAGCGACGGCCAGGTCTACCGCAACATGGACGCCAGGCCGATCAACGACCTGGACAGCCTGCCCTGGCCGGCCTACAACTTGTTCCGCATGGACAAGTACACCAATCTGCAGCCAGCCACCGACCACGTGGACGGCGCGCGCAGCTTCAGCATCATGACCAGCCGCGGCTGTCCCTACCGCTGCACCTTCTGCTCCCAGTCGATCATGCCCATCAAGTGGCGGGCGCGCACGCCGGAGAACGTCATCGAGGAGTGGCGCCACCTGGTGCGCGACCTGGGCGCGGAGGAGATCGGCGTGCTGGACGACAGCGCCAACATCCGCAAGGACCGGCTCTACACCCTGGCCGACATGCTGATCGCCGAGAAGCTGAACCACGTGCCCTGGATTTTCGTCAACGGCATCCGCGCCAACCTGGCCGAGAAGCCGCTGATGGCCAAGCTGAAGCAGGCCGGCCTGCTGCGCACCGCGTTTGGCGTGGAGACCGGCAACATCGAGATCCTCAAAACCATCGACAAGAACATCGACCACGACACCATTCGCCAGGCCTTCAAGAACTGCAAAGAGGTCGGCCTGCAGACCATCGGCTTCTTCATCATCGGCCTGCCGGGCGAAAATCGCCAGACCATGCAGGACACCATCGACTTCGCGGTCGAGCTGGACCCGCTGATCGCCAACTTCAGCATGATGACCCCGTACCCGGGCACTAAGGTTTACGAGATCGTCAAGCGCGAGGGCCGCATGCTGATCAGCGACTGGGAGGACTACGTCTTCTTCGACCAGAAGGCGCGCTATGAGATGGGCGAGATGACGTCCGAGCTGGTGGAGGAGATGTACCGCAAGGCCTACCGCCAGTTCTACCTGCGCCCCGGCCCGGTCATGCGCCGCGTGCAGACCAAGGATTTCTGGTACAACCTGCCGCGCAACCTGCGCATCGCCCGCCGCACCTTCTTCAAGAAGGAAGAGAAGACGGAGCTGAAGCGGGTGATTGAAGCCGAGGGGCTGTCGATCTGATGCGTAACGAGTAATGCGTAACTCGTAACCCGGAAAATCTGCTCTTGCAGCCATAGTTGTCCATTCCGGTTACGAATTACGTGTTACGCATTACGTCAGCCCCAACGCGCCATTGACAACGGACGAAACATCATGAGAATATCTCTGATCGGCCCCAAATGGAACGAGATGATCAACAGCTACCCGCCGCTGGGCTTGGGCTATCTGGCGGGCATTGCCGAGCAGGATGGGCACGAGGTGCGCATCCACGACTTCGGCCTTTACCCGTCCCAGCCCATCGAGCAGGACGCGCAGCAGGTGATCGACTTCAAGCCCGACGTGATCGCGCTGACCTCGATGACCACGTCGTACCACTACGTGGAGCAGTTGGTGGAACGGCTAAAGGGCGCGTTGGGCGCGCCGGTGATCATCGGCGGCCCGCACGCCACCTCGCTGCCTGAGGCCACCATCGCTAACCCGCACATCGACTACCTGGTCTACGGCGAGGGCGAGTTCATCTTCCAGGACTTCCTGCGCGCCTGGGAGTCGGGCGACCATCGCTGGGATCAGATCCAGGGGCTGTGGTACAAGGAAGACGGCCAGATCATCCCCGGCGGTAGCCGCAAACCCATCGAGGACCTGGACGCGCTGCCCTACCCGTCGCGCCACCTCTACGATCTGCGCAAGTATCCGCTCTACGCGCCCAACGGCGAGCCGATGCTGACCATTCTGAGCAGCCGCGGCTGCCCGTACAACTGCTCCTTCTGCTTCAAGGGCATCGTCGGTCGCTCGTATCACCAGCGCAGCCCAGAGAACATCGTGGCTGAGTTGCGCCACGTCTACGACACCTACCAGATCCGCAACTTCTACTTCATCGACGACCTGTTCACCATCGACCTGAAGCGGCTGGAGAAGATTCTGGACTACTTCATCGACCAGAAGCTGGACTTCCGCTGGCGCTGCCTGGCGCGGGTCGATCGGGTGTCGCAGGACCTGCTGAAGAAGATGTACCGCGCCGGCTGCCGCCAGATCCACTACGGCATCGAGAGCGGCAACCAGGATGTGCTGAAGCGCACCGCCAAGCACATCAACCTGCAGCAGGTGCGCGACGCGGTGCGCTGGACCGAGGAAGCCGGCATCCGCTCCAAGGGTTACTTCATCCTGGGCCTGCCCGGCGACGACGAGGCCACCATGGAGGAGACCATCGAGTTCGCGGCCAGCCTGGAGCTGACCGAGGCCATGTTCTCCATCGCCACCCCCTTCCCCGGCACCGCGCTGTGGAATGAGCTGGTGCTGCGCAACCCCGGCATGGCCTACAACGCCGACTTCACCAAGACTTACTATTACAACAACTACGCGGCTGAGATTGCGCCCTTCATGAACGTCTCCGAGGTGGGCGACGAGCAACTCAGCGGCATGGCCCTGCGCGCGCGCGAACGCTTCCAGGATGCCAAGGAACAGCGCAAGTTCGTCAAGTACTTCGGCCCGCAGTGGGGCCGCCGCGTCTACCAGGTGGCTAAGATCAAGCCGGTCAACGCGGCCGCTAAGGTCGCGCTGGACGCCGGTCTGTTCCCCAAGTTCCGCCAGGTGCAGCCGCGCGAGGGCGCCAGCTCGTGGGCGTGAGCTAGTGGCCAGTAAACGGTAAACGGTGATCCGACCCAAAAGGCTGTTCACCGTTTACCGCTCACCGTTTACCAGTTATGACAGATCAACCAAGCAATAACGCAGGCAACGGCAGCCGCCGGCCTGAGCCGCCTCTCTTCACCGCGCCGCCTCAGCCCAGCCAATCCACGGCTGCACGTGCCCAGCGCAGGGCCAGCCATGAGCTGAAGCAACTGCGCCAGGCTGTGATGGGGCCGATCAAGTGGGCGGCTTACGAGACGGGCCAGACCCGCCTGGTGCCGCCGCCCGACCGCATGTACATCGAGTCGACCAACATCTGCAATCTGGACTGCGTGATGTGCCCCACCGGGCTGAAACAGGTCAAGCGGCCCAAGGGCTACATGGACTTCGACCTGTTCAAGTCCATCGTCGACGAGATGGCGCCGCACGTCAAGGCCACCACCCTGCACATCTGGGGCGAGCCGCTGATGCACAAGCGCATCTTCGACATGGTCGCCTACTGCCGGCAGAAGGGGCTGCGAGCTGAGATCAGCACCAACGCCACCCTGCTGGACGAACGCAAGGCGCAAGGGCTGCTGGACGCGGGCCTGGGCACCATCTACCTGTGTCTGGACGGCTTCCGGCCGGAGACCTACGAGGCGATCCGCGTCAAGGCCGACTACGAGCGCACCAATAACAATATCAAGCGCTTTTTGGATCTGAAGCAGAAGGGCGGCTACCACAATCCCTACGTCAACTTGCAGATCATCCAGATGGAGCAGACCGTGGATGAGATCGACGAGTTCGTGGCGGCCTGGAACCTGCCCGGCGTCGATCACATCAACGTCAAGCCCTTCGACTCGTGGGGCGGCCAGGTGGATGCGATCACCCAACTGCGCGCCGACGATCCCGCCAGCTTCGTGCCGGTGGAGCGTTACGCCTGCCCTAACCTGTGGTATCATGTCCACATCTACTGGGACGGCCGCATCGCCATGTGCGACCGCGACTTCAACCTCAACTACGACCTGGGCAACGTCATCAGCCCGGACGGCCAGGTTGAGGTGATGAAGAACTGGAACGGCCCCAAGATGCAAGGCCTGCGCAAACTGCACGTGGACGGCCAGGCGCACACCGTCAGCCCTTGCGACACCTGCGTCGAATGGGCCTGGTGGAAGCCGCGGCTGGGCAAGGGCTACGGCAACTACAACGCCGCCCTGCTGGAGAACAAGAAGCCGGCTGATAGCAGCGCTGGCAGCAGTCAGTGAATTGGTGATTGGTAGATTGGTAGATTGGTGGGCAACCAACGCTCTGGCCGGTCTTTGCGAAGCACCCCGGATGGGGCTGACCGAGCCAACCTTGAGGCAATGTTTCCTGTGTCCATACGAAAAGTCGTTTTGATCCAACCGCGCCGCGATGGCCGCTATCTCGGCAAGGGCACCAGCCAGCCCTACACACTGATGCGGCTGGCTTCGCTGGTGCCGCAGGAGATCCCCGTCGAAATCTGGGACGAGGACCTGATGGACCTGCCCATCAATACCCTCGGCCCGCAAGACCTGGTGGGCATCAGCGCCAAGACGCTGCTGATCGACCGCGCCAAGGCCATCTCCCAACGCATCAAGCGGCAGGGATCGACGGTGGTCATCGGCGGCACCCACGTCACCCTGGTGCCGGACGAGGTCGCGCAGTGGGCTGACGTGATCGCCGTGGGCGAGGCGTATTACACCTGGCCGCAGATCATCCGCGACTTCGACCGCGGCGTGCTACAGCCGGCCTATGTGGATGAAAGCTGGGCGCCGCTGGACTCGGGCGTGGCTCTGCTGCAAGACCGCGTGCTGCGCCAGATCAACGAGCACAAGAACTACTGGACGCCCTATCTGGAGATCACGCGCGGCTGCCCGCGCAACTGCACCTTCTGCACCGCCATCCGCGTCTCAGGGCGCAAGATGCGCCTGCGGCCGGTGGAGGAGGTGGTCGAAGAGATCCAGCGGCGCAAG
Source organism: uncultured Anaerolinea sp. (assembly GCA_964626845.1). GTDB lineage: Bacteria > Chloroflexota > Anaerolineae > JAAEKA01 > JAAEKA01 > JAAEKA01. The sequence continues at coordinate 10,849 of CAZVGR010000051.1, forward strand.
ATCCAGCGCTTCTTCCTGACCGACGACAACTTCGGCCTGAACTTCAAGCTCTACCCGGAGTACATGGAGCAGTTGCTGCGCGCGCTGGCCAAGCTGCCGCTCAAGGGCTGGACCTGCCAGGCCGAGCAGATGGTGGCCGATTTCCCGGAGCTGCTGGGGCTGGCCCGCGAGGCCCACATGGACAAGTTCTTCATCGGCTTCGAGTCGGTCAACCCGCTCAACCGCAAGGAGCTGGGCGGCAAGGCCAAGGGCAACATCGAGCGTTACCAGCAGGTGATCGAAACCGTCCACCGGCACGGCATCGGCGTGGTCGGCCTCTTCGTCTTTGGCTTCGACCACGACACCTTCGACACCTTCCAGCAGACCTGGGACTTCGTGCGCAGCAGCGAGCTGGACAGCGTCAGCGCGACGGTCTTGACGCCCTACCCTGGCACCGAGCAGCGCCAGGAACTGCTGGCCGCCGGGCGTATCATTCCGCACGATACCTGGGAGCGCTACGACACCACCCACGTCACCTACATCCCGAAGCAGATGACCGTGGACGAGCTGACCAGCGCCTACGACTGGCTGTGCCGCAAGCTGTATAGCCCTTCGATGATGGTCCAGCGCGGCGCACGCCAGCTCTCCCGCCATGCCCTGCCCAAATGGCCCAAGCGCGTCGTCTCGGCCTTCAGCACGGATATTGGATACAGACGCGAGTTTGCGCATCGGTATAGTTAAGGGTAGAGTGGTGATTGGTAGATTGGTAGATTGGTAGATTGGTAGACAAGTAATAGGTAGACAAGTTGGCGTGCGGCAGATGGGTTGGTGGGCAAGGGCCTTGTTTCCTTGTCTACTTGACTACTTGTCTACCCCCTGCGTGAGGCAAAACACTATGCGAGTTATTCTTGCCAGCCCAGAGGCAAAAGTCTGGTCTGAGCGTAAACATATTCCCTTGGGTTTGGGTTATCTGGCGTCCACGCTGCGCGAGGGCGGCCATGAGCCGTTCATCTACGACGCAGCCATCGAGGACGTGCCGGTGGAGTTCTACATCGAGCAGGCCGAGCAGCAGGGCAAGCCCTACGAGCTGATCGGCATCACCGCCACCACGCCGCTGATCGGCGACGCCTGGGAGATGGCCGCCACAGCCAAGAAGTATGGCCTGACCACGGTGCTGGGCGGCCCGCACCTGACCATCATGCCGCGCGAGAGCCTGGAGCCGCAGCACCCCTACGTGGACTACGTCTTCAAGGGCGAGGCCGAGCACACCTTCCTGGAACTGGTGGACACCCTGCAGGCCGGCCGGTCGGTGGAGTTGCTGCCGGGGATGCACATGCGCGGGCGCGACGGCGAGATCATCTCCGACTACGGCTCGCCCATGATCGAAGACCTGGACAGCCTGCCCTTCCCGGCCCACGACCTGTTCAAGATCGACAAATACACCAACCTGCAGCCGCTGACCGATGGCCTGGACCGCCACGCGCGCTCCTTCACCATCCTGACCAGCCGCGGCTGCCCCTACAAGTGTACCTTCTGCTCCAAGCCCGTCACCGGCGACACCTGGCGCGGCCGCAGCGTGGACAACGTGGTAGCCGAGTGGCGCTGGCTGGTCAAAGACCTGCGCGCCACTGAGATCGGCGTCACCGACGACATCTGGAACCTGAAGCTGGATCGGGCTAAGGATCTCATGCGCCGGCTGATCGCCGAGGGGCTGAACACCGTGCCCTGGACCACCGTGCATGGCATGAAGGTCAACCACACCGACCTTGAGCTGTTCCAGTTGATGAAAGCCGCCGGCTGCAAGCGCGTCGGCTTCGGTGTGGAGAACGGCGATCCGTGGATGCTGCGCAACGTGATCCGCAAGGGCCAGACCCTGGACCAGGTGCGCGACGCGTTCAAGAACGCTCGCGCGGCCGGCCTGCAGACCATGGGCTTCTTCATCTTTGGCATGCCCAACGAGACCGAAGAGACCATGGAGGCGACCATCCAGCTTGCCCTGGAGTTGGACCCCGACCTGGCCAACTTCATGCTGGCTGCCCCCTTCCCAGGGACGAAGATGTATGATATGATCCGGGAAGGCGGCGAGATTTTCGCCAACGAGTGGCCCGACTACGCCATCCACGAGCAGCGCTCGCGCTTCACCATGAACGACGGCGTCTACGATCCCGACCTGGTGGTGCGCAAGTGGCGCGAGGCCTACCGGCGTTTCTATCTCTACCGGCCTGAGCGCGTCTGGGAGAAGATGTCCAAGAAGAGCTTCTGGCTGGACATGCCCAACACCGTCAGCAATGCCCGCCGCTTCTTCCTGGGCGCCAAAGACCAGAACGGGCACAACGGCCATAGCGGCCGAGTGAACCCAGAGGAGCCGGTGACGAGTGTAAAGGGTATCCTGGAGCGGGCGTTGTCGTAGGCGGTATCTTGAGTGAGTTGGTGAACAATAACCAGCGTGCAACTGCACAGTACGTTGAAGTAATCGATAACGAGTTGGTCATCACTCTGACCGATGGGCAGCGCGTTTCGGCGCCGTTGACCTGGTACCCGCGACTGCTGCACGGTTCGTTAGCAGAGCGCAACCAGTGGAGGCTCGCCGCTTGCGGCGAGGGCATCCATTGGCCCGATCTGGACGAGGATTTGAGCGTCGAGGGTGTGATCTTGGGTCGGCCCTCATGCGAAAGTCAGGCTTCGTTCGAACGTTGGCTTAGCAGGCGTGCAGCGAAGCCCCAAATGCCGTTGCCGGCAACCGGATAGATCGAAGAGTGGTACAGTGCGATATGAATTCGACTGGGATCCGAACAAAGAGCGTCGCAACCTGCGCAAACACCAGATCACGTTTCGCCGAGCATCGACCATCTTCCGAGATCCCAATCAACTTTCATTCTTCGATGAAGAGCATAGCGAAGACGGTGAAGACCGGTGGATCACAATCGGTTTTGACAACGCCGGGATACTCCGCATTGTGGTTCATACGTTCGAGCAGTTAAGTACAGATGTTAGGCTGATCAGGATCATCTCAGCCCGTAAGGCGACCCGCTCTGAAGAGCGCCAGTACCAAGAGGCAAATCAATGAAAGCAGAATACGATTTTTCTAAGGCTGAGCGTGGCAAATTCTATCATCCCGATGCTGTGTTTAGCTATCCAGTCTACCTGGAGCCTGATGTCAGCGCCTTCTTGGATCGGCTTGCTGAGCAAAAGAAGGTCGATGTTCAGGATTTGGTGAATGACTTGCTGCGCAAGGACATTCAGTTAATCCAGAGTGTTCAATAGGGCGACATTGCCGGGTTTGTCAACGTAGTCTTTCCTGGAGGCAACCTTAGTGCCTTTGTTTAGTTCACGACCGAAGAAACAATCCAACATCCTCTGGCTCGACCTGGGCGACCTGGGCGACCTGGTCCATCCCGGCGGGCCGCACGAGCAGTGGCAGGACCACGGCCTGGGCCTGCTGCGCACCATTCTCAAGCAGGCCGGCATCCAGACCGACCTGGCTTCGACGCGCGCCGTAACCTCGTGGGAGCAGCTTAAGCCGCAACTGGCCGGCTACGACATGCTGCTGATGAACGTGCGTAGCTACACCTATCCGCCGGCCTTGCAGGCTGCCAGGCTGTTCAAGCAGATCAATCCCAACGGCCTGGTGCTGACCGGCGGCATGCACGCCACGGTCGCGCCGGACGAGATGGCCTCGGTGGCCGAGTTCGACCGCATCTGCATGGGGCCGGGCGAGCGGGTGATCGTCGACCTGGTGCGCGATCCCATGTCCTTCGAGCGCGTCTTCTCGGCCGAGGGCGCGAAATCCATGGCCGAGTGGCCGATGATCGACCGCACCCTGTGGCCCAAGCCGGTGGGCTGGCGCATGCAGCGCAAGTGGAAATGGCGCTGGCCCATGGAGCCGGAGTGCGGCTGGGGGCCAGGGCCGGTGGCGACGATCATCACCAGCCGCGTCTGCCCCTGGCAGTGCGTCTTCTGCAACGAGAACAGCTATATCCCCAACATGGGCCGCAAGCCGGTGGACCAGGTGATCGACGAGCTCAACTATCTGGATCGCACCTACGGCGTCGGCTCGGTGGTGATCCACGATTCGATGTTCTTCCAGAACCCCAAGTGGCTCAAGGAGTGGATCGAGAAGTACCCGCGCCAGACCAAGAACTGGACCTACTGGGCGGCCGGCCGCGCCGATACGGTGCGCCAGTGGCCCGACCTGTTCGAGGCGCTGGTCAAGGAGACCAACTGGCGGACCATCAGCATCGGCTTCGAGTCGGGCAGCGACCGCATCCTCAAGCTGCTCAACAAGGAATGCACCGAGGAAGACAACTATTTCGCCATCGACCTGGTCAACCGCATCGGCGATGAGCTGGAGGCCAAGGGCCAGCGGCCGCCCGTCTTCTGGTCCAACATCATGCTGGGCATCCCGGGCGAGGAGCCGGAGGATGCCTTCAAGACGATGCGCATGCTCAAGCGCATGAAGCGCGTCATGCCCTCCATCGCCTTCTACGCGCCCTATCCTGGCTCCGCGCTGGGCTATCAACTCATCGCCGAGGACAAGAGCCTGATGAGCAAGGACAACTACCACCGCTTCCCTGACGACGAGAAGGTCAAGGGCGTGAACTATCAGTTCTATCGCGACCTGCTGGCCGGCAAGTATGACGCCGAAGTCAACCGCGGCCTGAACGGCGGCGCGCGGGGGGCGGAGGTGTATCAGGGGACGTTAATCAAGGCGTAGCTATCATGACAAGGTGACAAGGTGAAGGGGGTGACAAGGTGACCGCCCAATCAGGTCACCCTGTCACCCTGTCACCCTGTCACCCTGTCACCCTGTCACAACCATGAGCAGCTTCAGCAACCCCCACTACATGTACCTGTTCGACCTGCGCAATGGCCGGCAGAAGCTGGCCTACGGCGAGTCGCCGGAGGATGCCTTGCAGATCCTCAGCATTCGCCTCAGTGAGCAGGAGATGGCCGAGATCGTGACCGATCGCTACATCAAGGTCAACCAGCGCGAGCTACGGCAGTATATCGACAACCTGGGTTAGGCGTGGATGGTGTCAGGTCTGTGGACGCCAGTCCGACGAGATCTGCCTATCAACTGTCCGGCAGGTGTGATGCTCAGGGTATCGCACAAGACAGCAGGAGGTAACACGATGAGTGACCAAATGGGAATCACAGCAGCGGATCTTGATCTGGGTCGCTTCGACGATCCGCTCTACGCTGAGCCGCGCGTCGGTCTTGGTGGCGTTGGAGGCTGGATTACGTTCGGCTTTGCGCGTGGCAGCCAGGCGCAGGGCACTTTCCGTCTGGGCTATGCCCGTGACGCCCTGGAGAGCTTTGCCACCGAAGAGGAAGCGCAGCGTTGCGCCCGAGAACTGGCGGCCGTCTTCGAGCGTTACGGCATCACGACCAAGGTAAAGGAAGCGTGACTCTTGCCGGAACCGGTGTAGCCCCTTTGCTGACGACCGAAGATCTGCTTTCTCGGTTGAGCAACGGGCAATGGGCCCTGCCAGGTTTGTTGCCGCTCTTTCACCAGGCGCTACAAGAAGCCACTGGCGCAACGGATGTCTCCCTGACCGCGCTGACCATGCTGCGCTACGGATTGGCCGAGACTATTCCTGATCCGTTAGCAGTACCTGCTGATCTGGTTGAACGGCGGAGCGATCTCGCGGTCTGCCAGTTTTGGGATGGTGTGGCGAGCCGTATTGTGTCTGGCACGCGTTATCAACCGGCCAGCGATCAGGATATCCAGAGTGTCCATGAGGCCATCGACCGCATCGGTGACGTGGCGCCGCTGACACGCACAGCGCTAGGGCAAACTATCGCCCATGTTGTGCGTCTGGACGGCGCCTCGTTCGGCTCTGCTTCCCATCCCTGGCTGTTTGGTTGCCTGTTCTGCTCCGCTGCCACCCTGGCAGATGGCCCTGAGATCATGGCGGAGACGCTGATCCATGAGCTCGCACATCACGAGCTGTTTCTACTCAATCTCGTCGACCGGCTCGTGTTGCCGGATGCCGATCATGATCAGCAGTTCGCTCCGTTTCAGAATCGCTTGCGACCCACCATTGGACGGCTGCACTCCGCCCACGCCTTGTTTCGCATGATCGAGTATCAACGGATGGCCGGCGGCAGCTACCAGCAGCAAGCTCAATTGCTGGCCCGCACCCTGGATACGCTACCAGCGCGATTGCTGACACCGTTTGGCGCCCGCCTTGTCCATGCAGCGAGCCGCTCGTGGCCCAGGAACCTTGCAGACAACGAGGCTACATCCTCAACAAGTTTGCGTCATGACGCAGCATGTCATGACTAAACAGCGTACAAATTTGGAGTAAATACTACGCGACTAAATCCTTCCTGCGGTGTATACTATGCAGTGCTTTTTGCTGCTGCTCTGTGACAGCTACTTTACCTCAGGAGGATTTGTAATGACTGATAACAAGGCAACCATCGCCGTCGTCTATCAGGATGGCGTGTTTGTTCCCCAGGCCGATGTGAGCCATCTGGCCGACGGGACCAGCATCGATATCGACGTGCCTGCTCCCGACGAGTGGGACTTGCTACTTGAGGCCATCAACGCCGAAGATGATCTGACGCAGGAGTTGACCCGAGGTCGCTGGGACGACCTGGGGTCAGATGCCGAGCGCTGGGTCATCGACAGCGACGAATGGCTGGTGTGGAACCTGGCGGAGGCTCGTGAGCCGGCCGGCATCCTGATCTGATCCGGCCTCGACCGTACACGACTCCGGATGTCCCGCCAGGGCCTCCGGAGTTTTTTCATGCTTGGATTGATCCCCAAACTGCCGCTGTACTGGTCCTTCCGCCGCTTTGGCTGGCCGAAGATGTACCCCTTCAGCGTTGTGATCAGCATCAGCTTTCGCTGCAACAGCAAATGCCGCACCTGCGACGTGTGGCGCAAACCTAACGACGACCTGACCCTGGAAGAATGGGATAAGGTCTTTCAGAAGCTGGGGCGCACGCCGGTCTACATGACCTTCACCGGGGGCGAGCCCTTCCTGCGCGACGATCTGGACCAGATGGTGATCAGCGCCTACCGCCATTGCCGGCCGGAATACATTACCATTCCTACCAACGGTTTGCTGCCCGACCGCGTGCTGGCTCAGGCCGAGAACATCGCGCGCACCTGCGACCGCGCCCAGGTGGGCATCAACCTCAGCCTGGACGGCGTGGGCGACGTGCATGACGACATCCGCGGCGTGCCGGGCAACTGGGACAAGTCGATGGAGACCTGGCGGCGCATGAAGGAACTGCAAACCCGTTACCCCAACCTGGTGCTGACCGTCCACACGGTGATCAGCCGCTTCAACATCCATCTCTTCGAGGAGACCTACCAGGGCTTGCAGCAACTCCAGCCCGACAGCTACATCACCGAAGTGGCCGAAGAGCGGGTGGAGTTGGACACGGTGGGCTGGGGCATCACCCCGCTGGCCGAGCAGTACGCACCTGTGGCCGACTTCCTGAGCGACAAGGCGCACCGGGCCCACGCCAAGGGCATGGCCCGCTTTACCCAGGCCTTCCGCGCCCAGTACTATCAACTGGCCAAGCGCACCCTGCTGGAGCAAACTCAGGTCATCGACTGCTACGCCGGCTGGGCTTCGTGCCAGATCGGCCCCAACGGCGACCTGTGGAGCTGCTGCATCCGCGCCGAGGGGACCGGCAACCTGCGCGACCACGACTACGACATTGCCCCCATCTGGTTCGGCGAGGAGATGGCCCGCCTGCGCCGCTCCATCGCCGACAAAGAGTGCCACTGCCCCATGGCCAACGCCAGCTACGCTAACATGTTGTTGCACCCGCCGACGCTGGCCAAGGCAGCGTTGGATGTGGCGCGTTGATTGCGCAGCGCCATCCTAACTTCACGCTGTTGCAGGCCTGACAAACAACAGCACGTCCGGCAGGAGGGAATCTGATGCGTCTACTCAATCTGTTCCTGGTTGTGGCGCTTCTGGCGCTGGCTGTTGGCGTCGCAGCCGGCTCAGGCGGCGCAGCGGCGCCCGCTGTGCTGCGGCCGGACGACCTGTCCACGGTCTTCGTGCCCCTGATCGCAATGGACCAGCCGCGCGTCCGCCTGGCCGCGCTGTACTACGACAGCGAGACTTCCAACGAGCCGGATGAAGCCTTTCGCCTGTGGAACATCAGCGAGCACCCCGTCGATCTGGCCGGCTATGGTGTGGGCGACGGCCGGCGCGTCGTGGTGTTCCCCTCCATGACGCTGGCGCCTGGGATGGGGCTGTGGTGTACAGGCAGCGCCGTGGCCTTCGCCCGCTCTTATGGCTTCTCTCCTGATTGCGAATACGGGGCCGACACTGATCCCCAGGTTCCCAACCTCAGCGGCGCGGCGCTGCGTTTCGCCAACACGGGCGGCCAGGCGCTGCTCTTCAATCGGGCTGGCGGGCTGGTGGATGTCGTCGTTTACGAGGCGGGCGATGCAACTCAGCCTGGCTGGCAGGGGCCGGCCGTCGATCCCTACGCACCAAGCAGTACCTTCCCCGCCGAAGGGCAAATCCTCTACCGCAAGTTCGACTGGATCACCGGCCAGCCTATCCCTGACACCGATCACCGCGCAGACTGGGCGCAAGACCCGGACGACATGTACAACGGCCAGCGGGTTCAATATCCTGGTTGGGACCTGGACCGCTTTGCCCGGCCGGCCGTCATTGCGGCCAGCGGGGTGTTGACAGCCGCTCTGGGGCCGGATAATCTGTTCGATGTGACGAGCCAGACCCTGGCCGGCGCGCAGCACAGCATCCGCCTGGCCAGCTACTCTTTCGAGCATATCGCCCTGGCCGAGATGCTGGCGGCCAAAGCCAGCAGCGGCGTCACGGTTTCGGTGCTGTTAGAGGGCGCTCCGGCCGGTGGGATCTCTGATCAGCAGCTTTACGCAGCGCAGGTAATCGAAGCCGGGGGCGGTCAGGTCTGGTTCATGGTCAACGACCGCAACAACGCCAAAGACCGTTACAGCAACCAGCACGCGAAATACATCATCGTGGACGGCCGTGTGCTGTTGATCAGCAGCGAGAATTTCAACTACGACTCCATGCCTGACGACGACAAAAGCGACGGCACGTTGGGGCGGCGCGGCGCGGCGTTGGTCGTCGATGATCCGGCGCTGGTCAGCCACGCCCTCGCCCTGTTTGAAGCTGACCTGGACCCGCTGCACCATGCCGACCTGTTCCGCTGGGACGCGGCCGATCCCAGATATGGCCCGCCGTCAGCCGGTTTTGTCCCCGACACCACCAGCGGCGGCAGCGGCTATCAGCTCATCCATCCTTTGCCGCTGCGCACAACCGATCCATTCACGGCCGAGTTTGTGCATTCGCCGGAGACCAGCCTGCTGCCGCCGGATCACGGGGGCCTGCTGGGCATGGTGGCGCGCGCCGGGCCAGGGGACGTGGTGCTGGTGCAACAGCTCTACGAACGGGTCAACTGGGGCAGCGCATCGAATACGCCTGAAACCGCGCCCAACCCCCGCTTGCTGGCTTACATCGCCGCAGCTCGTCGTGGGGCCACCGTTCGTATCATGCTCGATAGCTTTTTCGATCCCGGTTCCAACACCCAGACCGCGGCCTATCTGAACCTGTTGGCCCAGGCCGAACAGGTCGACCTGGCGGCGCGGCTGGCTAATCCGGCCAGCCGCGGGCTGCATAACAAGATGGTGTTGGTGCAGGCCGGCGGAACGGGCTGGGTGCATGTGGGAAGCCTCAACGGCAGCGAGGCATCGACCAAGATCAACCGGGAGCTGGCCCTTCAGGTGCAGTCCAACGCCGTTTATGACTACCTGGCCACAGCTTTCTGGCAGGACTGGCTGTTGTCGGGCGGGCCACGTTGACACCGCTCTCCCACGGTGTTATACTCTGCTGAATTCTTGCGGAGCGCTGCTTGATGACCGATGAAGCCGCCTGCTCATCGGTCATTGTTTCATCCTTTCTACATGCGTATTCTGGCTATCAGCGACAAAGTCGTACCTGCGCTTTACAACCCCGAGCTGCGGCAGACCGTTGGCTCTGTCGATCTGGTGTTGAGCTGTGGCGATCTGCCTAACTACTATATCGACTATGTCGCCAGCATGTTGGGCGTGCGCTGTTTGATGGTCCATGGCAACCACGCAGCCGGCCAGGAGTTTGTAGATCCCGGGGATCTGGATGTGCCCCCCCGCCATCCCATGGACATCGACCTGCGTGTGGTCCACGAAAAAGGGCTGCTACTGGCTGGGTTGGACGGCTGCATTCGCTACAATCGTAACCCCCGTTTCCAATACACCCAGAGCCAGATGTGGCGCCGCGTGCTGCGACTGGCGCCCCAGTTGCTGTGGAACCGCGCCACGCACGGCCGCGCGCTGGACATATTGGTGACCCACAGCCCTCCCGCCGGCATCCACGACGGCCCTGATCGCGCGCACCAGGGCTTTGACGCTTTTCTCTGGCTGATGCGCGTCTTCAAGCCCCGCTATCTGCTGCACGGCCATAAGCATGTTTATCGCAGCGACGAAGTGACCAGCACGCTGTACCACGCCACAACGGTGGTCAACGTGTATCCCTGGCGCGTGATCGAGTTGTGAACGATCAAATTCGCCAACGCTGGACAATTCCTCCATCTGGTGCTAAAATAGTGTGTGATAACGTTTGAACCGGCCACAGACTGGCAGCCCCGGCCTTGGCCTAGCCCAGAGGAGCGCCCGCCGCCGTGCATCGCCAACAACGCAAGCACGCCAAGACTCCCCAGATCGTCATACGCTCGCTGCTGACACTGGCCCTGCTGGTGGCTTTTGTCGCGCCTGCCTGGGCTGCCCCAACTCCTCCGTTTGATCTGCCCTGTGCCGAGGTGATCCCGAATGCTGCCAGCGGCTGGCCGTCCACACTGCGCGGCTGCCAGTTCGACGCTGCACCCGACCACGGCAGCGCCTTGGACGTGGCCGACGCCTTCTTAAAAGCCCATCACAGCGCGCTTGGCCTGGATCAAGATCTGGCCAGCCTGCGCATGACATCCCTCCGCCATGGCCTGGACAGCAGCCATGTGGTCTATCAGCAGACGCTGGCCGGCCGGCCTGTCTATGGCGCGTATCTGTCGATCCATCTGGACAAAGATGGCCAGGTGCAGGCGCTGCACAATCGCACGCTGCCTGGCCTGAAGCTGGCGACCGTGGCCACTCAGATCTCGGCCGTGGACGCTGTGCGGCAGGCGCGGGCGGCGATCCAGTTTGGAGCGCCACGCGCCAATAGCCCCGCACCAGAGCTGGTCGTGCTGCCAATGGCCGATGATCTGGCTCGCCTGGTCTGGCGCGTGATGATATCAGCCTCGCAGCCGCAGGGTGACTGGGAGGTGCTGCTGGATGCAGGGTCAGGCCAGGTGATCAAGCGCTACAATCGGTTGGTGCTGGCCCGCGGGCAGGTGCTCGACGCAGCCGCGCCCCCGCCTGTGCGTCAAGGCCCGTTGCCGTTGCGTACACTGCTGCTGCAAGGGTTGGATGGCAGCGGCTGGCTGCGCGGCGAGTATGTCGACGTCACCCAGCCGGTTGGCTATCGACCAGCCACGGCTTTCTCCCCCAGCGGCGACTTTCTTTACCCGCCTGACGACTCGCGCTTCAAGGAAGTGATGGTCTACTATCACATCGACGCGGCCCAGCGCTACATCCAGTCTTTGGGCTACACCGACCGCAACGACCCGCCCAACGGCATCCGCGAGCGCGTGACCTATGCCAGTCCGCACTGGTTCGCCCAGGATCAATCCTTTTACAGCGTCAGCGACGACGCGCTGCACTTTGGCGATGGCGGCTGGCCTGACGCGCTGGACCCGGACATCATTGTCCACGAGTACGGCCACGCCCTGCTGCACGACCTGGCTCCGCACTGGGGCGGCGGCGAGATGGCGGCCATCGGCGAGGGCTTCGGCGACTACCTGGCGGCCACCCTGTTCGCCGAAACCAGCGCCGACCCGGCCTGCATCGGCGAATGGGACAGCCGCGGCTACGCTGCCAGCGCTTGCCTGCGGCGAGTAGACCGTGACCGCCAATATCCCCACGACCTGACCGGCGATGCTCACGCCGACGGAGAGCTGTGGAGCCGCGTGCTGTGGGATGTGCGCGCTGCGGCCGGGCGCGAGGTAGCCGACGTGCTGGCCTTCGAGAGCAGCTTTTACCTGCCGCCAGCCGCAACGCTGGTGGAGGCCGGCCAGGCATTGCTGGACGCTGACGCCAACCTGTTCGACGGCCACCACCGGGACATCATTCAGCAGGCGCTTCAGGCTGGCGGGCTGGCTCCGCTCCCTGCTCTTCTTTTGATCTCTCCGCTTGGCGGCGAGACCCTGACGCCTGGCGGCCTGCGAGCCATCGCCTGGCAGGAACAGACCAGCTTGCCGGTCAGCTACGACCTGGAATGGAGCCCCAACGCCAGTTCCGCAGGCACACGCCAGATTGCTTTCGGCGGTGAGTTGCCGAGAGATTTCGCCGCACGCGGCCATGCGTCCTGGCAGATCAGCGACGGAGTAGCCCGCTCTGGCCGAATCGACCACAATCAGCGCAGCAGCCTGGTGCTGTCGCAAGAGACAGTGGCCGACGGACAGCTTAGCTTCCGCTACCGCGTCGACTCGGAGCAGGGCTACGATCGCTTCCAGTTCCTGGTGGACGGCCAGGTACTCCTGTCTGCCAGCGGCCAGACTGGCTGGCAGACTTTCAGCACGGCTCTGCCGGCTGGATATCATGAACTGGTGTGGCGTTACAGCAAAGATAGCACCTTGAGCAGCGGCCAGGATGCCGCCTGGATCGACGACATCGAGATTGAGCAGGCCAGCCTGGCCGAGTGGCGGCCCGTGCAGCTTGATGCAAGCCGGTCGGTCAACGGCGATGTCCTGTGGCGCGTGCCCAACAGCGCCTCCTCTGACGCCAGTTTACGGGTGCGGCCTCGTCTCGCTGCCGTCGTCGGCCCCTGGGACGCCAGCGGCCCTCTGACCATTGACCAGCCGACGGCCGTTAACCTGACCAGTTTCGAGGTCAGTGTGGGGCAAACGTTGGCGGGCTGGCCGGCGCTGCTGATGGCGGCTGTTTTGTTGGCGCTGGGCGCAGGTTGGAGAACGATGGCTCCGCGCCGGCACAGGTGAGGGAGTTTTGCTGGCCGGTGGGCAAGGGGACGCCAAAGCCCGAAACCCGTAAAGCACAAACGCCAACCGTAAGGTTGGCGTTTTATGTGTCCCAGCCAGGTCAATCAGACTTGCCTGCTGCGATGTGCGATGCTCAAAAACAGTCCGTCTGGACGCAGCCTCAGGCTGGTATGGCCATCCGCTGGTTGATGAAGGCCACGATATCCTGCGTGCTGGTGCCGGGGCCGAAGACCGCATCGATGCCCGCATCGCGCAGCGGCTGGATATCCTCGTCGGGGATGATGCCGCCCACCAGCACCATCACGTCATCCATGCCTTGTTGGTGCAGCAGCTCGACCACCCGGGGGCAGAGCGCCAAATGCGCGCCGGACAAGATGCTCAGCCCCACCACATCGACGTCTTCCTGCAGGGCCGCCTCGGCGATCATCTCCGGCGTCTGGCGGATGCCGGTGTAGATCACCTCGAAGCCGGCGTCGCGCAGGGCACGCGCCACCACCTTCGCGCCGCGGTCGTGGCCGTCCAGGCCGGGTTTGGCTACCAGTACACGGATTTTGCGGTCGGACATAGGTGCCTACTCCTTGTAAGTACGATTGGGCACAATTTACCCTAGATGGGGCAAGATGTCAAAACCAAACTGGCGAAAGTGCCGGTCGAAGGCGAACGCTTGCTGAATGCCCATGGACTCCATAACCGCAAAGCTCGTGCAGTCAACCAATCCAAAGTCCTTGTCGTCGTAGTGAGCAAAGATGGACCAAGCGCGCTCCTCATGTGTGGCGGATACCCGCACAACGAGCACTTGTTTGCTGCTTTTTAGCCGGGTTCCAAAACGAAGCGCAGCCGCGTGGCCGGCCCGCCTGCGCAACCACGTCACAGTCTCGGCCACCACCCAGTTTGTGGTCACCCAACGGTAGAGATAGCCCTGAAGTCTGAAGAAGTTTATCGCAGAATGATGGTTCTGGTCGTTTGTCACTTCCAGCGCGATCCACGCTCCCGTGTCGACAAATATGCGGCTTGTCATTTGTCCCTCGGTTCCGTTTGCCCCGACGCAGCCAACGGTCCATAAAGGTACTCATCGTGGTTTTCTGAGCCATCAGTCACGTCGGCGATTACTGCGTCAGAGCCGATGTTCCACAAAGGGTCCCGTTCCCAGGCTTCGAGCAGGCGTTGATCCGACCCTTGGTCGACATTTCTTGACGGAGCGACGAGATACTGGGCTACCGACTCGCGAATGATCTGCGCGACGCTCTTCTCCTCTTCCACGGCAAGCTGCTTGAGTTCCCTATACATCGTTTTCGGGAGTCGGATGTTTGTCGTTACGTACTCGATCATGGCAAGACTCCTTTGATGCCATTGTACAATTATACAATGATGCCGTCAAAATTTTGATGCAGTGACTCCTCTTTGAATTCTGGCGACCCGAAACCGCTGTAAAGCTGCTGCTAGAAATACACCGGTTCATGGTACACTCCAAACACCTCGCGGAAGACGTCGGTGATCTCGCCCAGGGTGGCGTAAGCTTCGACGCACTCCAGAATCGGGGGCATGAGGTTGATTTTCTCGTCGCGCGCGGCGTCGGCCAGGCGATGGAGGGTCTGCTGGACGACGGCGTTGTCCCGCTCCGCCCGCACGCGCTGCAAGCGGGCGATCTGGCGCTGGTAGCCCTGCGGGTCCATGGCCAGGATCGGGATGGCCTGCGGCTCGCCCGAGACGTAGTCGTTGACGCCGACGATCACCCGCACCCCGTCGTCGATCTCGCGCTGGTAGACGTAGGCCGCCTCGGCGATCTCGCGCTGGAAGAAGCCGGCCTCGATGGCCGCCACCACGCCGCCATAGCGCTCGATCTGGCGGAAATAGGCGTTGGCTTCCTCCTCCATGCGGTTGGTCATGGCCTCGACGAAGTAGGAGCCGGCCAGCGGGTCGATGGTGTTAGCCACGCCGCTCTCGTGGCCGATGATCTGCTGGGTGCGCAGGGCCACGGTGACCGCCTTCTCCGATGGCAGGGCCAGCGCCTCGTCCATGGAGTTGGTGTGCAGCGACTGGGTGCCGCCCAGCACGGCCGCCAGGGCCTGCACGGCCACGCGCACGATATTGTTCTCGGGCTGCTGCGCGGTCAGGCTGACGCCGGCCGTTTGGGTGTGGAAGCGCATCAGCCAGCTACGCGACTGCTTGGCGCCGTACTTCTCCTTCATGGCACGCGCCCAGATGCGCCGCGCGGCCCGGTACTTGGCGATCTCCTCAAAGAAGTCGTTGTGGGCGTTGAAAAAGAAGCTCAGCCGCGGGGCGAAGGCGTCCACGTCCAGCCCGCGCGCGATGGCCGCCTCGACGTAGGCGAAGCCGTCGGCCAGGGTGAAGGCCAGCTCCTGGGCGGCCGTGCTGCCGGCCTCGCGGATGTGATAGCCGCTGATGCTGATGGTGTTCCACTCGGGCAGCTCGTGCGTGCCGAACTCCACCGTGTCCGTCACCAGGCGCATGGAGGGCTCCGGCGGGAAGAGGAACTCCTTCTGCGCGATGTACTCCTTGAGGATGTCGTTCTGCAAGGTGCCGCGCAGTTGCTGCCGTTTGTAGCCCTGCTTCTCGGCCGCGGCGATGTACATGGCCCAGATGATGGCCGCGGGCGAGTTGATGGTCATCGACGTGGTGACCTCGCCCAGCGGGATCTGGTCGAAGAGGATCTCCATGTCGGCCAGGGAGCTGATCGCTACGCCGCACTTGCCGAACTCGCCCAGCGCCTCGGGCGCGTCGCTGTCGTAGCCGTAGAGCGTGGGCATGTCGAAGGCCACGCTCAGGCCGGTCTGCCCCTGGCTGAGCAGGTAGCGGAAGCGGGCGTTGGTCTCCTCAGCCGTGCCGAAGCCGGCGAACATGCGCATGGTCCACAGCTTGCCGCGGTGCAGGGTGGCATGGACGCCGCGCGTGTAGGGGTACTCGCCAGGGAAGCCGATATCGCGCAGGTAGTCCGTGTCCGCGATGTCAGCCGGCGTGTACAGCCGCTCCACCGGCGCGGACGAGGTAGTGACAAAGCGCTCCTGCCGCTCCGGGAAGCGGTCCAGCGTCTTCTTCAGCGTAGTGGACTGCCAGCGCTGGGTTTCGTCGTTGATACGGGCCACTTCTTTGGGGTCGAACATATCGTAGTCCTCCAAAGCAACGGTACGGCTGAAAAAATCGATGTGGCACAATCACAAGTACTCGATGTGACCCTGCATCTCCTCGAAGCTCATCACGTCATGAATCAACTCCAACTGCTCGATCACCTGCCTGATCGAGCGCGATCCTTTGCGAGCGAAGGCAATGCCTGCATGTTGCTCAACCCGTGATGTGATCGCAAGGAAATCGGTATCCTGTGTCACGAGTACTCGACCTTCTCGCCACGCGTAAGCCAATTGTTCGTCGTCCGATACGCCAATCAAGCCAGCCTCCCTAGATGTGGTCACGTCGATCCCGCGTCGCCGCAAACCCGATGCGATTGCCAGGTTGACGTTCTCATCAAAATGAAAGCGGATGACTTCAGCCACGGTTTGCCAGTTTTGCCTGAAGCTTTGACGGGTATAGCTGTCTCAACCGTTCGACTTCTGCCAGATCCGCAGCCTCGCGTGCATCGATCTCCGAGCGGTGGTCATAGTAATAGGCCAGCGCAGCATGAACCTGGGCGTGGCTCAGATCGTAGTCTTTGACGATCTGGTCTACCGATAGTCCCACCTGAAGGAACCAGGTAGCGACGTCGGAGACGGTGATCCGCCGGCCCACGATGCGCGGCTTGCCACTCCGCGTGCCGGGCGTGCTGGTGATGTGTGCGTCGTAGACAGGAAGCGCTTTACGGCCTGTCCGATGCTGGGTGCGCGGTTGGGTAGATACTTGAGTTTGCATTGTGTCTCGATAATCAGACGGGCTCGGTCAGGCCCACTCCGGCAGACCTCCGGGGCTGCCGCAGGCGTGCGCAAAGACCGGCCCGAGCGAGGTGGGATATCAATACGGCGGCTCGGCAGGGCCGTCATAGCCGCACATGCCGGTGCGCGGCGAGTTGACGACCGACATCAGCATGTCCTCGTGTTCCATGTCCTCGGCGTGCTCCTCGGCGTGGGTGGCGCAGAAGAACGCCTCCGCTTCCTCTTCCCAGATGCACTCGGCGCACAGTTGCGTGGCCGGCTGGTCGCACTCGGCGCAGGGCGGCGGCTCGAACGCGTTGCGCGCCATCAGCACGATAGGGTTCTTGGTGGTGGGCTTGCCCTCGCGCTGGTCCACGACCTTGATCAGCAGCTCGGATGTCGTGCCAAAGTCGTACTCGTAGGGGATCTCCATGCCCGGCCGGAAAAGACGGTGGACCCGGACGTTCATTGATTTTTCCTCGCCATAGCCCATGCCGTCGTCGAAGAGTTGGGTGTAGCGCACCGGGCCGATCTCGAAGGCGCTCAGGTGGCCGCAGCATTCCAGCCAGATGGCGCGCAGATAGCTGTCCAGATCGTCCAGCGTGGCGTTGCCGCGCATCTCCAGGTGCAGCCAGTGATTGCCAGCCCAAGCGTCCTGCACTTGCAAGTGATAGAGGGTCTGATCCTGGCCGCGGCGGGCATCGGCTGTAGCGATGGTCTGCTGGCGCTGGGCGCAGGAACGGAGATGCCGCGCCAGCCCGCCGCGGGTCATCTCTTTGCCGCAGTAGGCGCAGGCGCCGGTAGATTGTTTTCGGTTAGCCATGAGATGGACCTCCTGTGGTGTGTTCTTGAAGGCGGTCTGACTAACTGACTGGCGCTATTATACCATGAACGCGCGAATGATGTAGAGGGAGAAAAGGGAGAGAATACCACAGCGGATGACGAACAGCGAATGGGTAGAGAATACCACAGCGGA
>CAZVGR010000051.1:28852-34890 GCA_964626845.1 uncultured Anaerolinea sp.
TGACGAACAGCGAATGGGTAGAGAATACCACAGCGGATGACGAACAGCGAATGGGTAGAGAATACCACAGCGGATGACGAACAGCGAATGGGGGACAGTAGAATGGGGGACAGTAGACGGAGACGAGAGCGGCTCCAACCATTCGTTGTTCTTCATTCGCTGTGATACCCCCTTTATCCCCTCACAACCCCGCCATCTCCACCACCAATTCCTCCAGCGGCAGTAATTCTTTGAGGCTGAAGTGGTAATTGACTGTCACGCCGCGGTGCTCGCCCTCCACGTAGTCGCTGTCGGTGGAGGCACGGCGCCAGGTGCGCTGGTCGCGGTAGCGGTTGCCGATGGCGATCAGCGGCCCAATGTGCTGGCCCCAGTAGCCCTCGCCCAGGCAGGGCCTCTTGACGCGCCAGATGAGGTACAGCGGCACGCCGTCCAGCCGGTACTGCGCGGCGTAGCGCCTGATGTCGCTCAGGTTCAGCGCCACGGTCTCGTAAGGCAGCAAATCGGCCTGGGGTAATAAGCGCTGCACGGCCATGAAGGCCCGTCCCTGGGCCTTGACCTCGACGCGGGCCAGGACGCGGTCGCCGCGGATCAAGGCCAGGTCGGGCAGGCCGTGGCGCTGCGCGGGCGCCTTGTAGACGTCGACGGCCAGCACGTCGGCCAGATGCCCGGCTAGCCAATCCTCGGCCGCCTCCGACAGCGCCACGTCATCCTCGAAGACGTACGCGCTCTTGCTGCGCCCATCGCAGCGCGTGGGGCAGATGGCGCAGTCGAAGCGGGGGTGGAAGGTGAGGTCCATGGCAATTGTCAATGCCCAATGTTCAATGGCCAATGGTCAATGTCGGAGGATGTCTCGTACCGATAATGGCTCAGTGGCAATTGAACATTGACAATTGACCATTGACAATTGAACATTGACAATTGAACATTGACAATTGACCATTGATCATTGACCATTCCACATCCCCGTCACGGCCGCCGCCACGCACTGCTCCAAACTCCCGTAGCGCATCCTGACCTTGCTGTGGGCCGGCGCGTAGCAGGCCATCTTGCCGGCGTTGGTGGCCATGGTGGTGATGCCAATCGAGCGCACCGGCGCGACCACGGCGCAGGTGTCGGCCACCACCTGCCCGCCGGCCGCCTCGATGGCCTGCACCCAGCCGGCTTCGCGCGCCCGGTCGCGGGTGATACGCGCGGTGGTGACCCAGAGCTGCGTGCTTACGCGCTGGCCTTGCAACATACCGGCGATCTGCTCGATCTCGCTCAGGCTGGCGTGGGGACAGCCGATGGTCACCAGGTCGATCTGGCGCAGGTCGGGGTCGGCGTCCATAACCGCGTAGCCGGGGTCGAGGCTGTCGACCACCAGGCGGCGGGCGTCGGGCTTGATCAAGCGCTCGTCCAGGTCCCTGGCCTCGGGCGTGTAGCCGGCGATGTGAAACAGGGCGACCGCGCCATAGGCTGCCAGCCCCGCGCCCAGCGTCTTCAGCCGGTCGCCGGCCGCGCCGCCTTGGGTGATGTCGGCCGGCAGCGGCGGCAAGGCGTCGGCCAGGTCGGCGAACCAGAGCGTGGCGTTGCCCACCTGCTTGCCGACCACGTAGCTCAGCGCGCCGAAGTCGGCCACATCGCGCACGGGACAGCGCACCTCGACCACGATGCCGGCCAGGCGCTCCTCGTCCAGGTGATAGCCGTAGCGCGGGGTGCGGCCGACGATGGCCGCGGCCAGCGCGGACGGCCCGCCTTCGCGGTTGGAGCGCGCGCCGATGATCGAGTTGGCGAAGATCACGGCCGAGCTCTCGGCCCAGGCCAGGTGATCGCCGCGCCGCGGGGTGTAGCCAGGGAAGAGGTAGGGGGTGCAGCTCATGGTCGGAGTCACGCCCATGGTGGTGAAGGCGTCGATGGCGCTGAGCTGCGGCCGGGCGAAGGCGGGATCGATGCCCATGTCTTCCCAGCGGTCTAGCTCCATGCCGGCCGGGTTGAGCGTGGTGGGTGTCCGCACCTGCGCGCCCTCGGCGGCCCACTCCTTGAGGAACTGCACGCCCGCGTCGCCCAGGTTCTTGTAGCTGACGCCGGCGATCTGTACGTGGGTGACGGGGATCAGGTCCGGCGCGCCGTAGATGCGGCCCAGCGTGGCCACGATCTCCATGGCCCGCTGCACGCCAGGCCCCTCGGCGCCGTCCAGCATGGCTTGTTCTTCTGCGGTTAGTTTGAATTCGCTCATGGTTTACAGCCTGTATCCGGCCGCGGCCAGCGCATCCACCTGCGCCCGCAGCTCGCGCTCCGACGGCTCCACCAGCACGTTGCCGTCGGGGAACAGAATGGTCGGCGAGCTGCGGAAGCCGCCGGTGATGCCCTCGACGAGGCGGCCGGCGGCCGGGTCCTGGCGCATGTCGATGAACTCGTAGGCGATGTTCATCTCGTCCAGCACGCGCCGCGCTCGCCGCGTGTCGCCGCAGTAGGGCGTGGCATACATCAATATGTGGTCAGGTGGATTGGATACGGTGGTCTGCATGGCGGCTCCTATGAAATTCTATGACAGAATAGGGGACAAAGCAAATCACTGGACGCAGCCAGCGGCGGCCATCTCCATTACCTGGCGATGGCTGGCGACGCCGTACAAGAAGCGGTGGCGAGCCGCCATATCGTCGATGGTGCCGGCCGCGGCCAGCAGCCGCTGGTGGACACGCAGCAGGAGGGTCTGGGCTTGATCGGGATCGACACGCGCCAACACCTGGCTGGCGATCAGATAGGCGTCGATACTGCCGAAGACCGGCCCGAAGGAGATCTGTTCCGGCAGCGGTAACATCTGCTGCACCATGGCGTGGGCTGCGGGCCAGTCTCCCTGCGCCGCTAGGATACTTGCCTGCGCGGCTTGAGCAGCCAGCAGCGCATTGGCTACTGATAGCTGGCTGGCATGCGCTTGGGCCGCACGGCACGTTTCCAGCGCCAGATCGAGCTGTCCTTGCGCCCGCTGGACTTCGGCCATTACCAGGTGCGTCAGGGTCAGTGTTCTATGCATTGCTGCCATCTCCAGGGCTTGCCGGGCGTCGCGACGGGCATCCTCCAGAGCGTGTAGGCCGAGCGCGGCCAACGCGCGGTAAGCCAGCGCTTGCGCGTGGTTGTCGAGGCTGCCTAGCGCATCAAATACAGATCGCGCCTCGTCCAAACGTTGCCTGGCTCCCTCGTGATCGCCCAAAGATAGCCTGAGGCGACCAGAATACACCAGAACCGTGCCGACGCCCGCTCGATCCTGAACCTTCCGCCGGATCTGCAGGCCCTGCTCGAGCAAATCTTCAGCCTTGTGGAAGTCACCCAAATCATGATAAACCGTACCCAGGTTGGCGGTCAGTATTCCTGACAGTCTGCGCCGGCCGGCGGCCAGCGCCAGCGCCAGGGTTTCCTCGTCCAGTGCCCGCGCAGCATCGACTTCACCCTTGCTCAACATGATAGCGCTCAAGCCGCCCAGCGCCATAATGCGCAACCGCGTGTTGTCGAGCCCG
This sequence comes from uncultured Anaerolinea sp., assembly GCA_964626845.1. Lineage (GTDB taxonomy): Bacteria > Chloroflexota > Anaerolineae > JAAEKA01 > JAAEKA01 > JAAEKA01. The sequence goes on from CAZVGR010000051.1 coordinate 32,347, forward strand.
ATGGCTAGATCCAGATAGCGGCGCGTGGCACCCTCAGCGGCCTGCAAGTCGCCTGATGCGTACCACATGGCGGCCAGCCGTGCGTAGCTGTCCGCTTCCAAGAGGCCATCGCCTAACAACTGACCCAACTGCAAAGCCTCTTGTGCTTCCGCTACTCCTAGCAGGAGTCTGCCAAGTTGCGCAGAAAACGCCGACTTCGGATACAGTAGGCGACCCAATACGGCCTGGACTTCGCTTGGGTCAGCAATGTCATTCAGCGTGGTTCGCAAGGCTGAGACCGCCTCGGCAAACCGGGTATCGGCCTGTTGGAACAATCCCTGGCCATGCCAAAGCTGCGTCATGCCGCGCGCCAATTGACGCAGCGCAGCCAGATCCAGCCAACGCACGGCGGTCTGCCAGGCTGATGTCAGATTATCGATCTCGCGCAGCGCCTCCTGCATCAGCGCTGGCTGATCGCTCAATGCCTCCTCTTTGGCGTGCAGGAACTGGGCGTAAAAGGCGCAGTGCAATCGGGCCGTCTTCTGTCGCGAGCCAGGCTCGTCCAGCAGCTTCTCCTCAGCCAGTTGGCGCAGCAGCTCGTGCATGTCGTAGCGCGCCTCACCCACCCAACGCAGCAGCGACTTGTCGGCCAGGCTGGCCAGCATCTCCGGCGAGGCGCCAGCGACGGCTGCCGCAGCCTCCGGGGTGAAGCCGCCGCGGAACACGGAGCAGCGGGCTAGCGCAGCTTGCTCCGAAGGGGACAACAACTGCCAGGAATACTCGAAGACAGCGCGCAGGCTACGGTGCTGGGGCGCCAGGTCGGCCATGCCGCTGGCCAGGATATCGACGGTGGCGGCAATGGCGCTGGCGATCTCGGCGCAGGCATACTGGTCGGCCAGGGCTGCGGCCAATTCGATGCCCAGGGGCAGGCCCTCGACCAGGCGGCAGATTTGAACGACGGCCTCCTGGTTTTGTTCGTCCAAGACGAAGCCGCCGCGGCGCCGGTCGGCGCGTTCCGCAAAAAGTTGGACGCTGTCGTAACGCTGCGCTGCTTCCAGGGATAGGGATGTTTGCGATGGCCCGGTCAACAGTGGGGGTGTGGGCAGGCCGCTTAGGCGAAAGGCATATTCAGCCTTCAGGTCGAGGCGATGACGAGAAGTGACCAGTAGGCAGAGGCCAGGAGCAGCCTCCAAAAGCTCGATCAGCAGCGGCGCGGCGCTGTGCAGGTGTTCGAAGTTGTCCAGCAGCAGCATCGTGCGCCGGCCTGCCAGGCTGCGGGCCAGCCAGGTTAGCGCTGGAGCGCTGGGGCTGAGCTGGATGGCGAGGCGCGCGGCGATGGCCGCGGCCAGCGGTTCAAAGAGGGCCTCTGGCTCAGCCGGCGCAGCCAGCGTGTCACGATCAAGGTCAAGGCCGGCCAAAGGAATGAACCAGACGCCATCGGGAAAGTCGGGCTGCACGCGCTCAGCCACTGCCAACGCCAGTCGGGTTTTGCCGATTCCCCCTTCGCCAGTGATGGCGACCAGACTACAGGCAGGGTTGGTGACCTTGCTGGCCAGCAGGTCAATCTCGCGTTCACGGCCGAAGAAGGGGGTGAGCCTGCGGGGCAAGAAGTCGCGCCTTGGTTGCTGTTGGGCTGCGAGCAGCGCGCTGCGCCTCGCCTCCAGCCGCTGGATCTGCGCCGCACACTGCTGTCTTTGCGCGGCCAGCCAGGCCATGAAGGCGGGACAATCGGGCAGGGTCAGGCCCGCCAGCAGATCGCCTGTGACCAGGGCAAGCGTTTCCTCCACCTGCGCCAGGCTGGCATCCTCGGCCTCGGCTGCTGCTTGCAGAACAAGAGCATCGCACCAAAAGGCTGGATCGGACACGGCCAGTTGCACATCCTGGTGGGTGGCGTGGATCAGATCCAGCGGCGCCAGGGCTTTGCGCAGGTTGTAGAGAGCGGTGCGCAGGCTGTGCCGGGCTGACTCTGGAGTGAAGCCGTCCCAAAACATCCGCGCCAACGGATCGCGACGAACGGGCCGGTCTGGCGGCGCCAATGCCAAAAAGGCCAGCAGCCCGCGCTCCTTATCTGTGGAGAGGGGGCGCACAGGATGGTCATCGAGCCGAACCTCGAAGCGCCCCAGCAGGGAAAGTCGCAGGGAAGTCATGGCGCGTCAGACATTCCTCGTAGAAGCGGTTTGATTTTTTTGGAGGTGGTAGAGCGATTTGACGCAGTAATGACGCTCAGTCTCTTGACAACGCGCCAGCGGCATGATATGAGTTTGGGGGTCGGTAGGAAAACTCAATCGAGCATAGATTTTGGACATTGACAACAATCGTATCCACGGTACAAAGACTGGAGCCGCCGTCATCGCACCCTCATCGCACCCAGGCGGCTTTGGTAGTTGTATACGCCCGGCGCCACAGTTGACATCGCCGTCTTCAGCGTTCCCACCATCAACTGCGGCGCCGGCGTTTTTATAGGGTCAGGGTGACCACAGAACCGCACGCATCCCTCAATTCATCCGATTCGTCACTACTCAGGTGCCGGGCACTTGCAGCCCAGGATCGGCTGAATTCGGCTCG
>CAZVGR010000052.1:0-34623 GCA_964626845.1 uncultured Anaerolinea sp.
CGCTATTCATCCGTCAATCCCGGGTTCGCGAGGCCCGTAATTGGCGAAGGTATTGAACATTTCGCACAGTGTGTTGAACGATGACCAATTCCCGACGGCGCCCGCCTGAACCACCCCGACGCCAGTCTGGTGGCAGACCACCAAGCTGGCAGTCTGGCTCGCGCTCGAGCTACGGCAGCCGATCGCCGCAGCGCAGGTCGTTTTCTCCGCTGATCCTCGGCGCTCTTGCTGTGGTTGCCGGCCTGGTCGTGGTAGGCCTGCTGCTCGTCATCAGGCCGGGCGGTGACAGGAACGGCCAGGCCACAGTAGCTACAACTGCCTCGGTCACACCGCAGCCCACACCAGCTAACGCCGACTTGATGCAGCCAACTTTGGTCGTAACTTCAGAACCTGCGAGTTCTCCTGAACCGGAGCCGGCGGCTGGAAGTGACGATGGTACAGAATTCGATCTGGCAGAACTGCGCCGCCACATCTTGGAACTCATCAACGCAGACCGTGTAGCCGCTGGTCTGCGGCCATTGGAGACCGATGCTGTGGCTGAGACTGCGGCTCAAGGCCATGCCGATGAGATGGTCGCCCTTGGCTATCTCAGCCATTGGAATGTGGACGGCTTCGGCCCGGATTGGCGTTATTCGAGGAGCGGTGGACGCGATGCTGTTCGAGAGAGCATCGCTGGCTACTCCTTGTCAGGTCAGGCTGGCTCCGCTGATGCGTCCGTCGACTGGACACGCGTGATAGTCGATATTCATCAAGCGCTCAGCAATGACGAGCACTATGGGCAGAACATGCTGGCGCCCGACCATACCCACGTGGGCTTGGGCCTTGCCGTCAACCAGGTCACCGGCCAAGTGCGCGTGGCTCAGGAGTTCGTCAGTAGGCTCGTTAGCATCGACCCAATTCCGACCCGGGTCCTGCGCGGTGAAAGGATCGTGGTCAAAGGGCGGCTCTTGGATGGTAGCACCAAGCTGGTTGTAACCATTGCCTTTGAGCCAGCGCCGCAGCCGCTGTCTTTGGCGATGCTGAATACCCTCGGGTACTTCGTCTCTGCTGCTAACACTGTTGAGACAGTCCCGGTGACTATGAACGAAAAGGGCGAGTTCGTCGCCGAGGTGTCCCTCACTGGGCCCCCAGGATTGTACCACGTCAGGACCACCGTTGATCGGCCTACGCAAGGTTCGTCGCTTGCCAGCGACATCATTGTCGAGTTAGCGCCCTGAAAGATAGGCTCGACCACACTCAAATACCAGCAAGGTGAGTAGCATGGCTTTCCGTCACTCGAAGAGAAATCCAGTCAGTTCCCGTTGGCTCTATTTGCCGCTGTTGTTGGTGTTGCTGCTTAGCACTTTGCTGCCGGGCGTTGCTGCCCAGTCTGTGCGCGAGCGGCCGCCGCTTGACATTATGGTGATTATCGACAACTCGTGCAGCATGTTCCCTGAGGACCTGCGTCTGCCCCAATGCGATGTTTGGGGCAATGATCCCGATTTCTTACGACTTGTCGGTTCAAATCTGTTTTTTGCTCGTCTTGGATTTGGTGACGCCAACGCCGAGGAATACCAGGTAGGCGTTATCAGCATGGGTGATAATCCTGCGGGAGTCGTGAAGCAGCTTAGCACGCTGAATACCGAACGTGATGCGCTGGCCAGAGCTGTCGATGGCCCTGATCCACTTCTGGCTACCCACATTGTCTCGGCGCTGGAAGATGCTTATGCCCAGCTCACCTCGACGCCGCCGCACAAGCCGGGCAATCAGCCGGCCATCGTGCTCTTCACGGATGGCGAGCCATATCCTCGAGAAGGTCAAAGCGATGCAGTTATCGAGTCGTTGATCGCCCAGCATCCTGACATACCGTTGTTCGTGATGTTGTTGCAGGACCCTGCCCAAAGAGACGAACGGTTGGAGCGGTATGTGCAGTTTTGGGATCGGATGCAGAGTACATATGCCCACGTCCGCTCTTATCCGGTGTCTGGCACTGAGGACATTGTCCGCAAGTACAACGAGATTGTGGCCATCCTCCAGAATACAATCTCAGTTCCGCCGGAGCCCCTGGGTCCTGGCCAATCGTTGTACATCGATATCGGTCAATGTGTCAACCGTCTGGAGATTACGGTCATCCAGGAGCGCGGACAGAACAGGGCAACCGTTGTAATCACCGACTCGAGCGGTACCCCGGTGCAGCGGACCGATCCCGGCGTGCAATGGTCTGATAATGTCTTCAATCCCACCGACGTAATCATCATCAATCAGGAACGTCTCGATGCCGCGCCGCGGGATGGGCAATGGTCGATCACCTCCGATGCCAACGTGCAGGTCATCACCGACCGCGCTGGGTGCTACGGCATCAGCTTCGTGGAGCCGCCGGTAAGCCTGACCACGGTGAACAACCAGTACCTGGGCCTTTCCCGTGTCTCACCATCTCTGCCCATCGACTTCCAGATCAAGCTCGTCGACCAACTGGGTCAGCCCTTCATGGAACCGCAGCCGCTGGTAGGCATGGTCTATCCGCCGCGCGGGGTGCCTGCCGACTTACCGATTCCGGCCGGCCTCGTCCCAAGCACTGACGGAGTCTACCGGTTCTCATATGACCTGGGCGCTGCGTTTCCTGCAGCCAGGGACGGCACGGAGCGCTATCGCTTTAGATTTCAGGTCGGACGGGCAAACGATGTAGCCGAAACGCTGATCCCGATCGCCCAGGCTGATCTCTTGCTGGATGTTGGCCGTGGCCCGTACATCATGGAGTTCCAGCCTGATTCCCTTGTGTGTGGAGCAGGCCAGCCAACTGACATCACGGTCACGGTTGGAGATCTGGATTCGGCCGAACCGGGCAGCATCCAGGTACGTGCGCTGGGCAGCGGCAGCGAGGTGCTGCTTTCCGGCAGCGACGCCACCTTCACCGGATCGCTCGATCCTTTGTGCATGGCCGTGTTGGCTGGCCTGGCTTGCGACACGACAGTCAACACGGAGTTCCGCCTGCGGCTGACGGGCCGGCTGGCTGACGGCTCTACGGCGCCGGCTGTCGAGCGGATTATCCCGGTGCGCGCTGATGGTGCAGTATGTCCTACCGCCACCCCGCTGCCGACGCCTACGCCAACGCCAACCCCGATCCCACCGCCGCCGCCGCTTCCGGACACCGACGGAGATGGCTGCAACGACTTGGTAGACCCGTGTCCTGACCAGGCTGGCTGGTCTTTCCTTGGCATTGCAGGCGATCGCTGCTGCCCACCTCCCATCTGGTTGCTGGTGCTCGTTGGTCTGGCCCTGGTTGGTATTCTGGCATTCGTCATTCTGTGGTTGATTCCGACCATTCGGATACGCATTTCGCCGCCGCCCAAGGCTTACATCATGATCTGCCGCAAAGGTGAAAAGATGGGCGTATCGAGATCCGTCTTTTCTGCTGGTATGGATGCACGCAAGAGTCGGGTGACCATCGGCGGCGACAAGAAGAAGGATCAGATCTACGTTAAAGACCTTCAGCCTGGCGAGTTCACGGTGGTCCAGGAGAACGATAAAGTTGTCTTACAGGGTAAGGATGGCGCGACAAAAGCTACGTTCGGACCCAATCAAGGCGAAGTGAATACTAGCGTTGCCGACATCACGCTCAAACACTCTCTCGATCCCAAGCTCAGGTGTTGAACCTGACGATCATTACTCAAGGAGGCAGGATTATGCCAAAACGGTTACTTGCTATCGGCGTCGGTGGTTCAGGTAAGGCCTCGCTGACCATCCTCAAGGAGCGCCTGGAGGAGACCTATGGTCGCGTGCCGGACAATGTAGTCCTGCTGTCTATCGACACCGATGACCTGCGCAAGCAGGACGTATTCGCTGGCACCCAGCTCACCCCGGTAGTGGACGAGCGCGGCCGGGAGTCGGAGTACCTGCATGTGGTCAGTCCGGCCGGCATGACCATGGATACGGTGTTTGCCGACATCGTCAACGGTCGCACCACTGCCTACATGGACTGGTTGGAACACGTGAAGTTGGATAAGATTCTTGGCCCAGGTGAGCGGGATATCCGCGGCGGGGCGCAACAACGCCGTCCCGTAGGCCGCGTTGCCCTGGTGTTGAGTTGGGCGAGCATCTACAACAGCATCGTAGCGGCAATTCAGCGCATGTATGGCGATCCTGAGGAGGAACAGCCGGTCGATGTCAAGGAACTTGAGAAGAGCAAGCGGCAGATATTCATCGTTGGCTCGGTAGCCGGCGGAACAGGATCGGGTTTCCTGATCGATATAGCCAATCTGGTGCGCTTTGCCGTCTGGTCCAATTCCAACTGGCGCTCGGTGGATGTCTCAGGCGTGATCGTGCTACCTGATGCTTTCCAATCCTATACGACGCTGATGGATGATCCGACCAATCTCAAGCCCAATTCCTATGCGGCGCTGCGCGAGCTGGACCGTTTCGTGCGCACCCATGGCGCTAACCTGCCTTACATGATCCGCTACGGCCAGGACTTGCGCAGCACCACATGGAGCACCAACCAGCCGCTGGATCACGTCTATCTGGTGGACACTGCCAGCCGGGCGGCGACGGGCGAACAGGACCTGGCCGGCGATCCCATGCGCGGCGTCTTTCCGGTGGTGGCCGATTTCATCATGGCCCACGTCGACAACAGCCTGGGCAACGCGCTGGCCACCCTGAGATCCAACGCCGGTCAGCACTACAGCAAGGAGGATGGCTGGCAGTACAGCGGCTTCAACATCAAGACCTATATCTTCCCGGTCGATGACGTGATCGAGAGCTTCAGCTATCGCTTCCTGCGGGAGATGTTTGCCCGCCAATACCTGCCGCTGCAAGACAAGAAGACGCAGGCGCAGGTTGAAATGGAGGCCAGCAAGGCGGCCATCTCCATGTTCTCCCTGGGCAGTGTGGGCGGCAAGGTCAATCCATCTCTGGTACAGAAGGCCATTGCCGCTACGCGACCTGTGGACCCAGAGAAGCCGAACGTGAGTTGGCAGGGCTTGTTCAACATGATTGCGCTCTCGGAAGGCTCCTTTGCTGAAGACCTTCAGGATACCGAAGGTTGGCTGGTCTACCTGCGAGGTAACATGCAGCCCAGCAAGCAAGGCGAGTACAAAAACGAAGGCTTCGACGAAGGTTACGTGCGGCTGATGAACTTCAGCGACAACTTTCTGGACGAGGTGTTGGGGCCGCAGATCGACCCTGACGACGAGGAGTCGCGCATGGGTGGCGAATGGGACAAGATCCTGGCCCGCTACCGCGACGCGCTGCGCCAGCGCTTCTCCGAAGCCCTCGATGCCGGATTGCTCGAAGTGCTGAACGCGCGCGATCCGAACTCGAAGATTCTTCTCCAAGCTCGTCTGCCTTACGCCCGCGCTATGACGGCCACGTTGAAGAAGACCCTGGTGCAGTTCAAGGTGGTCTTACAGAACGAGTACCGCAAGGAGAATATCGATACCCGCATTCGCAACACCAGCACTGAACTGCGCAACGCGATCGCTGCCATGCAACAGACGCGCGATGCCAGGGGCGGTCTGTTCGGTTCCCGGGCTGCCGGAGACGCGCGCAAGGCGCAGAGCTCCTTCATTGGCCTGTTCTGCGACAAGATGGAGCTGTCGCTGCACCAACGGGTCTACCGCACAGTGATCGACGTGATCGATGCCTTGGGCGCCGAGGAGAAGGACAGCGACAATGCTGAAAGCACGGTCGACGTGGCGGCCGTGGAACTCGAGAACTGGCAGGCCACATTGCAGGAGGTCGACAAGCTGTTAGCTGGCAGATCGCGCGAGCATGAGGTCAACCGGGATGCCAAGCGCCGGGTGCGGGTGCGCCGCTATCTGACCGATGCCGAGTACGAGAAGCAGCTTTATGCCGATCCCCGCCACTCGGGAACCGTAGGCGCCCGGGTTCTGGGACAGGTGCGCGGCGACAAGGGCATGACCTGGGAGCGCAAAGAACCCACGGAACCGCTGCAGTTCAAAATGGTGACGGTCTGGACCCAGGAGGCCAGCGGGCCGGAAGAGATCGCCGACCGCTTCTTCCAGGGCATGAAGGATTTGTTCCAGGTTGTGCGCGAGAATGTCAGCGTGGGCGACCGCGTGGCGGCTGAGTTCAAGTCACCTGCCAGCTTTGTTAACAAAGTCAACGAGGTCAGTGATCCTTTCCTGCGCTACAACCCGGCCCTCAACGGCAAGCAGATGTTCAGCGAGCGTTATGTGTCGTTCAACCTGAAGTCAGCCGACGAGCAATCGCAGAAGATGTTGGGCTCAGCAAACGCCACACTGGCCAGCCAGCGTGAAGGCTACAACGTCGATACGGAAGCAGAAAGCCTGGTGGCTTGTACCGTGGTTCAGGTCGCGCGCGGTGTCAAGCTCACAGCGATCGACCAATTCAGCGCCTGCGAGACTGACTATCGTGGAAAGCTATACAGAGGACGTGAGAGCCTGCACCTGTTTACTGAAGAGCAGGTGGCCACTGATTACGAGGGTCGCATCGAAATCCTGGGCGAGCCGGACAACAAGCAACGACCGTTGGCGCCGGATCTAGTGATCACCATGGGCGACGAGGCCAAGCTGAAGGTTTTCACTCTGGCTTGCGCCTATGGGATGGTAGAATCGGGTAGCCATTGGGATCCCGATACCGGCCTGGAACGGACCGAGGTCTTTCTCAATGTTGGCGGAGATCGGCGGATGCCGCTCAGTCGTAGCCGGACGGTTCAAGAGCAGGATCCACGCTTCGCAGAAGTGTCAGCAGATGAGCAGATTGCTCGTCTCTACCTCAACGCCTTGCAGAACTTCGTGCTGCTGGCAACTGAGAAACGAGGGGTACCGTCGGGGCTGGTGGCTTCATTAGTGGATGACCTCAGGAGACGGGCGGTGGCACTGGACCACATTGAGAACCCATTCACTCTGTCTGTGCGCCAGGTCAACACAGCCATCCGTGAAGTGATGGTGGCAGTTGGACCAACGGAATCTGAGGAACCTGACCCGCGACGGCGCGAGGCTATCAACGCCAAACGCAGGGTGGACCGATACCTGCAACCCTTTGTCAGAGGACGGGTGGCCAGCTTCAAACGCAGTCCAGCGATTCGGGTGCGCGACATGGGCACGGTGATGCACCTGATCCTCAACAGCGAGATCAACACCCTGCTGGAGCGCGCCTTGGGCGGTAACGGCTAGACTATGGCTGGACGACTGGACGTGCGACGTTGGTTGAGGCTGGGAGCGCCGCTGCACGCAGTGGCGCTCACCAGCGACGGCCAGTTCGTGGCCGTAGGCTCGGAAAGAGGGCCGCTGCTGTTCAATGCGGCTGGTGAGGCGGTTTTGGTCCCTTCCGCACAGCACATCGCCCTACCGGCGCGGCAGGTGGCGCTGTCGCCGACGACGGACTGGCTCTACGTGGGTACGCGCACGGGCAAAATCCTGCGACTGGCTCTTGGACGCTCCGACGGCCAGTTCAACGTGCGCCAGGTCGAAACGCTCTACACCGCCAGCAATGATATCCACACCATGTCGGTCTCCGAGGACGAGCACTGGATCGCAGTCGGGCACCTGTCGCCAGCGCTTTCTGTGCTCAATGCTGAAGGCCAGGTTCAATGGCGGCGCCACCCCGACGATGGAACCGCCACCGAAGGCGACAACTGGTCAGTAGCCATTGACTCCGCCAATCAATCGATGTACGTCGGCAGCGCGGGTACAGGATCGAATCGCCTGGCTGCCCTTGGCCTTTCTGATCGCCATCTCTACGGCAGCCGGTATCTGGCGCCAGGTCTGCGAGCAACGGCTCTGGCCGCGCTAGATGACGGCGTGATAGTGGTCCAGACAGATAGCGTCTCCTTTGACAGCGAACTGGTGAAGTTCACCGCAGACCTTTCCGAGTCGGCATGGCGCTTCACTCCCGAGGATACCGTCACTGCGGTTGCAACCCCTGCAAGCGACGGAGCCAGTGCCGCAGCGTCGGCGCTTGTAGCTGTTGCCTGCGGCTATGAAGGAAGGGTCGTGCTACTCGATGCTCATAGCGGCGCTGTTATGGCTGAGACCACGCTGCGCACGGGAATCAACGCACTGGCGTTAGCCCAGAGCAGAGTGGTAGCAGCAGTGACGCATGACGATACGTTGGCTTTGCTACACTACGTCCCCGAGGAATTCCGTTTATGACGATCCAAGAAGGCAGTGTCGTCAGGCTGGGGGCCAACTCCTATCAAGTCGTCGACCGCGCTGGGCGCGGCATCATCTCACAGGTCTTTCTTGCCACACCGGAGGAAAAACCTGATACAGAGGTCATCATCAAGATACCTCTGCCTGACATCGAGAGTGATGCCGAGCCAGAGACCGGCCCTGCCAATCAGGTGCTTGATCAGGGTGCGCAAGACACCATACCGGACCATTCGGCCTCAAACGCTGAGCGGGTCTGGTTCGAAGCCAGGGTCCTCAAACGGTTGAACGAGGCCGAAGATGCCAGTTCCAGCCTGCTGACTAACCTGGAGGACCGCATCAAATGGGCGGACGAAAGCCGCCCGCGGCGTCTGGTTGTGGCCCGCCTGGACAGCGGTAAGACCGGCGATGGCCTGCCGTTCATCGTCATGGAAAAGGCGCCGGCTGAATTCCGGCGCTTCGACATCCGCTCGTTGCTGGATGAACAGCGCGTGGTGGCTGTTGCCGGCGCCGTAGCCCAGTGCATCGCGTTGACTCACCAAAATGGATACTCGCTGCAGGATTTCGAGCCTGAGACTAAAGGCGACCGCATTCGTGTGGCCTGGAGCGATCAGCGCGAGCCTGAGGTCAAGGTCATCGACTGGAACGGCACAGGAGGCCCGGAGCAGCAAGCTCAAGACCTGTTCTACTTTGGCCTTCATCTGCACTACCATCTGTTAGGCGCCCATCTTGCGCTGGACAACAAGAAGTTGCCGCCGCCGAATTTGGGCAGCGGCAGCGTCGAGTGGCAGAAACACCTTAGCGAGGGGACGAAGCTGCTGTTGCAGAAGCTGCTGCACCGCGATCCACGCCGGCGCTACGACAGCGCCCGTACTGTTGTGGCGGACCTGGACTGGTGGCTGGCCACCATGCGTTCGGCCGAGGGCAGCAATGCCAAGGCGCGCTTGCAGGATCGCCTGTGGCAGGCCCGCTCCCAGGAGCGTCACGACCGCGTGGTGGCGGTGGCCGATCTGGCGTTCAAACTCGATCTGGCCCCTGATGAGCGTAAGGCGTTCGATCTGTGGGCGCGGCAGGCACGCTCGGAGTTGGAAAAGGAGGACTGGCAGCCGCTGGCTGAGGCCCGCACCAAGTTGCTGATCGGTGCGTTCACGAAAGCGGCCGAGGAGTTCGATAGGCTGGTCAACACGCTGCCGGCCGAGAGCGAGGCGGCGCGTTTTTCCGAGGTCTACTTCCATCTTGCCAGGTCTGCCGACGCCCTGCGCATGGCCAGCGGGGGCGAGGACATCAAGGAAACACCGGAATGGGATATCCTCAATTCGGCTGTCGCCGCGCTGGTTGCCAAGAATGCTCGTCCGCGTGAAGCCAAAGACCGGCTGTTGTCGTTACAGCAGATGCAGCCAGCTGCTGCTGGCTGGGCTTCCTTCCAGGCCCTGATGGGTCTGGCTCAGGCGGGCATCGAGCAAGAAGATGCAATCGAGCTGGCCACGTTGTCTGATCCTGCCAAGATCGACCCGCGTCGCGAAGACTTCACTGCTCGTCTTGGCCACAATGTGAAACAACTTGACCAGGCTGTCCAGAAGTTGCAGGAGGCGGCCAGGTTGGCGCCGCGTAACCTGGACATCCGAGTTCAGCTGGAGGGTAGGCAAGCTGAGCTGACCAAGTGGCGTTCGCTTTTGGTTGATTATCAAGAGGCTGAAGCTGCCGAGCAGCGCGGCAAGCAAGCGCGCGAGGAAGCAAGGCAAGCTGAACGCAGCGCTTCCCACGGAGATGCTGTCCAGGCATATAAACAAGCGAAGGATGAATACTCAGTAGTGCTAGAGCATGTCGCTGCGATCCTGGCGCTGGACAGTGGGCAGAAGCGGGCGCTGGCGCTGCGGGATCGCGTTCAGCCAACGTTGGCTGACGTCGAGAAGCGCCTGGAGGAGTCGAGGAAGCTTGCCAACCTGACCCAAGAGACCAACCAAGCTGTGGAACAGGCGCTTCTTCACATCAATTCAGGAGATTTCGACGAAGCTGCCCGCTTTTCCCGGCAGGCGCTGGCTCTGGCGCCGGATCGGACGGATGTCTTGACTGCACTGGCGTGGGCACAGGCTGGCAGCCTGGCTTTGCAGGTCGTCAGAAACAAGATCGAAACAGCCAACAGCTACCTGGCCAGGCCAAACAGAAGCAAAGCCGACCTGCAGAAGGCGCAAGTACCTCTTCAGGAAGCCCTGCAACTGGAAGGCGTGCCTCTGGCTGAGATCGAGACAGGAGCAGCGGCACCGAAGGGTGAGATAGGCAACCGACCATTCACCCTGTCTGCGAAGCAGCGAGCCGATATCGAGAAGCTTCAGAAAGAGATCGAGTACCGAACCATAGCCAGCCAGCAGGTGGCGGATGCCCGCGCGCAAGATGATCCGCTGGCCGAGGTAAATGCCTGGGAAAAGCTAGTCGAGCGGCCCCTGACGCTCTCTGATGTAGAACGCGAATCGCTGGAGCATGCACGCAACCAGCGAGCGGCCTATCGCGCCGCAGAAGAAACGCTGGCGAACATTCAGGCCGCGCCAGAAGACGCGCAAGCAGCCTATAATGGCCTGGCGCCCTACCTTGGGCGCCGTGCAGGCGAGCTGCGCGGGCAACTCCTTCAGGCGTGGTGTGAAGCGGTAAAACGCATCCCTGACTGGCCGGAAGCGCAGAAGGGCCTGCAAGAAGGGATCACGTATTTCCAGGGAGCGTCAGCGGACACCGAACTACTGGAGGAAATGCAAGCATCGGTTTCCACCGGTCTGGCTGTAGCCGGGAAACTGGATAGGAAGCCTGGCGAGGCGTTCCCTGGCTGGCTTGACCCTGACAATGACGCGGAAACGCGGGCAGCATTGGCGCAATGTGTGAAAGATATCGATCGCTTGCAGAGTCTTGATGACTGGACGCAGCTTCAGAGCGCGGCGCGTCAATGGCGAACCACGTTGGTGGATGACGTGACCAGCTATGCAAGGCAAAAGTTGGACGCAGCGCGTTCCAAGGCCCGTGGGAAACAATTCGACGAGGCGCAGCAGCGCGCCACTGCTTTGCAAGAGACGATTGCCTCGGCAGGTGCAGCCTGGTTGGAGCTGCCTTCAGAGACCGATCGTGAGCTAAGCGGGCTTGCAGCGAGCCTGCTACTGCTCGCTGCTGCACAGAAACAGGTCACGGGCGTGGCAGAACTGCTTAGCAAGCAGGAATTGACCTTCAGTGCAGCGGCTGCGCAATTACGACAGGTCAAACTGCCTGAACATGGCGATATTCCTACGGATGACCTGAAAACAACCATCGACCAAGTCAAGCTGGGCGCAGAGATGCAGGCAATTCTGGACCTGGAGCCAGGCGTTACGGCCTATGCCCAGACCCTGAGCGACATTTGGCGATTGCAGCGCAGCATCATTGCCGAAGGACCGCTGCGCGAGCCGTTGCAGGGTTTACAGAAGAAGCTCCAAGACCGGAATGGCGCGATTGCCAACAAACTGGATGATGCCTTGCAGGCATCAATCGGCGAATTGAAGCGCCAGCCTCACAGCGACGCGAACGGATTCATACGCCTGTACCGCCAAGCTGCATGGTGGGAGGCGTTCATGAACAGCCAAGGCCAGACAACCCCAGGTGATCTGGACCGCCGCGCCAGCCAAGTCGCTGATCTGGCGAAGGAGTTGTTGAGACTTGCCGAGAAGGAATTCCGGGTGTTCAAGGAACCGAGCGAACTGGAGCGCATCGAGACGATACTAGGCAGTGTGCTTAAGATCGGCCAGGAGACAAAAGAGCCACCCGAACTGTGGCAGCATTCAGATGCCGAGATGAAGATGCCAACGTGGCCAGCAAGAGCGCCGTATGCGGCTCCAGCGCTGACGTTCGATCTCGACAGAGTCGGTCTGTGGCGTCGCGAGGTGATTTGGCTGCGCTCTGGGAACAACACCGCGTCAGCGCCTAATGGCAACGCCACGGAGAGTCGGGAGCAATCCAACAACGACGAAGCAGACAAGTTGGCCACGAATGGACAATCTGATCGCGATGATCTGGAAAGCCAGCTTCAAATGATCCGAGCTCACTCTGGCGCAATGCATGCACATCTCGAACAACTTGAGCAGGCATGGAGCGGCATAAGCCGTGACATGTGGATGCCTCATGAAAGCCCCCGGAGACTCATGATGGAGGCTAAACTACATGGTGACATTGCAGCTGCTTTGACCCATGCTAGCAGGCTTGGTAAAGACCGCGAGGTGATTGGCGCTTTGGAGGCCATGCAGAAGGACATCGAGCAAAACAGCTGGCGCGAGACATTGGGTAAGTACAACCTCTGGCTCCTGCAAAACCAGCGTGAGCAACTGAGGAAGCTTTTCGATGTGCTGCGTAAGCGCTTGATAGGTCAACTGGGCGATCAAGTGGCCGCCATTTTGGGCGGCTCTGCTGATGCCGCGCAATCACTGCGCACGGATCTGTTGCTCAAGCCGAAAACGCAGTGGGTAGGACAACAGGTCTACGACGCTGTCATTGTTGGCGTAGACAAGACGGCGCAAACGGCTGGACAAGCCGGGCGCATCGACACGGCACGCGGCCTTTGGCAGATCATAGCCGACGCCTGCGACCCATGGAAGGCTAAGGAGTCTGGCCAACAGAAACGCAAAGGAATGGTTGGCAGGGCCAAGCCCAGTGGTGAAGGCCCGCATGACGCCGGTCTGCCTGTGCAGGTTGAGCCGAAGATTGAAGCCACCCAGCCGGCGTCGTCCGTACCCAAGCCACGCAAAAGATGAGTGATCCACACAGTCGCGGCTGCAAGGCTGCGCATGAGAGCGTTGCGATATGAGCACTGAAACCGAAACCCGGGTAAACCAGGTGCCGCCCGAGGTTGCGGCGCTTTGGACGCAATTGCACGCCGAAGCTATCAGGCGGCGAGACGATCTCAAGCCTGCGACAAGCCGGCGTCGGATTGCGGCCGTTAGTGCGATCGCTATCGGCATGGTGGCGCTCGTTATCGTTGGCTCATTGATCCTTCGTCAACGTGATCAAAGAAGTAACGAGGCCACACTAACTGCCGTAGCTGTGGCGGCAGCCACAACGCAGGCTGCTCAACAGGCAGCTCTTGAGACGCGAGAGACGCAGGTGGCAGGCACGGCAACGGCTGACTGGAACGCGCTGCAAATTCGTCAGGCTGAGACGGCCACGGCCTTGGCCAGCGCAACTGCAATGACAGCTACGGTAGCAGCTATTGCAACACAGACCGCAACGGCAGAGGCAGCTGCTGCAGCAGCTGCAACGAGCACCGCTGTTGCCTGTAAAGATGACAATTTGTATGCTGCCGAGGTAAGCGAAGCGCGAAACCTGTTGCCGGCGCCTGATAGTGATGACATCTTTGTGGTGATCGGTGGTGACAAAGGACTTCCGGCGATCAGTGCAAGCTGGGTGATCACCAATACCGGCGAATGCATGTGGGAGCAACTGGTCTTGAGACGCTTCAGTGGTCCCTCGAATTATGACGAAGAAATCGATGGCACACTTGCATCAGGTGAACGAACTGAATTGAGTATACAGTTCAAAGAGGTGCCAGAAAATCCTGTCAACGCCGTGTGGTACCTCGAAGCCAATGGCAAACCACTGATTGATCGAGGCGGACGGGTTATTCTAGCCATCCCGACCTGGATCATTGCCCAGACTGCAACGCCAACACCTACAAACACACCCACGTCAACTCCCACGCCAACCGCAACACCCACACCTCGTGTGGGCAACCTGGTCGCCAAAGAACCAAAGGGCCCACGCTACATGAGCGAAGGCGTGGTCTTCGAGTGGACCTATGACACGGTGTTAGAGAGCTTCTTCAGTTTCCAGATCCTGGCCCGTGGCCCGAACAACATTGAATACCCGCTGGCTGTCCCTGCCAGTTGCGAACCTTACGAGCCGCAAGACAACAACTACCGATGCACAGTCAGAAACTCTGGTCTATTGCCGGTGGACGGAAGGTATACATGGTCGGTTCGGGTCATCGATGCAGCTAATCAAGTATTGAGGGAGTCCAGCTCGTTGTCGTTCGATCTATCAAGGGAGCGTGCGCTGCCGGAGCCTACTATAACTTCTACGCCTCCTATTACACGGACGCTGGAAAATATCGATTTCTTTTTAGGGCCATGTGTGCTCGATGGAACTTGTGGAACCAAGGAATGAGTCATGTCTGACATCGCAACGAAACCATGCAGGCAAAATGCAAGTCCATACGCATCTTCCAAAGGGTTGCATTACGTTGTGGCTGGCATTGTATTCGGCGTTTTGTTGACCTTGCTGTTGTTGAGCATGGGCGCCAGAGCAACCTTCGGCACCCACGCAGCTTCGCAGACGGGCGCGGCAACTGTTGATGGCGCGCAGATCGGCGACCGAGTGTGGCTCGACGCCAACCGCAACGGCCTCCAGGACTCCGGCGAAGCAGGCATGGTTGGCATCACGGTGACCTTGCATCTCAGCGGCACGGGCGTAATCACCGCTACGACTACTGATGCGACTGGCATCTACACGTTCACCAATGTGATCAGTGGAACCTACGCCGTGGAGTTCGAGCGTCCCACCGGTTATGTATTCAGCCCACAGAATGGAGGCGACAACGATGCCCTGGACAGCAACGCGGATCCGATTAGCGGTTGGACGCCCTACTTCGAGGTAGCAGACGGCGCTGTCGACGACACCCGGGATGCTGGCCTGATGCCGCGCGTCGCATCGGACAAAGCCTATTTCCCCATTGTCATGAGAACCCTGATCCCGCCTCTGCTGGTCAACGGCGGGTTCGAGCAACAGGGCCAGGGCTGGAGCTTGATCGATCAAGGGTTGCCAGCCAGCATCGTTGGTCAATCCAACGATCCATCCGTGCCCCTGGGAACCTACTCGGCGCTACTGGGACGCGTGGACTACCCCTGCAACGCGTCGGGCGTGCCGCTGGGCCATGCTGCGGTGGAGCAGAGCTATGCCGTGCCGCAATCCAGCCAACAGGTCACCCTGCGCTTCAAATACATCGTCTGGAGCCAGGATGCGTCTACGTCGGCCCAATATGATCGCTTCGAGGTCTTCGTCACGCCGCAGGGCAGCGAGGCCAGCTTGGTGTTCTCCGATGGCAACATGGTCAACCAGGGGCTGGGCTGCAGCATGTGGCGGCGCGTGCCTGGGCTGGAGAATCCGCGCAATGGCCAGACCACAGGCTGGGCCGAGGCGGTCGTGGACCTGGACTCCTACAAGGGCCAGACGGTTACCTTTTCGTTTCGCAACTACAGCCGCTACGACGGCTGGTACAACACCTACACCTACCTGGACGATGTGCGGGTGGTGTTTGGCGACTGACACGGCCGCGGGCGCGGCAGGTCCTGGGCTGTAGCCGGCCAGGATGGCGCACGACGGACTGAGATGCAGGAGACGTCCCGATGGAAGATCCCAACGCAAGATTGACAGAGCTGCTCGGCCAAGCCAGCGTGAAGCTCTATGAGCGCAATTGGTCCGAACTGCATCAGTTGTTCGAGCAGATGTATCTGCTCGCGCCGGACGAGGAGCGGCAGAAGCTGCGCGACGGGCAGGCCATTTTGGCCGCCGAGACCGCCGTGCAGGATAGCCAGTGGCAGTGGGGACGCCAGCTCTATCAACTGGTGCTCGATCATGTCTCTGGGCATCGAGGCGCCAGCAACGGGCTGCGCGAGATCAAGGATCTCGAACGCGTGGACGAAGAGATGCGCCGCTTGATCGAGGCTGGCGACAGCGCGTTCGCGGCTGGCGATTACAATCAGGCGATCGATCGCTACAAAGACGCCAAGAACCAGACCGAGAAAGCTCGTATCCTCAAATACCACGCCAGCCTGGAGCAAAAGATCAATCAGGCGCTGGAACTGCGCAGCTGGCGGGAACGCGTTCAGGAGACTATTGCCTCGGCCAAGCGCTTGCAGAAGGGTGGCGAGTTGCTCCAGGCCCTGGCAGAGCTGCAACGCCTGCAAGCCCAGTTGCCTGAGGAACAGATCTATGCCGCCATGACAGAAGAGATCAACGCGTTGGTAAATCAGATCAAACAGGAGGCCGACGCCGATCAGGTCCTGGACGAAGCAAAGAAACGCTACCGCGAGCAGGACTTCGAAGGCGCCCTGGAACTGGCGGACACCCCAGCGCTGGCAGGCAACGAAGAAGCTGAGCGGCTCAAGCAGCGCTGCCGGGATCAGTTGGATCGCTTTATCTATCCCCCTCTCGATCGCGCCGAGCAAGCGCAGAATCGCGGTAACTGGCCCGATGCCTTCGCTGAACTGCAGGCCTTGCGCAAGGAGTATCCGCTCAATCCCAACTGGAAACGTCTCTGGCTGCGGGTGGGGCGCAAGGCGGGTGAACAGGCGCTGGACCTGGGGCGCCAGGCCAACAGCGACCGCAACTTCCAGGAGGCTGCGGCCGCTTTCAAGCGCGCCGGCCAGGCTTTTGAGCGGGTAGTAAAGGAGGAGGTCTATAGTGAGCACGACACTATCCCTGGGCTCCGGGATGAGGCAGTCGACCTGGCTTACATCGCTGACAATGAATATCAGGCATGGAAGCTGTGGCGCGACCAAGGTGAACGCAAGGCCGCCCTGACGCATCTGGACAATGCCAGCGGGCGCATTAGCAGCGCGCGGGAGCAAGGGCGTGACTATGCGGCCGTCAACAGCGTGGTCGAGGCAATGGCCAGGGATATCCGTGGCGAGCTGGAGAGCATTGCCGAGGACGAACGCCGCCTGGAGAACGGCGAGCGCCAAATGGGCAACCGGCAGTTCGACAGCGCTGCGGAGAGCTTCCGCCAGGCGCTCAACGCGCTGCTGCCGGGGTATCGCCAGCGGGCGCGAGGCGGATTGGATCGGGCCGAGGCCGCCATCAATGACTTCGAGGCCGCGATGAGCAAGGCGAAGACCTCGACTGATCCAGAGACGCGCGTGCGCCATTTGGAGGACGCGTACCGGCTTTGGCCGACTGGCCCTCAGGCGGTGGAACTGCTGACAACGGCCTGTCTTGAGGCAGCCGAGGCCGCGCTCAAGGAAAGCCGCGCCCAGGATGCGGCGACGCTCGCCAACCGCGCCCTGGAGTTGGATCCGACAAACCGCGCCGCCGTCGCCATTCGCGACCGGATCGATAACGAGCCCAGGATCCTGGCCGACCTGGAGCGAGTGCGCTCGGAACTGGCTGTGTTGCGCGATGGAACTGACGCGTCCGCCGCGCGTTACGCCGCGCTGGCCACGCAGTTGGAGGAGACAGCCAGCCGGGCACAGAATTATGATGATCTCAAGCATCAAGCGCGCGACCTGCTCAAGAAGGTGCGCGCTGAACTGGCGCGCTGGCAGCAGTTGGAGAGCCATCTTGCCCAGGCGACGCAGAGCATGCGCGCCGGCCGTTGGCAGGAGGGCGTGGATCTGCTGGACCGGGGCGTCAAGGCGCTGGGGGACGAAGCCCCTGAACCGCTGGCTGCCCGGCTTCAGGCATGGGAGCGGGCTCTGCAACAACAGACGGAGATCGAAGCTCAACTGGCTGATCTGTGGCGCCAAGCAGAACAGCATTATCAGGCTGGCCCCGAAACCGGTGACTTTACCGCAGCTTTGAAAACGCTGACTCAAATTGAGGCGCACCTGAGCACAATTCAGAACACAGCAGGCGCCATCGAGTCGGCCTTGCCTGCTGGCCTGGTGGAACGGGAAAGGCAGTCCAAAGATCTGCGCGAGCGGGCTGAGATCGCGCGCGAGGCAGCAGTGCATCGTTCGGCGGCCCAGGGGTTACTGATCCTACGGCCAGCGCGGCGCAAGTGGCCTACGGACACGACATTGCAGGCGCTGGAGGTAAGACTCTCTGATCTGGCCAAGGATGAAGTCACCTCGCTGGTGAGAAGCGCACAGGTCGATATTGAGAGCGGCAATATCGCGGCGGCCGTGGATAAGTTGGCACAGGCCTATGAGCTACAGCCGGATAGTGAGGAGATCGCCGCACTATACAGCTCTGTGCAGAAGCGTAAAAAATTAGAGGACAAGCTGCGCGATGTGCAGACCCTGGCGGCTGCCAAATTGGAGGGCAGGAGTAGGGTAGAGGCTGCTAACGCATTGAGAAATGGCCTCCAGATTTTGCTGAGGGAAGCCAGTCTGAGCGATGAGGCGCGTAACACAGTTGGCAGTCTGTTTGCCCTAAGCGAAACGACCCGAGATGATAGCCCGGGCGCAGCATTCGCCAGCAATGAAGTATGGAATCAGGTTCTGACCCTGCGCCGCAAATTGGCTGATTTGGCAAACCAAGGATGGGACCATGAACAGATCTCTGTGCTCGTCGATCAATGGTCTGGGTTGATCCGTGACCAGCACTTGCAGGGGTATCAATCAACTCAGGCCGCAGTCGGACAGTATTTTCGATCCTGGCAAGCGGCAACTGATGCCATGATGCGTCAGCCTGACGACCTGGAGATGCAGGCAGTAGTGGGGGAAAGACTTTCGCAGTTTATCAAGCAGTGTGAGGTTGCTGCTGCAAAGCGCGTCAAGAACGCGCGCGGCTTTCTGGAAAAGGGGGATTTTGGCCTCGCCAGAGATGAACTCGCCAGCTTGCAGAGAGTGGTTGGCCCGGCTCTGGAGATCAGTCCTAATTTCTTCGAGGCCAACGAAGCAATGGCGGTGCTTGCTGAGATGGAGAAGGTCCGGGCACTGGAACAGGAAATTGTGACTCAGGCTGCAGTGGCTGAAAAGGCCACACCGTTGCTGGAGAAGGCCGAGGCGGCTAATGTGGTGGGCAGTTATGAAGAGGCGTCGCGCATTCTGCGTGCTTTACCCGATCTTGCGCCAGTCCCTCGTCTCGCTGCGCAGCGCGATGACTTGCAGCGGCGGCTGCGCCAGGCGCGGGTGGCGCAAGCGGACAAGACGCTGTCCGACGCGCTGTTGATCGCCACTACGGACCTTGGTATAGCCGCTTCGATCGAAGAACTAGATCGCATTGCTTCCGAACTGCGTGCAGTGGGAGAGGCTCGCGAGTTTGACTGGTCGATTCTGCCGGGAGATACCAGATCTCGCTATGACGAACTGTTGAGAAAGATCGACAAACGGAAAGGGGATTTCGATAGCGTTGCTTCCTTCCTGGAAAAGGCCGATGCAAAGGAGCGGACAGGACAGTTCGAGGAGACTAAGCGTTTGTTGGCGGAAGCCAAGGAACTTACGGCTGATGCCAGCGAGCAGGCAGAGATCGATCTTCGGCTGCGCGATATCACCAGACTAGCGCAGCTTGAGGCTGATGCGCATGAACTGCTCGACAAAGGTGAACGCGAGCTTGCCCAGGCAGACCCATCTTATCAGAATGTCCTGACGTGGCTGGGAGAGGCCCAAAACCTCTTCAATCGCTTGCAACGAGAGATAGAACGGAGTCTCAAGGATGAGCAGGCGGCATCAGCCAGCGATGCCGTTCGCAAGACTGAAGAACGGATTGCTGCGTTGATTAACCTGGCGCACGCCGGGGTCGCACTGTCTCGCGCGGTTGTCCACAGCCAACAGCCCGACGCCTGGTCCACAGCCCGCTACGAGTTCGAGGACGCCCTCGAACTGGCTCTGGAGGCCGGCAAGTCGAGCGATGGCAACGTCAAAGCGAAGGCCGGGATTGTCGAGCGTCGCGCCAGACGCTTGAAGGAACAGATGGACCAAGAGCAGGCAACCAGGGCAAGATTGCAGGTCGATCTGGATGCGGTCCATGCCTGGCTGGCGGCAGGCAATCTGGAGGATGCCGGCAAGAAGCTAGACCTGTTGACAGAGCAATACAACGCGGGTTTCTCCGCACAGATCGAACCTGTCAAGGCGCGCTATCTGGAGACCTTGAGCGCCGCAGACCAGACCAAAAAGGCGCGCGCCGCGATGGAGGCGGGCAATTTCTCGACTGCGCTGGCTACGGTCGACATCGTGCTCAAGCAAACACCGCAGTTTGAAGGCGCCCTGATCCTGAAGCAACAGATCGTTGACCGTGATCGAGCTAACCAACAGTTTCAGAAAGCGTTGAGTTTCGCCAAGGCGGAGGAATTCCAAAAAGCACGCGATGCTCTGCAAGCCATGGATAGCGGGATCGACGAAGGTCCCAGGAAGAAGGTAGAGGATCAGATTGATGCTCTGGAGCAGGCGGCAAAGAATCGCGCCGTCAATCCGATCAGAACAAACATCAAGGTGGGCGAGTACCGCAAGGCGCTGGATGACTGCGGCAGGGCGCTGGAGCGGCTGGCCTCCTCTGGAGTCAAGGAAGAGATCGAAGTCCTGCAAGCCGAAGCCATGGAAAAATGGATCAACACGGAGCTTCGGGACCGATCCCGCAATGACACAGGCCAGAGACTGGTCGATCTGTTAGAAACACTGGATCTGTACATCAAGCGCACGCCGCTTATCGGCGAGACGCAGCGTCGCGCGTTGCTTGGCTTGCAGCGCGAGGCGCAAACCCGGCAGTTCAGAGCACAATTGGCGGAAGCGCAGAGCCTCGTAGATAACCCGCCCCCCAACTGGGCTGAGGCGCGCAAGCTGGTCAACATCGTCGCCGACCAGGCCGGAGCGCTCGGCTTGGGCGGCGTGCAGCAGGATGCCGTTTCGCTGGAATACGACATTGACGACCGCCAAAAGGCTTGGAGCCGGCGTGAGGCTCAGTCAAAGCGAGATGGGTTGATCGCTGAGATGCAGCAGCGATGGAGCGATGCGGTTGGGCCGGAGGACTATCAGGCAGTGCAGGATCTGGCGCAGCAGGTGCTGGCGCTGGACGGTTTCCGAACCGACCGTCAGGCGCGCAAGTGGCAGCAAGACGCCACGAGCGAGTTAGATGCGTACCAGCGCACCGAGCAAGTCATGGTTGAAGCGAGCAACTTGGTGCGCCAACGGCGCTTTGTCGAAGCGCGCTCGGCTTTGCAGATCGATCCGGTTGCTGTGCTCCTGCAGGAGCAGCATCAGCGGCAACGCCAGATCGCTGATACCCTGATCGATGCTGATCGCGCCGAACTGGATGGCGGCGAGTGGCAGGTCGCCTTGGCCGGCTACCGCAGCGTGCTAGAGATGGATCGCAGTCTGGAAGCGGTATTGCGGGTGGACATTGACCGCTGTCGCAGCAAGCTGATGGACGCGGTTTCAGAGCAGGTGCAGACGGCGCTGACGGCTGTGCCGCCCAACACCCAGCGCGCTGCCCAACTGCTCGATCAGGCCGAGGCCAGCGACCTGGTAGGCGACGCTGACCGGCAGGTGGTTCGCCGCCTGCGCACCCGGATCAGCGGCCTGACCCAGGTGGCCCAGGCGGCGGCCATCCTGGCTGAACCATCAGGCGACGCCGGCGAAGCGCTGCGCCTGCTGGCCGCCGCGCGCGACATCCTGCCGGCCGACGAGGCCGACCGCCTGGTTCGGGACTGGGAATACCTGGCAGAAGCGCTGCAGAGCTGGCAGCGGGGCGACATCAGCGCCGCCCAGCGCGCGGTCAAGGCCATCCAGCCGCCCGTCAGCGCGTTAGAGCGGGTAACGCAGTTAGCAGGCGATCTGGACGAAGCCGTCCGGCGCAGCCAACAGATCGAGCAGGCGCGCCGCCAGGTGCTGGCCGCCCTGCGCCAGGATCCGCCCGCTTATGCGGAGGCTGTTGCCCTCGTGGCGCCCCTGGCAAGAGAGATGCAAGATGCCCGAGTGGCAGAGCTGCACGCATCGGTGCATCGCAGCCTGCTGGAGCGGGTAGAGCACGAGCGCCAAAGAGACAACTATCAGGCTGCGCTGGATCTGCAGCCGCTTTTGGAGCGGTTGGATCCTGCGGCCCCGGATATACGGTCTCTGGCCGAAACGTTGAGCGCCGAGCGCGAGCAACGTCTACAGGAGGCCATTGAAGCGGCTCTGGCTGCGCTGGAGTCCAACGACCTGGCGCAGGCGCGCCATGCCTACCAGCGGGCGACGGTCATTGCTGCGCCAGCCGGCGACGTTCGCCTGGCGCCGGTGGCGCAGAGGATCGCCGGCTATGAGGAACTGCTCAATCGTATCGGCGAGCTGCTGGCAGACGCAGCGCAAGCCAGACGCGGCGGCCGGTGGGAGGAGGTCGTAAGCGTGCTGGAGCAGGCCAGGGATGTCGCCCCACGCCAGAAGCAAGTGCAAGAGAGCTGCCAGGATACCCAGAGGCAGCTTGCTAATCTGGCCGAGGATGACCTGCGGGCCAGTCGTTTCGAAGGCGCTGCTGCCAGAGTCGCCCTTGCCAATCGGCTGGGGGTTACGCCTGAACTCCAGGCGTTGGCAGACCGTATTGAGGGCGCGCGCCAGACGCACGTCGGCCAGCGCCGTGATCTGTGGAGCGCTGCCCTGGACCGTTGGGACCTGGGCGCTGCTGAAACGCTGGCAGCCGAGCTTCAGGACGCTATCGGCAGCGATGTGGAGCTGATGCAACTGCGCACACGTTACCAGGCTATGAAGGGGGCCAGCAAAGAAATCGTGCAGGCCATGCGCCGCGGTTGGGCAGCCTTGGACCGGCGGGATTTCCCACAGGCCCGCAGCGCCTTCGAACAGGCCAACGGGTTGGTCAACCCCTCCGGCTTTGCCGAGGCCACGGCATGGCTCTCGTACACGGCGAACCTGGAAGCCGTGCAGAAGCCTGTGACCGAGGGTCTGTGGGGCGACATAAGGCGTGTGCAGGAGGCGTTGCAGCGGGCGCAGGCATCTGTGGCAACCAGCGATCCTGCGACTCTGCCGGCCATCCTGCCGGAGGCCGGCGCTAAGCGCCAGAAAGCGGCAGGCGTTGCGGCCGAGTTGGATCGAAGCTTGTCTCAGATCGCTCAATTGTATAAACGCTATCAAGTCCTCACCAGGGAAGTGAAGACGAGCGACGCGTTGGATGCTCTGGACCAAGTGGATCATTTCCAGCGGGAGTTCTTGCGCCAGTTTCATGATCCATCCCCGCCCAACACGCCACTCGCAGCCAGCGCTGCTGTACAACCTGCCGCCAGGCTTGCCGGTCGCCCGGTAGCCGACGCTGTCCCGCCAACCTCGACTCAGCGACATCAGGCGCAAGAGGCAACGAAACCACAAGCGGAGTCTGCTGAGGCGCCGGCAACGTCAGCCGCGGGCGCCAAGGGGACGACGTCGGGCGACGCGAAGGCAGAGGAACGGATGGGCGCTGACGGAGCCGGCCAACGCGCGTCAAAGCCGCCGGCACGGGTGGCCGATGAAGCATCTTCTCCCGGCCAGACGTCTGAGAGCGCAACACCGGCCGTCACGACCGCTGAGCAATCGACACCGATGGCTCCACCCAAAAAGAGACCCGCGGCGACAGAACCGGCTGCGCAGGCAACCGACGCCCCAATTGGCGAGACCGCCGAGGCCGTCGAAGAGCAGGTTTCATCTGATCCGGTCGAGGAAGACAACGACGCCGGTTTCACGATGGTCTGGGATATCACAGGTTTTTCGCTGCCGTCATATGACGACAAGGAGTAGGCGCTATGAGCACTCAGAGTGAGCGGCAGGTTCTGCTGGAACAGGCGCTGCGGGAGGGGCAACTGGCTCTGGAGAAGGGCGATCTCGAGCAGGCGCGCGAGCAGTTCCAGGCTGCGCTGCGGATCGACAAAGACAATGAAACGGCTCTGGCAGGGCTGCGCAATGTGGCCAGCCGGCAAAAGGCGCTGGCTGACAAATCGGCTTATCAAGAATTGATGGCAGCCGGCAAGGCCGCGCGCGACAATGGCAACTGGGCGCAGGCCGTGGGCGAGTATCAGAAAGCGCGCGATGTGGCGTCGGCGATGTCGGCCGCTGAGCAGCAGGAGGCGAGCATCCAGTACTACCTGGCGCAGGGCGAGAAGAGTCTCGAGGCCAAGGACTACGTGAGCGCGACGGCGTTCTTCCAAGAAGCGATGGACCTGGATGTCAAGCGGCCGGAAGCACGCGCCGGGTTGATCGCCACCTACCTGAGCAGAGGGCAACGGTCGGAACAACGGCGCCAGTTGGGCAGCGCGGCGGCGATCTATGAGGAACTGCTGCGTTTCGACCCCGGCAACAGCGAGGGCAAGGCCCGTCTGCGTTCGGTGCGCTTCCGCACATGGCGTACTCGCGTGCTGATTGCTGCAGGACTGCTTGCCGCCCTACTCCTGGTGTTGGCCCAGATCAACCGGATGATCACCTGGCCGGTGGCCGCGTGCGGGGTAACCGCCGTCGGCGAAGTGTTATGCACCCCTACGGCCACTGCAACCCATACGCCCACAGCCACGGCCACCGCTACTGACACCCCTACACCGACGGCTACGGCTACGGCCACGCCAACTTTTACACCTACTGCGACGCCAACTAACACGGCGACGCCGACCGCGACCCCGACGTTCACGCCGACGCCGATCATTTCGCGGCCCCGGTATGATTCGACAGGCGTCTATCCGGATCCATACAGCACTCGGTGGTTCGCTGTTCTATTTGTCGAAGATCAGGTTCATCTCTGTGCCAAGGCAGCAAATCGATATCTGGTTGCCAGGAACTATTGCCATCTTACCGACCCCTTAGGATGGGTGAACATAGATAACCTGGCGCCTAACTTTGCAAATAACTTCCCTGATTATCTCACGACGCCTCTGCCACCTCCAACGGCGACACCTACATCGACACTGACACCGGACGGAGGCGGTGGGTGATGAAGCGAATGTATGCTATTGTCTCTGATATTCACGGCAATATCGAAGCGTTGAAGGCAGTCGAGGCAGACTCCAGGAGCAGGGCTGATGGTTGGGAGTTGCAGTTCATCTGTCTGGGCGATGTGGTGGACTATGGACCGCGCCCCAACGAGTGCATGGACTGGGTGCGTCAGAACGCAGCAGTAACTGTGCTGGGCAACCATGACCGCGAGGCCACCAAGCCCCTGTCCAGCATGCCCAAAGGAATCGACGAGAAGTGGTGGCCGATAACCCTGTGGACGCGTCGAGCCTTGAAGGCCGAACACAAGGCTGTCATTAACGAGTGGAAATCGATCAAGAACCCTGTGCCCGACCTGCCCGGCTTCACCCTGTTCCACAGCCATCTGCGCTACGAGGACCAGCACGTTGAAAGCGAGGGCGACGCCGAAGAGAACCTGGAGAGAATGCGCACCGACTATGGGGTGTTTGGTCATACCCACCTTCAGGGCTACTTCGAGGCAGACATCGGGCGAGTCACCCGCTACTTCACTTGCACCGACAACAAGCACGTGAAAGGACAGCCAAGCTGGAAGCCGGTTGATCTGGACAAGTGGCATCCGCTGCCCACCCACGGCATACGTGCGCTGTTCAATCCCGGAAGCGTAGGCAGGCCGCGGCAGCACGATGTGCTCAGGTTGGCGCTGGTGCCCAGCGACCCGAAAGCCGCCTACATGTTGATGCGCATCAACGGCAGCGGTCCTGGAGACTTTATGTTCCGTCGCGTGCCTTATAACTGGCACAAGACTGCGAAACAACTGCGCCAGTTGAGATGGCATCAGGATCATGCTGCACACAACGGCAGCTCGGTCGATATCGACCGCGGTCCTGGCTCAGGGGTCGATTCGTTCACGCAGAAACTCTATGACGTCATAGAGCGCATGGATCAGGCGCTGCCAGAGCTCGTTGAAGAAGCGCTGGTGCCGCGCATCCTGACCGGAGAATGAGCGAAAAATCTGTGCGCCTAATTGGAACGGGTCCGTAATAGGTTCGAAGCCGGACAATGTCAAAGGGTAATCGCCAATGTCAACACAACTACACTCAATGCGGCGAATGGGATTGTTAGCAGGTATTGGTCTTGCGGTCACGGTCGCAGTCGTGATCCTGTGGCGACTCCAGTTGCAGGCAGCGCCATCGGCGGCTTCAGATTTGGCTGCCCATCCAGGGGCGGCAGCAAGTGATCAGATGCTGATTGCCAACCAACTTGCGGGCGCGCTGCCATTTTCTGTCGAGCAACTAGACGACCAGAATACAACAGCAGTCCTCTTCCTGATCGATGAGTCCGGTGGGGTGAGCGGTCGCTGCGACGCTGTAAACCCCAGCGATGTGTTCGTCACCGATGCTGAGGGGCGCCGCTATGAGTTAGTGCGCTTCTACTTACAGCTGTGGCGGGCATACTACACGTTCCTCAGAGACCGAGGGGATTTGGATGACGCATCTCTGCTGATCCAGATGGGGGTCATGCAGTTTGCAAAGGCGAATGAACCACAGGTGCTTTTGAACATTACGTCCATTGGAGACCTGCTTGATGACTTAGGCGCCACGAAATTCGAGCGGCTGCAAAGTCAGGACACCATGCTGACCGGGATAGATGCCAATTGGTTCTGCTGGACCAACTTCTCTTCAGCTCTCGACGGAGCAGCTGAGGAACTGAACAACAGCGGTGCAGAGAACAAGACTCTTGTACTTCTGACCGATGGCTCAACGCGGGGCAATGAAAACGAGCAGGAGTGCGAAGAGAACAATGAGGCTTGCTTGGCAGTTCGCTTGGCAGATCGCTCGGTAGCTCGCGAGGCTACCGAGCAAGCGCTACGACGATTGAAGGCTTCGAACATCGAACCGCTGGTTGTGATTTGGCAGGGCAACGACTGCCAAGAGGAAATGACATGTGGATTGTCAGAAAACGAATTCTCCATGCGTAAGGATGACCTGGCGAGATGGGAGAGTTGGGAGAAAGCAGGACTTCTGACCTTGATTAGCGATGAACAAGCGATCAAAGCGCTTGCGGAGAACCCGTCGATTGCCCCCTTGCTGCCAGGCGTCGGGCAGTATGCAACAGGATGGATTGATGGCACAACCGATCAGACGATAAGGAGCTTCTTTTCGGAGGTAGCCAGGCTATTGAAAGTGATAGTCATCACCTCTGATGACACAAATCCGAGTAACATAATCTTCCGTCCCCAGAGCATCAGCGATGGCAATCCCCCCACCAGTTTCTCTAGATTAAGCTTCCAATCTCAGGAATCTCAGTGGTATTTGGCAGAATCGAACATTACAGGCTCTACCGCCACCTGTCCGCAGAGGGCGCTGGAAATCAGCATAAACGAGCCGGTACTCGCCTATTATTGGTTGCCGTTTGAGCAGGACTGGCCAAAGATCAAGTCTGTGTCAGTCGAACCGGAGGAGATCAAGATTGACCGTCTCGTTGCAGGTGCAATCCCATCGGAGGATCGTACCATCAAGGTGACCGTGCAGATGGAACCGATCGACATGAATCATCACAACTGTTTTCTGGTGCAGGTGTCAGTTGGCGGTAACACGTATGCAGAGCATCTGCCCAGCGATAAAAGCCAGTTCTCATTCCCTGCCATTATCCTGCCAGATGACCTGGCTCACGGTCCGACGGCGATATCCGCTCAACTGGTGTTTGCGAATGCCCCAGAGGTTTCAGCAGGAGTCGAAAGAACTGCAAAACTCAATGTCGTCTTTCAACCAATCTTTCCCAGCACGATTGACATTTCGAGTTCCCTGGCCTTAACCACATCCGATGCCATAACGGTTACGATCCCAGTCACTTTTGCTAACCGCATACCGGGGTTTGAACCGCACTTCTATGGACTTTTTCCCGACGATTTCGATCCTTACAAGGCATCTCCCCCTCCGGCAGGAACTCCTGGGCCAACGCAGACTCCTGGCGAGCTAAACTGCCCGATTACGCAGCCCTTGGACGAAGCATCGCTAGCACCAGTCGCACTTACTACTGGCCCAACTTCGTGGTTTGTAACCAACTACGTGTTTATCGTTCCAAGACATGGAAT
The DNA here is from genome assembly GCA_964626845.1 of uncultured Anaerolinea sp. Lineage (GTDB taxonomy): Bacteria > Chloroflexota > Anaerolineae > JAAEKA01 > JAAEKA01 > JAAEKA01. The sequence goes on from CAZVGR010000052.1 coordinate 27,780, forward strand.
AGCCCGATGTGGGTACAGATACCTCCTGACAATGTGGACGGACTCTAGCGGACCCGCACATCGATCCATCCATCTTATGTCCAGCACGTTTGCCACGATTAAAGAAACGTTACAGCTTGCTGAAACACCGATGGCTACTCCAATACCTGAAACAAAGCAAGATGACAACGGTGGTCACGGCTTGTCTGCCTGGAAATGGGGGGTTGTTATTTTGGTTGTTGTAGTCGGAGCGGTTGTTCTTGTCTGGAAGAAACCATGGCGCAGAAAACCGGGATGAACCGGGACTCCAAGGGACGTGTCAGACGTCAAATCAGAATTTGGTTGCGGTGTGTGTTGAGTTGATCCTATGACTATGTAACGTCTTACTGCAGAGAAACTAAGAGGTCTGCGTCATGGAACTGCGATTGCTACCGAAACGGCCATTCTCTTGGGTCATCTGGGCCTTGCTGCTGGTCATCTTCCTGCCCAGATACTACTCAGTATTTCCATTTCCTCAGCTTATCTTCGATTACGAGCGTCAGATGTGGACGCAACCGAAGGAGATATCAGTTGGCGACAATTGGGTGGTGACTGTGCGAGCGCCGAAGGTGATTGGCGACTTTACCGATGGCTCGATGAGTGTCGCCATACGAAACAAACAGTCTTCCCCAGCCAGTGCGGAGTTGAGCGTGTCTTTGGAATGTCAAGATGGCGACAATCACTGTCAACAGACCGTCGCTTATCGACGGGTACAAGTACGTAGCTCAACCCAGAACAGCGTGTATTTAGAAGACATACCACCCAACGGTGAAGTCACGACATGGTTCGACCTACGTGCGGTTGTCACAGGCGACGCCCCAGCAAGTCCGAGCCTTGTGGCAGAAGTTCTCGTTGATGGAGATCGCGTTACTCAGCGTGATGAGACGTTCCTGGCGACATTCGATCGCGACCGTATGTTCAGATTATGGGCGATCGAGAACCTTTTGTCTCCACCTGGCTCCAATATTGTGGTACCGATCTTCTTTCTGTTTATCGTAGTACTTGCCGAAATTGTGACTGATGTGGTGGTGATGTTGCGAAGCAGCGATGATCGTGGCGAACGTATCAGGTGGATTGCCGCTCTTCTGCTCGTGTTGGTAGTCGTTAGTGTCTTCTTGTTGTTGACCAGACCTATTGTTGATTTAGGTCCCTTCTTCTCAGACGACCCGTTGAACGTCAGGCTACGCCACGCAGTATTTGGGTTTGTGATGGGAGCGGTTGGCCTGGGAATTGTGTTTGGATGTTTCGCCAGCACTCGCAAACACGACCCGTCCAAAGCATGTTGCTGATCTTTGCGACATTTTTAGCGAACTCTGAAGAGAAATGCAGTCGGAGTGATCCATGCGTCTCAAAACCTGGGAAGTCATCCTACTCGTTCTTGCTGCTGTCTGTTTGACTGTTCTTGTTGCAGCCCGAACTATCGGCGCCACCGCAACCATCCGTGAGGGCGCCGTCACGCGCACGGCGCGACCTGGCGTCGCGTTCTGGCGTGAGCAGGTCGATGTCGAGCTACGCGTCGACTCCTCTGGCTTGCCTACCTGCGCTGCGGCCGCTGACATAAGCCCGATCTACGCCACTCTGGTCATCGATCGCTCTGGCAGCATGGCAGGCACCCCGCTGCAAGAGGCGCTCAATGCCGCCTCCGACTTTGTAGACTTGATGAATCTGGTCAAGGAAGGCGATGCTGTGGCTGTGGTCTCCTTCAGCGACTCGGCGCAGATCGATCGCAGCTTCAACTTCGATCGCGCCCAGTCGGTGCGCGCCATCCAAGGGATCAACGGCGGCGGCGGCACCGATATCGCGTCGGGTCTCTCCATGGCCGCTCAGCAGTTCGGTCTCAACCCGCCGCCGGTTGGGGCACGACCAGTGATTATCCTTCTTTCGGATGGTCAGAGCGATGCCAATGCAGCCAGGAACGCCGCCGACCAGGCCAAAGCCCAAGGGATACGCGTCGTGACCATCGCTCTGGGCGGGGCTGACCGTGCGCTGCTGGCGCAATTGGCATCATCGCCTGGTGATTTCTATGAGACCAGCGACCCGGCTTCGTTGCTCAACATCTACGGGGCTATCGCCGAGGGGTTGGTGGGCAGCGCCGCGACTGATCTGCAAGTGACGGAGTACTACAACGATCAACGCTTCGATCTGGACAGCAGTCCCTACCGGACCACTGCGCAAAGCGGCAACCCGATCGTCTGGCAGGCGCCGTTCGTCGGGCAGCGCGGCCGCAGCCTGGGCTACGTGCTGCGGCCCAACGCGTTGGGATGGCATCAGGTCAGCCCAACGCCGGGCCAGATGAGCCTGACCGCCTGCGACGGGCAGATCATCAATCAAACGACGCCAGCCGGCCCCAGAGTGTTGGTGTTGTTTCCGGTGTGGTTGCTCTACATTTTCCCCTTGTTGGCGGGCGCGTGGCTCTTGTATCGTTTGCTGAAGGCCCTGCTTCACCGCACTGAGGCTGCGCCGATTGTCGCCCCGGGAAAACGTCAGGATATCGATCCCAAGGCGCCGGTGACGAAAGAGGATAAGAAGACTTCCGGCAGCGATGTCACCCATGGCCGTCCCGCCAAGCCGCGCAAGCGTGATGAAGAGACTGACCAGTAACCGGAGCAAGAGTGATGTCAAACGGATCCAACCGACATAAGCATGAGTCGTTGGCGAAGATCTCCGCAACCATTACCCTGCCGTATTTATGGATTGCGCTGTTGGTCGGCCTGTATTGGCTGTGGGATAGCGGAGTCTTAGTCGGTATCGTGGGGATAATCATCATTGCCGTGATTGGCCTGGCAATTCTCAAGGGATCAGTGCCTCGTTTCATGGCCAGTACCATGGTGCAGCCTCTCTTCTACGACCTGCTGGAAAAGGATCAGGTTCCTGCCCGCGGGTGTGTGAGCGGCCTGGTGACCTTCCTGGTGGCGTGCCTCGGTGTGCTGTTTTTCATCGGTCGCGATCTTCAACTCGCCGGTATCATGTTCTTCGGCGCACCTGTGTTTGCCCTGCTGGTGACCCTCATCGTAACGCTATTGGTACGCAGTAGTATCTTCAAGTCTCACCGGACGTCAAGGCCGCCTCAGATCAAAGTCGAGGAACCAAAGCGCCCGCCATTGCCGCCGCCTCAATCGCGTGGCGAAATCAGCCAACCTCCCAAATCAGGCGGGCAGTTGACAGGGCCGAATCAGCCATCTGAGCGGGCGTCAAAGCCAGGTCGCCCGTCGCCGCCGCGGCGCAGGGATTGAGTAGCGATGGTCGTCTTATGGGATGGTTGAGCAACCTGGTTGAACGGTGGTTGGGTAAGCGTAAGAGAAACCCAGTTATGAGCTCAATCCTTGATCCTGGCGACGGGATCGACAAACGCGATATCTTCGAGGTCTGGGGCGACGTCGTCGAAGACGCCGCTGGCCAGGCCGACGCGGCCATCACCTGGATCGTCGAGGATTTGCAGCGCGCCGGTGTGTTCGAGGCTTTCGAGGGACAGGTAGTCAACGCACGCGAGGATGGACGGCGCTTTCTGGCCCTGCGCTGGGGTGATTTCAAGGCGCACCTCGACGCGCGTCCCTTCGGCGAGCATCTCGACATCTACGGCATCCTGGCCATTGCGCGCAGCGGTGCCAAGAAGCTGGTCGACGATCCCAATCCGCTGGTCAGGATGGCTGATCTGGAGGCCTGGCAGCGCCGCGACCTGCAGGTCTTTCAGTCGTTTTTGCGGCACGCAATCGAGGATGTGTGCGAGGCTTTGGACGAGGGCCTTGTCTGAACTGGGCCGTACACAGCCGCTTTGCCAGCATGGCACTTTCGATGACTAATAGTTCCAGGAGAGGTTCTCATCATGAGCAGTGATCCATCAGGTAATGCCTGGACCGATTTCTTCAAAGCTTTGATCGAAGTCTTTTTGAGCCGTGTTGAACATAAGGGACGCAACAAGCAAGTTATCAGAGACTTCCTAGACGCTCGTATCGAGGAGTACAGCAAGATCAACCGGGATTGGGCCGACGAACGGTTCCTTCTGGACACCGCAACCGCCTTTATTCCTGTCAGGTTAGTTGGAAGCACGGGGCGACCCGAGGATTTCTCATCAGTGATTAGCAGCCATGACCGGATAGTTCTGCAGGGCCAACCTGGCGCAGGAAAATCGACGGTAACTCGTTACATTGCCTTAATCATGGCCAGAGCCGCTCTGGACGGGCGCCGCTATGGTCATCTATCGCAAGAGTTGTTCAAGTTGCCCCCGATGTTTCCTCTGCGGGTCGAGTTGGGCGCGTGCGGCGCCGGGCAGAAAGTCAAAGAACGGATTTGTCTGTCCATTGACGAAGATGCTCCACACCTTGTCGAAAAGAAACTAGACGAGGAACCAATGCTCTTCCTGCTTGATGGACTCGATGAAGTTACGAACACAAAGCGTCGCAATGATGTCATGGATGAGATATGTGACTTGACCTATACCTATACAAAAAAAGGGCATCGTTTCGTAGTGACGACGCGCTCGTCGAGTTACTCTCATCGAACCCTGGGTGGAGGCGGATATGCACTGTATCGTGTCGATGAGTTGGCTGCAGATCAGCAGGAAGCCATGGTTCGCCGCTATTATCAAATCTGGTCAGATCAAGGCCAAATGGCAGCCGAACGTATCATGTGGCATGAACGGGCCAATGACCTGATTGATCAGTTGCGCAACAACGAAGGATTAGCGCGCCTTTGCAGCAATCCATTGTTGCTCGCCCAGATATGCTATCTTCACTTTACTGGGGCCACGTTGCCGGCCAAACGTCACGAGGTATACGACCGCATAATCAGGCATTTGGTCTCACGCCGGGATCGTCCGACTCTCGACGAAACCGAGCACAGAGTCTCCCTGTTGGACGAAATTGCCATAGCAATGCATCAACAACAGGATCAGGACTGGATGTCTCGCGAGCGCGTCGAAGAGATACTCTCTCAAGCGCACACATCGGACACTTCCTCGGTGTGGCCGTCCGCCTCCTTTACCCCGGCGACTGTGGATCAAGTTGAGAAGGAGTGGGGGGTTCTTGTTCAACGCACATCCGAACCAGGCATGACAGCGCGTTATGCATTCGCCAACATGAGTTTCCAGGAGTACCTTGCCGCGCACGCTGTCTATCGCAACCCACGAAAGTATTGGCCCATTTTGAAAGTTAATCTGACAGATGACAGGTGGGAAGAGGTTATGCTTCTCTATTCAGCGATGCCGCCCACCAGTCAGCAAAATCCCCTGGGGACAGTCGTTGGGATGCTCAGAGGGCTGGAAAACGCCGATTCGTTTAGGATGCTCTGCAAGACGGGACGGTGTCTGGCCAGTGATAGGACTTCTCAGATCTCTTGGCACAAGGAAGTCTTTCAGATGCTCCGGGACAGGTCTTTTGAGGATGACGATGGCAGCGTCAAGGCGCTCGAAGTGCTGTGCCAAATTGAACCGGAAGGACCTGACTTGATACTGGATCGAGTTCTGGGGCGGTTCGGTCCACTTGATCAAGAAATCATCATGCGTCTGCTGCGACGCATCGATGACTCAGTGGCGCGACAACACCTGCGAGCGATCTTTTTGAAGGCTCTCGACGAGCGACCAAAGTTACTTCATCGTATTCACCTCGCCGAGGCATTGGCGCAGGTGGGTGATTCCAGACTGGGGGCGATAATCGACGTGGCTGAGACGAGAGGAGGCAAAGTACGGACTCTGTTTAGGATCGGCAAGTATCCGGTAACGAACTTTGAGTATTCTCTGTTTCTGCAGAGCGAATTCCGCCCCCAACCGCCGCATTGGCAGCCAGGCGGATATCAAATGGAAAAGGCAAACCATCCGGTGACCCACATCTCTCTAAACGACGCTACTGCCTATTGCAATTGGCTAACCCGTAAGGTCGGAGCTAAGTGTCGCTTGCCGAACGCAGACGAATGGCTCACGGCTGCGCGTGCAGGTAGGACTGAGGATCTTTATCCATGGGGACCTCATATGCAAGGGGAATATCTGAACTTTCGCAATCAGTTTGGAAGTACAACACCAGTGGGCATTTATCCCGAGGGCGAAAATGGTCTCAAGATCGCCGATCTACTGGGAAACGTCTGGGAATGGACGACCAGCCGGGCAGGCGATCAGCATGTACTCAAAGGCGGAGCCTGGGACACGATGTATGAACTCCAAGAAAAAGGTGTCCTTCTTGAGTTCAATGCGTCGGGCGATGTTCGTGGCCCGAATTTCGGTTTCAGGGTGCTTGCAGAGTGAGGTGCCAGGTGGACGTCCTTCAGGCTTTGGTTACCACTGACAGTGGGGATCGTAGGGCCCCGCTGCTCACAGCGGCATCTCAACGAAACGCCAGATGTCTGCGCGATGGTTTAACCGTAGTTGGGCGCTGTCTGCGCATATGCACAACTGTGGAGCGGAAATGGCGACGCCTAAGTCACTCGTCCACCAGAGGTTTGGCCGGCTTCGTTGCGATCTTCGCGTTGATTTTGATGTGCTCTTGTGTTGGTGTGCCCGCGAAAGCCGACCTGCGCACCAACCTGAACAGCATGGGCGGCGGCCAGCACGAGATGACGCTCACCGTCCCCGTCGAGGTGTACAACGCTCAGATTTTCGATCGCTTGCCGGACTTCTCTGTGATCACGGGAGTTCGTTTGCAGGACTACCAGGAGGCCGGCCGGCAGGGGCTGCGCATTTCGCAGAACTTCTACAGGCTGGAACGCCTGAATGCTAATCCAGAAAGCGCACATTTCCTGAATCGGGCTTTTCCCGGCAGTCCTGTGGCGTTTCGGGCGCAGTGGCGTCCGGGGCTGATTACGCGTGATCTGGAGATTTCGGTCTATGTCAACACGGCCC
>CAZVGR010000053.1:0-34307 GCA_964626845.1 uncultured Anaerolinea sp.
ATCTGAGCGGCGCGCTGACCACGCACGGACCGGTCAGCGTGGACTTCACCGTGCCAACCGCGGTGACACTGAGTGGCGTGCAGGCCAGCCCGGCAGCCGGCGCGGCGGCCCTGCCCTGGCTGTGGGCGGCTGCGGCGGCAGGCCTGGCGCTGGGGATCGGCCGGCGCAGATAGCCACGGATGAGCGGAAGATGCGGATCAGAGGACGAACGCCTCCGGTCCGCATCTTCTCACCTGCGCGGTCCTCAAGGGCGGCACAGGGCTTCTCAAAGCTACCCTTGACCCCGCCATACACGCTCATTCGTACCCCAAGAAACGGACTGAAGCGCGTGTTTCTTAGCAGTCCTTGACTCACATTTTGGCACGACGTGCGTGAGATCAAAGAGGAGAAACGTATGCGATACATCACCAGTGTAGAAAGGATTGGCATGGAGCAAGGCATCCAGCAAGGGCTCCAGCAAGGCCAGGCCGAGTTGGTGCTGCGGCTGTTGGCGCGGCGTTTCGGCGCCGTGCCGCCCCATCTGGAGGAGCAAGTGCGGGCCACCCCCAGCGCACAGATGCTGGCCCTGCAGGACATCGCCCTGGACGCCGGGTCGTTGGACGAGGTGGCCGCCGCCGTGGAGGCGATGACGGCCGACGCCGGCAACGGCAGCCGCACGGCCAGGCCATGACCACGCACAGAGTGAGCCGGCAGTGAAGGCTGGCTCGGTCAGGTTTCTTCACCATTCTCAGCTCACGTCAAGACGCAAAGAACGCCAAGACCTTCCGGACTTGGCGCTCTTTGCGTCTTGGCGTGAGACCAGGGCGGCGGCTTGCGAAGTTTTGGCGAACTGGTTTTGCGCATTGGCCTGCGGGGTGTTACAATCTGCCGACCATCGTTACTACTCAGCCATAGGCGCCGGGCACTTGAATCTGCGCCTGCAACGATGTCTGCCGAACATATTCAAGCCGCACATGGGTTGCAAGTGCCCGGCACCTCAGTAGTAACCAACCATCGAGATGCCGGCTGACCGGCCCCTTGATCCCTGCTCAGTTTCGCAACGGAGGAAGTACCCATGATACGCAAGACGGCTACGTTTCTGTTCTGCCTGGCCCTGGCGGCAGGGCTGTTTGGCGTGCTGCCCGCGCCGAGCGCGTTGGCGGCGACCATCACATGGGATGGCGGTGCAGGAACCAGCAACTGGAATGATGCGAACAACTGGAATGGTAACGTTGTTCCCAGTGCTACTGACGAGGTGATCCTAGATAACTCGTCAGTTTCGGGCAGCTACACGGTGAATCTCCCATCTGGTGCCATTACCGTCGCTATCGCGCGCTTAACCATTACGCCGGGGGCAGGCAATACAATCTCCTTGGTTCTCCCGAGCACCAATACGGCTAATCCCGGGTTTAATGTCGGTGATGCGACGGCAAGCACCGATGACATTGTTCTCGACAGCGGTGCCGTATTGATCAATTCGTCTGGTGCATCTAACGGCAACGGAATCCAGGCCAACTCAACAACAAATGGTACGGTGCGTATCAATAATGGCGCGCGCTACGTTCATAATACTGGTCGCAGCACGGCTGGTGTGGTTCCCCTGCTCTCGACTGCGACAGGCACTGAAACAGGGGTCTTCGAATACGATTCACCTGGTACCGGTTCGACCTCAATCGGTGCATCAGGTCGTACTTATGGCAGCCTGACCCTAACGCGCTCGGCCGGGCCGGCCACTTATGCGTCAGCTGGGGGAAGCGCGTTGACCGTCCGAGGCAACTTCCTGATCAACTCGGGCGTGACTTACAACAGCACGATGACTGCGCCCATGAACCTGGCGGGAAACTTGACAAACGACGGTGCTGCCTTATCTCTATCGCAGCCGCTCAACTTCAACGGCACAGCCACTCAGACAATAAGTGGGTCAGGCGCGGTCACGCTCGCTGGCACAGCGACTCTGAACAATGCTGCCGGGCTGTCACTGGGACGTGATGTGACTATTAGCGGCGCCACGCTCACGCTTACCAGCGGTCTGCTCACGTTGGGAACCAACACCTTGACCTTGGGCAGCAGTACTACCATCGGCGGCACGCCATCGGCCGCCAACATGATCGTGGCCGACGGCGCCGGGTCGCTGTGCAAGACTTACGGCGCGGCCGGCGCGTTCACCTTCCCCATCGGCGACAACACGAGCGGCGCCGACTACTCGCCAGCCACGCTGAACTTCACCGCCGGTACCTTCGGCTCCGGCGCGCAGGCGTGCGTGCGCGTCACCGACGAGAAGCACCCTCAGAACTCCAGCGTTAACCATTACCTCACTCGGTACTGGACCGTAACGCAGAGCAACATTGCCGACTTCGACTGCGACGCAGAGTTCAACTATGTCGATGCCGACATCGTGGGTACGGAAAGCCGCATCTATACCGGCAAATGGGATAGCGCATGGACCCAATGGGCTCTCGCCAACACAGTCGGCAATCTCATCGGCGATACATTTGGCAGCTTTTCTGACATCACCGGCGTCTGGCCATACATCCTCGTTGACGATCCCACTGCCATCACCCTGGCCGACTTCTACGCACAGCAGACAGGGGACGCGATCGAGGTGATCTGGGAGACGGCCAGCGAGCTGGACAACCGCGGTTTCAACCTCTACCGCGGGACGTCGCCCGACGGCTGGGACCGACGGTTGAACGACGCGCTGATCCCCTCCCAGTCCCAGGGCAGCCCGGCCGGCTTCTTCTACACCTGGACGGATCAGGCTGATCTGACGCCGGGCACGACCTATTACTACTGGCTGCAGGACATGGATCTGAGCGGCGCGCTGACCACGCACGGACCGGTCAGCGTGGACTTCACCGTGCCGACTGCGGTGACACTGGGCAGCGTGCAGGCCAGCCCGGGTCTCGATACGCTCCGCTACTCGACCCACGCGGCGGCAGCGTCGCTGTCGTGGCTGTGGATTGTCGCCGGAGCCGGCGCGGCGCTGGGCGCAAGCCGGCTGCGCCGGCGCGCGTAGGCAGGGATGTCAACCCCAGAAGGCGGGTTTTGCCGAAAAAACCCGCCTTTTGGGGTGAGACGATGACGAGGCCGGGCTCTCTCGCAAGAGCCTGGCCTCTCGCCTCAGTATGACAGGGCGGCGCGTCCTGCTGATGGTCGGTTTTTCCCTTACCCCGGCCAGCTGTCAAAGGGCGAGATGGCGATTGGCATTGAGCGATTACCAGACGGCAACGGGGTAGAACGCTCGTATCTCGCGATCAGAGGTGAGAAGCGGACAGCCGAGCAGAATGGCCGTAGCTACGATTGTGCGGTCGGCCGGGTCCTTGTGGTCCCAGGTCAATGCCAGGTTCTGGAGCCATGTCTTCTCCGTGACCGGCTCGATGCGCACGCCATCGGTCTCGTTGAGCTTGGCGACCAACATCTCGGTTGATAGAGGGATCTCCAACTTGCCGCGTTTGACCTTGATGCCGATTTCCCAGATTGAGATTGAGCTGATTACGATCTGGGTGGCTGCTGCGATGGCTTTGGCTGCGTTGGCCGATAGTCTTTCCGGTGCAAAGAGCCAAAAGAGCAGGGCGGAAGTGTCCAGGACCACCATCTAGACCTCGCTCCACTCGTCGCTGGTGGGCATGTCGGGGTCCTCGTGCCAGACCATTTGGCCGCGATAGGGGGCAAACACCTCGCTCACGCTCTTGGCGGTCGTGATCGGCTGAATGCGCAGCACGGGCCGGTTGTTGTCGGTGACGATTACCTCCTCGCCCGTTTGCTCGATCTGGCGAAAGACCTGGAGCATGTGAGTTTTTAGCTTGCTTTTTGAAATCGTCATCATCGAATGCCTCCACTGCGGCGGTAACAGGTTGGTGACCATAGCCATGATCATGGCCCCATAATGCCACACCTGTAGGGAAAAGTCAACCGAGTTGTGTTCACCTGGCAGACGGCCAGCGAGCTGGACAACCGCGGCTTCAACCTCTACCGCGGCGTCTCGCCCGACGGCTGGGACCGACGGTTGAACGACGCGCTGATCCCCTCCCAGTCCCAGGGCAGCCCGGCCGGCTTCTTCTACACCTGGACGGATCAGGCTGATCTGACGCCGGGCACGACCTATTACTACTGGCTGCAGGACATGGATCTGAGCGGCGCGCTGACCATGCACGGACCGGTCAGCGTGGACTTCACCATGCCGACTGCGGTGACACTGAGTGACGTGCTGATCAAGGCGCGCTCGCAGCGCCACGGGACCTTCCTGATAGCCAACGAGATCCAGTTTCGGCCAGACGCCCGGATGCCGCACTGGCTTTCTTTGCCACGTTTGTCATGACGCCGGATGAAGTTGTGAAGATGATGAGGTGGAACATGGCCATGTTACGTGAGTCGCCCTGGTATTTGGAGATCGAGGCTGAGGCGTTGCAGCGAGGCATCCAACAGGGTATGCGGCAAGGTAAGCAAGAAGGTAAGCAAGAAGGCAAGCAAGAAGCCCAGGCCGAGTTGGTGCTGCGGCTGTTGGCGCGGCGTTTCGGCGCAGTGCCGCCCCGCATCGAGGAACAAGTGCGGGCCACCCCCAGCGCACAGATGCTGGCCCTGCAAGACATCGCCCTGGACGCCGGGTCGTTGGACGAGGTGGCCGCCGCCGTGGAGGCGATGACGGCCGACGCCGGCAACGGCAGCCGCGCGGCCAGCCAATGACCACGCGCAGAGTGAGCCGGCGGTGAAGGCTGGCTCGGTCAGGTTTCTTCACCATTCTCAGCTCACGTCAAGACGCCAAGCCGCCAAGAACGCCAAGACTTTCTGAACTTTGCGCTCTTTGCGCCTTAGCGTGAGACCAGGGCGGCGGCTTGCGAAATCTTGGCGAACTGGTTTTGCGCATTGGCCTGGGGGGTGTTACAATCTGCCAACCATCGTTACTACTCAGCCATAGGCGCCGGGCACTTGAATCTGCGCCTGCAACGATGTCTGCCGAACATATTCAAGCCGCACATGGGTTGCAAGTGCCCGGCACCTCAGTAGTAACCAACCATCGAGATGCCGGCTGACCGGCCCCTTGATCCCTGCTCAGTTTCGCAACGGAGGAAGTACCCATGATACGCAAGACGGCTACGTTTCTGTTCTGCCTGGCCCTGGCGGCCGGGCTGTTTGGCGTGCTGCCCGCGCCGAGCGCGTTGGCGGGGACATGCACTTCGGTTGCTGATGGCAACTGGAGCACAGGGAGCACCTGGAGCGCAGGCTGCACTGGCACTGGCGGCGTACCAGCATCCGGCGACAGCGTCAACGTCGCACACATAGTGACATTGACCGCAAATACCACTGTTGGCACTGGTACAGTGACCGTGAACAGCGGCGGCGTGCTGGACTTGGTGGGTTTTACAATCACAGCCAATACCCTGGCCATCAACGACAACGGTGAGGTGAAACAAGGTGGGAGTTCGAATGCTCCAGCGGGCACCGTCACTACTCGAACATATTCCACAAATAGCACCTATACCTTCTATGGGACACAAGCAGGACTTAGCGGCACGCATCCGACGTATGGGAATCTTCGATTTGCCCCTACCCCCACCAGTGGAGGTACATTCGGCCTCAACCTGAACGTACAGGGCAATCTCATCATTGCCCTTGGCAACACGAACGAAATCCGTTTTGCCACAGGATCTACGGCACGTACCCACACAATCAACGGTGATCTGATTGTTGAAAGCGGCACACTCGTCGGGAACAACGGCACTGCTGCCAGCACCGTCAATCTGGGTGGAGATTTCACCATCAACGGAGGTACATTCCGCGGCACCAACGACTCCGGCAACGCCACTCTCAACATCCGAGGTGATATCACCAACAATAGTACCTGGCTGCAAGACGATGGATCAAGTACTGGACTTCTGATCGTTGCGCTAAACGGAACAACAGGCAGTCAGTCCGTCGGCGGAACCAACGCTATTTCATTTGAAAATCTGCAGATCGATAACGCTAACGGTGTTGTGCTCAATCGATCTGTAGATCTGACCAATCTGCTCACCCTCACGAGCGGCCTGCTGACCCTGGGCGGCAATGATCTGACGCTGGGGGCGAGCGCCAGCATCGGCGGCACGCCATCGGCCGCCAACATGATCGTGGCCGACGGCGCCGGGTCGCTGTGCAAGACTTACGGCGCGGCCGGCGCGTTCACCTTCCCCATCGGCGACAACACGGGCGGCGCCGACTACTCGCCGGTAAGCATCGACTACACGGCCGGCACGTTTCCTGGCAACGCCTGCGTGCGGGTGACCGACGCGCCCAGCCCCAAAATGCCCGGCGCCGCCACTAACTATGTCACCCGCTACTGGACGGCCAGCGGCACGGTAGATTCGCCGACCTACGATGCCACCTTCACCTACACCTCAGGCGACATCGTCGGCACGGAAAGCGCGATGTCGGGCAAGAAGTGGACCAACGCCTCGCCCTGGACAACCCTGGGCCTGGCGAGCGGCAACCAGTTTACGGGCACAGGTCTGACCGGTTTCTCGCAGTTCACCGCCTTCGACACCCCCCTCGCCGTCACCCTGGCCAGCTTTGAGGCGGCGGGAGAGGCCGACCGGGTGGTGGTGACCTGGGAGACGCTGAGCGAGGCCAGCAACGCCGGTTTCAACCTCTACCGCAGCGCGGACGCGGCCGGCCCGCTGACCCTGCTGGCTTACCTGCCCTCCCAGGCCCCTGGCAGCACGCTGGGCGCAGCGTACCGCTTCGACGACCTGGCTGTGCAGCCGGGCGAGACCTGGTGGTACACCCTGGAGGATGTGGCGCTCAACGGCGCAACCACGCTGCACGGACCGGTCAGCGCGACGGTGCAGGGGCCGACAGCCGTGACGCTGAACAGCGTCAGCGCCAGCCCGGTCTCAGCCGGCGCAGCAGCCCTGCCTGTGCTGTGGGTGGCCGCGGCGGCCGGCCTGGCCCTGGGCGTGAGCCGGCGGCGGCGGTGAGGCGGGGAGCGGTAAGCGTGAGACGTGAGACGTGAGACGTGAAGAAGTCGGGCTTTTCGGAAAAAGCCCGACTTCTTTTTTTGCGGCTCTTGCTGGTTGTCTGCGCTGGCGGGTGGGGGGTGGGGGCGGAACTGGGGAGGGGGAATAGTACTAATTTCCTATTTACATCCACATCATCCGATTATACAATCAATACAACTGGGTCATTCATGGCACTGCGGTTAAGCTAACAACGAAACCATCAATCAGGGCACGATGCAGGTCTCCCGCCCAGGCCACGCAGATGGCAAGAGCGCCAGGGAGGCCTGCCCCCCCAGCCCCGCCCCGCAGCAACCGCCCCGGCTCCCGTCCACACCAGCGCCGCTCGACGCGTTGGCATCCTGTCAGACTCCCCCGGCCGGGGGGCAAACCGGCGACATTCAGGAGGATTACGATGAAACCTATCAAACTGCTGGGCTACACGACGGCGGCGCTGGTTTGTCTGCTGGCTGCTGTGCTTTTGTTCGCTCCCCACACGGCCTACGCGGACGCCTGCACTTCGACAGGCACGGGCGCCTGGGAGACGTCAGGCAACTGGTCTTGTAGTAAGGTGCCAGATTCGTCGGACAGCGTGACGATCGCCAATGGCCATACGATTACGATTGGGACCGGCAGCGAGGATGCCTATTATGTAGGCGATGTCACGGTCGATGCAGGCGGCACGCTGATCCTGGCCAGAGGGATCCGGGTTGTGAATACACCCTTTAACGTGAACGGCACGCTTCAGCTAAACGGAGGGGGATTTGTCGAGCTGGGCAACATTCCCTTATATGGCAGCGGCTCCACACTGATATATAACCGCACCTGGACTCTGAATAATACAGAGTGGGCCACTGGCACATCGGCCGAACAAAGGGGCGTGCCCTATCATGTAGTGATCAACACTGGGGTCACCGTCACCACATCTGACACAGGACAACGCGCCGTGCTGGGGAATATTACAATCTCTGGCACGCTGGTGCATGCGTTAAACAGTGGTGAGCTGCTGATCGCAGGCAATTGGACGAGAAACGGCGGCACCTTCACCCAAAACAGCACGAGCTATGTCAATTTCGCCGGTAGCACACCTCAAACGATAGCCGGTAACACTATCAACACGTTTAAGTATCTGATGATATCAAACGTGTATGAAGATGTGACATTGTTGCAGAATATTACAATACCCAGCGGTGGAGTATGCAGTGTCAACGGTCGTCTAAATCTTGCTGACAAATATGTTAGCGGAGCAGGAGGTTTTAGTGCGGCCGACGGCGCCACGCTTACTTTAGGATTACCAGAGGGCATCGAAAGTGATACAGCAGGGAACATTCGTGTGAGAGGTGGTTTGAGTTTCGGATTAAGGGTGAACTTAGTGTATAACGGAACCTCTGCGCAATTCACCGGCAGCAGTTCCCCGGCTACCGTCGGCAGCTTGACCATCAACAACAGCGCTGGCGTGACGCTTAATAGACACATAACAAATCTCTATGACGTTCTCTTTTTGCAGAACGGCCGGCTAACTCTCGGTAACTACAACCTGATTCTATCTGCTGATGGAAGCATCGGTGGCACTTTCAGTAGTAGTAACATGGTGGTGACCAACGGCACCGGATACTTGCGAAAGTATTCACCTTCGGTTGGTTCTTTCGACAACTTCATCTTCCCTGTAGGTGACAGCAGCGGCAAGTACACCCCGGTCGTCCTAAACTGCGCTACCTTCCTACCAGCAGGGGATTCGTCGGTATACGTGCGTGTAAAACCATTCATGCACGACGAGATGACGGGTGACAACTATCTGGCGCGCTACTGGACACTGGAGCCGGTGGGAGTCGAAGAGCTCACCTGTAATAACACCAAATTCTATTATGTCCAAAGTGACGTGCAGGGCGATGAGAGCCAACTGACGCCCGTCAAATATGACGCGGCAACCGGCTGGCGGGTGCTGCTCAACCGGTCGATGGACACGGAGAACAATGTCATGACCGGCGGCTTCACCAGCCTGTCTGACTTCAGCGCCGGCCAGCCGGGGCCGTTGTCGGTGGCGCTGGCCGAGTTCGATGCCCAGCAGGTGGACGACAGCGTGCTGGTGAGCTGGGAGACCAACAGCGAGCTGAACAACCGCGGCTTCAACCTCTACCGCGGCGTGTCGCCTGACGGCTGGGACCGCCGGCTGAACGACGCGCTGATCCCCTCCCAGTCCCAGGGCAGCCCCGGCGGCTTCTTCTACACCTGGCAGGATCGGGCCGACCTGCAGAGCGGCCAGACCTACTGGTACTGGCTGGAGGACCTGGATATCAACGGCGCGACGACGCTGCACGGGCCGGTGAGCGCGCTCTATCTCGCGCCGACGGCGGTGACGCTGAACAGCGTCAGCGCCAGCCCGGTCTCAGCCGCGGCGCTGCCCTGGCTGTGGACGGCCGCGGCGGCCGGCCTGGCGCTGGGTGTGAGCCGGCGGCGGCGGCGGTGAGCAGTGACCGGTAAGCGGTAAGCGGGAAGTGTGAAACGTGAAGAAGCCGGGCTTTTCGGAAAAAGCCCGGCTTCTTTTTGCGGTTCAGTACCTCGTAAACAAAGTTGTTGAGGTGCCCGGCACTTGGTGTATTCAGGCGCTGGGCGGCGGGCTATTTGGCGATTTATGCCGGTTGGGGCTATGATAGCATGGGCTTAGAGAAACCGGGTTTTTGCTGCGGAAGCGGCTATCATCGCCCCGAGCAATGCGTTTGCAAACTCAGAAATCATTGCCCAACGAGAAAAACCCGGTTTCTGACCGGCCGGCTGAGCAGTTACCGATCTGACACTTCGTCTGGCCCAACTCTCGACTGTTGCACACAGGAAAGGCGCTCCATGAACCCCACTGCTTTCAGATCCATCCTCTCCCTGCTGATTGTTCTGGCGATCGCGCTGGCGATCGTCCCGCTGCCGCTGGCGGCCGCGCCGGTCGTTGCACCTGATGTAACTACTCTGGCGGCGGGGGACATCGCCATCGTTGGCTACAATGCGGATGATCCCGATCAGTTTGCCTTTGTGTTGCTGGTCAACGTTACGGCTGGCACGCAGATCAATTTCACTGACAACGGTTGGCTGGCCAGTGGCGCCTTTCGCTCCGGCGAGGGCACTCTCACCTGGACGGCGCCCACTGATTTGTGCGCGGGTACGATCATCGACCCGGGCGTGGGCAGTATGCAGTTCTCCACGTCTGGGGACCAGGTGCTTGCCTATCAAGGAATGGCCTCTTCACCTACATTCATCTATGCATTGAACAACGAAGGCGCGGGCGTATGGCAAGACGACGCCACCAATTCCAATACATCAGCGCTGCCCACAGGGTTAAGCAACGGCACGACAGCAATAGCTTTGAATGAAATCGACAATGCGGTCTACGGCGGCACAGTTACCTCTGGCACCAAAGCAGCACTGCTGTCCGCAATTTCAAATCCGACAAACTGGAGCGGCAGCGACTCGACCAGACAGACGATGCCCGCTGGGCCATACACGGTGACCGATGCTCCTCCATGCGGCGGGGACACTCCCCCCACCGTCGCCAGCACCACCCCTGCCAACAACGCCACCGGCGTGGCTGTGGATGCCGAGATCACGGTCAACTTCAGCGAGAGCGTGGACATCGCCGCGGGCGCTTTCACCGTCCAGTGCCCGGTGGGCAACGGGGTGGCTTTCAGCAGCGCGCCTGAGCTGCCGGCCGCTGGCGTGCTCAGCGTGACGCTGACCCCCGACAACGACCTGCCCACCGCCACCCTCTGCACCGTGACCGTGCTGGCGGACAAGGTGACAGACACCGACGGCACGCCGCAGCCCATGGCGGCCGACCACGTCTTCACCTTCAACACGGTCGATCCGGACGTGTGCAACCTGGCCTATACGCCGACCTACACCATCCAGGGCAGCGGCGCGTCGACTCCGCTGGCTGGCCAGTCTGTCACCACCCAGGGCGTGGTGGTGGGCGACTTCGAGCTGCCCGGCGGCACAGGCCAGATTCGCGGCTTCTACCTGCAAGACTTGACCGGCGACGCCGACCCGACCACCTCGGACGGCATTTTCGTCTACACCAACGGGGTCGATACCGTCTCCGTGGGCCAGGTGGTGCGCGTGTCGGGCACGGCCGGCGAGTTCTCTGGCCAGACCCAGCTCTCCAGCGCAACCATCACCCAGTGCGGCACGAGCAGCAGCGTCACCCCGCAGGACATCACCCTGCCCTTCCCCGCAGCCGATTACCCGGAACGCTACGAGGGCATGCTGGTGCGCCTGCCGCAGACGCTGTACGTCACCGAGCATTTCCAACTGGGCCGTTTCGGCCAGATCGTGCTGACCGCGCGACCCGACCGCCTGCAGCAGCCCACCAACGTGGCCGCGCCGGGCGGGCCTGCGCTGGCCCTGCAGGCCGCCAACAACCTGAACCGCATCATCATCGACGACGACAACAACCTGCAAAACCCCGACCCCATCGTCTTTGGCCGCGGCGGCAATCCGCTGAGCGCCGCCAACACCCTGCGCGGCGGCGACAGCGCGGCCGGCATCGTCGGCGTGCTGGTCTATGACTGGGCGGGCAACAGCGCCAGCCCCTCGGCCTATCGGCTGCGGCCGGTGGGCGCGCTGAACGGCGGGGTGATCAACTTCAGCGCCAGCAATCCCCGGCCTGGGCTGCCCACCGTCGGCGGCCGGCTGCGCGTCACCGCGGCCAACCTGTTGAACTACTTCAACACCTTCAGCGGCTGCACGCTGGGCGTGGGCGGCGGCGCCACCGACTGTCGCGGGGCCGAAAACAGCGCCGAGTTCGAGCGCCAATGGCCCAAGACGGTGGCCAAGCTGGTGGGCAGCGGCGCGGCCGTCATCGGCATCATGGAGATCGAGAACGACGGCTACGGCCCGGCCAGCGCGATCCAACACCTGGTGGACAAGCTGAACGCGGCCACTGCGGCCGGAACCTACGCCTTCATCGACGCCGACGCGCTGACCAGCCAGGTCAACGCGCTGGGCGTCGACGCGATCAAGGTTGGGCTGATCTACAAGCCGGCCCTGGTCAGCCCCGTGGGCGCGACGGCAGCGCTGAACACAACCGCGTTCGTCAACGGCGGCGATGCGACGGCGCGCAACCGGCCGGCGCTGGCCCAGGCCTTCGAGGAGATCGCCACCGGCGAGCGCTTCATCGTCGCGGTCAACCACCTGAAGAGCAAGGGCAGCGCCTGCACCATCCCCGACGCCGGCGACGGCCAGGGCAACTGCAACGTGGTGCGCACCAACGCCGCCAACCTGCTGACGGCCTGGCTCAACAGCAACCCCACCGGCACAGGCGACCCCGACATTCTGATCATCGGCGATCTGAACTCCTACGCCAAAGAGGACCCGATTAGCGCCATCCAGAACGCGGGCTACTTCAACCTGTTGGAGAAGCGGCTGGGAGCCAGCGCCTATTCCTACGTCTTCGACGGCCAGTGGGGCTATCTGGACCACGCCCTGGCCACGCCGATCCTGGAGGCCCAGGTGACGGGTGTGGTGGAATGGCACATCAACGCCGACGAGCCAGCGGTGCTGGACTACAACACCAACTTCAAGAGCGCCGGGCAGATCGCCAGCCTGTATGCCGACGACCAGTTCCGCTCCTCGGACCATGACCCGGTGATCATCGGCCTGAACCTGGAAGACCTGACCGTCCACAACCTGAGCACGCTGAACGTCTATGGCCTGGCCTGGCACAGCGGCGAGGGCGCGTGGCGGCTGGGCAGCGACTGGGCGGCCGGCCTGGCCGTCAACATCGGCGACGGCGTGGCGCGCAACCCCAATCAAACCTGGAACGAGGGCCAAGGGAGGCTGCGGGTAACTGTGCAAGGCCCGGCCGGCCAGTGGGCCTGCCTCAACGCCTGGCTGGACTACAGCGACGGCGCGGTGACAGCCGGCCTGCCCGACCTGCCCAACGGCGTCTTCGACGCCAACGAGCATGTGGTGGTCGACCTGCCCATCCAGCCGGGCATGAACCAGGTGGTGACCTGGCCGCTGGAGGAGGGCGTGATCAACCCCGACGCGACCTACCCCATGCGCTTCCGGCTGGCGCCTGCGCCTGACCCTGGCGCGCCGGACTGCGCCTCTGGCCGTGCGCCGCAGAGCAGCGCGAGCGCGACCGGCGGCGCGCAGGGCGGGGAAGTCGAGGACTACATCTTCGACGCTGGCCCCGTGGCCGTCACCCTGGCCAGCTTCACCGCCCAGCAGCAGGTCGACCGCATCGTGGTCGCCTGGGAGACGGCCACGGAGATGGACAACACCGGCTTCAACCTGTACCGCAGCGGCGACGCAGCCGGCCCGCTGACGCTGCTGGCCTTCGTCCCCTCCCAGGGACCGGGCAGCACGATGGGCTTCGTGTATGGCTACGAGGACCTGGATGTGCAGCCTGGCCAGACCTACTGGTATACGCTGGAGGATGTGGACCTGCACGGCGCAACCACACAGCATGGGCCGATCAGCGTGGACTTCGTCGGGCCGACCGTGGTGACGCTGAGCAGCATCGACGCGGGCCTGGGCCATGCGGCCGGCGCGGCGCTGCCGGCGCTGTGGGTGGTCGCTGGAGCGGGCCTGGCCCTGGGCCTGGGCAGCCGCAGGCGGCGCAGCGGCTGAGCACAGATCTGGCGCTCTCGTAGAACAATCCGCCGGGTTACTACTCAGCCATAGGTGCCGGGCACTTGAATCTGCGCCTGCAAGGATGTCTGCCAAGCTTATTCACGCTGTGCAGAGGCTGCAAGTGCCCGGCACCTGAGTAGTAACACCGCCGGATTGTTCGGACGCAATCCGGCGGATTGCGGTATGGCAGTGGGGGGATTGGCGTGGGGCAGGGGTGGGTCTGTGAGGGCTATTCTGTTGACATACAACCCCCAGGACTATGGATAGTACCAATATCCTATTGACTGTAACTGCTCAAGCCCGGTATACTTGTACTGTAATGTGCAAGCAGATTGCCAGGACTTTTGCCCTGTTTTGAGCACGTGTCAGATCATCCGGTCGAAGGAGTAGCCCCATGCGAGCCAAGATGTTGCGGTTGTTCAGCGCTGTGTTGCTGCTGGCTCTGCTGCTGGCGCCGCTGACGCCAGCCCTGGCGCAGGAGGCAGCGCCCCCGACCGCCGCGCCAGCCCCTTCCGATGGCGCTGGCTGTGTTCCCTTGTCGCAAAACGATGCGGCGCGGCTGAGCAGCCTGAGCCGCCGCCAGTTGGCCGGCGAGTTGACAGCCAGGGAGCAGGGGCAATGGCAGGCGCTGAGCCAGCAGGCCGAGTGCATGGCCGCAGGGGTTGAGCCGCAGTCGGTGCGCGCGGCTGCCAGCTACACCTTCAGCCAAAGCGACGACACCCACAGCGAGATCAGCGGCGGCATCGTGCATGGCACTGGCAGCGGCCTGAGCGGCCTCAACTTCAACGCCGTCAACATCGGTTTTACCTTCGTCTTCGACGGGGTTGACTACACCCAGGTAAGCATCCACTCCAACGGCTTTCTGCGCATGGGCGGCGCGACGTACACCGACTCGTGCGGCTACAAACCCATCAGCAGCAGCTCGGGGGGCTGTGTCAATCTGCTTGCGGCGCTGGGCGGCGACCTGCAAGGCAACACGGACGCCGAGCTGCGCTCGGAGACCAGCGGCGAAGCGCCCAACCGGGTGTTCACCGTGCAGTGGAAAGATTTCCGCTGGTATGGCGCCGTGGGCGATAGCTTCAACTTTCAGATCAAGCTGTATGAGACCAGCAACGCGGTGGAGTTCGTCTATGGCAGCTTCAGCAAAAACGCCACCGCCCGCGGCGTTCAGGTCGGCGTGAAGGGGGCCAGCACGGCCGACTTCGCCAACCGCACCGGCAGCGACTGGGCGGCTTCGTCGGCCGGCGGCGTCAACACCGCCACCATGGCCCTGAACAACACAGGCGCGCTGCCAGCCTCTGGCCTGATCTACCGCTGGACCCCGCCCAACTTCCCGCCGACCATCGTCTACCAGGCGCTGGCCAACACCCTGAGCAGCGCCAACCGCAGCTTCGACAACGTGGCCATCACCGACGTCGACGGCATCAACACCGAGGCCGGCGCCAAGCCGCGGGTCTATTTCAAACGCGCCGCCGACAGCAACGCCTGGAACGACAACACAGCAGGCAGCGAGGGCTGGAAGTATGTAGAGGCAACGGGCGCGTCGTCGCCGTTCGACTTCACGCTGGACTACTCGCTGCTCTATGGCGGCGCAGGCGTCAGCGTTGGCACGGTGGTGCAGTACTTTGTGGTGGCCCAGGACCTGTCCGATCCGCCCAAGGTGGGCATCAAGAACGGCGAATTTGCGGCCATGCCTGCCAGCGTGGCGCTGACCGCGGCCGCCTTTCCGCTGGGCGGGACGATCAACAGCTATCGCATCTCGCTGCCCTACAGCGGCTCGTACAGCGTGCCAGGCGACTATGGGTCGCTGAGCAACGCGGGCGGCATCTTCGAGGCGCTGAACAACGGCGTGCTGACCGGCAACGTGGTGATCAACATCACAGCCGACCTGAGCGGCGAGACGGGCGCTGTGGCGTTGAACCAGTTCACCGAGTCGCCGGCGGGCAGCAACTACACGCTGACCATCAAGCCCAGCGGCGCGGCGCGCGCCATCACCGGCAGCGGCAGCAGCGCCACCCTGATCAAGCTGAACGGCGCTGACCGGGTGACGATCGACGGGTCGCTGAGCGGCGGCAGCGACCGCAGCCTGACCTTGAGCAATCCGGCCGCCAGCGATCAGTCTACTGTGATCTGGCTGGCCAGCACGTCGGCGTCAGACGGCGCGACCAACAACGTAATCAAGAACTGCAACGTGGCAGGGGCGTCGCCGGCGACGAGCCTGGCGGCCATCATCAGCAGCGGCTCGACGGTGGGCGGCGTGGCGCAAACGGCTAACGCCAACAACACCTTCCAGAACAACGCCATCACCGCCGCGCGCTATGGCATCATGCTGGTGGGGCCGGCCGGCAACGACAGCGGCAATCTGATCACCGGCAACGTGATCGGGTCCACCGCCCCAGCCAGCCAGATTGGCCTGAACGGCATCGCGGTCTTTCAACAGGCCAACGCCACCGTGTCTAACAACCGCATTGCCGGCGTGGTGACGGCCACCTCGGCCACAGCCTCGGGCATCAACGTAGGCGGCACGGCCAACGGCATTGCGATCCTGGCCAATCAGATCTCCAACATCAAGAACAACAACACCGAAGGCTGGGGCAGCAACGGCATTTTCCTGGGCGCCAGCATGGCCGCAGCCAACGTGACGGTGGCCAACAACTTCATCTTTGATGTGGCCTCCTACGGCAACAGCGAGGGTACAGACCAGTACTACAACGGCTATGGCATCATGGTCAACAGCGGCGGCGGCTATCAGATCTATTACAACTCGGTGCTGCTGGCTACCAACCAGAGCAACGGCGGCATTCCGGCCGCGCTGAACATCGCCAGCGACATCACCGGGGCCGGGGCCATCAACCTGCGCAACAACATCTTCGCCAGCAAGCAAACCACCGGCGCACCCTATGCCATCTACTGCAGCGCGGACAGCAGCGTCTTTGCGGCCATTGATTTCAACCTCTACTACGCCAGCGCGGGCACGCTGGGCTATCTGGACGCAGCGCACAGCACCCTGGCTGCCTGGCAAGCTGCCACAGGCCAGGACGCGCACTCAGTCGCCGGCGATCCGCTGTTCGTCGCCAACACCAACCTGCACATCAGCACGCCGGCCTCGCCCGCCTCAGACGCGGCCACGCCCATCGACGGCATCACCAGCGACATCGACAACCAGACGCGCAGCGCAACAACGCCCGACATCGGCGCCGACGAGTTCACGCTGGCCACCGTCACCATGTCCACCACCACCGGGTGGAACCTGATCGCCCTGCCCGTTCAGCCAGCAGTGGCCCATAAGGCGCAGTCGCTGCTGGACCTGATCAACGGCCAGGGCGGCCAATGCAGCGAGATCAACCGCTGGTACTTCGGCGGCTGGAACGCGCATCTTAACAGCAAGCCGACCAGTAACAACTTTTCCATTGAGATGGGCAAGGGCTATTTCGTCAAGTGCTCGGCCAACGCTACTTGGACCCTGCAAGGCTATCTTTTGACATCTAGCGTCCCTATCAACCTAGTGCCGGGTTGGAACCTGATTGCCGTGCCCTATCCCGCGCCTTACTACAACGCTCAAATGGCGCTGAACGCCATTGCAGCCCAAGGCGGCCAATGCAGCGAGGTCGATCGCTGGTACTTTGGCGGTTGGAACGTACATCAAAACAGCAAGCCGACCAGTAACAACTTCTCTATCGACGCCAACAAGGGCTATTTCCTCAAGTGCAGTATGTCGAGCACGTTTACACCATAGGTGTAAAGCGCCTGTCTGTCAACACTGTTGATCTGCATGCTCTCCAGCTTGGCGAGCAAACATCTCTACTCCGGAGGTAATCGATCATGACATCTTCTCACCCCTCTACGTCTGCCCGTCGTGTACTGGGAACGCTGATCTTGTTAGCAGTGTTGGCGCTCATGGCTATGCCAGCTTCTGCCGAGCCGATTCTGATCCCCCCCGAAATCGGGCTGATCGAAATCACCGACGTGCGCGATGGCAGCTTTTTCATCAGTTGGGTAACGAACCTACCGTCCGACGGTACTGTCAACTGCTATGACGCTTCGAACACGACACTGATACAGAGCGCCGAGGATGATCTAGACAACGTAACAACCCATTTCGTTCGTCTGGGAGGCTTCAACCCAGCGACTACTTACCGCTGTGAAATCGTGTCAGGCGGCACAGTCGACAACAATGGAGGTGATCGGTATCCGGTGACCACTGGCCAGGACCTGGGTCTTCCGGCTTCTGGAGACAACGTCGATGGCACGGTATACCTGCATGGCGGTACGACCCTGTCAGAAGATGCAGTCGTCTATCTCCGTTTGATTGACAAAAATGCCTCAGGATCGTTGGGGACTTCTCAGTGGGTCGCTGCTCGCGTCGAGGGCGGATACTGGGAGATCGTGCTGGGCAACATTCGCACAACCGACGGCAGCGCCTACTTCACATACACAAAAGGCGCCGACGAAATAGAGTACTGGGTGCAGGGCGGGGCTGACGGCACCTGGGGCCGCGACGCAGGTCTTGAAGCTGTTATTACCATCCCGGCATCTCTGCCAGCAAGCCTGGATGACGCTGAGCTTAACGGCTCCCCCATGCCCTTGGCCGTCACCCTGAACAGCTTTGCAGCCAGCGGCCAGACGGACGGCATCCTGGTGACGTGGGAGACGACCAGCGAAGTCGATGCCCAGGGCTTCAACCTCTACCGCGCAACCACCCCGGCGGCGGCGCAGGAGTTGCTGGGCTTTGTACCTGCCCAGGCGCCAGGCAGCACGGCTGGCGCGGCCTATCAGTGGCTGGACAGCGCGGTGACAGCCGGCGCACCCTACTACTACTGGCTGGAGGCCATCGACCTGGCCGGCGCGACCAGCCTGCACGGCCCGGTCAGCGCCACCATGCAGACGCCGACAGCCGTGACGCTGACCTCCGTCAGCGCCAGCCCGGCGGCGGCCTCAGCGCTGCCCTGGCTGTGGGCGGCGGCCGCCAGCGCCGGCGCAGCGCTGGTCCTGACACGCAGACGGCGCTAGATGCCCCATCGCCGCTCGGGCCGTCCCTGGCGCAGCAGCCAGGCATGGGCCGGGCCGAGCCTGAGCGAATGACCTCAACCCAAAAACCGGGGCCTTGTGAAGGCCCCGGTTTTGCGCGTTTGCCGCCCAATTTGACGGCTGTTGCCACCTGCGTATAATTGGCGCTGCGATTGCGCCATCGCAGGGTGACAGCGCCTGATTAGGGCGTCAGCGATCTCCCTTTCATCTATATCCTGAAAACCGCCGCTGGGCGAGGCGGCACGAAGGAGAGACCAATGTTCACGCAAAGACGCCAACACATACCGCTGGCCCTGGCGCTGCTGCTGGGGTTCTTTTTCGCCCTGCTGCCGGCCTCGCCAGGAGCGGCCGACGGCGCTGTCGATGGGGTGATTGGGCCAGAATACGGCTCGACGCGCTCGATCGACGTGTGGGGCAATGGCCGGGCAGACGGCGATTCGTTTGCCTGCATGGACGATGCCAACCGCGGCAACCTGCTGGACCTCAACGCCTACAACGATGAGGTCGACAACAAGTGGTACTTCTCGTGGGTGGTCGATTCGTCGGCCGGCTTGCAGAACCCGGAGGGCGCTTTCTTCGGCAACAGCGCTACCTACGAAGCCAACTACATTCTGGGCATTGACGTGGGCTGCAACGGCGGCGCCGACATCGACATGAACGCGGGCACGCCCTGGAAGCGCTTCTTCCGCTGGACGGTCGACTACTTTGTCGCCACCTACCCGAACGACGACACTACGATGGTTGCCCAGCTCTACAACGCATCCTCGAAGAGTCAGGTAGGCAGCAATATGACGGTATCGTCGACTATCGTCGATTTTCGTCGTCACTTGGAGATGAAGCTGGATACCAACGATCTACCTGCCGAGCTGGCCGCCAACAGCCAGATTTGCGTCATGATGGTGTCGACCTACAACACCGATGATGACATTGGACACGGTGGAAACGGCGGCCGCATCATCGACGCCATCGGCAGCGTGGACTACACGGCCGGCGGCCAGAGCCTGGAGCCGCACGGCTGTGACCACAGCTATCGTAACTACAGCGCGGCCACCGGCGGGGACGGCAATGGCCGCCCCTACGGCAGCTTCGTCGGCACGGGGCAGTTCTGCCTGGACAGCGGCCGGCCCACCGACAACCCTGCCAATCCCACCCGCCACTGCACCAGCCTGCCGGCCCGCAGCACGGTCAACGAGCTGGTGGATGGCGTCTGCCAGGAGGAGTTCGAGGGCGTTGTCGTGGATGGGCCTATCGATACAGACAAATACACCTTCCTTTCCGAGTTTCGCTATGCCGGACCCTACGGCAATGGCGTCAGCACCACGGCCCCCTTCTTCTACGGGCTGGGCGGCGATCCTGCCCGGTCTGACTATACGCCAGAATCGGCTGCCAGCCTGTACTACACCGGCGCCGACTTTGCCAGTCGCGTCGCCAACACCATCCCAGACGGGCGCAGCGCCGACATCACCTACGTCAACACGCGCACTGACAAGTGCTTCCTGTATCTACAGGCCGAGGGGGTGGATGCCATCCGTCCCCAAGCCGATTATGCTGACCTGTTCTTCATTCTGGACCGTCCTGGGATCAACAGCACACGCGTCGAGGGCGGGTTCTCTGACACAGCGGCGGATGCCCCGGCCAGCAAGCGGGTCAACTTCAAGGGCTGGAACCCGGACTTCGCTGTGCGCATTCAATGGTTCGATGGCGCCGGTCAGGGTAACGCCGATCTCTACGACGGCGCCTGGGGTCTGATTGGCAGCAAGGCGCCGGCCGTCAAGGACACCAGCGACTACGACTACACAGACTGCCCGAATCTCAACTTCGCCAACGATTTCCACTGGATGTCCGACGGCGACGGCAAGTTCGAGGTGGCCGTGCCGTGGACGTTGATCGGTGGCCTGCCGAACACAACGGAGCAAATCAAGATCGGGGTCTACGCCACCTACAATGACGAAGATTACGACGTGTACGACCAGGCCCCGGGTCTGGGGCAGGGCTGCCACGGCGCGGGCTGTCATGAGATGATCGGCGATGAGCCGCACGACACGGATACTGGTGTCACGACCAGCGATGGCGTTCCGTATTCTGGACGTCACTTTGGCGATAGCAACGACAAGCCGGCCAGTGATCCGTGGAGCGATATCGACACTATCGAGGAGTACTTCGTCTTTACACCTTCCCTGACGCTAATAGCGTGCCAGCCTCTGGCCGTCACCCTGGCCAGCTTCACCGCCGAGGCCGGGGCCGGCCACGTTCTGCTGACCTGGGAGACGGTCAGCGAGGCCGGCAACGCCGGCTTCAACCTCTACCGTGCGGCCGACCCGGCCGGCCCGCAGGCGCTGCTGGCCTACCTGCCCTCGCAGGCGCCCGGCAGCACGGTGGGCTTCGCCTACAGCTACGAGGACCTGGACGTCCAGCCGGGCCAGAGCTACTGGTACTGGCTGGAGGACGTCAGCCTGAACGGCGTCGCCACACGGCACGGACCGGTGAGCGTCGAGTATGCGGGGCCGACCGCAGTGACGGTGAGCTCGGTCAGCGCCAGCGCGGCCGCGACGCCCGGCGCAGCGCTGGCGTGGCTGCTGGTGGTGGCTGGGGCCGGCGCGGCGCTGGCTCTGGGGCGCGGACGCCGGAAGGCGTCGGGCGCGTCGGCGTGAAACCCCGCACATGGGCGTGCTCAACTCCGCGTAAGATGGTTACTATTGATTATCGAAGAGGTACTACGACAATGACCACCAAGAAAACCGCTGGCCTGGCGCTCACACTGCTGCTGCCGGCCCTGATCGCCATCGTGCTGGCCGCGCCGGCCGGCGCTGGCCAGCCGGCTGGCCGCGGGCCAGCCTACGGCTCTCCCACCCTGGACGGCGTGCGCGACGCCCTCTACGGCTCGCCCATCGCCACCGACCCGGCCGGCGACCTGGCCAACCCCGGCCCTGGCGAATGGCCCGGCACGGCCTGGACCGACCAGACCGCGCTCTACTGCCAGAACGACGACACGTTCCTCTACGTCTACGCCGACCTGGCGCAGTACAGCCAGTCTGTCTCCAGCGGCCAGATCGGCCTGGTCATCGACCTGGGCACGCCGGCCGGCGGCAGCGGCGACCCTTGGGGCAACGCCATCACCTACAACCACCCCAACCGGCCTGACTACATCATCCGGGGCAACATTCCCGGCATCAACAACCCGCCCAACGACAACAACGGCTGGACCGAGCTGCGCGCCTGGAGCGGCTCCAATTGGAACACAGGCCAGGGCGTCAACTGGGGCGGCATTCCTGGCGGCGGACAGGTGGGCGGCAAGATCGCCTACAGCAACGCCAACGGCGTCGAGTTCAAGATACCCTTGAGCGACATCGGCAGCCCCGCGCTGGGCGGCGCCGTCAACGTGCAGTTCTTCGCCACCCAGGCCGGCAGCAGCAAGGGCGCCTACGACACCGTGCCCAGCGACGACCAGTCCACCGGCTGGGACGTTGCCACGACGCTGGTCAACTACGCGGCCTGCCCGCTGACCACCGCCGGGCCGACCAACACACCTACGGCGACCCCCACCAGCGGCCCCTCGCCCACGCCTACCGCCACGCCCACGCTGACGCCGACGCCGCCGTCGAGCTGCAGCGGCGCCGTGGCCGGCGATGGCGTGGTCGTCACCAGCGGCCTCTACCACGACAACACGCTGCTGGCCTACCGCGACCCGCAGGCGCCGATCCAGCCCGATGGCTCGGCCACTTTGCGCCTGCGCGCCTGCCAGGACGACGTGCAGCAGGTGCAGGTGCTGGTTTGGCGCACAGGCGACCCGCTGGCCGCGCCCTCCTTCACCTACAGCGCGGCCGTGGCCAGCAGCGATGGCACGCACAGCCTTTGGGAGGCCGTCGTGCCTGGCGACACGGTCAACCTGTGGTACCAGTTCCGCGTCACCGACGGGGCCACGGTGGGCCAGTTCAACCCCATCAGCGGCAACACGGGGCCGGGCAAGTGGTACACCGGCGCGCTGGCCAACCCGTCCTGGAGCCTGCCGGTGGTGCTGCCCACCCCCACGCCGCCGCCCGACTTCGCCGTGCCCAGTTGGATCCACGATGCAGTGATCTACCAGATCTTCCCGGACCGCTTTCGCAACGGCAACCCGGCCAACGACCCGGCCGACGGCACGCTGGTCTACGAGCCTGCGCCCGACGGCTGTGCGGGCTATCCTCACGACCGGCCCAATCCGGGCGTGGGCGGCTGCCAGTGGGACCGCCGCGCCTGGACCGACCCGCTGCTGATCCCAAGCTGGGGGCTGGATTTCCACGGCGGCGACCTGCAAGGGATCATCGACAAGATCAACGCCGGCTACTTCAACGACCTGGGCGTCAACACGCTCTACCTGAACCCGATCTTCGAGTCGTCCTCGAACCACGGCTACGACACCAACGACTACTTCACCGTGCGCGCCATCTTCGGCGACAACACGCTGTTCGACCAGTTGATCAGCGCCGCCGACGCCAAAGGGCTGCGGGTGATCCTGGACGGCGTCTTCAACCATGCCGGCATGGACAGCGTCTACATCGACAAAAACAAGAGCCTGGGCGGCGCGTGCGCCTCGGCCAGCAGCCCGCAGCGCGCCTGGTTCACGGCCGGCTCGGCCGGCGCGGTCTTCGGCTGCGCAGACGGCTGGGGCTGGAAGGGCTGGTACAACTACGCCACCCTGCCGGAGTTTGTGGACGCCAGCCCTGGCGTGCGCGACCTGTTCTTCCGCGGCGGCGCGGCCGGCGCGCCGGCCGGCAAGTCGGTCAGCCAGTTTTGGCAGGAGCGGGGCATCGCTGGCTGGCGTTACGACGTGGCGCAGGATATCACGCACGACTTCTTCCAAAACATGCGGCCGTATGTCAAAGGCACGAACGCCAGCGGCACGGTCTACGGCGACAGTGAGCAGCTCATGCTGGGCGAGGTGACGGGCGGCTGCGACTGGTATCTGTACCAGAGCTACATCAACCAAAACGAGCTGGACTCGGTGATGAACTACTGCTTCCGCGACTGGGCCGCCAGCTTCGGCAACGGCAACGCACCCAGCCAGTTCGACAACCTTTACAACCAGTTCCGCGCGCTCTTTCCCCCCTCGGCCTGGAAGGGCTTCATGAACCTGATCAGCACCCACGACTCGCCGCGCATGC
Source organism: uncultured Anaerolinea sp. (assembly GCA_964626845.1). Lineage (GTDB taxonomy): Bacteria > Chloroflexota > Anaerolineae > JAAEKA01 > JAAEKA01 > JAAEKA01. The sequence continues at coordinate 23,738 of CAZVGR010000053.1, forward strand.
TCAACTATCTGAGCGGCGACAAGAGCAAGCTGAAGCTGGTGACGCTGTTGCAATTCACCCTGCCGGGCGCGCCGTCGGTCTACTACGGCGACGAGGTGGGCATGGGCGGCGGCAGCGACCCCGACAACCGGCGCACCTTCCCCTGGCCCGACATCAACGGCGGCAACAACGGCCAGGGCGACAGCTACGACGCGGCTATGTACGCGCACTTCAAGAAGCTGCTGGGCATTCGCAACGCGCACGGCGCGCTGCGCAGCGGCGACGTGCAGACGCTGCTGGTGGACGACGCCAACGGCCTGTACAGCTATCTGCGCTCTGACGCCTCTGACAAGCTGGTGATCGTGCTGAACAACAAGACGGGCAGCGCCACGGCTACCATCCCGCTGGCCGGCGTGCTGCCAGACGGCGCCGTTCTCACCGACCTGCTCAACACAGGCGGGCGCGGGGCAGCGAATGTTTACATCGTCAGCGGTGGACAGATCGAGACGCCAGTCGATGGCCGCTGGGGCCGCATCCTGCTGGTCACCAGCAGCCCGCTGGCCGTCAACCTGGCTGCTTTCGATGCCCAGGGCGGCCCGGACCGCATCACGGTGAGATGGGAGACGGTCAGCGAGACGGGCAACGCCGGCTTCAATCTGTACCGCTCCGCCAGCGCGGCCGGGCCGCTGACCCTGCTGGCCTACGTGCCGTCGCAGGCGCCGGGCAGCACGCAAGGCTTCGCCTACAGCTACGAGGACCTGGCCGTGCAGCCGGGCGAGACCTGGTGGTACACGCTGGAGGACGTCAGCCTGAGCGGCGCGACCAGCCTGCACGGGCCGGTCAGCGGGACGGTGCAGGCGCCGACGGCGGTGACGCTGGCCTCGGTCAGCGCCAGTCCAGCAACTACGGTTGGCAGCGCGCTGCCGTGGCTGCTGATGGTTGCAGGTGCAGGCCTTGCCCTGACGGCAGCGCGCAGACGACGCTGAGCCTCAGACGCTTGCCGCTGCCCCCCCGGCCTTTGCAAGAAGGCCGGGGGGGCTGGTTATACACTTCCCTTCGATCCTTCTTCTCCCTTCGCACAACCAACTCCCCCCCGCCATTTGGCAGTTCTGTCACAAGGCGTTATAATTGCCCTGTTTGTAAGGACAGGTCGTCTTCCACCTGACGCCTGTCTAAATGCCCAAATCCTACGACTGCCAACGATCCTTAGGAGGACACAAAGACGTGCGAAAACTACTTGCGCCACGCAATTTGGCCCTCATCATTGGTGTGCTGGTCCTGATGATCGGCAGCGCCGTTGTCCTCAAAGTCCCCCTCCCCGCGATTGTCCTGCCTGCGGAAAAGATCTTCGAGATCGGCCCCTTCGTTGTTAGCAACACCATCATTGCCACTGTTATCGCCGACATCATCCTGATCTTGCTGGCGATCTTTGCCACGCGCAAGATGAAGGATGTGCCCAGCGGCCTGCAGAACGTGATGGAGTGGTTCATCGAGATCTTCTACAACCTCAACCTGGACATCGCCGGCAAGAAGATGGTCAACAAGCTGTTCCCCATCTTCATGACCATCCTGATGTTCATCCTCGTCGCCAACTGGATGGGCCTGATCCCCGGCGTGGACAGCGTGGGCAAGCTGGAGCCGCTGGAGTACGCCTTCACGGTAGCGGGCATCACCACCGGCTATGACACGGTTGATCTGCCGCTGGGCGCCCGTTCACTCAGCCGCGCCAAAGGCATGTACACCTTGTCTGCTGAGGAGCAGGCCAAATTGACTGAGCTTAAAAAGAAGGCGCCTGAGGAGATCGACCACCACCACAGCGAGCTGGGTTATTACGTGGTGGCGCCCTTTGTTCGTCCCGCCGCCACCGACCTGAACGTACCCCTGGCCATTGCACTGATCTCAGTGGTGTGGACGCAGGTCATCGGCGTGCAGGCGCTGGGCGGCAGCTATTTCCGCAAGTTTTTCTTGCCCCACATGACGGGGATGAAGGCCATCGACCTGATCGTCGGCCTGCTGGAGTTGGTCAGCGAGTTCGCCAAGATCATCTCCTTCACCTTCCGTCTCTTCGGCAATATCTTTGCGGGCGTGGTGCTGCTCTTCGTCATGTCGTTCCTGGTGCCGTTCTTTGTACCCTTGCCGTTTTATGGCTTGGAGTTGTTCGTGGGCTTCATGCAAGCCTTCGTCTTTGCGATCCTGACGTTGATTTTCATGTCCATGGCGGTTGTTGGCCATGGGCCGGATCACGATCATCATTAATCCTTAACGAGTAATGCGTAACACGTAACCCGGAGCAGCCGGCGCACATCGTGTGTTACGAGTTACGGGTTACGGGTTACTTACACCGCACTGCGCTGAAATCCAACACCCAGCGCACAGTCTCATCCCAAGGAGGACATTCAGCATGGTAGAAATCCTCGCTCCCGCTCTGGCCATCGGCTTGGGCGCGATTGGCCCTGGCATCGGCGTCGGTCTGCTGGTTGCAGGCGCGATGGAGGCCATCGGCCGCAATCCCGAGGCCGCTGGCGAGATCCGCACCAACATGATTCTGGGCATCGTCTTCGCAGAGGCTATCGCGATCTATGCGCTGGTTGTGGCGCTGTTGCTCCTCTTCGTAGGCGCTCCCGGCCTCAGTGGGTGATCTTGTCCCTATGACGGACAATCCCACCCATCAGGCAAGAAGGAGGTGCCAGATTGGACGCACTAAGTAGCCTGGGAATCAACGGCCCATTCCTGATAGCGCAACTTTTCAACTTCTTTGTCTTGTTTTTCCTCCTGCGGCGCTTTCTTTTCAAGCCCATGGTCAACATGCTTGAAACGCGCAAGCAGCGTATCGCCGAAGGACTTCAGGCGGCAGAGATGGCAAGACGAGAAGCAGAAGCCGAACGCGCCCAGCTTCAGTCACAGTTGGATGCCGAACGGCGCGAGGCCCTTGAGCGCATCGCGGCCGCTTCGAAGCGCGGCGAGACTCTGGCGGCCGAAATCGAAGGCAGCGCGCGGCAAGACGCCCAGAAAATCCTGGAAGATGCCCGCAATGAGGCGATCCGGGAACGGGAGCGCATCATCGCCGAGGCGCAGGACCAAATCGCTGAGCTGGCAATGCTGGCCGCCGAGAAGGTGCTGGGCCGCGAGCTGAGCAACCGCGACAGCCAGCGCGCCTTCGTCAACGAGTTCCTGGCCGCCAACGGCAAAGCGAGGAACTAACGTGAGCGCAACTGCAACGTCCCGCGCAAAGCATGGGAGCAGCGAGGCGCAAACCTACGCCAGAGCAGTCTTCGAGGTCGCCTTTGAAGACTGGCTGAAGGGCTTGCAGCACGTTGCGACTACGCTTGACCGCAGCCCTGGGCTTTTGCAGAGCTTGGCCGACGAGACCCAAGGATTCGAGGCCCGGCAGGCAAAGCTCATGGCGGTGCTGCCGGAAGGCATGGCAAAACCGATTCGCAACTTCCTGTTTGGCATGCTGGCCAACGGCGACATGGCGTTGCTGGGCGACGTCGTCAGCCAGTTGCGCCAGATGGCGTCGGTTGGCGGCGGGCCGCAGTCGACGATCGCCGAGGTCACCAGCGCCGTGGCATTGACGGCAGAGGAACGAACGGCCATCCAACAGCGTCTTATCGACCGCTTTGGCGCTGGGCTGGAGTTCAGGTTCACTGTCGATCCCTCGATTCTGGGCGGCCTGGTGATCCGTGTCGGCGATAAGCTGCTGGATGACAGCGTTTCCAGCCGTCTGGCTGCCCTGCGCCAGAGTCTGGGCGTCACAAACCGGTAAAGCGCGCCAGCAAGCCTGGCGCGGCAGCCCAGTGACAGGTCTGTGGAGGACCCTAGATGGCACTAAGCTCCCAAGATTTGGCGAGTCTGATTCGCCAACAAATTGAAAGCTTCCAAGCGCCTCAGCGCATGGTCGATGTGGGTACGGTGGTCGAGGTCGGCGATGGCATCGCGCGCGTGGTCGGTCTGGCTAACGCGGCTGCCAGCGAAATTGTCGAGTTCGCCAACGGCACCCCCGGCATTGTCTTCAACCTGACCGAAGACTCTGTCGGCATCATCATCATGGGCGAGTACAGCAACATTTCTGAGGGCGACCTGGTGCGCAGCACCGGTCGCATCGTATCGGTGCCCGTGGGTGACGCCCTGGTGGGCCGCGTGGTCAACGCGCTCGGCCAACCCATCGACGGCAAGGGGCCGATCGATAGCAACCGGTTCCGCCCAGTAGAACGCATCGCCCCTAACGTGGTTGTGCGCAAGTCGGTGGACACGCCCGTGCAGACCGGTATCAAGGCTGTGGACTCGATGATTCCCATCGGCCGCGGCCAGCGCGAGCTGATCATCGGCGACCGTCAAACCGGCAAGACGGCGATTGCGATCGACACGATCATCAATCAGAAGGGCAAGGATCTGATCTGCATCTACGTGGCCATTGGCCAGAAGCGCGCTCAGGTCGCCCAGGTGGTGGGCATCCTGGAGCAGTACGGCGCGATGGAGCACACCATCGTGGTCGTGGCTACAGCCTCAGAGCCGGCCGCTTTGCAGTACATTGCCCCTTACTCCGGCTGCGCCATGGGCGAGGAGTTCATGGAACAGGGCAAGGACGCGCTGATCGTCTACGACGACCTCAGCAAGCACGCCCAGGCCTACCGGCAAGTTTCCCTGCTGATGCGTCGCCCACCCGGCCGCGAAGCCTATCCTGGCGATGTGTTCTATCTGCACAGCCGCCTGTTGGAGCGCGCAGCCAAGCTGGCTCCAGAGCACGGCGGCGGCAGCCTGACCGCCCTGCCAGTGATCGAGACCCAAGCCAACGACGTGTCGGCCTACATCCCAACCAACGTGATCTCCATCACCGACGGCCAGATCTACCTGGAGTCCGACCTGTTCTACGCTGGCGTACGGCCGGCCCTGAACGTCGGCATCAGCGTCAGCCGCGTCGGCTCGGCCGCCCAGACCAAGGCTATGAAGCAGGTGGCTGGCCGGCTGAAGCTAGAGCTGGCCCAGTTCCGTGAGCTGGCGGCCTTTGCCCAGTTCGGCTCAGACCTGGACGACGCCACCCAGCGCCAGTTGGACCGCGGCCAGCGGCTGAGCGAGCTGCTCAAGCAGCCGCAGTACAAGCCGGTGTCGCTGGACAAGCAGGTCATGGCCATCTATGCGGGAACCAATGGTTTCCTGGACAAGGTTCCTGTGTCCCGCATCGCTGAATGGGAACAGGCCTTCTATCAGTACATGGACACAAGCCGGCCCGAAGTTGGTCAGGGAATCCTGCGCGAAAAGCGGCTGGACGAGACCACCATCGAGGGGCTGCGCGTGGCCCTGGATGACTTTAACAAGCAATTCCTCGGCTAGACTCAGGCCAGGACAGTTGCCCAACACAGGAGTGTGAGCTTGGTGCAGGGAATGAAAGCAATCAAACAAATGGTTCTCCCCGGTATGCTGGTTCTGGCATTGCTGCTTGCTGGCTGCCAGACAGCGCCCGACGGGCCAGCACCTGCACCCAGCGAGACAACGACTGTCGTAGCATCACCCACGGAGGCGCCCACCCCCAGCCCGGAGCCAACGGCCACGCCCACGGTCGAGCCAGTGACCGAGGCCGATCTGGACGCATCGCTGGACGTGGCGCGCGACTTCCTGGCCCGACTGGCCACTGGCGAATACCGCATCGTCTACGGCACGTTGCTGACGACCGGCGGCCAGCAGCGCCTGGCCGATCTGGTCTTGGGCAGGCTGGCGCTGAGCAACCCGAGCATCAGCTTCTTTGAACTGCTGGGGTCGCAGCCAGCCCAAGGGCGCATCGCAGTCGACGTGATCTGGCGCGAGACACTGGAAGGCCAGGGCGAGCTGGGCGCTCAGGAAGCTACCATCTACCTGACCCGTCAGGACGACCAGATCCTGGTGGACGATGTAGTTCTGGGCAGCTTCCTGCCAGCGGCCACGCCCGTGCCGCCGCCGTTGCCGCGAGCGGAGACCCTCAACACCCAGGCTGTCGCCGGCCAGGAACTGCGCTTCAAGGCTGGCGGCTTCCAGGCTGGCGAGACTGTCTTGGCCTGGCTGGAGTTGGCCGACGGCACCCTGCTGGAGCCGCTCTTCGGCCGGGCGGACAACTTGGGCGTGGTCGAAGTGACCTACGATGGCGCTGCGACCAGCGGCCTGCCTGCGGGCCGCTGGATCTGGTGGGCGCAGGCCCTGCGCGACTCGACGCGCAACACGGGCATCACCTTTGAGGTGCAGGCCGGCGCCACGGTTGCGCCCACGCAGCCGCCCGTGGCAGCCGCGCCCACAGCGCCGCCCGCTCAGCCCACCGCTGCGCCGGCAGCGACCACGCCGCCCGTGGTTGCAGCGCCGCCCACAGCGACGCCCGCGCCGCCCAGCGCCGCCTATAGCGCGCCCCTGTTGCTCTGGCCAGAGCCGCTTACCTCACGCGACTTTGGCTCAGCGCTGATCGTGGAGTTCGTGCCCGTGGCCGACGAATTGGCTGCCGACGAGTTCTACGAGCTGACTCTGATAGGCAGAAACCAGCTTGGTGTGATCTACAACGCTGGCAGCGTGCGCGGCAAGGGCGATCCCTGCGACGGCGTGTATGGGACCGCCTGTGTCAAGCTGATCGCCAATGAGCAGTTCATGCGCACCTTCCATCCCGAAGGAATCGAAGGTATTGGCGAGTGGTATGTACAAGTAGTCCGCCAGACCGGCGCCGATCAGTTCACAGCAATAAGCCCGCCCAGCGAGGCGCGCACCGTGTTGTTGAAACCCAGGTCCTAGCCGACCGGAAGCACCAGCCGAAAGAAATAGCCAATGGCAGCCGACCGTGAAATCAAGCGACGCATTCGCAGCGTCAAGAATATCGCCAAGGTCACCCGGGCCATGGAGGCGGTTTCGGCGTCCAAGATGCGCCGAGCCCAGGCCCAGGTGGAGGCTACCCGCCCCTACGCCAACAAAGCGTGGGAGGTTTTGACTTTCCTTGCTCGCCTGCGCCAAAGCCAGGCTGACCTGCAGCCTCTCTTGCAGGACCGCGCGGTGAAGAAAGTCTGCCTGGTTTTGATAACGGCCGACCGCGGCCTGGCAGGCGGGCTGAACAGTGCAATTATTAACCACGCCTGGCGTCACATTCAGCAGTGGGAAGACGAGGGTAAACAAGTCTCGGTGGTAACGGTTGGCCGCAAGGGGCGCGACTGGATGGCGCGCTTTGGCGTGCCCATGCGAGCCACCTTTATCAACGTCGGCGACCGCCCCACCAGCGAGTTTCTGGACGGCGCCAAGAAGGCCACCGGCGCTGACATCAACTCCATCAGCCCTGTGGCACGCGTGGTCATCGACGACTTTGTCAACGGCGACTGCGATGCGGTCTATCTGGCCTATACCGACTTCGTCAACGTGTTGCGCCAGGTGCCCACTGTCCGCCAGATCCTGCCCATCCGCCCCAGCGATCCCACAGCACCGATGGCGCCCGACTACATCTTCGAGCCTGACCCTCAAACAGTGCTGAGCATGGTCTTATACAACGTGACTGAGTTGCAGATCCTGCAGTCGTTGTATGAATCGATCGCCAGCGAGCATGCGGCCCGTATGGTGGCCATGCGCAACGCTACTGACGCCGCCAGCGACCTGATCTCCGATCTCACGCTCAGCTACAACAAGGCGCGGCAGGAAAAAATCACCAAGGAATTGCTCGATATCGCCGCTGGCGCCAACGCGTTGGCGTAGCGGCCTGATCGGTAAGCGGTGAACGGTAATCAGTTACCAGAAATCGCAGGACCGCTGATCACCGATTACCGATCACCGATTACCGAATCCCGGAGGACGTTTTTATGACCCGCAACGGTTCAAATGGTCATTCAGTCGGTCGAATTGTCTCCGTCCTTGGCCCGGTGGTGGACGCCGAGTTCGCTGCCGGCCAATTGCCTGAGGTCTACGACTCTATCGAAATCACTCAGGATGACGGGAATGTGTTGGTCTGCGAAGTTCAGCAGCAGCTTGGCGACAACCGCGTGCGGGCTGTGGCTATGTCCAGCACTGACGGGCTGCGCCGCGGCATGGACGTGGTCAACACCGGCTCACCGATCATGGTGCCGGTGGGCGAGCAGACGCTGGGCCGGCTGTTCAACGTCCTCGGTCAAACCCTCGACACAGGCCCGGCTGTGGTGACCGATGTCAAGTACCCCATCCATCGTCCAGCGCCCAGCTTCGTCGAGCAGTCGACCAAAGCCAGCGTCTTTGAAACCGGCATCAAAGTGATCGACCTGGTGGCCCCCTTCACCAAGGGCGGCAAAACAGGCGTGTTCGGCGGCGCCGGCGTGGGCAAGACGGTCATCATCCAGGAGCTGATCTACAACATCGCCAAGTTCCACGAGGGCTATTCGGTCTTCGCGGGCGTAGGCGAGCGCAGCCGCGAGGGCAACGACCTGTGGCACGAGATGCAGGACAGCGGCGTGATCAAGAACACAGTGCTGGTCTTCGGCCAGATGAACGAGCCGCCCGGCGCGCGCCTGCGCGTCGGCCTGACCGGCGTCACCATGGCTGAGTATTTCCGCGACCAGGGCCGCGACGTGCTGCTCTTCATCGACAACATCTTCCGTTTCGTCCAGGCCGGCTCCGAGGTATCCGCTCTCCTCGGCCGCCTGCCTTCGGCCGTGGGCTACCAGCCGACGCTGGGCACGGAGATGGGCGACCTGCAAGAGCGCATCACCTCGACCACGACCGGCTCCATCACCTCGATGCAGGCCATCTACGTGCCGGCCGACGACTACACTGACCCGGCCCCGGCCACGACCTTCGCCCACCTGGACGCGACCATTTCGCTGGAGCGCGCGCTGGCTGAGCAGGCGCTCTTCCCCGCTGTGGACCCGCTGGCCTCCTCCAGCCGCATTCTCGACCCGCTGATCGTGGGCGAGGAGCACTACAACGTGGCGCGCGGTGTGCAGCGCGCCTTGCAGCGCTACAAGGACCTGCAGGACATCATCGCCATCCTGGGCGTCGAAGAGTTGAGCGAGGACGACAAGCAGGTGGTGGCCCGAGCCCGCCGCATCCAGCGCTTCCTGACCCAGCCCATGTTCGTGGCCGAGGTCTTCACCGGCACGCCCGGCGCGTACGTCAAGCTGGAAGAGAACGTGCGCGGCTTCAAGGAAATCCTGGAGGGCAAGTACGACGACCTGCCCGAACAGGCCTTCTACATGGTGGGCACTATCGAGGACGCTGTAGCCAAAGCTGAGCGGCTGCGCGCTGGGAAGTAGGAGTTGACATGGCAGACACCATCCGCTTCGAGTTCATCTCGCAAGAACGGATCATCCTCCAGGATGACGTCAACATGGTGATCGCGCCCGGCGCGAGCGGCGTGTTGGGCATCCTGCCGCGCCACGCGCCGTTGATGGCAGTGATCGCGCCCGGCGAGTTGGTGGTCAAGAAGGATGGCCAGGAAGACCGCTACTACGCGGTCGGCGGCGGCTTCATGGAGGTGCGGCCCGACAAGGTGATCCTGCTGGCCCGCTCCGGCGAATCAGCCGAGGAGATCGACCTGGAGCGAGCGATCGAGGCTCGTCGCCGCGCTGAGGAGCTGCTGGCGACCAGCGAGATCGACAGCGCTGAGCGCCGGCGCGTGATGGAGTTAGCCTTGCGCCGCTCTGCCGTGCGTCTGAAGGTGGCCGAACGGCGCCGCAAGTCGCCGCCACGCGGTCCTGTGCCTCGCGGGGATTGACAAAGACAACCCATCACGTCAGCGTCGAAGACCAACGGGGTCAGTTGGCATTTTGCCTCTGACCCCGTTTGCGTTATACTGACGTGAATTCGGTTTTTACGGAGACTTCATGTTCGAGAAACTAATCGGCATTGACCTGGGTACGGTCAATGTGATCGTCTATGTGACCGGCAAGGGCATCGTCCTGCAAGAGCCCTCGGTCGTGGCTATTTCCACCCGTGACAACAAGATCGTCGCTGTGGGCCAGGAGGCGCGCGACATGCTGGGCCGTACGCCCGAGAGCATCGAGGTGGCCCGGCCGCTGCGCTCCGGCGTGGTGGCCGACTACGTGGTCACCGAGGCCATGCTGCGCTACTTCATCCGCCGCACCATCGGCCGCAACCCCATGCTGCGGCCGCGCGTCATGATCAGCACGCCGCGCGGCGTCACCAGCGTCGAAAGCCGGGCGGTCAAGGACGCGGCCGAGCAGGCCGGCGCCAAAGAGGCCTACCTGATCCCCGAGCCGCTGGCCGCGGCCTACGGCGCTGGTTTGCCCATTGGCACCCCCACCGGCAATATGATCGTCGACATCGGCGGCGGCACCACCGAGGCGGCCGTGGTCTCCATGTACGACATCGTGGTGTGGAGCAGCGTGCGCGTCGGCGGCAACCGCACCGACGACGCCATCGTCAACTACGTGCGCAAGAAGTACAACCTGCTGATCGGCGAGCAGACGGCCGAGGAGATCAAGATCAAGATCGGCTCCGCGCTGCCACTGGAGGAAGACCTCAAGCTGGAGGTGCGCGGCCGCGACCAGGTGGCTGGCCTGCCCCGCACCATCGAGATCAGTTCCGAGGAGGTCACCGAAGCCATTGCTGAGCCGCTGGCTGCCATCATCAGCACGGTCAAGCAGACGCTGGAGAAGACGCCGCCTGAGCT
>CAZVGR010000054.1:0-33266 GCA_964626845.1 uncultured Anaerolinea sp.
AGCCGCTTCCGCAGCAAAAACCCGGTTTCTCTAAGCCCAGCCTGAGCAGTAACCCGCAAACAAGGTAATCGCGTGCAGGCGCCCGACGCCCTGCCGGCGACCACCGGTCTGGACAGGCAACCGGCGCGCTACTCTTGCCAGTGGGCTGCCACGATCATGATATCGACGACGTCAACCACGTTGTTATGGTTGAAGTCGAAACGGCTGAGAGAAACGGGGTCCCTTGCGCCCCATGCGCTGGCGATCGTGACCAAGTCTTCAATATCCACCCGGCCATCCTGGTTGAAATCGTAGGGATTGGGGACCGCAGTCGGCGTGGCTGTGGGCTGGCTGGAAGGCTGCAGCACAATCAGGCTGATCGAGTTGGCAGGATAGGTGGCGCTGAACCCGCCAGAAGTGACTGGCAGGTCAGTTTGTCGCACAATCGCCGAGAGGTTGGCCGCGCTGTAGCGATAGACTTCAGCCGTCGCCGCCGGGCTAAAGCCGTCGAGCGCCAGGCTGCTGGTGAGCGCAGCCGCCGTCTTGTTGACCACAACCAGCGTCACAGCGCCGTCCTGGCTGCGTTGAGCGGCATAGATGGCGATCTTGTCCTGATCTGCGCTGGCCGCGCGCACCCGCGTGTCGCCAAACTTGCTGCCTTGTCCGTCGTAATTGCGGTAGATGCGGAAAGCGAACGCGCCCGGCTGGCTGGCAGCAGGCGGCGCCCAAAGCGCAGCCAGGTCCAGCCCCTCCCGGCCAAAGATGCCAAGCACGTCAGCCTGAGCCAGGGCGCCGTTGATGTGCTCCAGCCCACCCCAGTTGTATTCGGTCACGGCCAGCCTGGTGCCTGGATAGTTCTGGTCAACCCATGCCTGCATGCGCGGGATGAGATAGACCGGCTCGCCAATCCAGCTTTCGTCGACGTAGGTGGGGTCCCACAGAGAGCGGGTCGAACGCAGGCGCAGGGCCTGGGTGGCGGCGCCGCCAGCCGACGACAGCGAGACGCCGTTGGCCTGGGGGTAGTAGTGCAGGTCGAGATAGTCAAGAATGCGCTGGCCATGCTGCGTTTCATAGGCCTGCATCTGCTGCAGATACCAGGGCACAAAGGCCACCCCGCCGTGCGCGTTGCGATCCTGCGGGTTGTCCCACCAGTTCCCGCCCGGCGCCCAGTCCAACGCCGACCAAAAATAGGCAGTCCAGCCCCACAGCACCGGCCCCAGGGTTTTGGCGCTGGGATCAGCAGCTTTGATGGCTGCGCCGTACTGATAGGTGCGGTCGCGCACTTCATCATAGCTGGCCGGTTGCGGGTGGACATCGCGGTGCGTGTCGTTCCACAGCATGGGCTCGTTGTCGAGGTTGTAGAATGCCACTCCGCCCTGCGCGGCTGTGCCATACCTGCCGATCAGGTGCGCGATCCATGCCTGCACAAACGGCGGGCCAATTGCCAGGCTGGTATCAAGGGGATCATTGCCAGTGATTTTGCTGCCATCGGGGCGGATGCCGTTGCCGCAGTCCGGCTGCCACGGGTCTGTGCTTTGCTGTGGGCCGTATTTTGTCACGCTGAACCCACAGGCGATGGCCCGCGCCTTGGGCGTCCAGCCAATCAACGGCAGGGTCAGGATGGTTTTTGTGCCAGTGCGCCGATCTTGCTCGACGAAGCGGTCGCTGGCTGAGCCGTTGGGCAGCGCGCCTGGGTTGCTGTTGTCTTTCGGCAGATTCTCGAAGTACCAGTCCATGGCATGGTTGGCGGTGTCGTTCTGCCAGTTATAGCGGGTGGTGGAGTTGCCGCCCCAACGGCGCACAGGCAGATCCAGCTCGGACGCCAGCGCCTCGTCGGCGAAGTTGATGCCGTAAATATCCTGGCTGATCGGCTGGCGGTCTGCGCTGACATCGACCGACAGGGCAGGCCCTGCGCCGGGCAGCGGTGTGGGCGTGGGTGTGGCCCCGCTGTTGATGAAACTGATCTGGTCCAGGAAGAACTGGGCCTGAGCTGCGCCGGTGATGTCTTGCCAGACCACGCCGCTGATCTGTCCTGGAGCGCTCAGTGCGGCCAGGGGGATGTCAACCTGAGACCAAACGCCGGCCTGGGCCGTGACAGTTACCGAGGTGGAGAGCACGTTGTTGCCGCCATCGGCCAGCTTAACTTCCAGGCGCTGCCCCCCGGCGCTGCCGCCATGCACCCAAAAGCGCAGCAGGTCGTAGTCAGCGCTGTTGACCAGCGTGTTGCGATGCAAGTACAGGCCAGCCCAGGCGGCCGTATAGGTCACAGCCAGCGATCTTGTCCCGCTGTAGACCGGCGCAGTAGCAGCAAAGTTTGTGGTCGTGCTCCATGACCAGTTTTCCCAGCCTGCCGCCAGGCTGTCTGTGTAGATGACCAGCTCAACGCCCTGTGTATGGGCTGGCCTTGGCGTCATAGACAGGCCGACCAGGAGAGCCAGCGCCAGAACAATTCGCCCTGTAGACTGAAACATTCTGTGGCTTTGCATCTTGACAGATCCTTGCTGGAAGGTTACTACTCAATGGGCGGCGCTTGAGTCTGCGCATGGGCGACAAGGCCTGGCGCCTGAGCGTAATCAGATGGCCACTGTCACGCCGTCACGAGCTTTTTTGTACCCGCACCCGGCTCATCAGCAGCGCGGCCAGCAGCAGAAAGGCGGCGGTGAAGGGCCAGATAGCGCGGTAGCTGGTCAGGTCCACCAGCGCGCCGCCGACGATAGGGCCGGTGATGGCCGCGGCCGAGGAGGCGAAGTAGTACAGCCCCGTGTAGGCGCCGATGCTGCCCGACTTGGCCAGGTCATAGACCATGGGCAGCGAGTTGATGTTGACCAGCGCCCAGAAGCCGCCCATCACCGCCAGCAGGATCAGCAGCGGTATCTGCGCCTCGATCAGGAAGACCAGCAGCACGCCGGCCGTCATGCCCAGCAGGCCGATCAAGATGATGGGCTTGCGGCCGAAGCGGGTGGCCAGCAGGCCGCTGGGGATGGCGAAGAGGATCAGCATGGCCGCGAAGGCGGTCAGCATCTGCGTGCCCGTGCCTACAGGGATGCCCAGCACCTCGCGCGCGTAAAGGGTGAAGAATGCCTCGGTGGCGTTCCAGCCCACGAACCAGGCGAAGATCGCGCCCAGCAGAAAGAGGCCGCTGCGGTCGGGGTTGGTGGCCACGTAGCGCACGTTGTCCCACAGCTTGGGCTCCTGCTCCACCTCCTCGGACGGCAGGTGCGACACGTCCGGCTCTTGGACCCGCCACAGCACCACGCCGATGGCCAGCAGCATGACGGCCGCGCCGAAGATGAAGGGGATGGGCACGCCGATGCTGTAGAGCAGGCCGCCAGTGAAGAGAGCGATCGCGCCGCCCACGCCGCCCATCAGGTTGATGACGCCGTTGGCCTTGCTGCGCTCGTGGGGCTGGAACAGGTCGCCCAGGTAGGCGATGGTGGGGGAGCGGAACAGCGCCATGCCCAGGTTGGTGCCCAGGATGGCCAGCGCGATCAGCACGAAGTTCTCGCGCACGAAGGGCACCAGGATGAAGAAGAGCGCGGCCAGGGGCGCGCCCAGCATCAGCCAGGGCTTGCGCCGGCCAAAGCGGGTGTGGGTGCGGTCGGAGCGGCTGCCCACCCAAGGCTGGAAGAACATGTTGATGATGTTGTCCCAGGTCAGGATGATGCCGACTACAGCCGCGCTCAGGCCGAGATCGGCCAGCATGGGCGGGATCAGGCTGTTGAACAGCGGCCAGATGACGCTGATGCCGAAGAAGCCGAAGCCAAGGACGAATGTGCTGCGCCAGGGGAAGGGACGGTGATCCATTAGGACTCCTCTTCTGCGTTAGAACAGGATGTGTGGAAAGGACGATGGCCCTATCTTACCACAGGGTGCTGTTGCGGCGCGATTTCAGAATGGCTGATTGCGGCATCCTGTGTTTGCACCAACACCTTGTCCACCCGCCGGCCATCCATGTCGACCACCTCGAAGCGCAGGCCGCGCCAGGTGAAGATCTGACCCGTGCTGGGCACGCCCCCGACCTCGCTCATCACCAGGCCGCCGACGGTCTGATAGCGCCGGCCGGCCTCCTCGCGCAGCGCGTCCAAGGCCAGCGCGTCCTGGAAGTCCTCGATGGCAGTCAGGCCATCCACGAGCCAGGAGCCGTCCTCGCGCTGCACGATACGCGGCGTCTCTGGCATATCCTGCGACGGATCATAGCCGACGATGGCCTCCAGCACGTCGTTGTGGGTGATCATACCCTGGATTCCGCCGAACTCGTCCAGGATCAACGCCACGTGGGTGCTCTCTTGCTTGAAGCGCTCCAACGTCTCCAGGGCGGTGATCACCTCAGGCAAGAAGAGGGCGGGGCGCAGCAGGATGCGCAGATCGAAGGGCTGGCCAGCCAGGCTCTGCGTCAGGATGTCCTTGGCCCGCACGATGCCCAACACGTTGTCCAGGTCGCCGTCCACCACCGGAAAGCGCGAATGCCGGCTGTCCAACAGCTTGGTGCGCACATCGTCGATGGTCGCTGTGATATCCAGGGCGACGATCTTGTTGCGCGGCGTCATGAAGCTGTCGACCCGCCGCTCGTCCAGAGCCAGCACGCGCTCGATCAGGTCCTGCTCGCTGCGCTCGAACAGGCCCGCGTCGGCGCCCTGCTCCACCATCACCATGATCTCCTCGGCAGTGACCAGGGGCTCGTCGGAGGGTTTGACCCGCAATAGGCGTAGCACGAAATCGGTCGATATGCCCAGAAAACGCACCAGGGGCCATGTCAGGCGCGAGAGGAGGGTCATTGGACCGGCCACGCTGGATGCGACTCGCTCGGCGCCGTTCAGGGCCAGCCGTTTGGGTACCAGCTCGCCGATGATCAGGGTGAGATAGGTCAGCACGACCACCACGATCAGGCCAGCGATGGCAGCGCTGTAAGGTGCGAGAACGGGCACATAGCTCAGTGTCGCAGACAGCCCGCTGGCCAGCGTGGCCCCACCAAACACGCCGGTCAAAATGCCGATCAGCGTGATGCCGATCTGCACCGTGGCCAGAAAGCGGTTGGGATTGCTGGCCAGGTCCAGCGCAGTCCGGGCGCGGCTGTTGCCGTCGTCGACCATCTGCTGCAAGCGCGCTTTGCGGGCCGAGACGATGGCCGTCTCCGACATGGAGAACACGCCATTGAACAAGATCAGAAGCAAGATAATGATGGTTTCGAAGATGTACGCGTCCATAAGAGTCCTGGAAAAGAAGGGAGGGTTGTCTTAACGTTTGGCCTGGACCTCGCGTACCAGGCCGGCCTGCACCGCGTACGCTGCGGCGTGGGCGCGGCTGCGCAGGTGGAGCTTGTCCAGGATGTTGGCCAGGTGGGTCTTGACTGTGTGCTCAGACAGGCTCAGGCTGTCGGCAATCTCCTTGTTGCTCAGCCCCTGGGCCACCAGGCGCAACACGTCCAGCTCCCGCTCGCTTAGATCGCCCACCGGCGCCGCCGGCTGCGACTCGGCCGGCCCCTGCTCGGCCAGGGTGCGAAATTCGGCCAGCAGCCGCGCCGCCATGGACGGCGCAATAATCGCCTCGCCCTCCCCAACCCGCTGGATAGCATCGATCAGCTCAGCCGCGCCGACGTTTTTGAGCAGATAGCCCTGCGCGCCGGCCCGGATGGCGTCGAACAGGTCGTCGTCGCGCTCGGAGACGGTCAGCATCACCACTGGCAGATTGGGGAAGCGCGCCCGCAGCGTCCGCACCGCGTCAGGGCCGGACAGCACCGGCATGTTGACATCCATCAGGACCACGTCGGGCTGAAGCTGTTCCACCAAAGGCAGCGCATCCTGGCCGTTGGCCGCCTGGCCTACGATCTGCAACTGCTCATAATCGCCCAGAATACGGATCAGGCCCTGGCGAAAGAGGTTATGGTCGTCGACAATCAGAAGACGGATGGGGGTAGTTGGCATGGGAGTTGTTGTTTACCGCATGACCCCACCTTGGAAAGGTGGGGCTTCGTCGCCGGCAAGTTCCACACTTCAGTGTGGAGTGCCATCATACACGCGGACGCTGGCGGCGTTGTAGGTTATTCAGGACCCCACCTTGGAAAGGTGGGGCTTCGTCGCCGGCAAGCTCCACACTTCAGTGTGGAGTGCTGCCACACCGACCGACATCGCCAAACCCTAATACGCAGTCAGCGGCACCCGCGCGGTCACCCGCGTGCCCTGGCCGGGGCTGGTGGCGAAGGTCAACTGGCCGTCCAGGCTGCGCACCCGCTCGCGCATGCTGGCCAGGCCGATGTGGCCTCGCTCCAGCGGGCCGACCGCGTCGAAGCCCTGGCCGTCATCGGCGATAGTCAGCTCCAGCGCGCCGTTTTCCCGCGCCAGGCTGACCCACACGCGGCTGGCCTGGGCGTGGCGGCGCACGTTGGCCAGCGCCTCCTGGGTGATGCGCAGCAGGTGCAGCGCGATCTCCGGCGGCAGGTCAGCCGGCGCTTCTACGCAGGAGCAGTCCACCGGCAGGCCAGAGCGGCGGGTGAAATCCTCTACATGAGCATGCAGCGCGCCAGCAAAACCGCCCGGCTGATCCACGGTCAGCCGCAGGCCGTCGATGGTCTCGCGCAGGTCCAGGTAGGCTTCGGCGATCACCTGGCGCAGCTCCTTCAACTCAGCCGGCAGCCGCTCAGCCTCGCCGCGCTCCACCAGGCCCTGGATGCGCTCGGCCTGCATGCCCAGATAGCCCAGGGTCTGGGCCACGCCGTCGTGCATCTCGCGCGAGAGGCGGTAGCGCTCCTCCAGCAGGGCTGTCTCGCGCAGTTGCGTGTAGAGCTGGGCGTTGCGCACCGCCAGGGCGATCTGGCTGGCAATGGCCTTCATCAACTCGATCTGCGCCGGCTTGAACGCGCCCGGCTGGGCTGCCCCCAGGAAGAGCGCGCCCAGGGTGTCGCCCTCAGCCTGCAAGAGCAGCACGGCCGCGGCAGGAAAGATGCCGCCGCTGGCCTGCTCCTGGAAGAAAATCGGCTGGCCGGTGCGGCGCGCCCGCTCAGCCAGGCGCAGCGCCAGGCCGAAGGCCGGCGCGCCCAGGTCATGGCCCATGCGGCGGTGGACGCGCACGTCCCACGATTCGCCAGCCGCCAACAGGATGGCGCCGGCCTGCACGCCCCAGCCATCGACCGTGGTCTCCAGCACCCGGCTGAGCAGCGTATCCAGACTGCGCCGCTCCTGGGTGGCCCGGTCTACCGCATAGAGGGTGGCCATCTGGCGGGCGCGCAGGCGGGCCGCCTCTAGCGCGCCGGTCACCTCGGTTGCCAGGATGCTGACCAGGTGGATCTGTTCAGGCGAGGGCTGGACGCCAGGGTGCAGGTATGCTGAGACAACGCCGCTGCGCTGGTCGCCGCGGCCCAGCGGCATGCAGACGATGCGGTCCAGCTTAGCGCCGCTGCCGCTGGTCTGCACCGAGGCCAACAGGTGGCACTGATCGTTGACGTGGGCGGTCAGTGGCTGGCAGTTGAGACACTGTTGGGGAGAATGGGCGATTTCTGTCTGCTGGCGCAGCGCCTGCACCGCGCTGTTGTCCAGGCCGTAGGTCATCTCCAGGCTGCTGCGCTCCCGCTCGGCGTCGAAGGTGATCACCGAGGCGCTGGCCGCGCCCAGCAGCTCCACCGGGATACGGGCGGCGATCTCCAGCAACTCCTGTATGTCAGATGAATTGGTGACGCGGCGGCCCACCTCGTGGATGGTCTGTAGCTGGCGGTGGGTCTGCTCCAGGTCGGCATAGGCGACGCGCAGGTCGGCCTCGGCCTGCTCCTGGCGTTCGGCTGTGCGTAGCAGCGTGCGCAGGCCCAGCCAGACGACGATCACCCCGGTGAGGCTGTAGACGGCCAGGTGGATCCACTCCTGTGGGGCCGCGGGAAAGACGCGCAGCAGGGCGAAGAGCAGGGCCTGGTGGATGGCGGCCGCGCCCACCACGATGACGACGATGGGCCAGCGCAGCTCGGCCAGGCGCCGGGTGACCCGGTTGATGTTGTTGGAGGAGGGTGGGCTTTGGGTTTCTGCTGCCATCGCCGTGAATTCTACCACGAAATAAGCGCTTCGTCCAAGGGCCAGCCTACAATCGATCTGCTTCGCGGCGTAAAACCCTTTGGGTCTTGGGTTCACGGCTCGTGAGAGTTCCATCTCAAAGAACCCAAAGATACCGTGTTGGACTACATCCTGCGCAGCCGTTGTAGCGCAAGATGCCATCTTGCGCTACTGCCTAACGCAACCGTCGGAATGCAAGGGTTTGCCATGCGGCATTAGCTACTCAGGCGCCGGGCGCCTGCAGTTCATTGGCGGCTGGTTAGCAGGCGTAAATGCAAGTGTCCGGCGCCTGGGCCTGAGGAGTAACCATTTGACGAACAAAGTGACCTTGTGTAGAATAGCTTGCGTTGACTTTCCCCGCCGATCCGCTCAGCCAGGCTGGCTCGCAAGGCCAGCATCGCGGATCAACTCATCCCAAATCTTACTTTGGCCGACAGCGTCGTCCTGCCGCCTGGCATTGGACCAGCATTGACCGGCCGCAGCGTGCGTCGAATAGCATGATTTGACCTTGATGCGGCTCGAAGGTAGACCTGAGAGACTTCGTGTCATCAGGTGAGGAGGTGCCTGCCTGTAAATCGATCAGCCCGTCCCATCCCCAGCGTGTCCCCGCAAGCATGGAGGTTTAAGCGCGCCGCTCGGCGCCAACCTTCCAGGATCCCCAAGGAGTATCTGCAACATGCAACGCAAACGAATCCTCTATCTACTGGCCATGGTGGCCCTGCTGGTCTCGATGTTGCCCGCTGCGGCAGCGGCGCAAGACATCACGACCACTGACAACCTACCGCAGCCTTCCAAGGAACAGCAGGCCGATCTGCCAGGGCTGCCTCTTGAGTCTGGAGTCGAAGGCGTAGCCACCGACTACGGCTGGAGCCAGAGCACCGGCTCCTACACGGAGATCACCGGCGGCACGGTCCACGGCACCGCCAGCAACGACGACACAAGCTTCAACGCCGTGTCCATCGGCTTCACCTTCAACTACAACGGTGTGGACTACACCCAGGTGAGCATTCAGAGCAATGGCTTTGCAGCCATGGGCGCGACCGTTAGCAATTCCTATGTCCCGTTGAGCACTGGAGCGACCAACAACGTCTTATCCATCCTGGGCCGCGACTTGCAAGGCAACGGAACCACATCGCAGCTGATGTCCTTAATGGAAGGCACTGCGCCTAACCGCGTTTTCACCATCCAGTGGAAGGACTACAAGCGCTATGGCACCACCTACGTGGGCGACAGCTTCAACTTCCAGATCAAGCTGTACGAGACCTCTAATGTGGTTGAGTACGTGTACGGTCCGTTCACCGCAGTCGCCGTCGCAACACCACCCACAATCCAGGCCGGCATCCGCGGCGCCGCCAACACGGACTTCAACAACCGCACCAGCGCTGGCAACTGGACCTCGTCTACGGCCGGCGCGACCAATGCGGCCAGCATGGCCCTCACCAATGTTTTCTTCCCCCCGTCCGGTCTGACCTGGGCCTGGACGCCGATCCCGCCGAGCCCGAACTTCAACACCTCCTACAAGGCGGCGCCCGCGCAGGCGCTGATAGGTGACACAGTCACGTACACGGTGCGCATTGTCAACTCTGGCACCGGCCCTGCAAACGCCGCGACCATGGTCGATCCGATCCCGGCCGGCGTAACCTACAACAACGACGTCGCCTGCTCGGCTGGAACCTGCGGCTACAGCGCGGGCAGCATTACCTGGGACGGCACGGTGGGCATTGGGGCCAGCGTGGCGATCACCTTCTCTGTCGACACCGACGGCGCGCCCTGCGGGTCGCTGGTCAACGAGGCTACCCTGGACGATCCTGACCTCTTCGCCGGAGCCGTAGTCAAGTCGGCCACGACCATGTTGACCGCATCGTCGCCGACGCCGCTGGATGGTTTCGAGGTGAGCGTCCCGCCGCCCGGCTGGACCGAGACCATCGTCAACGATCCCGGCACCGACCCCGACTGGACGCAGGAAAGCGTCGGCGCGAACCCGACCATTAGCCCCCACAGCGGCAGCTACATGGCCAGGTTCAACTCCTACAACGCGCCCAACAATGCCTCGTCGCGGCTGTGGACCGACGCGCTGGACCTGAGCGGCTATGTTGCGCCGCAGGTCGTCTTCTGGATGTCGCACGACACTGCCTACCCGACCAGCGCCGACCGCGTCCAAATCCAGGTCTCGACTGACGGCGTCACCTGGGTGGATGTAGGCGACCCAGTGCTGCGCTACGACGCCACGTGTACCACGGCCTGCTGGAAGGAGCATGGGGTGGCGCTGCCGGCTGGCTACAATGTCAACGGCGTTCACATCGGCTTCCTGGGCATCAGCGCCTTCGGCAACAACTTCTATCTGGACGACACCGCCCTGGCCGAGGTCTGGTACCCTTGCCCGTACGTATTGCTGGGACCTGACGCTGCCCAGTCTGTCTGCGCGGGCAGCAGCGCCCAGTACAGCCTGACCCTGAACAACTTCACTGAGCAGGCCGCCACCTTCGACGTGACGGTCGCCGGCAACGCCTGGACCACTACGCCCAACCCGGCGCAGGTCACTCTCGGCCCCGGCGCCAGCAGCGCAATTGCCGTCACGGTCGACGTCCCCTGGGCCGGCGGCGCGGACACGGCTACCGTCACAGCCACTGGCGGCGGCTACAGCGACAGCGCCACCCTGACGACGACGGATGCGCTTGGCGGTGTTGTCACCGAGCCGTGGGAGTCCATCGACGCCATCAGCAGCACAGGCCGCTCACGCCCGGCAACGGCCGCAGTGGACGGCAAGATATACCTCTTCGGCGGCGAGATCTCCGGGACACCTAATCGCGCGGCCACGGTCGAGATGTTCGATCCCGCGGCTGGCGCGTGGGTGGACATGGCCGGGCTGATGCCGACGCCCGCCAGCAACATCTGCGCAGTGGCCATCGGCGACGACATCTACATCCCTGGCGGCCTTGACACGGCAGGCGTTCTCCTGGACACCCTCCAGGTGTATAACACCACCAGCGACACCTGGCAAACCATCGCTACAGACCCACTACCGGAAGGTAAGATCGGCGCGGGTTGCGCAGCGGTGGATGGCAAGCTCTATGTCTACGGTGGGCTGACGACGACCACCACTTACTCCAACAGCGCCCACGTCTACGACCCCGCGGCCGCGGCAGGCTCGCGCTGGACCGCTCTGCCGAACATGGCCACTACCCGCGGCTACCTGGCTGGGACGGCCGTAAACGGCAAGGTCTACGCGGTTGGCGGGCGCGACGGCGTCACGGTTAACTTCAACCACGTCGAGGCGTTTGACCCGGCCGATGGCCTGTGGCACACCGTGACCGCCATGAGTACGGCACGCGGCGGGCCCGGCGCCATGGTGGCGGGCGACGTCCTGATCGCCTGCGGCGGCGGCTGGACCACCTACCTCAACACCTGTGAGGCATATGACACGAGCCAGGGCTACGCCGGCGCCTGGGAAACTCTGTCCACGACGATGATCCAGGCCCGCCGCACCTATGGCTATGCCTCGCTGCCCGAGGCGGTCTACGCCGTGGCCGGCTTCAACGGCGCGTTCCTCACGACAGCCGAGCGGATGCCGGTCGTCGTCTGCGAACCGCCTACCCTGGCCATCACGTTGGACAAGACCGTGGGCGCCGACCCACTGGTCTGCGCCACGACTGACGAGATCACCCTGCCTGCGGGCGGCGGCGAGGTGACCTACTGCTTCGAGGTCACCAACACCGGCGACGTGGCACTGAACCTGCACAACCTGGACGACAGCGATCTGGGCAACATCCTGTCCGGCTTCAACTACATGCTCTCCCCCGGCGCATCGGCCTTCGTCACGGAGACCACCTACATCGGCGTTACCACGGTCAACACCGCCACCTGGACGGCCTACAACATGGCCGACGGCACCACCCCTGGCGCGTCGGCGACGGACGTGGCCACGGTGACGGTGGAAGCGGCCAACCCGGCTATCACGCTGGATAAAACCGTGGGCACCGACCCGCTGGCCTGCGCCACGACCGACGAGATCACCCTGCCCGCGGGCGGCGGCGACGTGACCTACTGCTACGAAGTCACCAACACCGGCAACGTGACGCTGAACTTCCACGACCTGGACGACAGTGAGCTGGGCAGTATCCTGTCTGGCTTCAACTACACGCTCTCCCCCGGCGCATCGGCCTTCATCACCCAGACGGAAAACATCACCGTCACCACGGTCAACACCGCCACCTGGACGGCCTACGGCCTGGCCGACGGCGACGATCCCGGCGTGTCGGCGACAGACGTGGCCACGGTGACGGTGCAAACGTCCACTGGCCCGGCCGTCAGTCTGGTCAAGACCGTGGGCACGACCCCTGGCGTTTGCGCAACCGGCGACAATATCACGGTGACGGCAGGGACGGAGGTCTACTACTGCTACCAGGTCGAGAACACCGGCGACGTAACCTTCAACTTCCACGACCTGGTGGACAGCGATCTGGGGACGATCCTGAACGACTTCCCCTACACCCTGGCCCCCGGCGCGTTCTCGCCCGAGGTGATCGTGCCGGCCACGCCCATGGCCACGGTGACCAACGTGGCCACCTGGACGGCCCTGACTGCGCTGGGCACGTATGCCTATGACGACACGGTGGCCTTCAACTACATCCCGATCAACACCACCGGCACGCCGCTGAACCTGACCGACGACGGGGAAGAGAACATCACCATCCCCTTCCCCTTCACCTTCTACGGCGTGACCTCCAGCAACCTGCGCGTTGGCAACAACGGCGGCATCCGCTTCAACGCCACCACCGGCGATGTGGGCATCACCAACGCGACCCTGCCCAACGCGGCCCATCCGTTCACTATCTTCCCCTTCTGGGATGACCTGGACGATGAGACCGGCAACGTCTACTGGGAGGTGCAGGGCACGGCGCCCAACCGCATGGCTATCGTGGAGTGGTACAACCGGCCGCACTACAACAACATAGGCTCGGTGACCTTCCAGGTGATCCTGTACGAGACCACCAACGAGATCAAGTACCAGTACCTGGACGTGGACTTCGGCAACGCCTTGTACGACTTTGGCGCTTCGGCCACGGTGGGCATCAACAAGGACGCGACCACGGCCTTGCAGTACTCCTTCAACCAGCCGGTGATCCAGAACGGCATGGCGATCCTGTTCTACGAGGTGGTCCCGCAGAGCGCCACGGACACCGACACGGCGACGGTCACGGTGCTGACGCCCAACATCGATGTCACCCCCCTCAGCATGAGCGAGACGCACTCGTCGCCGCCACAGATCACCAGCAAGCCAATCACCGTGACCAACACCGGCGACGGCGACCTGGTGTGGAACATCGCCGAGGAGCCGACGCGGGTGCAGCCAGCGCCGCTGACCGGCGGCGACGCCGCGGCCGCGGTTGAGGCGGTCGGTCCGTCAGACCTGAAGCCGCAGGAACAGCCGGCCGCAGCCGCGCCGCTCTCCTCGTGGCGCGCGCCGCAAGCTGTGCTGTATGACAACGGACCGCTGGTGACCCATCCTGGGGCCGGCGCAGGCGGGGCCAACGTCAGCGCCTTGCAGACGGCCATCGGCCTGGATACCTTCGGCTTCGGCCATCAGCTCAGCGCGGGCAACCGGGTAGCCGACGACTTCACGGTGACGGGCGGCGGCTGGTTCATTGACACGATGACCTTCTTCGCTTACCAGACCGGTTCCAGCACCACCTCGACCATCAACAACATCAACCTGCGCATCTGGGACGGGCCGCCCAACGACCCGGCCAGCAGCGTGGTCTTCGGCGACACCACCACCAACCGCCTGGTCTCCTCCACCTGGAGCAACATCTACCGCACGCTGGACACGTCGTTGACAGCCAGCGACCGGCCGATCATGGCCAGTGTGGTGGCGATCAACACCTTCCTGCCGGCCGGCACCTACTGGGTCGACTGGCAGGTAGGCGGGACGTTGGCCTCTGGGCCGTGGGCGCCGCCCATCTCCATCCTGGGCCAGACCACCACCGGCAACGGCTGGCAGTTCACCAGCACGGGCTGGGCGCCGCTGATCGACACGGGCACAGCCGGTACGCCGCAGGGGCTGCCCTTCATCGTTGAGGGGCTGGCCGACTGCTCCAACCTGGTGGACGTGCCGTGGCTGAGCGTCAGCCCGACCAACGGCGTCAACACCGGCGGCACGAGCACCGTGGGCACAGTGACCTTCGACTCGACCAGCCTGGCTGACGGCATCTACACGGCCAACCTGTGCGTCTTCAGCAACGACCCCGACTTCGGACCCGGCAACGGGACGAACCTGGTGGTCGTGCCGGTGACGCTGACAGTTGGCGATCCGACGGCCGTCACCTTGAACAGCGTCAGCGCTACGCCGCTGCCTGCGGCCGGCCTGCCTCTGGCGGCTCTGCCCGCCTTGGTAAGCCTGGCCTTGGGTGCGGCCTACGCACTGCGCCGCCGGTCTGAGTAACGACCTTTCCGCAGACCCTTGGGGTTTCCGAAACCCCAAGGGTCTTAGCCTGAACAACAGGGCCTCCGCCAGCCAGCGGAGGCCCTGTTTTGTCTCCCCTCAGAACTTGCCCCCCGCCCAACCCAGGGTAGAATACCACTATCACCTCACCAATCTACCACCTCACCAATCTACCATCTGACCAATCTATCACCTGACCAATCTACCAATCTACTAATCTACCCACCTACCCATCTACCCACCCACAAGGACGACACATGACCCACCACTCCTTCCCTCCCGGCTTTGTCTGGGGCGCAGCTACCGCCAGCTATCAGATCGAAGGCGCCTGGCAGGCCGACGGCAAAGGCGAGTCGATCTGGGACCGCTTCAGCCACACCCCTGGCAAAGTTCAAAACGGCGATACTGGCGATGTGGCCTGCGACCACTATCATCGCTGGCGCGAGGACATCGGCCTGATGCAGGCGCTGGGCCTGCACGCCTACCGCTTCTCTATCGCCTGGCCACGTGTCTTGCCCAGCGGCCGCGGCGCGGCCAACCAGGCTGGCCTGGACTTCTACGACCAACTGGTGGACGGCCTGCTGGCGGCCGGCATCAAGCCTTACGCCACCCTCTATCACTGGGATCTGCCGCAAGCCTTGCAAGACCTGGGCGGCTGGGGCAACCGTGACACCGCGCATTGGTTCGCCGACTATGCCGATCTGATCTCACGGCGCCTGGGCGACCGGGTACAGCACTGGAGCACCCACAACGAGCCGTGGGTGGTCGCCTTCATGGGCGAATGGCTCGGCATGCATGCGCCCGGCGGCCGGGACCTGCGCCGCGCCTTGCTGGTCAGCCATCACTTGCTGCTCTCCCATGGCCTGGCCCTGGAGCCGCTGCGAGTCAACGCCGGCGCTTCCGCGCAACTGGGCATCACCTTGAACTTCTACCCCATCTATCCCGCCAGCGACCGCGCAGAGGACGAGGCAGCCGTCCAGCGCCAGGATGGCTTCATCAACCGCTGGTTCATGGATCCGCTCTACCGCGGGCACTATCCTGAAGACATGCTGGCCCTGTTTGAGGGACAGATGGTTGAGCCGCAGGCCGGCGACATGGCCGTGATCAGCCGGCCGTTCGACTTCCTGGGCGTCAACTACTACTCCCGCACGGTCTGCCAGGCTGGCCCCCATGCGCCGCTGTATGCCGAAACCGTGCCGCAGCGCGGCGAGCACACCGAGATGGGCTGGGAGGTCTATCCTGAAGGGTTGTACGATCTGTTGACTCGTCTGCACCGGGACTACGCGCTGCGCAGCATCCTGGTCACCGAGAACGGCGCAGCCTACGCCGACGAGGTTGACGCCCAGGGTACTGTGGCCGACCCGCGCCGCGAGGCCTACCTGCGTGAGCACTTTCTCCAGGCCCGGCGGGCCATCGATGCTGGCGTGCCGCTGCACGGCTACTTCGTCTGGTCGCTGCTGGATAACTTCGAGTGGGCTCATGGCTACGGCAAGCGCTTCGGCTTGATCCACGTGGACTACGCGACTTTGACGCGCACCATCAAGCAGAGCGGCCGCTGGTACAGCCAGGTGACGCGGCAGAACGGGCTGGCTGGCTGAACAGCCCTTGGTTTGCTGGCTGGCAGCGAGGGGGGGAGTGGGGAGCATAACTTGCACGCTTAGGAAGCCCTGAAATGGCGCATTCTGATCCTTGACATCGAACGCTTGTTCTGGTACAATGCTTACCAGAACAAGCGTTCTGTTTATGGCTGCACAGCCGGCGCTTCAGAAACCGGTCAGGCGCCGGGCGCTTGTGATCGATGGCAGACTTACTACACCGTAAACAAATAAACTGCGTTCGGTGCCCGGCACTTTGGCGACGATTCGACCATGATCAGAAGCTCGTGTCAAGTGCCGGGCACCTCAACAACTTTGTTTACGACGTATTTACTGTTTTTGGTCCTCTCGGGTGGCTTGAACCTGGATTAGCTGTGGCACAAAAGGAGCATCAGATGTGGCGCGCTGCCCCGCAGACCTCGCCTGGCACCACACCAGGAGGCTCCTATGCGTCAGCGGCAACTAGAAATGCAATCGGATCGAATTGAAGCTGTATTGGCGTCACACAAAGTTTCCAGCCGCGTCTGGGGAGCTACCATCACGCCGCGTTTCATCCGCTTTCAGGTGACTACGGCGATGGGCACCAAGGTCAGTAAGGTGTCTGAGCTGTCCGAGGAGATCGCCCTTTCGCTGGGTGCGCGCTCGGCGCGGGTCTACCGCAAACAGGGAGCGATCCACGTCGAGGTGCCGCGCGAGCGGGCAGACCCTGTACACCTGTTGCCCCTGTGCCAACGCATCGGCGAGGCGCCGCCCGCAGCGGCTGTGTTGGGGTTGGACGACGAGGGCACACCGCTGCTGCTGTGCTTGCCCAGTCCTGACATCGTCCACGTGCTGGTGGCTGGCACAACCGGGTCCGGCAAAACGGCGCTGGCGCGTTCCCTGCTCTTTTCCCTGGCGCTTTACAACCCTCCCGAAACGCTGCGCCTGGTGTTGGTGGACCCCAAAGGCCGCGGCTTTGGGCCGCTGAGCGGTCTGCCGCACGTCATTGGCCGGGTGGCAGCCAGCGCAGAGCAGGGCGTCAAGGCCCTGAACTGGCTGGTCAAGGAGATGGAACGGCGCGATGCGGCCGGAGTTAACCGACCACTGATCGTGGTTGGCGTCGATGAGCTGGCCGATCTGCTGCTCACCGGCGGCAAGGCGGTGGAGACGGCGCTGGTGCGGCTGGCGCAGCGCGGCCGTGAAGCAGGCATCCACCTGGTGGCCTGCACCCAGAAGCCATCGGCTGAACTGGTCAGTGGGCTGCTGAAGGCCAACTTCCCCGTCCGGCTGGTGGGTGCAGTGGCCAGCCCTGAGGACGCCAAAGTCGCGGCTGGCATTGCCGGCATCGGCGCCGAAAAGCTGTTGGGACGCGGCGACTTTCTCCTGGTGGCCAGGGGCGACGTGATTCGCTTCCAGGCGGCCTATGCCAGCGAGGAAGAGATGACCCAGGCTGCGCTGCGCATACGTTTGCACAACGACGGCGGAGCCAGCCGCGAGATCGTGGCCCCTTCGTCCCTCTAAACCTCAGATTGTCACGGAGAATCGAACATGAAACGTCTACTGGGTATCAGCCTGATGGCCGGCTTCGTGACGCTGGCCATCATCATTGGGGAGCGCATGAGCACCGATGCCATGGCAGTGATGGTCGGCGTGGTGTTCGGCGTGGCTGCCAGCATCCCGACCAGCCTGCTGATTGCGCTGGCCGCGCGCGGCAGCCGGCGCACAGAGCCGCCCTATCGCCGCAGCGACTACCAGCCTAGCCCGCCCGCTCCCCAGATCTATGTCGTCAACCCCGGTCAGGCGCCGCCAGGCCTGGCAGCGCCTGCACAGCCAACCTTGGCCCAGACGCCCGGCGCATACTTTACCAGCCAGCCAGCCCGCCGCTTCAAAGTGGTCGGCGACGCCGAATATTGGTTGGACGAAACCGACCCTGAGCGATGGGAATAAGCAAACGCCCCCAGGCTATCGACGCCTGGCCTGCCAGATCAGAGGTGAACTATGCAAATTGTCAAGAGTGAAGGTATCAGCCTGTTGGCGCGCAGCCACGGCTATTTTCCATCAGCTTTTCGTTGGCGCGGCCGCCGTTTCGACGTGACCGCCGTCGAAAAGTGCTGGACGGTGCAGCGTCCGGCCATGCGGCGCATGTTTCGGGTACGCTGCGCTGCTGGCAGCTTCGTGCTGGAGCAGTGTGTGGCCAGCGACACCTGGCAGGTCAGCCGCTGGCCGCTGGCGTTGCTCTTGTCCTGGCCCGCGCCGTCGGCGCCCGCCCGCTTTCCATTGCCGCGCAGCCAGCGCCGCCCCAACCGCCGCACGCAGCCCATCCCCCCGTTGCAGCCAGCGCCGCCGCCCCAACCTGGCAGGGCACAGGCCAGACCCAAGGCGAAGGATAGCAGCGTCAGCGAGCGGCAGACTGGTCTGGCAACCTGGTGACGGGTATCCCCAGTCACGAGCTGCTTGATAACTGTCCAAGAACAAGTCCGCGCTTTGGCCGGTCTCCTGACCGAGCGAACCCACGAAGTTGTTTTTGGACAGTTACTTAGCTTCTGGCCCACGGTCAGGCCACCGGCCAGAGCAGATGAACCAGCGGCGGGCCGAAGATGGCCGCGGCAACCCCCAACGCGCCCAGCACTGCAAAGATCATCGCGCCGGCCGCGCAGTCCTTGGCCGTGCGCGCCAGCTCGTGATAGTCTGGCGAGACCAGGTCGACGACGGCCTCGATGGCGCTGTTGACTGCCTCCAGGGCCAGGATCATGGCGATGGTCACAGCCAGGACGGCCCAGGCCAGCGCGTCGATGCGCAGCCACAGGCCAGCAGCCACCACCGCCAACGCGGCGAGCAGCTCAATGCGAGTGTTCTTCTGGGTGCGAATGGTGTAGGCCGCGCCCCGTACTGCGACGCTGAAGGAGTGCCAGCGATTGCGGCTTTTCATGGCAGCGGGGGCAGACTGGCCAGGATCTGGGACTGGCGCGCCCACATGTCGGCCTCTTCTTCGGCACTGGCGTGGTCGTAGCCGAGCAGATGCAAGACGCCGTGGACGGTGAGCAGGGACAGCTCAGCCGCAACGCTATGGCCCACCGCGGCAGCTTGCCGTTCGGCCGTCGGGAAGGAGATGATCACGTCTCCCAGGTAGTTGAGCGCTTCTGGCGCGCTGATGAAGACTTTCTGGCCCTCCGCTTCCTCTTGGGCAGCAAAAGAAAGCACGTCGGTCGGCGCGTCGATGCCTCGGTAGTCCAGGTTAAGCTGGCGCAGCAGCTCGTCGTCGCCGATGACCAGAGTCACCTCGCCGTCGACGGCGCCGGCGTGTCGCAGCGTCGCCTCGACGACCTGGATCAGGCGCTCGGCTGGCACGTGGGGCTGGTAAACGGGCTCGATCTGCAAGTCGATGTTAGCTGGCTGCGGCTGGCTGGGGCTGTGCAGGTTCATCATTCCTCGACTCGGTTAGCTGGGGTGTTGCGGGTTGCTTGGTGTCCAGCGCAGGATGCTGGGGCGTTGCGGCGTCGGGATAAACGATGCGCGGGTGGTGCGCGCCCTGAAGCGACTGGACGAAGATGCGTCGGGTCGTCTCCAGGTCCATCAACGTCAGGGGGCTTTGCGACAGCTCGCCTTCGATCAGCTTCTGGTTGATGATCTTGCGCACCAGATCGTCAATTTCTTCCTTGCTCTCCGGCCGCACGGCGCGCACGGCGCTTTCGCAGCTATCCGCCAACATCACCAGCGCAGTCTCGCGGCTTTGCGGCTTCGGTCCGGGGTAGCGGAAGTCCTTTTCGTCGACTGGCTCCGGGGCAGCCGCCTGCTGCGCTTGATGGTAAAAGACGCGCACGATGCCGGTGCCCTGGTGCTCCGTGATGAAGTCGCGCACACGCTGCGGCAGTTTGTGGCGGCGGGCTAACTCTTCCCCGTCCCTGACATGGTTAATGATGATCTTGGCGCTGGACCAGGGATCAAGCTGCGTGTGGGGATCGATGCCCTGCATGCGGTTTTCCACGAAGAAATAGGGCCGGTTGGTCTTACCGATGTCATGATAGTAGGCGCCAACGCGGGTCAGGAAAGCGTCAGCGCCGATGGCCTCGGCCGCTTGCTCAGCCATGTTACTGACCAACAGCGAGTGATGATAAGTGCCAGGCGCCTTGGTCACCAGATCGCGCAGCAGGGGATGGTTGGGGCGCGCCAGTTCCATCAGCCGCAGCGGCGTGGCGATATCAAAAATCGCGCCCAGCAGATAGAAGCCGATCAGGGTGATGCTGGCGGCAATGGCGCCGTTGGCCAGGCCGGCGGCCACCAGTTGGATCGATCCGGTCAAGTCGAGGCTGGTCAGGGGTAGGTTGAAGGCCAGCAGCAGGGCAAGGCTGACCGCGCTGACCGCTGCGCCGGCTGTGATGAAGGCGCTGGTGCGCTCGCCCTTGCGCAAAACCAGCGTTCCCACCAGTCCGCCGAGCATCAGGTAGACGACCAAATCGACGCGGCCGCTGCTGAGATAGGCGGCCATGGCTCCGAAATAGACGGCAGTCAGAAAGGCCATCGGTGTGCCCAACAGCGTGCCGACCAGCATGGTCACGGCCGCCAATGGGAACATGAAAGGCAGAACGGTGCGCTCAGGGATCATGAACTTGGCCAGCACCAGGAAACTCAGCAGCAACGCCGCCAACAGTCCCATCCGGCGCGGCGTTACCGGCTCGACAACCTCCTGGCTAAACGCATACAGCCCAAAGATGAGGGCCATCACGCAGGCAATCATCAATGCAGCGACGATCTCCCACCAGGCCTGGCCAGGCTGGTTCAAGCCCAGGGCTTGCAGCGCTTCGATGTGCCGCGCGGTAATCAAGTCGCCGGTGCGGACGATGATCTCGCCCTCTTCATAGCGTTCGATCTGGGGCGGCACGGCTGCCCGCGCTTCCTCGCGCAGCGCTGTGGTGCGCTCTTCGTTGAAGGCCATGTTGGGCTTGGTCAGCGCGCGCACCAGAGCAATGGCTGCGCGCGCCTCCTCCTCGTTGACCAGGTCGACAAAGGAGGGTACCCGCCGCCGGATAGTCGCCAGTTGGCTATCGCGAATCTCGCTTAGCAGAACGAAGCTGAGCACGGTCGGCACCTCGCCGGCCACTCGCCCCCACGCCTCGTCGTTCAGCGCCAGGATGGTCTGCCACTCGGCCTCTTCGATCTGGACATCGGGCAAGCTGGCCAGGGCTTGTAGCTTCTGCTCGACGGTGCTGCTTTCATCAGCCCGCACTGAGCCGATGAAGGTCGCCACCTCGCGGGCGCGCGCCAACTGCTCACTGCGCACACGTCGCACCGGTTCGAAGACATCCGTCACCCGGCGCTCAGCCTGCAAGCGCGCCTCTTCGGTCAGCGCCTCGCTGATGTACTCGATGAACTGGGGCGAGCGGATATCGGTCGGACTGACATCCCCGACCCGCAGGGTGTATTGGCCTGTGGCCGGCCAGCGTACCACCAAGGCGAACGTGGTGCCCCCGATGAACAGCGCGCCAAACAGCAACAACAGCAAGCGGGACCGCAAAGAGGAGCGCTGCCTGGCTGATGCGTGTTTGACGCGTGTCGCTGAGCTCATGGTTCTATTTCTTGCTCGCTATGCGCCCAGCAACTCACGCACAAGCTGGTTGACCAGCTTGCCATCGGCCAGGCCCTGCATCCGCGCCATGGCCGTGCGCATGACAAGCCCCATGTCCTTGGGGCTGCTGGCGCCGGTTTCGGCGATCACCTGATGCACGATAGCCGACACCTCGTCGGGGCTGAGCTGTTTGGGCAGGTATTCTTGCAGGATGGCCAGCTCGGCCTGCTCCTGCGCCACCAGGTCCATCCGGCCAGCTTTGCTGAACTCGGCGATAGAATCGCGCCGCTGGCTGGCCTGTTTGGCAATGACCTTGAGCACTTCCTCATCGCTCAGGCTGGCGCTCATGCCTTCGGTGGCGCGCTTTTCGATCAGGGCATTGGTGGCGGCCGTCTTCACCGAGCGTACGGTGCGCTTGCGGTCCTCGTCGTGCGCCAAGAGGGCGGCTTTCAGATCGTTGTCCAATTGTTCCAGTAAACTCATGCGCTGTTTCCTCGCTGCGCCTGTTGGGATAGGTGATTTGGCAAGTGGTCGCGGCGCCTGAAAGCGCCCGGACCAGCAGTTTCCGGCCTGAGACGGCGACTTCCCAGGTCATGCGCTGCATAATCTACGGGATTATAGCACGGTTCACCCCCTCCGACAAGCGTTTGCAGGGTGACACATCCGACGGTTTACCGACTCTTGAGAAGCCCTGCCGGGCCGGGAATGCAAACTTGCGCCTGCTCTTTGAATATGGTATAGTTGTGCCGGTTAAGGCACTGTTGCCTCCATCCCAGAGCATTGCAGGGCATGGAGGTTTTTTGTTGTGTTTCGCTCACCCGGCCAGACTTAATACACCGTAAACAAATTAACTGCGTTCGGCGCCCGGCACTTTGGCGACGATTCGTACATGATCAGAGGCTCGTGCCAAGAGCCGGGCACCTCAACAACTTTGTTTACGACGTACTTAATTTGAAGATGCGTATCGCGTTTGATGCCCGCATTGCCCACTACACTGGCGCAGGGATCGGCCAATATGCCGTTCACCTGGCGCAGGCTTTGGCGCGTCGGGACACAACCAATCAATATCTGTTGCTTCAGAGCCGCAAGGATCATCGGCTGCTGGTCGATGAGCCGCACGTGCAAAAGCAGGGTCTGTGGACGCCCAGCCACCACCGTTGGGAGCAGAGGCTGCTGGCGGCCGAATTTGGCCTGCGCCCGGCGCTGCGTCGTCAGCACATCGACCTGCTGCACAGCACTGACTTCATCCCACCGTTGCAGGTGCGCAGCTTCAAGTCGGTGATCACCGTCCATGACCTGGCTTTTCTGCGCTGGCCCCACTTCCTGACCGAGGACAGCGCTCGTTATTACGGCCAGATCGATGCCGCCGTCGAGCGCGCCGACCATATCATCGCCGTCTCAGAAAGCACCAAGAACGACCTGGTCAAGCTCCTGGGCGCGCCGCGCAACAAGATCACGGTGGTCTACGAAGCAGCCGATCCTATCTATCGGCCCATGCTGCGCGAAGAGGCCCTGGCATCGATGCGCAGCAAGTACCCATTGCCCGACGAGTTCATCCTGTTCGTCAGCACCATCGAGCCGCGCAAGAACATTGTCACCCTGCTGCACGCCTACCGCCGCCTGCTGGACTCCTACAAGGCCAGCGCGGGCCTGGTGCTGGCTGGGGCTACGGGGTGGCTGTCGCAGCAGATCTTCGACACGGTGGAGCAGTTAGATCTACAGCGCCAGGTCGTGTTTCTGGGCCGGGTGCAGAACGGCGATCTGTTATATCTGTATAACCTGGCGCGCTGCCTGGCGCACCCTGCCCATTACGAAGGTTTCGGCTTGACGCCGCTGGAGGCCATGGCCTGCGGCACGCCGGTGGTAGCGTCCAACGTCTCCAGCCTGCCCGAAGTGGTGGGCGATGCCGCGCTGTTGATTGACCCCAACAGCGAGGAAGAGTTGGCGGTCGCCTTGCATCGCCTGCTGTCGGACGGCGCCCTGCACGCATCCCTGCGCGCCAAAGGTCTGGCTCGCGCCCGCACCTTCACCTGGGAGCGCGCCGCCGAAGAGACCCTGGCTGTCTACCGGCGCACCATGGACGAGAGGGCCAGCGCTGTATGACTCGCCGCCTGCTCTTCCTGACGCCACAAGTTCCCTATCCCCCGCACCAGGGAACGACCATCCGCAACTACAACCTGCTGGCCAACCTGGCCGGGGACTACGAGATCCATCTGCTCTGTTTTCAGAACAGCGGCGACAACCCGCCGGACAACTCGCCGCTGCCACATTACTGCTCTGTGGTGGAGTCGGTGATGGCTCCCGCGCCTCGCTCGCTGCTCAACCGGGCCGTCAAAACTTTCATCTCCCCCTCCCCCGACATGGGGCTGCGGCTGGCGTCTGACACCTTCCAGGCCCGGCTTGGCATGTTGCTGGAGCGCTATCGCTACGATGTGGTGCAGATCGAGGGCATCGAGATGGCGCCTTACGGCTTGTGGCTGGTTCAGCACCCTTTGTGGCGTTACGCGCAACAGAAGGAAGACTTGCCCACCATCCCCATCGGCCGGCCGCGCCTGGTGTTCGACGACCACAACGCCGAGTATGTGTTGCAGCAGCGTGCCTGGGAGACCGATCGGCTCAAGCCGGCACGCTGGCACGCGGCCGCCTACTCGCTGGTGCAGTGGGACAAGCTGCGCCGCTATGAGCGCCAGATCTGCCAGCAGGCCGACCGGGTAATCGCCGTCTCTGAGGCTGACCGGGAAGCCTTGCTGAAGCTCGACCCCAAGCTGGATATCACTGTCATCCCCAACGGGGTCGATCTGGACTATTACGCTGCCTACAGCCGCGCCGGCGACTCCCAGGCGCCAGACTACGGCCCCAACGCGCTGGTCTTCACCGGCAAGATGGATTTTCGCCCCAACGTGGACGCCGTAACCTGGTTTGCCCAGGACGTGCTGCCCCAAATCCGGCGCGAGATCGGCGACGCCACCTTTGTGATCGTGGGTAAAGAACCGCCCCCGCGCGTGCAGGAGATGGAAAAGCTGCCTGGTGTGATCGTCACCGGCTTCGTGCCCGACATTCGTGCCCACATCGCCGCTGCGGCTGTCTACGTTGTGCCCCTGCGCATGGGGGGCGGCACGCGGCTCAAGGTGCTGGAGGCGCTGGCCATGCGCAGCGCCATGGTCTCCACCCGGCTGGGCTGCGAGGGCTTTCCACTGACCGATGACCAGGAGCTGGTTTTCGCCGATGACGCCGAGAGTTTTGCCCGCGCAGCGGTAGCGCTGCTGCGTGACCCTGCCCGCCGCGCGCGCTTGGGCTATGCCGGCCGGCGCTTTGTGGAGGCCCACTACGGCTGGCCGGCCATCGTGCCCAGGCTGAAAGCGGTCTATGATGAGTTGGGCGTGAACGGCGCGGAGGAGCAGAAATGACTTTTCTTCCGAAGAAAAGTCATTTCTAAAGCGCATCATGGACGAGCTCACATCCCCTGCGCAACGGCAAGCGCTGGCTGAGAGGCACCGGGATACCCTGGCCCGCAGCCCGCAGCGCAGCCGCCGCCAGGCGGCCCGGCTGCGCCTGCTGCGCTTCTGGGGCAAACGCTATGCCCAGCCCCCAGCCATGACGCCGCCCCGCCGCATTCTGGTCATCCGCCCCGACCACCTGGGAGACCTGCTCTTTGCCACGCCGGCCCTGCACCTGCTGCGGGCCAGCTTCCCTGCGGCGCACATCACCGCGCTGGTGGGGCCTTGGGGCGAGCCTGTGCTGGCAAGCAACCCCGACCTGGACGAGCTGCTCACCTGCCCCTTCCCCGGCTTCACCCGCCAATCCAAGGCTGGCCCGCTGGCGCCCTATCGCTTGCTGCAAGCCGAGGCGCAGCGGCTGGCCGCGCTGGACTTCGATCTGGCGCTGGCGCTGCGCTTCGACCACTGGTGGGGCGCCTGGCTGGCAGCCGCGGCTGGCATCCCGCAACGTGTTGGCTATGCCATCGACGAGGTGCAGCCCTTCCTGACGCGGCCGATCCCTTACGTGGCAGGGCGGCACGAGGTGGTGCAGAACCTGGCCTTGGCGCTGGCGGCGGCGGAGGGCGACCGGTTAACGGTCAACGGTGAACGGTTAACGGTCAATAGCCAACGGCCGGTGGTAAGCGGTGGGGATGACTTTGACAGCGATTGGCGGCTGCGCGTTGCAGTGACGGCCGAGGACGAAGCCGCGGCCGCTGTGCTCCTGCCGACCACCGACCGACCGTTGGTAGCGCTTCATCCCGGCAGCGGCGCGGCGGTGAAGCGTTGGCGCAGCGCGGCCTGGGCCGAGCTGGCCCGCCGCCTGACCCAGGAGCAGGGCGCGCAGGTGGTCTTCACTGGCTCGGCCGGCGAGGCGGAGCTGATCGACCCGGTGCTGGCGCTGCTGGCCGCAGATCCAGCGCTGTCTACCCTGCCCATCTCCCTGGCCGGCCAGACCAGCCTGGGCGTGCTGGCGGCAGTTTACCGGCGCTGCGCGCTGGTCATCGGCCCCGACAGCGGCCCGTTGCACCTGGCCGTGGCCGTGGGCGCGCCGACCGTACATCTCTACGGCCCGGTGGACCGGCGCACCTTCGGCCCCTGGGGCAGCCCGCAGCGCCATGCCGTGATCACGTCGGACTGGGGCTGCATCCCCTGCAACCGGCTGGACTGGCCGGAGCGCACGCTGGCTGAGCACGGCTGCGTGCGTGACGTCAGCGTGGAGCAGGTGTTGGCCGCGGCACGCGCGCAGCTTGCAACCATGTAACTGTTCCGACCTTCACTTTGTCAACCGGCGGCGATTCGGCTACAATGCTCTGCCAGAGATCATACAAAGGACACTATTGTACCGATGAAAGCTACCCCGATGAACGTCGTTTTAGAAGAGGACCGCCACTGGTGGTTCGCCAGCCGCACGAGGGCAATCCTGGGCTATCTGGATCGCTACGTGGGCGCAGACCAAACCAACTTGCGCATCCTGGATGTGGGCTGCGGCGCCGGCAACATGATGCACCACCTCGCCCACTATGGCCAGGTGGTGGGCGTCGATCTGTACAGCAAGCCGTTGGAGGTCGCGCGGCAGCGCGGGCTGGACGTGCAGGAAGGTAGCGCGGACGACCTGCCCTTCGACGACCGTACTTTCGACCTGGTGACGCTGCTGGATGTGGTGGAGCACGTGCCCAACGAGCATGGCGTCTTCAGCGAATGCCAGCGGGTGCTGAAGCCGGGCGGCAAGCTGGTGGTGACGGTGCCGGCCCTGATGTGGCTGTGGAGCCACAACGACGTGATCAACGCGCACCAGCGCCGCTACACCCGGGCCGAGCTGAAGCAGAAGCTGGAGCGGCACGGCCTGCGCGTGCTGGCGGCGTCTTACAACAACTTCTTCCTCTTCCCCATGGCGGCTGGGTTGATCCTGGTGCGCCGCGGCCGGGCCGAGCCGGAGCTGGCTTCGCCCCACTTCGACGACGACGCCTACCAGGTGGAGATGGAGCCCGCGCCGCCCGGCATGAACGGCGTACTGACTGGCGTGGGCAAGGTGGAGGCGGGCCTGATGAAGCGCGTCGCCCTGCCCATCGGCACGTCGATTTTGTGTATTGCGGAGCGGTAGGTTCCCAGGACTGTCAGGTGGGCGGGTTCGTTGGAGGGTCAGTTGGCGCGCTGAGGCTGCGCCCTGGCTGGTGCGCCCACCTGACAGTCCTACGCGCCGTCCCGTTGAGTGGGGGCGAAATGGAGAGTTGATCCGCCCCTCTTGACTACACGGGGAGGTTCTCGATCTGGTTAGGTAAGCTGGTGATGTCGCGCAAGGCCAGCGCTGAAATCCTATCGCTAACGGGATAGCTGTGGGGACCGGGGTGGACAATCCACAGGTGATTCAAGTCCAGGTCAGTGACTGCGCTGCGCATCGACGGGGTCACAGAAGGTGCCTCGTTGAACTTTGCTTCGACGCCAAAATGGCGACCGCGCTGGGTGAAGAGCAGGTCCAGTTCCGCCCCACTATGGGTGGCCCAGAAATACGCCTGCGACGGACCGACGGCCTGGAGAACCTGCTCCAAAGCGAACCCCTCCCAGGAAGCGCCGACTCGGGGATGGGCTAGCAGGCTGTGTTGGTCGGGCAAATCCAACAGGCTGTGCAAGAGGCCGGAGTCCCGCAAATAGATCTTGGGCGACTTGACTTGCCGTTTGCCGACGTTGGCGTACCAGGGCTGCAACTGGCGCACCATGAACGTGCCGGTGAGAATGTCCAGGTAGGCGCGCACGGTCTTGTCGGTCAATCCCATGGCGCGCGCCAACTCCGAAGCGTTCCAAGTCTGCCCGTGGTAGTGCGCCAGCATGGTCCAGAAGCGGCGCATGGCCGGCGCTGGGATGGTGATGCCCAACTGGGGAATGTCCCGCTCCAGGAAGGTGCGAACAAAGCCCTCGCGCCAGGCTGCGCTGTCCTCGTCCGAACCCGCCAGGAAAGCGCGGGGAAATCCACCCCGAACCCAGAGTTCCTCCCAGCGCTCTGCTCCGACCTCGTCCAGGTCGAAACCGGCCATCTCGATGAACTCGACGCGCCCTGCCAGGGTCTGCGAGATGTTCTTGACGATGTCGGGCGATGCGCTGCCCAGGATCAAGAAGCGCGCTTGGTTCTGCGGCCGGTCCACCAGCACCTTGAGCACCCCAAACAGTTCCGGCAAGACCTGGATCTCGTCTATGACGACGATGCCTTCCAGCGCAGCGAGCGCCATCTCAGGGTTCTGTAGCCGCCGGATGTCAGGCTGCGACTCCAGATCGAAATAGGTTCCGTCGCGATTCTCGAGGTATTGCCGGGCCAGTGTAGTCTTGCCGACCTGACGCGGTCCCAGAAGGGCTACGATGGCCGATCGGCTCAAGCCAATTGCGATGCGCTGCAAATAGTGTGGTCGTGCAAGCATACTTTCATTCTACCATGAAAATTCGGAATGTCAATCCGAATTTTCATCCAACAGGACTGTCAGGTGGGCGGGTTCGTGGGAGGGCCAGTTGGCGCGCTGAGGCTGCGCCCTGGCTGGTGCGCCCACCTGACAGTCCTATGCGCCGTCCCTGATCTGCTCGTATAGGCGGGTAGTTGCTGCGGCCGGCTCGACGCCCAACTCGCTGGCCAGCAGGCGGCGGCAGAGGCTGTACTGCGCCAGGGCCTCGCTGCGCCGCCCGACGTCGACCAGCAAGCGCATGGCCTCGAAGTGGGCCTCTTCCAGCCAGGGGTCCAGCTCCAACTGGCGCCAGACGCAGTCCAGCGCCGCCTCCAGCGCTCCGCCGTCCTGGTGGAGCGCCGCCAGCCGCTGCAAGGCCGCCAGCATCAGCCGGTGCAGCCGCTCGCGCCAGACTCCCGCCCATTCCTCGAACCCCACGCCGTCGACCAGCGCAAGATCTTCCAGGAACGAGCCGCGGTAGAGAGCCACTGCGTGCTGGAGAGCGAGTGGACCGGTAGATTGGGAAACTGGTAGATTGGTCGGTGCTGCGGTCGCCCAATTTGCCAATCTACCACTATCCCAATCTACCAAGCTACCAAATTCCTCGACATCCACCCAATGATCGCCGTGGGGATTGAACTGAATGGTGTGGGGGGTGACGAGAAGGCAAGGGGCGGGGGCTGCGTGGTCGTGCAGCACGCTGCGCAGGTTACACAGAGCCTGGCTGAGGCTGTGGAGCGCGTGGGCGTCGGTGCTCTCGGGCCAGAGCAGGCCGGCCAGCGCATGGCGAGGGTGGGGCGAGGCTGCCTCGACAGCCAGGTAGGCCAGCAGGGCGCGCGCCTTGTTCGACTGGAACCAGGTCACCCGTTTCCCGTCCAACACCACTTCGAAGGGTCCCAACAGCGCCAGCGCCAGATGCGCCATAGCCAGATACTCCTCGCCGCAAACAGTGACAGACCGCCCGACTGATCTGCATCCATTGTAACAGAAGATTGTGAATAATTCAACAGTTTCTTGACACTTTCTTGATTGCTCTGCGCGACAATAGGGGTGATCGTTGCGAGGCCAACCCATGAACGCAGAGCGACCTGCCTATCTATCCTATCTATTGCGCCTGCGGCGAGCGCCCGGC
This sequence comes from uncultured Anaerolinea sp., assembly GCA_964626845.1. Classification (GTDB taxonomy): domain Bacteria; phylum Chloroflexota; class Anaerolineae; order JAAEKA01; family JAAEKA01; genus JAAEKA01. The sequence continues at coordinate 29,625 of CAZVGR010000054.1, forward strand.
GGAGCTGGCCAGCCCTGGCGAGCCTCGCTGCAGGACACGCTGAGCGGTGAACGCACAGGCTTCGCCGATCTGGAGGCCCTGTGCGCGTTTTTGCACGCGCAGATCGAAGCAGTCCCAGTGCCGGGTGGCGAACCCGGCGAAGTCGTGACCGTCCCTTGAGACCAAGGAGGAGTATCATGCAACCCCGCAAGCATCTGTTGGCAACGTGCAGCGTCCTGCTGATGGTAGCGCTGCTGGCCGCCTGTGCGGCTCCCGCCGCGGCGCCGACGGCCATGCCGTCGGCGCCTACCGACACCCCCATGCCACCCGCAGCCGAGTCCGATCCTGTTGCAGTCGTTCAAGCCTGGGTGGAAGCGCTCAACAGCGGAGACGTGGATGCTGTGTTGGCACACATGACCGACGACATCAGTTTCGCTGTGTGGGAGTACTACGCCAATGGAAAAGAAGATCTGCGTCGATGGATCCTCGACTGGTGGGTGGGTTTGGATACGGAATACAAGAGCGTGGCGTGCGAACCGAAGGAGAACGAAGTATCTTGCGCCATGAACGTTGTCGATGGCTGTATTGCGGCGTTCGGCGCTACAGACGGCCTGCCCACCAAGGTCACATTCGTCGTGCAGCCGGATGGCAAGATATCCAAAGTCACCGGTCGGTTAGATGGCGCCGGATGGAACGACTATTTTGGAAGCTGGAGCCCGCCTGCCCAGGCATGGATGCGTGTCAATCGTGCAGAGGAGTTAACTCAGATCGACCCTAATCCTGACAGAAGACAGGCTGGCGCTCTTCAGATTAAGCTATGCCGCGACTATGAAGCCGCTGTGAAGATCCAGGAACCGGCCACCGCTGCCGCCGCGCAGGCCTTGGTCGACGCCATTAACAGCGGCGACGTGGACGCGGCGATGGCGGTCTTCATCGATGATCCGAAGTTCCAGTTCTGGAAGGACAGGGCTGCGGGAGTAGAGGAAGTGCGCTCTATGCTCGATTGGATGGCCGGCAAGGGAGAGCGTCTCCAGATCACCGACTGCGAATGGTTGGGTACCGGCATCCAGTGCGCGCTGTCTGTCTCCGATGGGTGCATCGCGGCCTATGGCGCTGCTGACGGCTTGCCTGGCAAGATGACGTTCTACTCGCTGGAGGACGGCACGCTGCGCCAGGTTACTGGCTTCCTGGGCGTCGCCGAACGCAAGGCCTATGAGCCATGGCTGGAGGCCGAGGCCGCCTGGGCCAGCGCCAACCGCGCCGACGAGCTGGCCCAGACCGAGGGCTACAGCAGGGCGGCCGGGGAGATGGCGGTCCAACTGTGCCGGGAGTACGCGACGGCCCAGAAATAAGCGCGTAGAGACGCTGAACACCGTCATCCGCCGTGAGCGCGTGGCCTCGTTGCTGTGCGCTCACGGCGGTGTTCGTGTGTTCCCAGGTGCGTTTTGGCTGATTTGAGGCTCGCATGATCAATTGCCTCTATCCGGGACCTGTGGTATGCTTTCAGACATGTTGCCGCTCTGGCCGTGATTGGAGATACGAACATGGAGACTCACGAGTTAGTCATCGAAATGAAACTGCTGGAACGTCGCCTGACTCTCTACGAGGAGAAGTATGGCGTTCTCAGCGAGGATTTTTACAACGCCCTGATGGCTGGCAAGCTGGCCGAGTACGACGCCTATGATGAAACGCGCGCTGACTTCAGCCGCTGGAAAGGCATCTATGAGACCTGGCGACGCCGAAAAGAGGCCTACCGCAAGCAGATACAGGAGCGCGAGTTTAGCAGAGTCCTACGCTTTCAACCGGCCTACTGATGAACGCCAACCCTTTGCATTCCCTGCGCGGCTATAGCCGATTTCTCGCCAAACTGCTGGATCAGCCTGCAATCCAGACATCCACAGTCACTGCGTGGTCGGATAGCCCATACACAGGCATTGCTGAAGGTGAGATTCTATTTGCCAATGGCTTACGCCTGCGCATGCGTGAGGAAATCGACTTCGACGCGGGCATCATCACGTCCTACGGGTACGAAGTCTATCGGAACGAAGAGCGGTTGTACTGGTATGACGATTTCCCGCATCCTAACGACCCAACTTTGGCATCGACCATGCCGCATCATAAGCACATACCACCGGATATCAAACACCATCGAATTCCTGCACCTGAGATTCGTTTTGATCGACCAAACTTACCATTCCTTCTTCGAGAGATCGAAGAGATAGACGGAAAACAATCCTGAGTGAGTCACTACTTCGACATGGATCAGAGGCAGCAACAACTGGAGGCCAAGGGCTGGAAAGTCGGCTCTGTGGAGGAGTTCCTGGAATTAACACCAGAGGAATCCAGCTACATCGAGCTGAAGCTGGCCTTAAGCGAGTCCCTGCGCGCCTACCGCAAGCAGAGGCATCTCACCCAGACCGACCTGGCCAGAATGCTGAAATCCAGCCAGTCGCGCGTGGCCAGGATGGAAGCCGGCGATCCGTCGGTGTCGCTCGACCTGTTGGTACGCTCGTTGCTTGCCATGGGCGCCACGCGCAAGGCTTTGGCACAGGCGATTTCTTCGTCCGGGACGACCAGCAACTGACCGGACTTCCTTTTGCCAACCCACCCATCTTAAGCTAAAATCGGGGAGCCGGTCAAACCAAATAGCTGGCGTCGATCCGAGTCCGACCATGAGAGCAATCATATGGTCCTGTTTCGGACAAACAGGCAACCGGAACAAACGTGAGGTCCAGATGGAGAACCGGGACATTGTAAGCGATATCACCTCCTTGCCGCCACAAGCGCAGCAACAGGTCATTGACTTTGTGGCGTTTCTCAAAACCCGTTATCCTGCCAGGCCGCGCACTGGCAACAGGGAACGCACCACGTTGGCCGAGGAAGCGTTCATCGGAATGTGGCGTGACCGCACCGACATGCAAGATAGTACGGCCTGGGTGCGTCATCTGCGGCAGCGCGAATGGGAGCATTCCACATGGGTGTGACGATGGTTGAGATCGCGGCAACAGCCCTGACACTCGATTGTGCATTTATCACCAAGAATCAGCAGGATTATCGCTTCATCGAAGGGTTGAATCTGTTGCCCTATCCCTGAGCGAGTCATGAGACCTTGCCCAGGCGCTGGGTACTTGGGTTCTGTCTACAAATAGCCTGTCGAGCCGGGTAAAGCACTCCCCACAGTCGCCAAGTGCCCGGCGCCTGAAATGCCATGACCAGCGAAGACATCCGCGCCCGTATTGCCCAACTGGAAGCCGAGGCCGAGCAGCGCGCCCAGGCCGAGGCCGGCCGGCGCAGCCAGCCGGCCGACGACGCCGACCCCTGGCAGCGCCTGTTCGACACCCCCTGGATCGACCCGGCCAGCCTGGAGAGCGACGACTTCTCGCTCAACGGCTGGCTGGCCGAGGGCCTGCGCGGGCTGCGGGCCTTCGTGCGCAGCGCTGGGCTGAACGACGAGTTCTGGCTGCACCTGCGCGGGGCCGAGCGTGAGCTGCTGCTGGCCGCACGCGCCCTGATCGACGCCCGCCTGGAGCTGGTCGAAGCCCGCGGCCGCAAAGCCGAGCAAGCCAGCAGGCTGCAGGAAATCGAGATTGACTTCTAACGAGTAACGAGTAACACCCAAATTTTGCGCAAAATTCCGGGGAGACCAAAAGTCTCCCTGAACCT